>PGYA01000025.1 GCA_002839435.1 Candidatus Riflebacteria bacterium HGW-Riflebacteria-2 | reverse complement strand
CTTTTCGAGCAGGTTCTCGATGACGAGAATCTTGTCGCTGACTTTGGCGCCACCCATAATGGCCACAAGCGGGCGATCTGGTGAGGTGGTTACTTTGCCGAGATAGTTGATTTCCTTTTCCATGAGAAAGCCGGCATAGGCGGGAAGCGTGTCGGCGATGCCGGCCGTCGAAGCGTGGGCGCGGTGCGCGGTCCCGAAAGCGTCGCTGACGAAGATGTCACCAAGTGCTGCCAGAGCTTTGGCAAAGGCCGGATCATTTTTTTCTTCTTCTTTGTGGAAGCGCAGATTTTCGAGCATTGCGACTTCGCCGTTTTTCAGGTTATTGACGACAGTTGCGGCCTTTTCGCCGATGCAGTCTTCAGCAAACTGAACTGGCTTGCCGAGCAGCTTGCTGAGATGTGCCACCAGAGGTTTAAGAGAGTATTTAGGTTCGACATTACCCTTGGGACGGCCAAGATGGCTCATTATCACAAGTCTGCCGCCATTGTCGAGAATGTGGTTGAGGGTCGGCAGGGCCATTCTGATGCGGGTGTCGTCGGTGATATTACGGTTTTCATCGAGTGGCACGTTAAAATCGACGCGCACCAGGACTTTGCGGCCGGAAAGGGCGATGTCTCTGATCGTTCTGAACATATTAGGTTCCTCCATTTAACAGGGGATTGTGCAAAGTATTATACAGCAAAAAAGAAACACAGGAAACCCGCAGTGCGGATTCCCTGTGTTGGCTTCAATATGAGGCAGACTCCGGTTATTTGCTGGCCATGTAAATGATCAGGTCGCGTACGCGGCAGCTGTAACCCCATTCATTGTCATACCATGAGAGAATCTTTACGAGATTTCCATCGATTACTTTGGTTGAGAGAGAATCAAATATTGAGCTGTGTGAATCGCCGTTAAAATCTATGCTGACAAGCGGCTCGTCGCTGTAGGCAAGAATACCTTTGTTCCTGGTGGTAGCAGCGGCTTCTTTAACTGCAGCATTCACTTCTTCGGCAGTGGTTGCTTTTTTTACGTTGAAAACCAGATCGACAACCGATACGTTCGGGGTCGGTACTCGGATTGCGAAACCATCAAGTTTGCCCTTAAGTTCGGGGATGACCAGTGAGATTGCCTTGGCGGCGCCGGTAGACGTTGGAATCATTGACAGAGCACCAGCACGGGCGCGGCGCAGGTCTTTGTGGGGAGCGTCATGGATGCGCTGATCGCCGGTGTATGAGTGGATCGTGGTCATCAGACCCTTTTCGATGCCAAACTTGTCATTCATAACTTTGGCAACCGGAGCCAGACAGTTGGTAGTGCAACTGGCATTGCTGACTACATGATGGTTTGCCGGATCATATTTGTCTTCGTTGACACCCAGGACGATTGTGATGTCTTCGTTCTTGGCCGGGGCCGAGATGATAACCTTGCGGGCGCCACCCTTGGTAATATGAACTTCAGCTTTTTCCTTGTCAACAAAAAGACCGGTAGATTCAACAACATATTCTACGCCATGTTGTTTCCAGGGGATATTGCCGGGATCGCGTTCGGCGTAAATCTTGATGGTTTTGCCGTTGACCAGGAGAGCCCCTTCCTGAGCTTCGACCTGAAATTTGGCTTTGCCGTGAATAGAGTCATATTTGAGAAGATGAGCAAGGGTTTTGGCGTCGGTAATGTCGTTGATGGCAACTACTTCAAGTTCAGTGTTTTCGAGAACAGCCCTTAATACCATTCTGCCGATGCGTCCAAATCCGTTGATTCCTATTTTCTTAGTCATACATCCTCCAGTTGTTTCTTTGGATAGTTGCAGATGAATCTGCAAGAGAAAACGCTGCCCCTTTTTTTACTTTGGGGCAGCGTCTGTTGTCAAGCATGAATTTCAGACGGGCTGATGCTCTTACTTCTCAAGTTTCTGTTTGAAAGACTCGAGTTGTTCCTTGAGCAGGTCGCCAATTGTGTCTGAGAAGCCGGTTTCTGATTCGGCCTGATATTTTTTGAGTTCTTTGGTGTCGCTGTCCATGCTGGCTTCCTTGATCGAAAGCTTGAGGCGGCGATTCTTGCGGTCGAGTTCGAGAACTTTGTAGGTCACGACATCGCCGGCTTTGACCACTTCGGATGGGGTGTTGACACGCTGGGCGGCGAGTTGTGAAATATGTACGAAGCCGGTAATGCCTTCGGTAACTTCAACTTCGACGCCATTCTCAAGCAGATTGGTGATCTTGCCCTGATGTACGCTGTCTTTGCCGAACTTGCGTTCAATATCGCGCCAGGGGTCATCCTGCATGCGGCGCAGTGACAGGCCGATTTTCTGCTTGTTTCTATCGATTTCATAAACCATGACAGTGACCTGGTCGCCAACCTTGAGAGCTTCGGTCGGATTTTCGACTTCGTTCTGCCACGAGAATTCAGAAACGTGCAGCAGGCCTTCGAGGCCGCTTTCCAGCTGAACAAAAGCGCCATAGTTGACGATGTTCTTAACGACGCCGGTAACCTGATCGCCCACTTTGTAGGTGCTTTCAACGGTTTCCCAGGGGTCGGTGGTTGTCTGCTTGAGACCGAGAGAGAGGCGGTGGTTGGCAGAGTCAATGTTGAGTATCTTGACGCTGATTTCCTGGCCCTTTTCCAGGACTTCTTTGGGGTGATTGATCTTTTTGACCCAGTCCATGTCGGAGACATGCAACAGGCCTTCAATACCCTGCTGAATTTCGATGAAGGCGCCGAAGTCGGTCATGTTGTTAACCTTGCCGGTTACCACGTCACCGATTTTGTATTTGGCAGTGACTTCATCCCACGGATGTGGAAGAACTTCTTTGTAGGAGAGAGAAATTCTCTTCTTTTCCTTGTCGATTTCTTTGACGACTATGTCAATTTCGGCACCGGAAGCGACAACTTCACTTGGATGCTTGATGTTACGGGCCCATGACAGGTCAGAAATGTGTACCAGGCCTTCGATACCTTCTTCGAGTTCGACGAAAGCGCCGAAATCCATGAGGTTTTTGACGCGGCCATGATACTTCTTGCCAACCTGATAGCGGTTATCGACGCTTTCCCAGGGGTTGTCCTTCTTTTGTTTGAGGCCAAGGCTGATTTTGCCTTTTTCGACGTCCATCTTGAGGATTCTGGCTTCGACTTCTTCGCCCGGCTGAACAACTTCACGCGGGTTGGAAATCACTGACCAGCTCAGATCGTTGCGGTGAATCAGGCCTTCGACGCCGTCGCCGAGATCGACAAAAGCACCGTATTCAACGATTCTTGAGACGGTTCCCTTGATCACGTCATCGACGTTAAACTGTTCAAATATTTCGTTTTTGCGCTTGTCGCGAACCTTGTCGAGAATGGCGCGTTCAGAAACCACGACGTTTTTGCGGCGGCGGTCAAATTCGGTGACCAGCATCGGAAAAGTCTTGCCGATGCTTTCTTTTGCGTTTTTGCCGTGGGAGAGTTGACTCTGCGGCAGGAAAGCGCGCACACCCTTGATATCGACATTATAACCGCCCTTGATGCGTTCGGTTATAGTAGCTTCCAGCGGGGTTTTATTGGTAAAAGCGTCGTTGATTTCGTCCCATGAGCCAAGCTCTTTGGCGCGGCGGAAAGACAGCATCAGCTGACCGTGCCCATCATCGACTTTCTTGACATAAACTCTGATCTGGTCGCCGACGTTGAATTTGTCTTCTTCTCCGTCGAATTCTTCGATCGGCACGATGCCGTCAGACTTGTAGCCCAGATCGACATAAATTCCGGACTGGTTCTTTTCGATCACAGTTCCGGTCACAATCGCTCCCCTGGAGATTGTTCGGAACTCGCCACTAAGAGCTTCCTCCATGGTCATCTGGTTTTCCATGGTGTCTTCAGTTGGTTCCTGGTGTGTGTTTGTGTTGACTTCGGTCATACGTTCCTCCATTGGGATCAATTTGTCCCGGGTATTAGTTACGATATTGATAATCCGGTCGACCACCTGTTCGATGTTCAGACTGGTTGTATCCAGCAAAATGGCGTCTTTGGCCTGAATGAGCGGAGCAATCTCGCGGTTCGAATCATATTCGTCGCGGCGCGCGATTTCCTGCTGCAGGCTTGTAAGATCAGCATCAAAACCTTTGGCTTTGAGTTCTTCGTAGCGGCGGCGGGCCCTTTCTTCGATAGACGCAGTGAGAAAAATCTTGGCACGGGCCTTGGGGAAAACCACAGAACCGATGTCACGCCCATCAACCACCCACCTGCCATGTTGGCCGATCTGACGCTGCAGGTCGGTCATGCACTGGCGCACACCTTGATCGGCGGCCACTTCTGAGACGTGGCGGGCGACTTCTGGCTTGCGAATGTCGTGAGTGACGTCGAGGTCATGCAGATAGACAGATGGGAACGAACTGCCGCTCTTTTCTTCAAAGCGCAGGCCACTCTCGCTTGCACAGCGATAAAGCTCGCGGCTGTTGGAAAATTCGACCTTTTCCTGCAGGGCTTTGAAGGTTATTGCGCGATACATGGCGCCAGTGTCGAGGTAATTGTACCCAAGTTTTTCGGCAACCTTTCTGGCTACCGTACTTTTTCCTGCCCCGGCTGGACCGTCGATGGCAATGACTTCACAAATATCTGTCTGGTTTGGTGAATCCAAGACTAGAACAAGGCTCCTTTTGATCGTCGCCTGTGAAAACAACGGACGACTAATGGGCGAAAGTGTACATCATCTCGCAAAAAGTTGCAAGCAAAAAAAGGATAATGCTCAGTTTTTTTGCCCGGTGCATTTGTGCAGCATTGTAAAGAATTTTGGCAATGATACTGCGATGCAATCGCTATTTTTGATCTCCAGGCCGCTTTTACTGCCGAGTGCCATTATTGCAAAGCTCATAGCCAGTCGGTGATCACCGCAGGAATCAAGATTTGCCTGCCGGCTGATGCAAGAGCCGCCTTCTATTTCGAAGCCGTCGATCAGCTCGTTGCACTTTATTCCGGCCAGTTTTAGCTGACTGACCAGGTCGCGAATTCTGTCTGTTTCCTTGTGTCGCAGCTCGCCGGCACCGGTTACACGCGATTTGCCTTTGGAAAATGCCATGGCTACCGCCAGTGCCGGCAGTTCATCGATCAGAAAGGGAACTTCGTCCGCCTCGATCGCGGTGGCGCGCAGATCTGCGCTTGTGACGCTGATATTGCCATATGGTTCCCAGGTTTCTGAGGTGAGCAGGGTGACGATGTTGGCGCCCATGCGACGTAGAACCTCAATAAAACCTGTTCTGGTTGGGTTCAGCAGAACGTTTTTCAGCAGCAGACTGCTGCCGGGGATGATACTTGCCGCTACCGCAAAAAAAGCGGCGCTGCTTATGTCTCCTGGCACACTAAAACTGTGATTCCCGGATAAATCGGCCGGGCCTTTTATGCTGACGCCTTGGCTGTCGATTTTGATCGGCAGATTGAGTCGGCTGAACAGGCGCTCGCTGTGATCTCTGCCTGAGATTTGTTCGCTGATCGTTGTTTCGCCGAACGACTGTAACGCTGCCAGCATTATTGCTGATTTAACCTGGGCTGAGCCGGTCGGATTACTCAGTTTGGCGGCCCGCAAAGATCTGCTGCCCGAGATTTCCAGAGGGAGACTGTCGTTTGGCCCTGCGCTGATGTTTGCATTCATCGCGTTTAATGGCTCTACTATGCGGCGCATTGGGCGTCGGCTCAGGGACTCATCGCCAAAAAGTCGGTAAAACCCTGGCTGCCCTGCCAGAATGCCGGCCAGAAGTCTGGCGGTCGTGCCGGAATTGCCGCAGTCGATGTTAAAATGGCCCTGTCGCGCCAGTGTGGAATTGTTCTGAAGTAGCGTTACCCCGCCTTTTTGTGTTACGCGGATGCCGAGTTGCTTTACTGCTGACAGACTGCTTCTTACATCGGCACAGTCTGAAATGCCGGTGATTTCTATCTGCCCGCGGTTCAGCAGTGAAAGCAGCACCAGTCGGTGCGAAATCGACTTGTCGCCGGGAAATGACAATTCGCCGCTGATATTTGTGGCTGGAGCAATGTACATCGAGTTATTTTACCAGCCTGGTCAGACTGGTTCCGTCTGTGGGTGAAAAGCAGCCGGGAGCGGCCTTGATATCCAGTTTAAGCGAATGTTCAAGTTGCGCAGAACTCATGGGCATGCCTCCAGTTTGGAACACCTGAGATTAGCACAAACCCTGGGGCAAAACAACCATCAGCTGCTTACCATCCGTCAGTATAAGCAGCATGCTTCAAATGAAACAAAGTGCCAGATTCAACCGTTTTAAATTCAGGTGATATTCTAAGGTCATACACTGGTCCTCTGTCAAATATGAATACGTGTTTAAACACAATCATTGCGAGGAGGGCGTCAACCCGACGAAGCAATCTCACAGACAGAAGGATTAGCTCAGAGCTGGCTTATGCCTGCGGCATACCGCTTCGTCGCTACACTCCTCGCAATGACGACAGAACATACATTCAAATGTGACAGAGGCTGGGGCCATTCTTGACTTAGGGCGGGGGTGTGGTAGAATAGAGTATTACCCGTGTAACAAAATCAGTAGCCAGTCCCATAGTCATTGCAGAACAGGGTTTTTGTAACTGCGTCCTTGAGTTGGTGCAAGGCGTTGTCCTTCTTTTGTTGGAGGCTATCATGAGAAAAATATTCAGCAGAACTGGTATGGTCTTGCCGTTGAGTTTGTTCGCTATCATTGCTGTTCTGGGCCTGGTAACTACCATGACCGGACTCAACCAGGGAGTCCGAACGCAAGTTTATCGTACCAACAATCAACAGCTGTCGTTTCTTATTGCATATTCTGCTTTCTCTCGTGTTTGCGCCAAGATTCACACTTTTTCCTGGGCATCCCGCCCTTTTCTTAAAGAACCCTATATCGAAAATAAAGTTGCTTTGCAGGACGGTTTTTACGATCTTTTTGCCGAGAACACGGCAGGAAAAGATTTTCAGGCTGACATTTATGTTAGAACCACACTTGCCGGCATCACCCGGATGTTTTTCTGGCGCATCAGAGTAAACGAAGATCTACTTGATATTTCCAACAATATTATCACTGAAATGTATGCAACGGCCGATCCCGAAGATTTTCCTGTATTCTCTGGACCACGCCCCATAGCTGGCAAAGTAAATGATTTGCTGGCAAAAAGGGCGGCAAATCAGAAAAAATCAGATCATACCGCTTCTGAGTTGGTTAAAATGGCTGATCCCGAAAGTATCTTGCGAAAGATCGGAGCTCGGGTTCCTGGTGATTTCGAGCAAAACTGGCCAGTTTCAGCGCGCGAAGAGAGCATGAATAATAAACGGCCGGTTGTGCCGGTCAGCATGGCACCACAACCCGCAGTCGAAAAGCCTGGCTCGCCCGGGCCCGGACAGAGCTCTTCATCGGGGACGACACCCTCTTCATCTAATTCAGGCTTAAGTGGCACCACAGCAGCCGCGGATTCAATGAGCGGTTTCAATGTCGATGGATTGGCGCAGCAGATTCTGTCTTCTTCTGAAAGCCTGCTTACCAACACCACTGCTGCCTGGGACGAAGTCTCTGCTGCTGGCAATCTTTCCAACGCGGCTAATGCGCAAGATTACTTTGAGCAGGCTTCAATTTCCCAGACAGAGACATACGATGCCCTGGATAAACTTGTATCAGGAGTAAAAGATGGAATCGATGATGCCCCCAGCCCGGAAGTACGTGAAGCTCTAGAGACAAAAGTAGCGCAGACTGTTGCTGCGGCGATGAAGAGTCTGGCGTCTGCTTTGGCTTTAGGCACTGACCATCTGGTAACCGCCCATGCCGGCTTTTTGCGAAGTTTGACTACTGTGGAGCAGGCTGAAGAAGCAGTAACTGGTTGGTCAGCAGCTCTTGAAACGCATAAGACTAATCTTGGCCGGCTTTCATCGATGCGCAGTTCGGTCAGCGGATATAGCATGCCTTCTGAAATCAGGCAGACAATGGATGACGCTCTTGCCGGATTCGAGGATACGATAGTTTCCTATACTACAGCAGTGGCTGCGGCAGAAGCTCGCGTGGCAGAGCTAAAGGCCCTGGAAGCTCAGGCAAACGCTGAATTATCCTCTGCCGAACAAGATCCTCCGATTGACAATCAGGGGTATTAGACATGCTGAAACAGCGTAAGCAGGCATTTACAATCGTCGAACTGGTGGTGGCAACAGGTCTGGTTGCATTGGTCGGCATCACTGCCATGCGTATGTTCAGTTCGGTTGGAATAGCCCAGCAGAATCTTTCACAGCAGGCCTTGCTGCAAATGGAATCTCGCCGTGCTTTCGATAACCTTGTCGATCAGATCCGCATGGGCACTGATATCGTCCGGCCTACGACCGGCGAAACTTTGCCATACATGGTATTCAAGGATGTCATTAACCAGATGACCATTCTCTATCTCGAACCTAACAATACAAATGCAAACCTCATAAAAAAGCGGGTTTATCGCCTGGTTTCCTATAGGGGCGACTACTCTGGCAAATACCAGGAAGACAACGAGAAAATATTGCTCGATTCAGTCAGTGAGCTGCATTTTACCAGTCTGTCACCAACCAGTGTTCAGGTTAACGCCACTGTTATCAACGAAAAAGGAGAATATCAGTTTCTGGCGCACATCGGGTTGATGAACCTTGGGGGTATCGAATGATATATCATCGCCGGGCATTTACTTTGGTCGAGGTTATGGTCGGTTTTTCGATTCTCGCTGGCGTTGCTTTGCTTTATATGGTCTTTGTCAGGTCTTCTTCCAAAGAACTTCAGTTCTCGGCTGATCACCTCAATGCGGTAGTACTGTCACAGAAGGTCTCAGAAGACATTATTGAAGAGTTGCTGGTCAACCCTTATGGCTTCGAAACCCTCGGAATATCAGGAAGTTCCGGCGAACTCGAGGTTGTCGAAGGCAAATCGGTATTCTTTTCATTTATCGAAGATTCCAAAGCACCCTTCGGAAAAATCGACTTGAACTCTGATGGTTCCATCAATCCACAGATGCAACCTCTCTACGATACGGTAAAGGATTTCAAATTCAATGTTGCCGGCCAACGTCTCGCCAAGTCTGGTGATCATGAAGATCGAAATCTGATGCAGGGCGCGGTTGATTTTACCTGGAAGACTCAGACCGGTTGTGGCGAATTCAATACTTCTGTGCAGCTTTTTTCTCCGGTTACCCGCAAGAAGATCGATCTGGGGCTTGCTGTCGATGAAGATGCGATCGATGCTAGAATTCCTGCACAGGTATTCGGCAGGCCATCACAAAGTATCTCTGAAATCTCGGCCAGTACTGGTGAAAACGTGGAGGCCCTGCTGGCCTACGGCCGAATTTCGCTTATAACCAGAGATTTTTCTGGTTCCCAGTATTATCTCAAGCGCAAAAACGAAATCAAGCAGCTGAGATCACGACTTGGCGTTACTCCAGCCAGCGATCTCGAAAAGCAATACGAATTGCGCAAAAAGATTGCAGAAACCTGGTATGACATGGCGCAACTTTGCTATCAAATCGTTGCCTACCTCGAACCACATTATGGCATTCTGCAAGCACAGGGGAAACTGGTCACTGCCGGTGGAACCGGCTTTAACTCAGTGTCTTATCAGGATATGTGCTATTATCGAATTATTTATGAGTATTTTGTTGCCAGTCTGGTGCAGTCACGTTATTACTACAACGGTATGCTTCACCCTGAGCTGATGGCTTACAAGGGTGGAAAAATTCAACTGCAGCTGATACAAAAACTTGTCGACATTTACCGTATCATTGCCATTATTCCCACCAGAAGCGGAGGAATGAAGGAATATCGTTCCTTCCTAAGTCGCATCAGCGAGGTTTCGGAAGGCCGCCATCCCTACCTTTACCGTTTTGCAGTATTTGAGCGCAGCCTTCTTGATCAACCTGACGAATGGATGAAACGGTATCCCAATCTTAAGGGGATAAGCGATGTCGTTGTCAAAAGGGTTCCAGTAATTCTTGATTTTATCAAGTCGACTACGGTCAGTATGGTTACGCGTTGAACCTTTGCCGATTTTAAAATCATTCCGACAGATATTGTATACCCTCGGCAACGTTGTCTTTGAGTTCGGCCATATCAAGCATGCCGACCATTTTAAATAATGTCGCTTTGGTCTGGTCAAGACCGCAGATAACCGTGTCTGTCTCATGGTCGTAGGCGATTAGTTCTATCGTTTCAATCAGTCTTGAGACGCAGACGCTGTTGATAACCTTGCATTCTTTAAAATCAAAAATTACCCCGGCTGGCTTTTCAGCAGCAAAAGTCTTGTCGATTGCTTCGGCTATCTCTTCTCCAGCTTCGGCTTCGCAATAACCCTCGATGTTGAGTACGAGTATTCTCTCTTGACGCTGTGTGTCGATCTTATACAACTGCGTGCCTCCTGCCATGCTTTCTCTTTTTCAAATAAAGCTTAATACAATATAAGTCCGCTTGGCAATTGGAAAAATTGCCTGCTCGACAACTACCTGGCTAAATGGTTTATAATTATTCAAAATTACTGGAGTCACCCATGAAAAAGCAGCAGCTTGGTAAAACCGGAATCGAAGTTGGCCTTCTCGGCCTTGGAACTCTGACCATGAGCCCGATGCAGCGCGGCCTCAGTGTCGCCGCTGGCGCCGAAGTGATTTTGCATGCGCTCGCACAGGGTATAACCTTTATCGACACAGCTCAGATGTACGGATCTTATCCACAGGTCGCCGCAGCCCTCAGCCAGTGGAAGGGGCCGGCGCCGGTTGTTGCCTCGAAATCGGCCGCGCGCGCGCGCGAAGCCATGCAGGCCGCCGTCGCCGAGTGCCTGCAGCAGACCGGCCTGTCGCGCGTAGATGTTTTTCTGTTGCATGCCGTGCGTGATGCCGACGATATCGCAGCGCGCCGCGATGCTCTGAACTATCTGCGGGAAGCCCGTGAAAACGGCCTGATCGGTGCGGTTGGCGCGAGTTCGCATTCGGCTCGAACCATCGATCTTCTCGCCGGCACTGAAGGAATAGAAGTTTTGCACCCCATGTACAACCGCGATGGTATTGGTATTCTCGATGCCAGTCTGGATGAAATGACGGATATTCTCAAACGCGCCCGTGCCCGTGGTATCGGAATCTACGCGATGAAACCGCTGGGCGGCGGGCATTTGCGTAAAGACGCCGCCGCTGCTTTGCGCTGGCTTTTTGCCGCGCAGGTTGTTGATTCGGCTGTTGTCGGCATGACCAGTCGTGACGAAGTCGATATGAACGTAAAACTGGCACGGGATGAGTCGGTCGATGAAGATTTTGCCCGCCGGGTCGCCGGCCGTGAGCGGCGGCTGTTCATCAATACCGGAATCTGTATCAACTGCAATGCCTGCGTAAAAACCTGCCAGCAGGGGGCCCTAAGCCCTGGCGAAAAATCACCGGTTATCGATTACGCGCGTTGCGTTCTCTGCGGCTATTGCGCCCCGGGTTGCCCGAAGTTCGCGATTAGAATTGTGTGAGATATTTAGATAGCGATTACGAAAAAAACAGCCCCTGCTAATGCAGGGGCTGTTTTTTTAAGAGAATAATCACATGCCTTCGAAACCACCTGAGCTTTCGGAGGTGTCTTTGGCCGGTTCTTCTTTCGGTTCTTCTTTGGGCTCGTCGGCCGGTTTATCTTCACTGCCACCTTCGAGGGCGTCAAAGCTGCCAGAGAAACCGCCTTCGGCGGGCTTGTCAGCCGGTTTGTCTTCGATAGCATCGAAGCCACCAGAAAACCCACCTTCAGCAGGCTTGTCGGCGGGCTTTTCTTCTATAGCGTTGAAACCACCTGAGAAACCACCATCAGCAGGTTTATCTGCCGCTGGTGTGGTGTCGGTTGGCAGAGGTTTGATTTCTCCGGGTTTTACTTCGGGAACTTTTGGTGTCTGAACACTGGCAGCTGCGTCATCTTCGTTGGGAAGATAGATGTCTTCGGTTCCCATGAGGGGGTCTTCAAAGATCGCACTGCTTTTTGCCGCGCCGGGAGCTTCGGTCAGGCTGGGAAGAGTGACTTCGCGGGCGCTCAGGCGCTTGCTGAATTCTTCCTTGAAATGGATTTCTGAGGGGTTGAAGCCGAAATAGAACTGGATCGTCGGTGCGTAGGAAACGGTCATGCCGGCTACGACAACTGCAACCATGCTCATCAGCTTGATCAGGATGTTGAGAGAGGGGCCGGAGGTGTCTTTGAAAGGATCTCCGACAGTGTCGCCGACAACAGTTGCTTTGTGATTGTCAGAGCCTTTGCCGCCGAGATTGCCAGCCTCGATGTATTTCTTGGCGTTGTCCCAGGCGCCACCGGCGTTGGCCATCATGATAGCAACTGCGAAGCCGCAGGCCAGACCGCCGACCAGCATGCCGATCATGCCGCCGACACCGAGAACGAGACCGACGACTATCGGAGAGGTTATGGCAAGAAGGCTGGGGGCCATCATTTCTCTTTGAGCGCCCTTGGTCGAAATGGCAACGCATGACGCGTAATCAGCCTTAACACCCTTGTCACCCTTGAGCAGGCCGGGGATTTCCTTGAACTGGCGTCTGACTTCTTCGACCATGCTGTGCGCGGCACGGCCGACGGCTTTCATGGTCATCGCGCAGAATACGAATACCAGCATGGCACCAAGGAATACGCCGACAAGCACGAGCGGGTTCATCAGCGTGACGTTATAGTAAGCCATGAAGTCGGCCATGCTTGCCTTGGCAATCGGAATCGCCTTATCGGGGCCGGAGAAAATATACTGGTCGAGTGGCGAATCACTGAACTTTGCCACACGCAGCAGGCCATGGCGAATTTCTTCGACGTAGGCACCGAGAAGTGCCATGGCGGTAAGAGCTGCCGAACCTATGGCAAAGCCCTTGCCGGTAGCAGCGGTTGTGTTGCCGAGTGAATCAAGGGCGTCGGTGCGTTTGCGCACTTCCGGGCCCATTTCTGACATTTCGGCGTTGCCGCCGGCGTTGTCGGCGATCGGGCCGTAAGCGTCAGTAGCGAGAGTGATGCCGAGCGTCGAGAGCATACCAACGGCGGCGATACCAATGCCATAGAGGCCCATGGACGGATCAGCGAAGCCATTGGCAAAACCGTAGGCCAGAATAATACCGATACCAACGGTTACTACCGGAATTCCGGTAGACATCATGCCGGTTGCGAGGCCTTCGATGATAACGGTAGCAGGGCCGGTAGTGGCCTGAGCAGCTACTTCCTGGGTTGGCGGGTAGTCGCCGGAAGTGTAGTATTCAGTTGCCCAGCCAATGATAATGCCGGCAACCAGACCGGTAATGATCGAGCCGAGGATACCAATGTGTTCGGGCAGCATGTAATAGGTCAAAATAGCGCTGCCGATGGCGGTGAGAGCCGAAGATACATTGATGCCGCGGCTGAGCGCACCCATGAGTTCTTTCTGTGAGGCGTCTTCATCGGTGCTGACGAAGTAAATACCGATCAGCGAGAACACGATACCGGCGCCGGCAATAGCCATTGGCAGAAGAATCGAGTTGAGCTGATACTGGGCCAGATCACCGGCAGAGAACGCTGCGGCACCCAGGGCGGCAGTGGCCAGAATCGAACCGCAGTATGATTCATAAAGGTCGGCACCCATACCGGCTACGTCACCGACGTTGTCACCAACGTTGTCGGCGATAACGGCCGGGTTGCGCGGATCGTCTTCGGGTATGCCGGCTTCGGTCTTGCCGACGAGGTCGGCGCCTACGTCAGCAGCCTTGGTGAAAATGCCACCACCAACGCGGGCGAACAGAGCCTGTGAGCTGGCACCCATGCCGAAGGTCAGCATGATGGTGGTGATTTCCATATAATCATGAACCGCGAACATGCTGTCTTTAAAGGTGGTTTCGCTTAGTGCCATGACATGATTGAGAATTTTCCACCAGATCGAGATGTCGAGCAGGCCAAGACCGACAACGACAAAGCCCATGACGGCACCGCTGCGGAACGCAACCTGCAGGCCCTGATTAAGGGACTTGGCGGCAGCAGCCGTGGTGCGGTTGCTGGCATTGGTGGCGGTAATCATGCCAAGATAACCGGAAAGGCCCGAAAAGAAACCCCCGGTTAGAAAGGCGAGTGGAGTCCATGGACTCTGCACTTTGAGCACGAACGCCAGGAACGAAAAGAATGCGAAGGCAACTACGAAGAAAATGCCAACTACCCGATACTGTGACCAGAGGTATGACATGGCGCCTTCTTTTACGTAGCCCGCGATTTCACGCGACTTTTCAGAACCAGGATCCGATTGCATCATGGTATGGAAAAAATAATACGCAAAGATGAGAGCGATCAGTGAGCCTGCCGGTGCAAGCCAGAACAAAAGTTGAGTGTCCACACAAATCTCCTTCAGAACAGCATTCTTTCAGTACCCTATCTATATTGACAATCAGTCAATATATCTGTCAGGGGGCTGTTTGTCAATTGTTTGCAATCAAGCACCGACAATTTTTGGCCAAAAGAATAAAAGTCGCAGATGAAATAGAGATAGAGCAGGTAGTTCAGCAGGATGAATCGGTCCAATATTCGCGCGGAACCGGGTTGGCGCCTTCCCAGATGATCTGTCTGAAATTAACCGGGTCGGTGTTGCCTTCGGTGTTGATAAAGAGTACCTGCGAATCCTGGTTTATGCGTAGATAATCACGCAGTTCGCAGACACAGTTCTCCCGCAGAATCGAAATGAGAGCGCCGAGAGAGACTGCCCCGGATTCGCCTGAGACGATAAAAGGGTCACCGTTAAGCGGCGTCGCGTAAATGCGCATACCTTTTGCGGCCACGTAGTCGGGGCAGGTGACGAAACAGCAGGCCACTTCCTTGAGAATCTGCCAGGCCACCGGGCTTGGCTCGCCGCAGGCCAGACCGGCCATTATTGTGTCGAGCTCGCCATCGATCCGGTGCGGATTTCCGTCTCCGATCATCATCGAGCGATACAGACAGTCGGCGTTTTCTGGCTCGACAACAATGCAGCGTGGTGCATCGTTAGGAAACAGCGCATGATAGTAGCCGATTACCGAGGCGGCCAGCGCGCCGACACCGGCTTGCACGAAAACATGCGTCGGGCGGGTGATACCCTGGCCAGCGAACTGTTCTTGAATCTCGGCCATCATGGTTGTGTAACCCTGCATGATCCAGGTTGGAATCTCGGTGTAGCCTTCCCATGATGTGTCTGAGATCACTGCCCAGCCATTGTCTTTGGCATCTACAACGATCTGGCGAACAGCGTCGTCGTAGTTTCCGGGAATGATTTTAACTGTGGCGCCATAACTGCGGATCGCGTCGATACGCGGCTTTGAGGTTTCAGCGTGAACGTAGACTATGCAGTCATGCCCGAGTTTCTGAGCTGCCCAGGCGATACCACGGCCATGGTTGCCGTCGGTGGCGGTGGCGAAAGTGATTTTGCCGAGCTTGTGCCTGGTTTCGGCCGAGGTCAGTTCAGCGTAGGTGAGTTCTTCGTCGGCGTTAAGCAGTTGTTTGAGGTAGCGATAAACCGCGTAAGACCCGCCCAGAACCTTGAATGAGTTCAGCTGCAGCCTTACCGATTCGTCTTTTACCCAGATGCCACCGACGCCGAACATCTGCGCCAGATTGGGCAGTGCCAGTAATGGCGACATCTTGAAATCTGGAATCTGGCGGTGAAATCGCCGCGCTCTGCGTGCCACTTCCGGCGAAAAAAGCTGCTGACAAAGTGTCAGATCGGGACTTTTGTTCTGGTTGAATACCCATTTGAGATCGGGTTTTACATTGTTCATGACAATTCTCCAATTCTGATGGTGGCAAAAATGTTATGAGATCGAAGAACCTGAATACAGCTTAATCCTTTGCATCTGGCAAAGCAAGCCATACAGGTTTTCGCATTTACGAAGGTTTACCCGCTGGCGAGGTTGTGCTAGACTTGCGCCCTATGGAAAACGAACGACAGAATGAGGGAAAAGGCCGCAGTCAGCTGGTGCTGGTCAGTCAGGCCGGTATATTTCTGGCCGTGCTGCTGGCCGTGCAACTGATCGGGTTGCCGAACCCGGTGACCGGCACACTGGTCAATGCGCTGCTGCTTTTCGTGCTGTTGCGACTTGGCACCAGATATGCCCTGATGCTTGGCATTCTCAGCCCGATTGGCGGCATCGTTTCAGGGCATCTGCCGGCGCCGCTTTATCCGGTGCTGCCGGTCATTATGACCGGTAATCTGCTGATGCTCGCCGGGTATTTCATGACACTCCGTTTGCCAGCACCGGTTCGCTACAGCGTGCCGGCGGTAGCCAAAGCTCTGGTTATCTGGGGTGCCGGCAGCATGATCGTGAGCTTTCTCAAACTTGGAGACCAGGTGCAGTGGTTGTTCATGCCAGTTGCGACCATACAATTCTTTACCGCTGCCGTCGGCATGTTCCTTGGCGAAAAGTTTTATAATGCCGTGGGACAGCATGATAAGGCCGTAACCGGCCACTGAGACCCCGGTTGCCGACCAGCACTGCCCGGATTTGGCGGACTTTCCTAAAAGTGCTAAGATATTCATTACAGTTGTAAATGTTTATCAATAGAGATATAGCACCAGGAAAGGAAACATTGAAATGCATTTGCAGGACGAAAAGTTGCAGTCATCGGCATTGCAGGCGAATCTGGCGCGAACCGCCGCGGTAGTAGAGGTGCCTGAGCGCTTCAATGTGCTGCTGGAGTCGGTCGAAGATTATTACGGCGTTCACAAAAGAGTTCAGGATCTGCTGATCGAACTGCATCATCCCTTTGTTAACTACGATTACGTGATCGACAATGTCAAAGCTTTTGCCATAAATGATTTTCACAAGATCAATCAGCATGCCAAAGCCGCCGAAGCATTGCAGTGTGTGTTCAATATCTTTTTTACCGTCATCGAAGCACAAGTTGGCGAGCGGGTGCGCGACAGGGCGCTCAAATTCATGCTCGATTTCGTCGATACCTTCATTTCTGAAAGTGGTGAGCATCGACAACGCAACCTGAAGTTGCTCGCCGACGTTTTTGTGCGTCTGGTGGCATCCGCAGCCCAGAACAACTATTCACTCAAAAAATGTTCATCGCATGCACGCGCCCTGCTTATGCAGTCAGGCCAGCAACTCTGCCAACTCAGCGGCTTTGTGAGTTTTTTGCAGGCAGCATTCACCCGTAACTATGATTACTGGTTGTCGGTTGCCGATCCCGCTTCCTGGTTCGACTGTGAAGCCCGCGCCGGACTGACCAGTTTCCTCGACAAAGATTCTGAACATGCAAGGGTGCAAGCTCTGAAGCGCTTGGTAGAGCCTCTTTCGCATGCCAGTCTGCATCAGGTTTTTGCTGACTTCGTTGCAACCAGTCTTGACGGACTCGCATTCGAACAGCTGAGGGAACGGTTGACGTCACTACCCGACTATTCGCGGGTGCTCAATGCCTATCTGCTGGTCGCCGATCAGATAGAAAAAGAGCCGGTTCTGGCACATCATCTCTATCTGATAAAACTTGATTTTCTTTTCAATATTCTTAACAGCGGTGACCTGGCTGAAATCCACGGGCAGGCACTGCAGGAAGTTAACCGGCTGCTCAGCCTTGGTTTCAACGAAGAACCGGCCGAACAACGCGCCGGTTTCGTTCAGAAAATTCTGGGGTCGTTGCACGAAATAGCACTGCAGCCAAGGTTCAGAAGTATCGTTTACAACTGCATGCTGACGTTGGCGCGTGAAATAGTCAAATTCGAAGATCGGCAGTTGTTCGATCAGCTGCAGGAAGGTCTGATCGATT
Organism: Candidatus Riflebacteria bacterium HGW-Riflebacteria-2; assembly: GCA_002839435.1. Taxonomy (GTDB): domain Bacteria; phylum Muiribacteriota; class Ozemobacteria; order Ozemobacterales; family Ozemobacteraceae; genus Rifleibacterium. The sequence goes on along the minus strand of PGYA01000025.1, from coordinate 44,274 downwards.
TCGGTTTTCAGTATCCCGATGTCACCGGCTCCAATGCCGAATGGCAGGTGCAGGTAAACCCTGACCACATAAAGAACATCAGAACCTGGATGGAGATCATCGCTTTGAAGCCGGCCTGGTCGCGCCGTCTGCTTTCGGCCCTGATCATCAATCTCAAGCTGGGCGGTGTGCTGATTCGCGATACTGACCTGTTTCAGCGTGACATTACCACTTTTCTCAATTCCGACATATCGCGAACCGTCAATCTGTCAAAGCAGCTTTTGCGCCTGTTTCCGGCTTTCTTCAACGAAATTGGAGCCGAAGGCGAATTGCGCGACATTTCGACGCGTGCCGATGAACTCTGTTTGCGGCGCGATATTCTGGTGCATTTTATTCGCAAGCAGTCACACGTTGAGAGCAATAACCTGCTGGTCAAATTCATCGAAAACAGCTTTTATTTCTGGAACACCGGCAACCGTCAGTTTATCAGACAGTTCGTTCCGCCTGAGGTCTTTGCTCAGATCGATACCGATAACGAATATTTCATTGGTCTCAACAAAGCTTTTGGGGCACTGTTCTCGCTTTGTGGCGGTGAATCGCATGATTTCCTCGCGCTCGATGAGGCTGCTCTTCAGCAGATTCTGAACAGTGTCGCCGATCTCTCCGACCGCGACCGCGAGCGTGCTTCCTGTCTGATCCGCATGTTTCAGCTGCTGACCAAAAAATACAACCCGCAGCCGATCGACCTGATCAAGGATCTGCAGGAGACCAATCTCTACGAACCCGAACGAATAATGCTTTTACAGCAGTGCTTGAGTGAGCGCAATCATCGCAAGTCGCTCGAACTGGTCATCGAGTTCATGCAAAAGCTGCAGCAACGTATTCTCGACCCGCGCGTCACGACTCCGTCCGAAAGCATCTATTTTAAACGCCATATCGCAGCCGGCATTCCCTCGATGTATGGCGTATATCGCGAAGAAAAATTCGATGCCCTCGGTCTGTCGCTGCGCCTGGAAAGTTTGGGCACCTCTCTGTTCGAGCAGCTTATCGAATCGATGGAACTTAAATTCATCACCAAAAGCACCATAGTCAAGATTCTCGACTATCTGCCGTTGTTCTTGAGGGCTTTCGAACTCGAAGGCATCGCGACCCGCCAGCTTGCCAGTAAAATAGACTTTGTCAAACTTGGTATCGGCGTCAAACTCTTTTCCATAGACCAGTATCAGGATATATTCATCGCTATTTCCAAGGCCATTCAGGGAATCATCGGCGACTATTACCTCGATATGCACCGCAACATCCTGCCGGTTATCATTTGCCAGCTGATCAAACACGGTCATCCTGCAACAGCCGGCGCTGCGGGCGAAGACGACCGCGCTTTCTGTCTGGCGTCTTCCGAGAGCTTCATGCGCTCGCTACTGGCTTCGGCTTTTGGTCTGCAGGTCCTTGATAATTTCATCACCCGCATCGTCAGTATTCTGCAGGAGGAACTCGACCATTTTCGTGATAAAAAGGCGATTCTCAACCTGGTCACCACTTACAACCCCGACCTGACAGTTTCGGATATATATGAAGACGGCGGCAGCATTGACAACCCGATTTTGCTCGGCAATAAGGGCTACTGGCTGAAACGCCTGGCTTCGTTCGGCTTTCCGATACCACGTGGTTTTGTAGTTACGACCGAAGTCTATCGTTGTTTTGACGCGGTTATCGGCTATCGCAATATGTTGAAAGATCTTACTAACCGCATTTTGAGCGGAATCACGCGCCTCGAAAAAACTACCGGCAAAAGATTTGGCGACCCGGCCAACCCGCTGTTGCTTTCGGTTCGCAGCGGTGCCGCCATTTCGATGCCCGGCATGATGGATACATTCTTGAACGTCGGTATCAATCGGGCCGTCTGCGAAAAGCTCAGCGCCAGACCCGGCTACGCCTGGGCCGCCTGGGATAGCTATCGCCGCTTTCTTCAGATGTGGGGAATGAGTTCCGGGCTTGACCGAAACTTTTTCGATGGCCTGATTGAAACTTATAAAGCAAAGTTCAAGGTTACCAAGAAGCTGCAGTTCAAGCCTGAGCAAATGAAGGAAATCGCTCTCTGCTATCGCGAAGAGCTGCATGCCCGCGGCATCAAAATTTTTGACAACCCGATCGATCAGCTTCGTTATGCGATTTTAAAAGCTTTTCAGTCATGGGATTCCGAGTGTGCAAAAATTTTCCGGCGTCAGATGAATCTGTCAAACGACTGGGGCACAGCTGTTACTGTGCAGGAGATGGTGTTCGGCAACCTCAATGAAAATTCCGGTTCAGGCGTTACTTTTACGAGGGCTCCAGGAGCTCAGAGCTCAGAAATAGAGCTTTTCGGAGACTTTTTCTTTGGCGTGCAGGGAGACGACATCGTTTCGGGGCTTATCGAGACTTTTCCGATTTCTGAGGCACAGCGGCACCGCGAAAACCGGAACTGCTCTCTATCACTCGAAAGCCAGTTCCCGCAGATTTACGAGAAGATGGTCGGCTATGCTCACCATCTGATTCGCGACAAGGGTTTCAATCATCAGGAGATCGAATTTACCTTCGAAAACCAGCAGACTGAAGGCCTCTATATTCTACAGACGCGTGACCAGTATCAGAACCGCGAGGTGAATAATGTTGCCTTTGTCGATACACCGTCATTGCGGGCTTCGCTGCTGGGCAACGGCGTTGGTGTCGGTGGCAGTGCAATCAGTGGCCAGGTAGTTTTTTCGGCAAAGGAAATTAGAAAATTTCGCAAAATATCGCCGGAAGTCCCTTTGATCCTTATCAGGCCAGATACCGTGCCGGAAGACGTCGGTCTGCTGCTGCAGGTCGAGGCTCTTCTGACCGCGCGTGGCGGGCGCACCAGCCATGCGGCTGTTACCATACCGCAACTCGGGAAGGTAGGCGTAGTTGGCTTCAACAAGCTGAAGGTTTATGAGAACGAGTCATTCTGCCTGGTTGGTTCACACAAGATTCAGCCGGGTGACTATCTCAGCCTGGATGGTGTCAGCGGAGCGGTTTACCACGGGCAGCACCAGCCTGAATCATGCTGACAGAAATGACAAATCCGGCCTGGGATTAAATTCTCAGGCCGGATTTTTTTGATTTTTACTTCAGTGATTTATGGGCGTAGACGGTGAGATCGGCGAGGCGGTTAGTGTAGCTGCCGAATTCGTTGTCATACCAGCCGAAAATCTTGGCGTGAACTACCGGTATTTCAAGGTGTCCACCGGGCAGAAGATTGATAATCTGCGCCGGAATATCTGGGATATTATTCAAGTCGGCCTTGATAAAGGCTGTGCGGGTGTGGTTGAACTGTCCCTCGATAACGATGGCAGCATTTACACCTGTCATGTCGGCTGAGACGTTCTGCTCGTCTGAGTAGATCAGAAGTTTTTCGTTACTGCTGGCGGCTTTGCGGTAGATGTCGTTGATCGCTTCACGGGTGATGCTGGTGCCTTCGCGGCCTGACTCACGCGGTGTCTGAAAGGTCAAGTTGAGAATGATCAGCGACTGCGTGTCGATCGGAATGCGGATCGAATCAGCCATGAAGCCAATTTCTCTGACTTCGTCGATAACCTGAACCAGCGCTTCAGCAGCGTTGGTTGAGGTTAGAATGATATTGTTGAGCACGCTGCGGCTTTTGCGCAGATCCTTGTCGCCGGCACCTGGAACACTGTCCAGTACAGACTGGGTGTTGGTGGCTGCATGAATAGTCGACATCGAAGCTGTGAGAATTCGGTTGGTGAGGGCGTTTTCGAGCAGAGGTCTGATCATGTGGGCCAGGCCGGTGGTAGTACAGGATGCCGCTGAGATGACCTTGTGCTGCGCCGGATCGAAGGCGCCGTGATTGATGCCGTAGATAAGGGTGACCGCGTCTTCTGGTATTGTCAGGCCTTTGTTTTTGATTTTAAAGGCTGAAGAATTCAATACCACCCTGGCGCCGGCCGCGAGATGCCCTCTGATCGAGCCTGATGGCGCATCGGGTTGCACTGTCGGATCGATGAACTTGCCGGTACATTCAGTGACAACTTCGACACCATGCTCGCGCCAGGGAATGTCTTTGGGGTTGCGCGCCTGTCGCAGAATGGTCACCGGAGTCTCGCCGATCATCAGTTTGCCAGCCTTTTCATCGACTATTCTGATCATCGGTTCAGCAAAGTTGCCGTAAAGAAAGCGATGCAGCAGACCGTAGGTCGAGTCCTTCTCGATGAACTGCGCGGCTGCGGCAAGACCGGTGCCGATTTCGCGACCCTGATTGACGATTATCTCGTCAAAATACTTGCGGCCCACGTGGTGCCAGAGGGTTAATTTGCCGATGCGGCCAAGGCTGTTGATGCCGAGAACTCTCTTTCTCTCCTTGAAAACCTCGATGCTTGACATGATTCAATCCTTTTTCCTTGTGATGTTTCTGGTCTGGTTTTTCCAGATCGATGTCTAAATAATAGACCTCCCGGTAGAAAAATGCAAACAGCTCTACGCTTAAAACAAGCGCGTAACGCGATTCCAGGTGTGTGCTCTTAAGATTTTATGGTGGTTTCTGTTAAGATTGTCGTTCTGCTTCAGTCTTTAGCTGGCCTGAGAAGGCGATCCCAGTCATACAGAATGGTGTGAGCCAGGTTGATGATTTCGGGGTCGGTTTCATATTCGAGCAGATGGTTTATTTGTTCGCGATAGTCGGTGCCGCCGATGCTGCCAATTGCCCGCAAAGCCTGCTGACGCTCTGAGTCTTCACTGCTTTCAAGCATAAGTTTCAGGCGTTTTAGAATGTTTTCGATAACCGGCAATACTATCAGGCCTGATTGTTCGCTGTAGGCTGGAAAAAGCCGCCTGAATTTGCGCGCTTTTGCCAGAAAGGAAATGGCATAAGCAGCTGAAGCACGCATTTTGCTGTTGTCTGACTTGAGCATGCCGTAGAGGCAGCCCAGCGTCTGCTGATCGTCGGCCAGCCAGAGGCCGAGCAGAGCATTGGCGCAGACACGCGGTGTACTGTCTGCCATCATTGTTTTGAAAATGTCACGCTTGCCGGGAAACTCGAGGGGGATACAGGCTTCTATTGCATTTGCTTTTATCCTGTCATCGCTGTGTTCAGTCAGCTCAGTGAAAAAGCTTACCAGTTCGCTGTCTCGACTCAAAGCCAATACCGAAATGGCTACCGATGCCAGCTGCGGGTCTGGGCAGTTTTTTATTGTTTCGATCAGAAATTTTTTGGCTTCGCTGTTCTGATGAAATACGAAGGGGGAGAGCGCTTTTACCGCTTCGCTGCGATATTCGCAATTCTCATCGGAGATGGCGTTTTTGAGAAATTCGAATCCCTCGGTGCTTTCGGTGAGGCCAAAAGCAGAGATGATGGCGTAGCTCCCACGGCTGGAAGCTGTCTGCAGACGTTCCTTGAAGTAGAAGAAATTGGCGAAACCGTTAAGAACAAAATGGGTCTCGTCTTCGTCGGGGTTCTGGTTCAGGCCTTTAAAAAGAAGATAATCGCGTGAGGCATTGGCGAAACTTCGGTCGGCTACTGGCAAAAAGCCGTTATTGCGCGCGGCCATACTGGAATTGGCCCGGGCGTTGGCAACGCATGGCCCGATTGCACTGAAATCAGAACGCGATCGGCTGCCGATGTGGCCGATGATGACCTTGCCGCAGGTTATGCCGGTTTTTAGATGTACTTCTTCAAGGCCAAGCTGCGCCTGGCGGTAATTGAAAAGATTGATATTGTTACGGATCGACAGGGCGGCGTAACCGGCTCGCAGGGCAGATGGCCATTTATCGCCTTTTCCGGTTGGAAAAATAGCCGTCATGAATCCGTCACCAAAGCGATCGACAATGCCGCCTGCTTCCGCAATGATTTCAGCCGTCTGTTCGAAGAAGCTGTTGAGAGTGTCGACAGCTTCCGAAGGTGAATTGCGCTCGATGAAGAGATTGAACCTGTTCAGTTCGAGATGCAGAACAATCGCGTCGAGGGTTTTCCCGCTGAAGTGCCGGTCAGCGAGTTCGGGGTCTTCTTCAAGAATCTTTTTGGTAATATGATTGTTGGTCGTTTCGCGGGTGTGTAATATCGACGACAGGCGGTTAAAGGAGAGCGCCAGGGCTCCGAATTCATCGCTGCTTCCGATCATCGCCCTCTGTTTGTAGTCGCCCCGGCTGATCGATTCGACCGAATTCAATATCGCGTTCAGCGGCGCCAGGAGTGTCGCCGAAATACCATAGGCGATAAGAATACCGATGATTATGAGAATAATCCCCAGAGTCAGGTTATAAATAAGCAGACTGCGGATGCTCTCATATTCTTCCTTGATGGTGAAGCCGATTCTAATCATGCCATGCCGCTTGCCACCAATAATAATCGGCACAGAAATGTCGTAAACGGGGCGCATTTTTATGGCTGCCCGCCGGATTGACAGAGTCGAAGCGAACAGTGCACTGCGCGACCACCCATCGCTGAAATACTTTCCGTGCAGACTTGCTTCTGTGCTCGAAATGATTCGGCCAAGATTGTCGAGAATCAGGCAATATTCAACTTTTTCGTGTTTGGTGAACTCGCGCAGCGCATAATCGATGCCCTGAAAATTGCCGCGCACTATATCTTCGCCCATGGCGAGCGCGATCATGCGACCGAACATCTGGCCGGTCTCTTGTGCGCGCTGCAGGCTGGTGCGCTTGATCTGAAGAGTGACCAGATACACGGAGACCAGCATTATAAAGGTGATCAGCAGAGTGAAGACTATGGCAATTTTATGCCGGAAGCCAATGCTGAAATTTTTTATTGTCGCATTACTGGCCACTGAGATACTCCTGCACCAGCATCGAATAGGTCTGTTCGTCGGGTCTTCTGGTTTTGAACATGCCTGAGAACATTTCGGACTCATTGACCTGGTCTGATATTTTCATGAAATTCCCGACAATAATCTGTTCGTAAGGGCTGCGCTCTTTCGCTGCAGTAAGATAGACTCCGCCCGGCATTGCGTGGCTCTCATGGATGATCCGCATTTTTTTTCTAACTTTCTCGGGCTGCTCAAAGAAAAAATTGCTCGAGGAAACTATGCAGTCAAACTGTTCGTTCAGTAATCCCAGTATCGAATCGCTGTAATTTTCAGAATACGATTCCTGGCTGAAATAGCTGCTGTGATCTATACCGGCCAGTTTCAGTTCGTGCAATGGAATCAGGTGTCCGGTCAGTGAGTCGTTACTGCGATAAGCGATGCGGTAGCCAGAAATATCGGCCAGTGAAAGCGCCTTGTCTGTGGCTCTTACCAGAAACAGAGTGCGCTTGGGAGGGTCACTGTAGCGTTCGAGGATGGCGGTGACTTTTTTCTTTTCGCGCAAGGTGAGGTAGCCCATGATAGAGATACTGCCAAAATCGACAAGGCGCCTTTCGACCTTGTCGGCAATCTCATATTCGCTGGTTGATATGTCGATTTTTGCGACTTTACCGGTCTTGGCAACTATGTCGTCAAGTTTTGGCTGCATGACTTCGATGAATTTGACGAGATCACCACGCGGGATGGTGAAAGAAAATATTATCTCATCACGGTTGTCCGGGTCGGTTGCCGGATTGTATGGTGCCTGGTCTGTGATTCCGGCGAAGACGTCCGGCAGGCTCGAGCCGTTGCCAGTGTATTCGACGAAATTTTTCCATAAAACGCCGCCAGTGCCTATTATGCTTGCCAGTAGAATAAAGGCGACACCAACAAAAATCGAGGTTTTATCCGACGCTGATTTCGTAGTCATCTGTTTATCGACCCTGCCTGAATTACTGCAAATTTAACATAAAACAGCACAGATTTGACATAAAAAAATACAATTGTCATGGCAAAGCGCCGGTGAAAAAGATACCGACAACGATTGGAAAAATAATGACTTGAAACTTTTGCGATAATTTCGCGTAATCTTAAAACTCGACGGAATTTCTGTTATGATTAAAAAAGGTACCGTTTGCGGTCGAGTCAATTATCAATCGGGAGACGACAGCATGTTTACGCTGAACCGAAGGGGAGTAATCGGGTTCATGCTTACCATGGCGGTGGGAATAGCGCTTGGCGCAGCCGCTCTCGTAGTCAGCAACGAAATCGTTCGTAACGACAAGGACAAACAGCCTTTTGCCGCAGCGCGGGGGCCAAGTTCTCCGGCAAACGTCGAGAAGGCATTCGAACAATACCAGAAAGCTTACCGCGATTACCAGCAGGCAGCCGGGCTGGGTCGCCCCGATATGGCCAAATATGCCGAGGCCTTGCGCGAGGCGAAAAGAAATCTCGAAATCGAAATTTTCCGCAACACTCCAGGCGTTTCCGAAATGGACATGCAGGCCTTTGAAGAGGCACGCAACGCTTCTGCCGCCGCTGTTCCCACCGCCCCGGTTTTTTCTGACGCTCCATCGCCGTTTGGTGAAACCGCCGTGGCTATCGGAGCGCAAGGCAGTTTGAGCTCACCGGGTTCGACGGCAGCTTCGACGCAGACTCCAGCGCAGTCTCAGTCGGCCGTAGCTGCTTCATCGGCTTCTTCCGATGGCATCACAGGCATGGACTACTATCGTGTCAAGTCGGGCGACTCGCTTTACAATATCTGCGAAAAATACTACGGAAACGGTGGTATGTGGCAGCATATCATCAAATACCAGGCCAGCAGCATAGCAGCTACGCCAAACCTGATTTTTCCAGGTCAGCTGATAGCCCTGCCGCGTGGATTGGCAACTTCGACCGCGACTTCTTCGACTACTTCTACGTCGCAGTCTTCAAACACCTCTTCATCAACATCTACTTCTTCGACTACCAGCACTGATACCGCACCTTTCAACGGCAATGAATCCTGGCAGGAAAACTTTCAACAGGACTATCTGATTTCCGATCACGCCCTTACCAACAGTGGCAGCATGAGCGTGGCTCAGATCCAGAAGTTTCTCGAATCAAAAAATTCGGTGCTGGCAAAGCCTTATCGCGGTTCGACTCCGGCCCAGATGATCTACAACGCTGCCAGAAAATATGGTATCAATCCGCAGGTGCTGCTGACCAGATTACAGTGCGAACAGGGGCTGATTTCAAAATCCAGCGCTACCCAGCATAAACTCGACTGGGCTCTCGGCGTTGGCTGCTACGATTCCGGCAACTGGAACCAGAAGTTCAAGGGTCTTGACAAGCAGATCGAATACGCAGCGCACACCTACCGTCGCCACTACGACGATGCGAAAGCAAAGCTCGACCGTGGCGAAAAAGTTGTCATGACCATCGACGGCAAAAAAGTCCAGGTTAAAAGCGCAGCGACTTATTCATTTTATAAATATTGCCCGCATTTTCAGGGTAATAAGCTGTTCTACGATGTCTGGCGTGGTTACCGCAGCCGGTTTTAGCGCCCGACTCAATCTTCTTCTTCGCCGGGTTGCGGTGGCTGGTAGTCGCTGTCGCGCGAGTGCCTGAAAAAGGCATCGACTTTTTCGGCGTCTTCAAGAAGCTTGGCTGTGTCGCCTGAACTCAAAAGAGCCATGGTGAGTTTGCCGGCAGTGGCAAATTTTACCAGGCTGCCACCGCCGATTGCCGGTAGTTCGTTTTCGGCGAACTCACCAAGATCATGATAAATCAACAGCTTGCAGATTCTTTTACTGCTCTTTTTGCTGGCCGGCGCTGAAATGCAGTTTATACCTGCAGCATCGCACCATTCGGGGTGGTATTCCAGGCGGTTGAGGCCTGCATTCATCGACAGCAGCATCAGGCTGCCGCTGCGCAGGGCAAACGAAAAGCGTATGGGCACATCTTTTATACTGTCGAGGCCTTTAAATCTGGCAGTTATCGCATGTATCTGATCGACAAGAGCTTCTGGTGGCCTGATCGGAAAGACTCTCCAGCTGTGCCGCAGGCGCATCGACTTTTCCAGGCCGAATTGAGCGATGAGGCGAGGCAGGCCGCCCATGTATGTAACTTCGAGACGACTTTTGGCACTGATGAATTCTTCCAGTATCACCGGGCCAGCAAGTGAGCCTGTGATTGTCTCAAAAAATTCGGGTAGTTCGCGGAAGGCTTTGAGGACATAGCAATGATCGCAGTCACTGCCATTTATTGCTGATTTGATGGCGAGAGGAAAGCGATTCCGTTTGACCGCCCAGGCGGCCAGAACGTCGAACTGCTGCCCGGAAATATATGAGGGTTGGTCAATCTGATTGTTTTTGCAGAATTCGCGCAGTAAGACGCGATTGCTCAGCAGTTGATAAAGCTCTGAATGTTTTAATGTTTCAGGGATATTTGCGTTGTATACCGGGGCATCAGCATAAAAGCCGGCGACAATATGTGACCAGTCAACGATGGTTTCGATGGGGCTGTGCTTTTCTTCTGGCATCACAGTACATATCGGCTGAAAAACGCTGATTATGTACCGTTTTAGTCGCGCATCTGTTCTTCGAGTTCTCTGAGGCGGGCACGGGCTATGCGGTTATCTGGTTCGCGGTTAACGGTCCTCTGCAGGCGATCCATTTCGGTGCGGCTGTAGCGGATCAGTCGGCGCAGCACGTCAAGATCGCGGGCTATGGTGCGGTCGTCGTTCGGCAGCTGGTTGGCCCTTTCCCAGTCGTTAAAGGCCTTGCGCAGCTTGTTCTTTTCGAAAAATATCTGGCCGCTCAGCTTGAAAATGCTGTAATTGCTGGGGTCATAAATTCTGGCTCGCTCAAGGCGACGTAGAGCCTCTTCGTAGCTACCGTGATAGTAATCAGTGGTCGCCGATTCAACATATTCGCGGGCCCGGCTTTCATTCAGATACTTGTTGCGCGACTGAATGGCGGCAAGACCCTCTGAGCCGCTGGCGAGTTCGGTGTTCGGGTCTGGTTCGGGCGTGCGCGCCGCCGTACTGCCAAGATTGCGCCTTACACTCGAAAAGTCGATCGCAGTCGAGTGTGGCACTTCGGAGATCATATAACCTGCGAAAAGAAGCAGGGCTATGAGCAGTCCGATTTTGATATAGTTACCCAGGTTACCTTTCATCTTGGACACCAGGCCTCCTGATGGTTGATTCCACGCTGCGAAAGATAGGAATACCAACGACTTTTCAGGTTGTCAGGACCGGTGTCAAGCAAACCTCTGTCCTTGAAAACGTCGAAATGATACCCCAACAATGCTATCTGTCTTTTAATCTCAGGATCGCCAGTCGTAAATCCACGGTCAAGTGCTGTCTGAAGATGTTCGTGTACGGGCCAACATTTCCATATCTTTAGTATAACGGAATTTGCGCTAAGTGATAAGGGGGAAAGTGACAATTGCCAGAAAGCCCGGGCTCGCAATAGCTGTATTCTGCTCTCCAGATCAGGGTCCAGGCCGGATGTGTTGTTTTTTAACCAGTCGTTACTCCAGGCCAGGGTAGCCATAGGTTCGACAGCGGCATCTGGGTGCCAGCCGCGTTGCAGATAATGCTTGAGTTCAATCGGCTTGAGTTGGCTGAGGCTTTGCCAGTCGGGTTCTTCATTGTGACGGTTGGCTATGTCTATTGCTACCTGGAGTTCAGTAAGATCTGTTCCCGGCAGATCTACCTGCAGCTTTGCCATTTCTGCTTTCCAGGTAATGGCATTCTCTGACATTGTCTTATTGATAGAGCTGGTAACATTGCGAGTTGAGGCGATCGTCTTGTAGTATAAAGCTTTTGACTTGAGCATGTGGTCAGGCCATGTGTCTATAAAACGTGTGAAGATCTCTTCGGCTTCCTGCCAGCGGGCGCTGTTAAATGCCCGGGTACCATCACTGTATATTTCGGAAGAAGTGATAGCAAAAGCCTGCGCCGTTATAAGCGCCAGAGCCAGCATAATTATTATTTTTGCGTATGGCTTCATTCAACAACCTCGCGTCTTTAAATAGCAATTTGAATGCCAAAATTCCGGCAGCCTGAGTGCCGCCGGATGTATTGTCCGGTAAATCTCTCGTAAAGAGAATCTGTACAATTTCGGGCTGGTGATGTTATTCCCTCCCATCTATATTATCGGCGAATTCCGAATGATATATGAGTCACAAAACAGGGAGAGAAGACAAAATTGTGAAAAAAACACACCAAAATGTCGGAGTCTGTTTATTAAAGGCTTTTATCGTGTTTCTGGAAGGTCGCCATCTTCTAAATAGCGGGAATTTCAGAACTTATAAGCTGGTAGAGGAATATTGATGTGTAAAAAAAGCACCATGCCAGGATGGTGCTTTTCATAGGAGGAATTGTTGCAGGCTTATTTTGTTAACGCCTGTAACGAACGCTTTAACAGAACGCCGGCCATTTTTTTGCGGTAGGCGCTGGTTGAGCGTAGGTCGCTGATTGGTTTAGCGGTATTGCAGGCGAGTTCAGCGGCTTTGTCTATGGCTGCGTCATCAATTGTGGCGCATTTTTCAAGGTACTCTTCGGCCTCCGGGCAGCGCAGAACGGTCGGAGCGACCGAACCCATGGCGATGCGCCAGTGGTCGCGACCGTCGTTCCAGGTCGATACTGCCATATTGATTTTTGAGATTGCGTGCGCTCTGCGCTCACCAAGCTTCAAAAATTCTCCACGGGTTTTTCGGAACAAGAGAGAAAATCCCTCGATAATCTCCCCGGCTTCGAGTTTTGTTTTGCCTGGACTGAGGAAAAATTCTTCAATGGGGACTTTGCGCGCATTATTGCCGTCGGTGATCATTACTCTGGCTTCAAGGCTGTACAGGGCCGGAATAGTGTCGCCGGCCGGAGATGCATTGGCAACATTGCCGCCTATAGTCGCGGAGTTGCGTATCTGCATGGCGCCTACGGTTGAGGCGGCTTTGACCAGAGTTGGAAAATAGTCCTGCATCAGGCGATCGTTGATGATCTGGCTCATGGTGCAGCCGCTGCCTATTATCACCCGGTTTTCGTCAGTTCTTATAAGATTGAGAGGGGAGAGGTCGCCAATATCAACAAGGCCTTCGAGGTTGGGGTAGAGGCCGTTGCGAATTTTTACAACAAGGTCGCTGCCGCCGGAAACCGGCATAAAACCAGGGTTTTTCAGCGCTTCGCAGGCGGCCTGAATGCTGGTCGGCCTGATGAACTGGATGTTATTCATTGGCTTTTGTCCTTTCGGCGGCTTTTTTTACGGCTGCTTCGATTTTGCGGTAGCCGGTGCAGCGGCATATATTGCCGGAGAGCGCCTGTTTGATTGCGTGTTCGTCGGGTGTTGAGTTGTGTTTGAGCAGGTAATAGCTAGCCATTGTCATTCCGGGTATGCAGAATCCACACTGAACCGCCCCTTCTTCGACGTAGGCTTCCTGGATGTTCTGCATCAGTTTGTCATCGTTGAGCCCTTCAACGCTGATCAGGCTGTCGCCTGGTTTAAGAGTGGCGGCCAATTTAAGGCAACTGTTGATTGGCTGTCCGTTAAGCAAGACCGAACATGCCCCGCATTCGCCTTTGCCGCAGCCTTCTTTGGCTGCTGTCAGACGGAAGTCGCGGCGCAGCATTTCGAGAACGGTGAGCTGCGGTGAAACTTCAATTTCGACCTTTTTGCTATTGAGACAGAAACTTATTTTAATCAGGTTTTTACCCATGGTTTTCTCCTTTGGAACTGCCGTTGATAGCGCCGTAAGATTTGAATTCGACGTTTTCGTTAATCGCCTGGTTCAATGACTCGCGGCTTTTTTCCAGCAGCCCGGCCCCGTGTGTGGCATCGACGGGGTAGGCCGCCGAACCTATGAACATTTGCAGATTGCTGCTCTTAATAAAATCAAACTTTTCGTTCTGTTTGGCAAATGTTTTTTGCACTCTTTTGGCGACAATTTCGGCAACCTCAGCGCTGGTCTCGGTTAGGATGGCGAGAAACTCGCCCTCGTTCTTGCCGCAAAACATCAGGTCAAGTCGGCGCAGAGATTGTTTGAGGGCTGACGCGGCGCTGCGCGAAATCTGTTGCGCGTTTTCGCTATTCAGGCTATTGAAGCCGCGTATTGAAATGGTGAACAGGCTCATTTCCTGTTTGTAGCGCTCAGAGCGTTCCACTTCGGTTTCAAATGAATCGGCAAAGCATTCGTATAAAAACAGTCCGGTGGATTTGTCTTTGTAGCGGCCGTCTCCAGTATTTCCGGCTGTGTCTATCAATGTAAGCAGGGTTTCCAGGAAAAGGGCTGTGCTTGCCATCGGAATTGGCGGTGCCTTGTGCGCCTCGCGGCTTGAGAAAACACACAGGGCGAGCTTGTTCTGGTGAAGGGTGAGGGGCAGGGCGGTCAGCTCAAGGCGTATCAGCGCCGATTTGAACGAAATCTGGCGGTTGCTGCCACTTATCTTGCCTACTTCTTCTTCGCCCAGCGAACCGGGAAACTTGATGAAAATAACTTTCTCGCGATTGATGAAACGACTGCCATTCAGCGCGGCCGGCAGTTCACCGGCGCCTGCTACCTGGCGGCACTGCGCGTTTTCCAGCAGATAAATGGTTATAGAGTCACTGCCGCAGATTTCCAGCAGACGAAGCAGAGCTCGGTTAAGCAGATTTTCGTCGATTGCCGGAGAATTGCGCAGAACGCCGCGCAGCTCGTTAAGGTTGCGAAGTTTCTGGCGTGATTCTTTCTTCTGACGACTCCTGATCTGGATAGGCCGGCCGCCCAGTATTACCTCGCGAAAGATGAGTATGGTGTTGATCAACACCAGAATCAACAGAAGATTGGGAAACCTGAGACTGACATCCCAGACTGGCTGGCGGTTCCATAGGCCGATGAGCAGGACGCCCACTATGACCAGGTTGGCGAAAAGATATGAATTCAGGTTTATCCGTTTGCGTTCTTTCAACTTCTTTTCCCGTTCCGGGTGTGTTTACACCCTTCGCAAGTTTGCGCCTTGACTTACTTCTGTCTGCTGTACTATGCTGCAATCAGGATACATTATACACAGGCTTGCCGGCTGGTGCAATTATTTGACTAGTTAGCTGGCCGGGCTCAGGAATAATCCATCAGATGCGCGCAACAGTCATGCAGAACACAACCAGAGGCGAACCATTCGAAAGGTTTTTTTCGGAACTTGCCCTGCCTGAGCGCAGCAGCCTCGAAGGTTGCACTGGCGCACTGGCTGCTATCTGTCTGGCGGGTTTCGCGCAGCAGGCAGGTGTAACGCTTTTTGTCTGTGCTGATGCCGAGCGCGCCAGGACTCTCGAAAAACAGGTTGCAACCTGGCTTGGCTCTCGCAGTGGGCGGGTTATCAGTATGTTACCCGAGCGCGCTTCGATCTATGATCAGACCGCTGCTGACCCTGATGTGATGTGCCGGCGTCTTTCGGCAATGGCTGCCGAAATGAACAATGGCGCCCTGGTAATTGCGCCCATCAGCGTAGTGCTGGAACGCTTTTTTTCGCCTGAACGCTGGCTTGCGGCCTGTTTCGAAGTTCGCTCCGGTTCCGACGTCAGCCGCGACGAATTGATCTCCAGACTGGTGCAGGTCGGCTATACGCGCACCAGCGTGGTTGAGGAACGTGGCACTTTTGCCGTTCGCGGCAGTCTGCTTGATGTGTTTCCGCCCGATGCCGAGTTTCCGGCCAGACTCGACTTTTTTGGTGACGGCCTTGAATCGATCAAATCATTTGCTCCGACGACGCAGCGATCTTTTGATAAGCGGGAACGTCTGACTATTATACCGGTAAACGAGTTTGTCGCTGGTGAAAGTGATATACAGGATCTCGGCGAGCGAATCGTCGAAGAATTCAGCGGTCTCGACGAACGCCGCGCCAGTCTTCTGCAGCGCCGCCACGAGCATCTGCTGGCACACCCTGATTCGCGTGACTACAAGGAACTCAGGCCTTTTGTCGAAAAGGGCTCCGGTTACCTTTGGGATTTCTGGAAAAATTGTCGCATTGTCGTTGACGAGCCCGATCAGGTTTTAGCATTGGCCGAAGAGGTTTATGCCGGATTTGAGGCTCAGTATGCTCAGCTCAACGACCTGACTCCGTTGCGGCCGCCGCAGTATTATTATCATCGTCCGCAGTCCGTTGTAGAAGGCTTTACCGCGCGCGGCTTCTGCCGTTTCAGCCGTTTTGGTGAGCGTTCCGGTGGCGTTTTTTCTGATATCGAGCAGCATCAGCCGCCTTCTGATACTTCGCGTGAAACCCTGCTCAGAGAACTACGTCAGTTGCTCGAAGCCGGTTGGGCAGTTGCCATTGTTATCGAAGACGAACAACGCCTGCATAACCTGCGTGGTCTGCTTGGCGAACGCCATATTCGTATTCATTCTTCCGGGCGGCCTTTCGGATTGAAGACAGCTTCGGTTCTTTTCGTGAATGGCAGTTGCAGCAAGGGTTTCAGAGACTATCGCCGTCGTATCGCTGTTTTTTCCGAAGAAGATATCTATCTCGGGCCGGCGCGTGAAGCGACGCATCGCCGGGCATCGACGCAGCAGAATCTTCTCAGCCTGCAGCAGATGGTGCCGGGTGACATTGTCGTGCATGCCGATCATGGAGTTGCCGAATTCCGTGGCATACAGACGATGAGTGCTGGCGGTCGCACCCGCGAATACATGCTGCTGCAGTATGCCGGAACCGACAAACTCTACGTGCCGACCGACCAGGTGCACAAGGTAACCAGATATCTCGGAGTTGAAGGCTTTGTGCCAAGAATTCACAGCCTCAATTCGAAGGTCTGGGCCGGGCAGAAGAGCAGAGTCAGTAAAAATGTCGAGATGATCGCCCGCGAGCTGCTCGAGCTCTATGCTGCGCGTCTGGCCAGCAGCGGTTTTGCCTTTTCGCCAGACTGCGACCTGCAGCGCCAGATGGAAGAGCGCTTTCCTTTTACCGAAACGCCAGATCAGTATAAGGCAATCGTTGCCGCCAAGCAGGATATGGAAAGCGCCGTGCCGATGGATCGCCTGATCTGCGGTGATGTTGGCTATGGCAAGACTGAAGTCGCCATGCGGGCAGCGTTTAAAGCGGTGTGCTCGGGCAAACAGGTGGCGATACTGGCGCCGACCACGCTACTGGCCTTTCAGCATTATCAGACCCTGCAGAACCGGTTTGAAGGTTTTCCGGTCAGCGTCGATATGGTCAGCCGCCTGCGCAAACCGGCTGAGCAGAAGGTGACGCTCAAACGCGCCGCTGCCGGAACTCTCGACGTGCTGGTCGGCACCCATAGAATTCTTTCTGCCGATATTTCGTTTCGTGATCTTGGCCTGCTGATTATCGATGAAGAGCAGCGTTTCGGCGTAAAGCACAAAGAAAAGCTCAAACAGCTGAAAAGCCAGATCGATGTGCTGACGCTTACCGCGACGCCTATTCCGCGAACCATGCAGATGGCCATGTCAGGTATCAGGCAGATCAGCGTTATCGACACGCCGCCGGTTGACCGTCGCCCGGTGCAGACCTATGTCGCGCCTTTCGACGCCGCCTGGGTCAAGCGCGCTATTATCGAAGAACTGAAACGCGGTGGCCAGATCTACTACGTTTTCAATCGCGTTGAATTCATCGAGCAGAAAGTGCAATTTTTGCGCGAGCTGGTGCCGGAAGCTCGTATCGTGGTCGCGCACGGTCAGATGCCAGAAGAGCGCGTCGAAAAGACGATGCTCGAATTCATTCAGCGCAAGCACGATCTGCTGCTGGCTACGACCATTATCGAGTCGGGGCTAGATATTCCAAACGTCAATACACTGATTGTCGATGAGGCTGAACGCCTCGGGTTGTCGCAGATGTATCAGCTGCGCGGCCGGGTCGGACGCTCGGCCCGCCAGGCCTGGGCCTATTTCTTCTATTCGAAAGGGCGCAAACTGACCAAAGAGGCAACTGAACGCCTTGAGACAATTGAAGAGCATACCGCTCTCGGTTCGGGTTTCAAGATCGCGCTGCGCGACCTGCAGATTCGCGGGGCCGGCAACATTCTTGGCGAATCGCAGAGCGGCCACATTTCAAGTATCGGGTTTTCTCTTTATATGGAACTGCTGGAAGAAGCGGTAACCCGCCTGAAAAGCGGTAAAAAGGAAGTTGCCAGAGTCGAGTCGGCGATTGAAATACCAGTTACCGCATATTTCCCGACATTTTACATCTCGGACGAGGAAACCAGGGTCGAACTTTATTCAAGGCTGGCGCGCTGCAACGACACTGCTTTGCTCGACGAGATTCGCGATGAATGCGAAGACCGCTTTGGCCGTCTTCCCGAAGAAGCATGCGGGCTGTTTGCTATAAGCAGATTGCGTATTCTTGCGGCCTTTGCCGGAGTAAAAAAGATTACCCGGGTCATCAATCATCTGCGTTTCGAATTTGCTGCCGCACGCCTGCCCGACATTGGCCGGCTTTTCAAACAGGGCGAGGGCGTTCTGCGCCAGATTTATTTTGAGCCGAAAGACAAAAATACGATAAATTTGAGTATACTGAGGGACACCGATGCGGATGTGTTTGGCGATGCGGCTGCCTTGTTGCAGCTGCTCTGCGAAATGAGGCAACAGGACGAGGTCAAGGAGGCCGAAGTTGGAGAAAACACTGCAGAAATTTTATGATCTGTTACCGGAAAGCCTGCGAACAGTTGCAGCGCGCTACAATCAGCCGCTTGACAGTGCCACCGCGGATTATCTGCGCGACGAACTCAAGTCATATCGCAACCAGGCCGCGGCTGAGAGTCTCAAAAGCAGCTGTATCGACATCGAACTCGTCGATCGCATGGTGGCATCTCTAAATAAGCTGCTGACCGACTTTAACCGCTTTAATGATGCGGAAAAAATGGTGATTTCTGCAGCTGTTCGCTATTTTCTCGACAGCGAAGACGCCCAGCTCGATTTTTCTGACCGTTTTGGCTTCGATGACGATCTCGCCGTGCTCAACGCCGCCTTGCTTGCGATCGGCAAAGAAGAACTGATCGTGGTACGCAGTTAGCGGTCGGAGTTGTTGAGCAGGTCTACGGTCTGCTGTATCGCTTCGATGATTATGTCGAGCTGTTTTTCGTCGGGATTGTGGTTCGGGCCGTACAGCCTTTGCAGGCGGTCGAGCATATTGAGAATCTTTTGCGCTTTGGCTGGATCGGTGCGCTTGTAATATTGGTAAGCCTCTTTTAGCGTCATTGGCGAGTCGAGTGGGCCTCTGATGATTCTGACGTTTTCGATAAAGCCTTTCGGATCGAACAATACGAAATAGGTCAGAGTGCGCGCCGGATCATTGAAATAGTCAGTATCCCGCAAGTCGGGGCGGACGCGGTCAATTGCGTCCTGCGCATATTCGTTAAGGGTTTTGCCGTCTTTGCCAATTCTGGTGCGCCCGAAACTTTCGATCAGCACGCGATTTGATTGCTGGTTCTTGTCTGCTGATGTTTCGGGCGGTTGCGAAAGCATTTCTTTAAGTTTATCTACCGAGTTCTCGAAGTTTTCTTTCAATTTAAGGTCAGGCAGACTCTCATACCAGTCTTTAGCAGTGTCGCGGTCGAATTGCAGGGCTTCTGAAGCGGTCTGTTTAAGGTAATAATAGTAGTTTTCGAGACGCTCGGTGCTCGCGCCGACTCCGGTTGGTAAAAGCGCTGCAACAAAGGCTGCCGTAACAAATCGTTTCTTCATGTTTCCTTGCCTGCTTCACAATACCAGGTGTTGCCGTGTCGCGAAGCCAGCCAGTGCATGCTTTGATCGAATAATACCTCGGTGTCGGGCGGTGTTATTTCCAGCATTCGGCATGGAGTTCGCCAGACCGCAGTGCCGAGAAGCCCCCAGGCCAGCTCGGCCCGTGCACTTAGAGTTTTGAGGCAATCTGGCAGAAGGGTGGCGCCGCCAAAGAGGTTGCCATCCTGCAGGCAGCAGCGTTGCCCTCTTTTGTTCAGTCGTGTGTTGTAAAGATCGTGCTCACCGTCTTGCATGCCAGCTGGCGCCACGGCATCAGAGATAAAGATGATCTGACTGCTTTCATTCATGTTGCAGGCGAGCTTGACAATCTCGGGAGCGACGTGCTCGCAGTCCCCGATCAGCTCCAGGCTGAGATCGCGTCTCGACATGATATAGCTGAGCATGTTCGGTTTGCGATGGTGGAAAGCGGGCATGGCGTTGAACAGGTGTGTAACATGGGTCGCCCCGGCTTCAACTGCCTTTTCAGTCGTTTCCCAGTCGGCGTCAGAATGGCCGAGCGCGGTGATGATTCCCATTTTGCGGGCCTGGCTGATAAATTCAAGTGCCCCCGGCAGTTCGGGTGCTATCGTTATGATTTTGATCAGACCTTCAGCCGCTTTTTGCCACTTTTCCAGCAGTTCGATCGAGGGCGGCAGCAGCAGTTCGTCCGGATGCGAACCGCGGCGGGCTGGCGCCAGGAAAGGGCCTTCCAGATATATGCCATGCAGTATTGGCAGCTGGTGCCGTGATTTTGCCACCTGTGCAATATCGGCCAATGCCTGTAGGCGCTGCTGTTCGCTGCAGGTGATAAGTGTCGGGAAAACGCCGGTCATGCCGGTGATCAGAAGCTGATCGAGCATTTTCTCAATTTTTACACAGTCGCCAAAAGCGAAATCCCAGCCGAAGGCGCCATGAAAATGTATGTCGATTATGCCGGGCAGTTTGAATCCGTCTGCAGAATAGTCGATGTTCAGCTTGTCCTGCGGGTGAATGAAGGTATTCCGCCTCAGAAAATCTGGTCTGGTTTTGCTTTCATAAAATGGCCTGGTCATTCTGTTGCTCCTCGATCCAACCATAATTTATCTCTCCGCGAGAATTATAATGATTTTTTAAGCATCTGCAAACTACCAGTCGCCGCCGAATCTTTTCTGAGCGGGCGACAGGGCGCCGGGTTCGGCTAGTGTGTCAATCTGCGGTTCGACATGCTCGCTGAGTATTTTGCCGGGTCTTTTGAAAGGTGTCGCCACAAAATTCGAAACAAACTGGCCACGACTGGTAGAAATATTGAATCTGATCCAGCGCACCCACCAGTCTCGTTTGCGGCGGCCGAGAACTGTGTGCTTGTGCTCGACCACTCGCAGAGTTTTACCTGGTTCGACTGTCAGAGGCGCGCGGTTTGCGAACCAGTTTTCGCCGAGATTGCTTATCTGGTGACCGTGCCACGAATCTACCGTGACCCCGGTAATGACAAGCGGTCTCAGATTGTCGTCGTTATAGACGTCGAGACATTCGCGGACACTGTAATAATCGTATCTGAGCCGGTTCACTTCTGCCCGGGCAATGAAGCGCAGCGGCAGATCGTAGGCCTTGCCGGCTTCGGCCGTTACGCCGGTAGTTGCAATAAAGATAAAGCTGACCCATGCCATGGCACGGGCCAGCTTAATGCTCAATTTCATCAGCAGATCAACTGCCTTTGATTCTGTGGGCGAGTTCGCGGCCGAGTTCGCGGCACTTCTCGAGGTCTTCTGCACTTGGGTTGAACTGGCACTTTACCGCTGGCACAACCACTTCGATGCCGGCTTCCTGCAGGCCGCATTCGATGCGTTTGGTGGCTTCACCGCTCCAGCCATAGGTGCCGAAGGCCGCGCCAATTTTGTTGCGAAACTTGAGTCCGCGCAGTTCTTCAAGATAGAGGGCGAGGGTTGGTACTATACCGTTATTGAGTGTCGGGCAGCCGAGAACCACTGCTTTTGAAGTCAAGATATCGGTCATGACGTCGTGCATGTCGGCGCCACCAGCGTTGAACATGCGGTAGCTTACGCCTTCTTCGTTCAGGCCATCGGCAATTGCGCGGCCCATCGCTTCGGTGCCGCCCCAGATGGTGTCGAAAACTATGATGGCGGCTTCACGGTTGACGCCTTTCGCCCACTCGAGGTATTTTTCGACGATCTGGCCGGGGTTTTCGCGCCAGCACAGGCCGTGCGCCGGGGCAATGATCGCCAGTTCCCAGCCAAGTTTGCTGAATTCTTCTACTTTTTTGAGTATCTGCGCTGAATATAAGGTAAGAATACAGGCAAAATACTTTTCGGCTTCGAACCAGAGACCTTGCTGGTCAACCTGATCGACAAAGCGTTCAGGGCTGGCAAAGTGCTGACCGAAAGCGTCGGTTGAGAACAGAATCTTGTCTTCGGGGCAGTAGGTGAACATACTGTCGGGCCAGTGCAGCATCTGGGCTTCAAAGAAGCGCAGGGTGCGCTTACCGATGTTGATACTGTCGCCGGTTTTAACGACGTTGATGTTTTCGACCTGCGGATGATGACGCTTAATCGAGGTCTGCCCGCCGCGGCTCGCATAAATCTGCAGCTTCGGGTTGCGGGCGTATATTTTTGTCAGCGAACTGGCGTGATCGGGTTCGGCGTGGTTGATTACCAGTATGTCGAGATCTTCGATCTTGACGAATTCTTCGATGTGACTTATCAGATCATCGGCGTGCGACACTCTGACCAGGTCGATAAGAACCTTCTTTTCGTCATTGATAAAATATGAATTGTAGCTGGTGCCGTGCCTTATCGAGAGTTCATGCCCGTGGAAATGTTCCTTGCTCCATTCCAGCGCGCCAACCCAGTAAATATCCTTGCATATCTGCTGTTTCAATCTGTGCCTCCTGCTGTGATTATTTTATTAACAAAAATCTAGCATAAAGTTGCTTTTAGTCAAACTATTATGTACATTAGAGCAGAGCTGGCATTTCACGGCAACGTGTTGCCAGGTGCCGCGTGTGATCTTATTGTCAGGGGAACTGAAATGCAAATTATTCTGGCCGTGTTCCTGGTTCTGATAGTGCTGGTCGGTCTTTATCTGATCAGCCTGTTTCCATTCATGACCTATATGAACTGTATCTCTGCCAACGTGCCGATTTCAGCTGTGCAGCTCATAGCCATGCGGTTGCGCAATGTTCCTACCGACGTTATCGTCGAGGCTTACGTGCGCGTGCGCAAGGCCGGATTGCCTATCGGTCTTGACCGCATCGAAGTGCACTATCTCTCCGGTGGTAATATGCATAAGGTCGTACAGGCTCTGATCAGCGCCAAAAACTCGAAGATAGATCTTGATTTTGAACGCGCCGCTGCCATCGATTTGGCCGGTCGCGACGTCGAAGATGCCGTAAAAATGTCGGTTCATCCACGCGTTATCAAGACGCCTGATATTCATGGTATCGCCAAAGACGGTATCGAGCTGATCGTCATGGCCAACATCACGGTGCGCTCAAATCTGAAAACCATGGTTGGTGGCGCCGGCGAAGACACTATCCTTGCCAGAGTCGGTGAAGGCATAGTCTCGGCCATTGGTTCGGCTTTAACGCACCAGGTTATTCTCAACAAACCAGAATTGCTCAGTCAGAAAATCATCTCAGCCGGTCTCGATGTCGGCACTGCCTTTGAAATCGTTTCACTCGATATTTCTGACATCGATGTCGGCCGCAATATTGGCGCCTATCTCAAGAATGCTCAGGCCGTAGCCGACAAGAAGGTCGGCGAAGCCAAGGCCGAAGGCCGCCGGGCACTGGCTATGGCACTTACCCAGGAAAACCGGGCCGCCGAGCAGGAAGCGAAAGCCAATCTGGTTCATGCCGAAATGAAAATTCCACATGCTATTGCTGATAGCTTTAGAAGAGGCAAAATAGTAGTCAAACGCAAAAAGAGAAAGCCACCGACAGACCGCACTGGACTGGGGTTTGGCGATGACGCAGGATGAGATAAAGCTGACGCGTGAGCAGCTCGAAAAAATGAACCGCCTGCACCGGCGGGAACTGCGCCAGATCAAAAACATGTCTGAAACACAGTTTCAGGCATTTCGGCGCAACTTTTCTTTTGGTCAGCTCGAAAATATTACACGTGCCGAGGCTCACACATTGCTGACTTCGATGCTGGCACTGAATCTTCAATTGCTGGCCGATCTTGGCCCTCTCGCAGAACCCTGTTGCCAGAACCATACCGACAGCTGAACACAAACTTTTTCGTGTTGTCAGTCGGTCTTGCTGATAAATCTACCGGGAGATACTCAGGGGGCGCCCGTAGATCCAGAAGCTGTCGAAGGAATAATAGTCTCAGTTTTTCCATCAGAAGCATTATTGATAACTGGTTCTGACAGTGACGCGACGCTCTGGACTGTTGGGTTCTCCTGCAACAGTGTCGGCAGCGAATGCGCGGCGCTGGCATTATTACCGCTGCCGGTTGTATCGGAATCTACCGGCATATCGTGTAGCCTGGGGGCGCGCGGCGGCACGGCCGGAGCAGTTGTCTGAAACAGGATAACATTGTAGGCCAGGTAAACGGCTACCAGTAGCGCACCTTCAGCTCTTATAATGCGCATCCCGGTTGACATGATCGGCAGCACGCCAAGGCTTACCACTACCATCAAGGGAATATGTATGCCAAGCATGTTGGGCGATACGACCAGGACCTGGGCTTCCGGGTTGGTATTGAACCAGGCGATTGTCGAGGCGCAGCCAACGATGCCGAGAACATTGAAGATGTTCGAGCCAACAACGTTTCCCAGCGAAATCTCTGATTGCCCTTTGCGCGCAGCCACAATCGAAGTCGCCAGTTCAGGCAGTGAAGTGCCGATGGCGATGAGAGTGAGGCCAATTACTTCGTCTGAGAGGCCAAATGTTCTGGCGATATCAACAGCTCCTCTTACCAGAACTTCAGAACCGATAACCAGTCCGATCATGCCTATGATGACATATACAACGTTGCTAGTTGTTGTCGGCGTTTCTTCGGAGCCAGTGGTGGCAAATTCATCGCACTTTTCGGCGATTTCAGCTGCTATAGCGCTTTCCTTGCGGCTCCAGTAATAGCTCAGACCGGTGTAAGCGAAGAGCATGACAAACATGATAATGCCTTCGGCAGGTGTTATGACGCCATCTGTATGCGCGACATACCACATCAGCAAGGCTGTAAAAATCATTATCGGGGTTTCGCGGCGCACCATTTCACGACTGCATTGAATTGGCTTGATCAGCGAGGCGATGCCAAGAATCAGTGCGACGTTCATGATGTTCGAGCCGACAACGTTGCCAAGTGAAATAGCCGGGTTGCCTTTCAACGATGCGTTGACGCTGACCACCATTTCTGGCAGAGAAGTGCCGGCCGCAACTATGGTGAGGCCGATGACAGTTTTGCTGACGCCAAAATTCATGGCGAGGTTGGAAGCGCCTTCGACCAGCTTGTCGGCTGCATAAGAGAGTATTATAAACCCGATGATGCAGAGAGTGATGCTGAGAAACATAAAACCCGATGCTCCTGTGACGGTTCGAGGCTATAAAACTGCAGTCATTTTAGACGTGTTTAAAGGCGAACGCAATAAAAATCTGTAGAGCGGCAGCAAAACAAGGGCCCGCTTTGAGCGGGCCCGAGAACTGAACACTTGAGGATTAGTAAGGGTTACAATCAGTTGTCTGCATAACAGATTTCCGTGTTGGCGCTGCTGGCTTCTGTGGTAGCGGCGTGGGTATTCAACCACCAGATGAGATAGGAAGCTACATACAGCAATGAGAACCAGCCCCAGAATATACCGAATTCGGCAAAGAAAGCTGTATCGATGATGAGGTTGCCGATATAGAAAACTTCGATCAGCATCAGGTGAACTACTCTGAAATGAACAGTTTCGCGCATGTCCTTGAAGAAATGCAGGGAAGACATCGAGGCGTTCTCAGTTGTTATCAACATTGAAGAAGCTACGATAACAAGCAGGGTGTTGACAAGAGTCTGAAGAAATTCTGCGCTGGCAATTTTGCCGAAGCTGAAGTTGAGATGCACAGCCGAAGGCAGTGCACCACTGGCAAAGCCTTTCCAGAGGACAAAAAGCAGGAATGGAAACACCAGAAACCACAGCACGTTTTCGATGGTGTTCCGGAGACTGCCTGAGCGATCAGGCGAACCCTGCCCGCTGATCAGGCCGTTGACAACCAGTGTGCAGGTTTTTTGAAAGCGGTTTTCGGGTTCTGTAGTCAGGTCATTGTAGAAGTCTGCCAGTTTTGGTTTGCGGATTTCGCTGGCAGCTTTTCCAGATTTCTTTTCTGATGCTGGATCTATGGCTATCTGATTTTCCTTCTGTTCGATTTCATTAATGACAGTTTTGGCATGAGTGACGAAAAGATCGTTGCCACAAATATCGGCTAATTCAAGAAAACTCTTGCCGCTGTCATCGAGCTGGTGAGGATTGGCTTTGTTGTTGAGCAGCAGCACCGCGCATCTGAAATGGCCCTTTAAGGCAGTCATGTGCAGGGCTGTCAGTCCGAGATGGTTGCGGGCGCGCAGGTTGACGCCTGCTGTAATAAGAACTTCGACGGCCCTGGCGTAACCTCGCATGGCTGCGAGATGAAGAGCAGTGTCGCCATCTTTGTTGGTAATATCGCTTTTGGCGCCGGCTTCTAACAATCTGGCCATAATGGCGTAGGCATTGTGACGTGTCGCCACGTGTAACGGGGTTTCCTGTTTGCTGGTGCGCATATCAAGGTTTATACCGGTTGTCATGAAAATTGCCACGGCCGCCTCGTTTTTGCTGCGGCAGGCTTCATGCAGAGGTGTCCAGCCGAAATCATCGGCATTGTCAGCTCTGGCCCCGTGTCTGAGCAGTTCTAATATAGTCTCGGCGTCTGCACTGCGCGCCGCGTGATGCAGAAGAGTTTCGTCCTGATAATTCTGCTCAAATATAATTTCGGGTTCCTGTTCGAGATAGAATCTGACGAGCTTTGTGTCAGAACCGCTAATTGCTCCAGATATCTTGTCCCACATTTGGCCCTCCCATTGTCTGCTGATGCAGACTCTTATGAACTTATAGATATGTCCCCGCAAATTGGAAAGTGCAATGTAAGCAAATTGTATGCCATGTGCTGTTGGCCTTGCTGGTGGCCCGTCAGGCTTTATCTGGTGTAATCTCTGGCGAAATTTCAGCAGATGCAGTGCCAGGTTTTGGCAAGCCCATACCAGTTTGGTTTACGAAGAGGAGTGTCGTC
Source organism: Candidatus Riflebacteria bacterium HGW-Riflebacteria-2 (assembly GCA_002839435.1). Taxonomy (GTDB): domain Bacteria; phylum Muiribacteriota; class Ozemobacteria; order Ozemobacterales; family Ozemobacteraceae; genus Rifleibacterium. Next base: position 17,556 of record PGYA01000025.1, on the reverse strand, counting down.
GCGCAATGTTTCCCTCCTGATGCGTAAGATAGAACAGAGTTTATGGCCTGAACCTTATATCTGCACTCTTAAACCAGGGAAATCTGGAAAAACACTAAAACTTCTGAAATGCCAGTGGCACTCTCAGAAGCCTGAATTCAATCTGAACACCAGATTCGCGTTGCCGGCCTTATTACTGCGCACGAATCTTTGCGTTTTTTTCTCCCGCACCTCTCTTAACTAAATTATACTCGTTTATCGCCATCCCGCAATCAGCAGTTAAAATCCCCGAATCACCAGACTTTCGGACTGCCAGGCTTTGTCGAGGCAACAAAAAACCCGCTTCATCAGCGGGTATGTTGGGTTTTGTTAAACCTTATAATTTTTTTTCACAGCCGAAGGCGGGAATCGGACTGGCTCTGCAAAAAGCTTCTGCTGCTAGTTTTTAGTTTTCGTTTTTCGGGAGTTATACCAAGAAGTTATACCATTTTGACAGCTGCGCCCAAAATTTCCCTGGTCCTTTTTGCCGGGCAGGGTAATGTCATTTTGGCTTGAAACCAATTTGCGGTTTTTTCTTTGCTCTGGGATTGAGCATGGTGTTGATAGTGGCGAAAATCATCTTTATATCGCCGCTATTGCTCTTAACAGACTTTTCCAGCTCATGCAGTTTTGCTGCAAGCTCGGCATTTGACGATACTAGCTGCCTGAGCTTAACGAATGCTCTCATAATCGCAATGTTCACCTTAACAGCTTTTGAGCTGCGCAAAACACTCGACAGCATTGCCACGCCCTGCTCGGTAAACACGTAAGGGCAAATTCGCCTGCCGCCGTGAGCACTTGATATTCCAATCTGGAATAGCAAGATTTTATATTCATCTTCCGACAGCTGAAACATAAAGTCATCGGGAAACCTGTCTATATTGCGTTTGACCGCCTTGTTCAGGTTGAAAGTTTCGACCTCATATAGCGCTGCCAAATCTGAATCCAGCATAACGCGATGACCGCGAACCACAAAGATTTTACTCTCTATCGCGTCAGGCGTTGTTGTTAAGGCGTGACTCTTCACTCTCTTTTTCCTTGCGCGTATTCAGCAACAGTTTCGGTAAGAATATGCCTCTGGTCTGCCGGTAAGTCAAATGCAAACTTCATGGATAGTATTGATCTCCACCTCAACCCCCTTATCAGAAGCCCGCTGCCCGTCGTCGCCAAACGCCCCGGCGGGTTTCTCGTTTTCGGAAAGCCATCTCCGGCAATAGGCTGCGAGCAGTTCTTCCAGCTGCTCCTGGGTGCAGTTGATCGTTAAATTTGTTTTCATTGCTTTCGCTTCTCTCATTTAGATGATCTCCAATTCAATGCATCAATTTTCCGGCAAGTTAATTGCCTACAATCTTTTTCGGCGCGATAACGACTCCCCGAAAGACTCCGTTTGGTTATCCTGCCCAGCACTTGCGCAAAAAAAATAATCCAGAACGAGGGCATTTCAGGTTTGCACCAGCCCCGGCCCGGACTATTTTTAGTTTATTGGTTATCGACTAAAGGCTTCTGCGCCCTTATCCGTTAACACCGACCCGCGCAGGAGTTTTGCTAGAGAGCTTCTGGCGTTCGGAATTGCCTGAAACACGTTTTGCGCGGCAAAGTCGCCGATCTTAGATGTTACCAGCCCGCTTAAAGGTTCTTTGCTTGCCGCGTTAGGCATTGTGTATGTTCCGCCATCAAGGTCAAAAACAAACTTGTCGAACCCGCCGTCGAATACCCCAGAGGCGATAAAGCCCAGTTCATCATCAGAAAGCTGGCGGTTTAGCTGCTTGGCAATTACTGTTGCCAAGTTGCTGAATGTCTGCTGCTTTGCCATTTCTTGCGCTGGCGGCTGTCTTTTCATGGTAGTAGCCTGTCGTTTTTGCTTGTTTTGTGGCGATATTCCCGCAAGAGCGTTGACAAGAGATGGCGTATTCAGGGCAGCGGTCGTAGTCGATGGCGAAGATGATTGCGCCTCCGTCCGATTGACAGCGTTTCGTTTGGGTGCTGCGAATTTTTCGCTAAAAGCTTCTTTGAATTTAGAAAGATCAGACATGAGCGCATTAAAGTTTTTATCTTCTGCTGCCGGAGCGTTTGTCGTCTGTGCTGCTGCGATAGGCTTCGCCGGCGTTGGCACGTTAAAAGAGTCTGAACCGGCAGGCGCAGACATTGCACGCAATCGCTCCATAGCGTCACGCAGTTGAGCGTTAAGCTGGTCGGTTTCATTCGGTGTCAGCTCGGAATCTCTCAGCGTCTTTTGTATGCTGAATATTTCACGTTTGATGCTTTCAAGTCTTACTTTGTCGACTTCAGAGAGTGGTGTCTTTTTTGCCTTGCCTGAGCCGCCCGAAGATTTGCCGCTCGAAAGTCTGCCAAGCAAACCTTCTTTCTGCATTGCCAGCTTGCCTTCAAGCAATCCGCGCTGTCGGCCTGATTCGCGCTGATACGCCTGATCTTCTGGCGTCGCGAGATTCGAGGCAATCTTTTTGTAAGTGTTAAAAAAATCAACGTCGCCCTGAGTTTGAATAAGATTTGGCAGCTCGGCCTGAATCTTCTGCATGTCACCAGAAGCGAGTAATTCGCGCAAGCCTGGCGTTGTTTCGATCTGAATCTTTTGTGCTTCTTTGATCAGCTCCTGTTGAATACGGGCAGTGTTTCTGATCTGCGCTTCCTGCATCTGGAGTTGCTGCGGCTGTGCTTGTAATTGCTGTTGCTGCCCCTGCTCGAAAAGAGCTTGCTGCTGTTGAAGCTGCTGTGCCTGCTGTTCCTGCTGCGTTCTCTGCTGACGCTTGTCATTTAAACGCTGTTCAAGTCCTTGAGACAACCTATTGACGAGCCCTGTTGCGAATGACATTTTAATATCTCCCTGGCGCGTTGCCAAAGCCTTGCGGCTGTAACTTAAAATCTGCGAACTGATTTGAAATCTGAGACCACTGATTAACTCTCGACGCCAGGCATCTGGCGAGTGTCGATAAAAACGGCATATATTATGGGCCTCCGTGCCTTTGTATTTAGCTTCCATGCTTGCTTTGCACAAGTTTGACGTTACCTAAATTATACCACAAAACAGGCATCAAAAGCCCGTTATAATTGATATTTGGTCGATTTTTTTGCGTGCCTCGCGTTCAATTTTTTTTCTATCGTTTTTTCCGTCAGAGAGGGGTAAAAATGTTGGCAAAAAAGGGGCTTGGCGGGTAATATTTGCATATACATTAATTTTGTCACGGTGAGAGGAAACAAATGAAAAGAGGTCTTTGGCTGATTTTGCTTTGTGCAATTGCATTCTCTTCACTTTTGGTCTTCCAATTGGCTAGAAACAAGAGTTTTGCTGACGGCTTCGAGGATAAGAAGATAGGGGCAGAGTTCAGAACGCTGGTCATTATAGCGTTGCCTCTTGTTTTTATGGGAATAGCTTTCCACGTTTCTGAATCCTCCGGTATCGGCATTATCTTTACCATGTTACTGATTTTCGCACTGCCGATAGTTGGTTGGGTCGGATTGGCCTATAATGCCTGTAAAAGGCAAGAGGGTAGAGCTCGAGACCAGCAACGCGAATTCATTAAAAGGGTAGCGAATGACAGCGTAATAGAACCCGTCTATGAAGGCGGCAACTGTTCTGCGATAATCATTACTCTTTCCATTAATGCAGCAGAAGTCATAGAAAAACTTTCCGACAAGCAATCTATTGCCAGCCTTCTTGAAGAAATAGAATCAAGGATTGAAGGCGGCGCCGTAAAAGACCTTCGGCATAATTTGTTGCCCGAAGCATTTCCCGGTGAGTTCCACAAGCCTCTCAATCTCTTTGTTAAAAGGATTTTGGTTAGCCAAGATGAGCGTCCGCTACTTGACTGGCCCTCGCCAAAGAAAGATTCTCCGTCAAACGCAACTCTTCCGGGATCCCAATTGAAAAAAGAAGTGTCAGAGATGAACATTTCTGAGCTTAATAGTTTCCTTGACGCCAAGCTAGAAAGCAAAAAGAATTGTTCTTGGAAAAAACATACCGATAAGCCGGGTAATAAAAAACCATTGCCGAATTTATTTGACGAGTAGTTTATGTCTAAGGAGCGCGCCTCAGCCATGCCGCCTGTTTGTTGCCAGCCGGTTCCCCTTTTCTGCCGCCAGGTGAAACATCTCGCTAAAATAGAAAAGCCCTCGGGTATCTTGGCACCGAGTAACCAGTTAAGGTTAAGCGATAACCCCGCGAAGGCCCTACTACAAATATATCCGCCCTGCCGGGAAAGGTCAACCAGTTCGCCCGTTGCGCTTCCTGTCGGCTTCCATGCGTTTAATCATCTCTCTGGCTTCGCGCAAAATACCGTTTGTGTATTTCCTGTTGTCTATTGTCGCTTGCGATCTGCCGCCATGCTTCCAGGCATTTTTGTTACCCATCGGCGCGCCAGCATTTCCACCATGCATACGACACCGCCGCTTGCCTTTGATACATGGACTCTGGCAAGGCTTCCCGCTTCTGGTCTTTGCGCCGCAGCGCGGAATATTCTGAAAATTCTCTATTGCATGGGATTGTTTGTCACTTGTTGTCATCGGCCCCACCTTGCCCCCCGGCAGGTAAAGTATTCATCTTGCCGCTGACAATCGCTTTTGCATCGCCAGTTACTTGAATGTGCTGGACTATTACCTCCTGCTTGCCGCCGTTGCGCGACTTCGACAGGGCAAGCATACCGGACTGATAGGAACTCATTAACCTGGTCGCCTGGCTCAAAACCATGTTGAGGTAATCCATGTCGATTTTGCCGACACTATTGAATCTAAAGTCGTTGGCTCTTTCCATCAGTTTCATCGAGAACTGATAAGCTGCCGTCATCTGGTGAATCAGCATTTTTTCAATAGCGGTCGGGTTCTCGATACCCTGAACGGCATCAAGGGCAAGTTCAAGACAGCGCGCCTTGTCTGCAAGTTCAAGCCTGGTCTGACTCGCTGCCGCATCAATCATCGTCGGACTTTTCGCCTTGTGAGCATACTTCTCGGAAAGTGCCCTGTCCTGGTCGCTGCCCTCAAAAGATACAATCTCGCCGCCCGTAAGCTGTTGCGCTGGTTCCGACAAGGCAAGTTCTTTGCTGCCATGTTCAACCAGCACTGCCGCCTCGGTCTTGAGTATCACATCATAAGGCGCGGCTCTCTCTTTCGATTCTGCCGCTGACCGCTTCGCTTGGTTCAGCTTTCCCGCTGCGTCCTTGACTCTCGCCTGCTGGCTTTTTTCCTTTGTCTTGTTCATGCCCGCCGCCCTTCTGCTTGTGGCCGGTTGTTCTGCTCTGGCGTTGCTGCCTGCCGATCGGCCGCCTGCCTTTTGAGGTGTTCAAGCCACGCATGCTTCAATAATCTCTCTGTCATCTTCTGGCCTGCTTGTCGGTTGTCGGCAAAAACAAAGCTCACCTTGTGGCGGTTCGACCATGCGGCAAGCGTGCCAAGCACTGATTCAGGATTTACCTTTGAACGGTATAGCCCCTTTTCAATGGCTGTCAGGCTGGCTTCAATCACCACCCAAAACCTTTCGAGAGAGTCAGCACGGCTCAGTTCATTTTCAAATCGTTCTCGGCTGGCAGTTATGCAGCCTATAAAATCATCAAGGCTTTTGCGCTCTATCGCTATGGCTGTTTCGAGTCCGATCAGGCTATAGTCGCCGGTTTTTAATGCCGATCTGACAGACTCGCATAGAAAGCGGTATGGTTGCTGCTCTCTGGTATCTATTACAATCGTTGCGCTCTGTGGTTCTGCTTTGCTCATGTTTTACCTCCGTGTATTCTGAGCTGTGAACTATGCCAAGTCGTTCCAGTCGTCCAGAATGAAAAGACTGGCACATATCAAAAGAAGTAATACTCTAACCATCATGCCGCTGCTCGCTCCAGTGACAAGTGGTTTGCCGCATCTTCTGTAACCGATCTCAATACCGACAGGGCAAAGTCGAAATCGTCTGGCCGTTGTAGCTGGTCAATCTGGTCGATTGTCGCCAGCGCCGGGCAGAGTTCATCTGCCACCTCTGGCATGCCGATCTGATTTGCTCTGTGCTCAAGTTCAAGCGCTTGGTAAATTTCGACCGATTCAGCGGTGTGCGGTATCGTTACCAATTCGCCGCGCTCCCACGCTGACAACCTTTCAGCGTCAATCTCTGAATGTTGCTCTGGCTTAATCTGTGCCGTGCTCACTTCGACGCTGCCATGTTCAGGCATGGCCGGGATATTTTGAATCGCGCCAGAGGGCTGCGAACGTGCTGTTTCTTCGGAGCGAGTTGTATATAAAAATTTATCGGTTACTGGGTTTTTGAGTGTTACAGGTGTTACAAGTGTTACAACCTCATCAGCAGCAGTTCCCGGCTGTAACACCATTTTTTTTTCCGGTGTTACAGGTGTTACATTTTCGACGTTCCCAGTGGAAACTGTAACACGTGTAGCACCTTGAGAATTTTTGGTGTTACAGCTAAAACAACCATCAACAGAGCGTGTAACACCTGTAACACTTGTAACACCGTCTTTTTGGTGAAGCTGCAGGAATTTAGTATTGATTTTCATAGTTCAGCTCCCCAAAGATTGCTGTTGAAAACATAAGCCCTTTTCGGCTTGGGGTCGCCGGGAAGTCTTACTAGTTGCTGTGTTTTTTCTTTCCCCGGCACAATCCACCCGTAATTAACGAGAGTCTTGACTGCTCTCTGTGGGTCGATACCCTTGCAAATCTCGGTCTTAAAAATTTCTGGAAGTAGCAAGTATTCTCTCCCGTTGTCCGTTGAACGCCAGTAACCAACGCGATTTATAACCCTCGTGCTGTCGTCTGCGTTTATTGGTTCAAACCTGCTGCTTTCGTGTGCTTCAAAAAAGGCTTTTACCTGCTGCAATCCCTTAATATCTTCTCGGCTGGTGTGAGCACCATACCCGGCAAGCCATGAGCTGAAACATTCTTTTGCTGCGGCATCTGCTTCGCCTTCCTGCCAGCCGGTTAGGCCAAAACCTGTGGCGATTTCTCCGGCTGCTGCCACCAAACCAAAACGCCGCGCAACTCTGCCGGCCTGTGCTGCCATCTCTGGCAGGTTCCGTTCTTCAACAAACTGTTTTATGCCATCGGTCAGGGCTTCTGCTATCTGGTTTTTGTGTTCGACGGTCAGTCGCAAAAACTCCATGCCAGCTGCCCCGTGCCACTTTTCAGTGGCCTCCTTCAATCCGATAGCAAAAGAACCCGGCTTTTCAATTTCGTGCAGGTTTTGAAACATACCCATGCCTGCGCCAGCATCGGCCTCGATGTCGGCAAGCCTCAGCTCTTGTCCTGCGTTCGCTTTCCTGTCAGCCCTCGCCATCAATGCCGCTAAAGATTCTTCGCCAGCAGACAGGGTAATAACCCGAAACCTTACATTTTTTTTGGCGACTCCCGATCTGGCCGATCTGGTTTTGCCCTCGCCATTCGCCAGCATATAGGCTGCTGCCCCGGCTTCTTTCGGGTCTATCTCTGAAAGTTCGTCGAGCACGAGCAGGCCGTCATTATGTAACGCCGCCAGACCTTCAAGACCGTTGCTCGTTGCTCTCCATGCCCGTCTGAACTCTGCGCCACCCCAGACAGAGCCGGCTGCTCTCAAAGCCGTGGTTTTACCTGTCGAGCTGCCGCCCCTGAAATGAAAGCCGCCGCCCTCGGCATTGATAAGCCCTGCCAGCGGCGCAGCAAAAGCGGCTGAAATAGCAAAAACGATTCTGCTATTGCCTATTGCCATAGCTGCAACGCTGTTACGCCAGTTCTCAATGCTTCCAGAAACTTCAAAAGCTGGTTCGATGGGGCTGGTATTTTGAAAGACTACCCTCTCCCCATCATCACCGATGATCTGTCCTGGCAACACATAAACACCATTGTGCCAGCCCAATTTCTGAGTGCATCTTGCTCGCGCTTGCACCGGCCACAACTGCAAGTAACTGTTGAAAAGGTTTCTGGCTCTCCCGTTCGTCGAAACATCGACACCGCCAGCGGCAAGATAGCCTCTTACCTCATTACCATCACCTTGTAAAAGTTCCATCGGCATAGCCCATTCGTGTAGCACACCGTCTTTGTCAGGCCATTCAAGAAGCCTGCCCCATTCCCTGCCGTTGGTATTTCGGGTCAGGGCTTTTACGCAAACTGGTGACGAAAGCCACATGGGGGCTGTTTCGTTGCCTTCTTTATCAAAGCCGATATGAAAGACACCCGCCCGTGTCAGCTTGAATATTCCCCCGCCGTAAAGATACGAGGGGGCAGGAATGTTGCCGGGTTCTGCCAGCCCTGCGGAAAAACCGCTTTCAAAGGTTGAGCTGGCTTCACTGTCAGTTTTTGCCGAGCCTGGTCTATCGAGATATGCCTTGCACAAAAGGCTTTTAACGTGGGCTTTGTCAAAGTGTCCTGCGTAGTAATAGTGCGCCAGCTTAAGAGCTGCATTGTTCAGCGATACGTTGCCAGTGCCACGCTCTGCACTGTTGACGTTCTCAACTTCTTTTTCAATAAGACTTTCAATAAACTGCTTTTGATAAGCTGGCAAAAAGTTCTCAACAAAGGCTTTCTCTTGCTTGGTCAGATTGTCGCTTTTTACCTGCTTAGTTCGCTGCTCTGCTCGCGGTTTATCTTGTTCTGGCTGCTTTCGCTCTGGCTCTCTGGTCGCCACTTCATAACAGAATTGAGCTGCATCGGCGTTGAAGTGTGCCGCCTGATCATGGCTGACATAACAGAGGCGGCAAATGTCCTTGCCGCTTTCGTCGAGCGTCAAGCTGTGATGTTCTTTCAAGTAGTCGGCAATGGCTCGATATGCCTGCTTGAATGTTGTGTCATCTGAGAAGTCGGCAGAAAAAACCGCTTTCAGGCCATTGCCAGATGGCGAAACAAAACAAATGGCTGTGTGCGGGTCTGCTGTCAGCCGGGCCTTTACTTCTGCCAGCTCAGCCGTGTCGATATGGTCTATGTCGAGAACCACCAGCCCGGAAGGTTTTACCAGAGCATCTTTTCTGCGCCTGGTGAATGTGCCGCCAAAGGCAACGGCTGGCAGGTTGCGTTTGTTCTGGCTGTATTCTTCGGCGGTCATACCGCGCAACTTCTCAACTACTGGCCGCCACTTGCCGCCCTGAATATCTGCCGCCAGTTGTTCAAGGGTCGTTTCTCCGGCAGGCTTGGTATCAAAGCTGTTACGAAAGATAGAAAAGCTGGCTTGCAATGCACCTGCTGTGGTATAATTTTCCTTGTCACTTTGTTTGCTTGCCGGGTTCGCAGCCCGGCTTTTGTTTTCTATGCTCATTAGGGGTTGACCTCCGTGTCTGTGAACACTGTCACGCTACGCCGCTGCTCATCTGTTGAATGAGTGCCCGTATATCTTCGGCTCGATAAAAAACGCAACGCCCGTTTTTGATTGGCGTAATGTTGAATCTGCCGCTTTTTATGCCAGTTAAGAATGTTGTTCGGCTGACTGAGATAAACTGCAGCGCCTGTTTCAGTCTCAGCAGGCCGGTTTCTGGTAGTGCGTTCATCCTTTTTCCCCCGATCTTATCTGGTGCAGGCATGGGTATATGTTGTCCAGAAACACATTGAGAACCCCGGCGATCTGGCCGGGTGTTACATCGTTTCCGTCATTTGTCAGCAGAAGGTCTGATACTGTCCTGAGAGAATTGAGCTGTCTTTCGAGTTCATCTATTGCTCTGCCTCTGGTCATGCTTCGTCCTCCTGGCTTGTGGCGGTCTGCTTTTTGCCAGTCCGGGGCGCGGCTTTCAGGAAGTTTTCAATAGCTTCCTTTTCCCAGACAAATACGCGGGGGCTAAGTCTGATACCTGCCGGGGCAATACCTTGTTTTACCCAGTTGTGCCAAGCGGTTCGGCCAATACCAAGCAGTTTTAGAATCTGGTGGGTTCTCAAGTAAATAGGCTGTTCTGTGGTCATAAAAAACACCTCATAACGAAAAGTAAGCCGGGCAGATGAAAAGGCCGAGCTTCTTGGCTTTCTGCTTGAGGCGTGATAACCTTTAACTTACTGAAGGTTTTGGAGGTTTTCATGCCCCAAAACAAAAAGCCCTTGCGGGTGTCTTATTCGCAGGGGCTTTTCTATTTGTAATCGATTACAAACTCACGTCCTTGCGAACAAACAACCACAAGGACATAATATGCTGTAATGGTTTTAATGTCAACACCATTACAAAAGTTTCTTTTGTTTCTCTCTAACTCGCCTTACAGCCATGGTCTGCTGGCATCTTGCCGAGCAGTATTCCTGATCTTTCCGCCTTTTCTCAAAGAATATGCCGCAGTTCGGGCACATTCCTATCTTTTCGAAACCTTGCCCTTTCATCGGCTCGATTTCATCGGCGAGAGAGAAAGAATACAGGCAATTGGTTATAGCCAACACGAACCATTCTTTGAGCCTTGAGATAAGGCCATCGCCATCTTTTGCGATTCTTAGGGTATGTGCCTTGCCCCTGCCCTTCCACTCGTAGCTATATTCGATGCCGGTGGAAACCAATTTGATTGCCTTTTCAATGCTTTCTACCTGTCGTTTTATATCTTTCGGCAATTCTTCGTGTTTCTTGCCAGACAGCACAATATAGAGCATCGTCTGAATGAGCTTTTGCAGGGCGGCAAGTTCTTCGCTTTTGGTGTTTCTGTAAATGTCGTATCGCTCAAAATCAAACTCTTCAACTACCTCGTCAGTGCCATCGCAACGCCATATCTTCGATGTGTTCTGAGCATAGGCGTTAAAGGCCGTTTCCCTTAACTGATCTGGTTCAGCGTTCACAAATGGCAGGGCGAATCTCGCCAGCCATCTGGCCGCATGTTGTTCGTCTGTAAAAGTTGGGTTCATTCGCCTGCCTCGCGCCTAAGTAGTTTTCTGTCGCTGGTATTCCTCTTGTTCGACGCTTTATTTTAACATATTATTACGCCATTTATCTGGCCGCACTTCCGATTCTGCCGGGATTTTTTGTAACACCTGTAACACCAAAAAGTTTAGAAGGTGTTACAGCTAAAACCAGCATCAGAAGAGCGTGTAACACCTGTAACACTTGTAACCCTCAAAAAACAGTAACCGGAGATTATTTTTGCGGTATCATCAGCCTGGCTCAAAGCCGATCTTTTTTCTGCCGGGCAGGGGTGCTTCCAGAAGCGGCAAGATGATCTCATGGAATATCTTGAACTGGTCGTCATAACCGACAAGACGGGATTCAATCTCGCCGATCTTGGCGGCAATGTCGGCATAACTCAGGCTGACCTTGCGAAGTCTGACAAATGCCTCGATGATCTGAACGCTGACCGCTATAGCCTGCTCACTTCTCAGGACATTGGCAAGCATCAGAACGCCATGCTCAGTAAAGACGCGGGTTGCATATCTGCGGCCTCCGCGTTTCTCTGTGCTGGTCAGGCTTTTCGTCTTTGAGATCGCAAATTGCGACCTCAAAACTTCTTCTTCGCCAAGGGAAAGTTGAAACATAAAACTGACCGGAAAGCGTTCAGCATTGCGCCTTACTTGCTCGTTCAATCGCCGGGTTTCGACTCCATAGAGTTCAGCCAGGTCAGAATCAAGCATAACTTTCTGGCCGCGCACCTGATATATCTTCTGTTCGAGGTATTCGTTGCTTAGTTGTATCGTCTTTGTCATTTGTCGTCATTCCCGGCTATGCGGCAATTTTGCGGGCTGGTGTAACCGGTGTAACTGTGGCGGCCAGCTTGAGCTGGTCAAGGTAATCCGCCCATGCCTGCATCATTTCATGCCTTTCTTTAATGAACGTGGTTCGATTATATGCTGTGCCGTGAACGTCTCTGACTGCGTGAGCAAGCTGCATTTCGACTATCGACAATGAATAGCGCAGCTCTTCGTCTAACAACGTCCTGGCTGTTGCCCTCCAGCCGTGGCCGCAATGTTCCTCTTTCGTGATACCCATGCGCCGAAAGGCTGCGAGTATTGCGCTGTTGCTCATTCTTCTGGTTGAACTGGCGGGGCTTGGGAATACAAATTCACCTCGCCCGGTGGCAGGTTGTAGTTCTTTTAATATTTCAATAGCCTGCCGGGATAATGGCACAATGTGAGCCTGCCCGGTCTTGCTGGCGGTAAATCGCCACTCTTTCCGGTCGAAGTCTATGTCTGACCAGCGAGCCGATCTCAGTTCCCCCGGTCTGACAAAAGTCAGCGGGCCGAGCAGGAGCGCTGATCTGACAACCAGTGTCCCGGCATAACCGTCAATCATGTTCAGGAGTTTTCCCACTTCTGCCGGGCTGGTGACTGCTGATCTGTGGTTTTTAATGAGAGGCTTCAAGGCTGTTCTGACTGCCGAAGTAGGGTCAACGGCTATTCTTCTCCCGGTTGAGGCTGCATATAGCAAGACTTTGCAGCAATATCCGGCTACGCGGTGTGCGGTTTCCCTTACTCCCCTGGCTTCGATTCTCCTGATAATATCAACCAGGTCGATTGTTGCAATATCATCAACAGGCTTCGGGCCCAACCACGGGAAAACATCTTTTTCGAGTCCGACTTTAATTCGGTGTCTTGTCAGTTCAGAGAAGTGAGCCGTTTTTACAGCCTGCCACTCTCGCGCCACGACTTCAAAACTGTTTGCGTTCGCGGTAATGACAGCCGCCTTCTGGGCTTTGCGATTCTCGGCGGGGTTTATACCACTCTTTATAAGGTTTACCAGTTCAAGGGTTTTGGCTCTGGCTTCTGCAAGGCTGACTGCCGGGTAAACTCCGACAGAAAGCAATATACCTTTGCCCTGGTATCTGCCTTTGAACCTCCAGTATTTATGCCCTTTGTCTGTGATAAACAGGTATAACCCTAAACTGTCGTGAATACGGGTTTCTTTCTTGCCGGGTGTTGGCTTCAGACTCTTTACCTGTGCTGGATTTAATGACATGGTATAACACCTCTCTGGGGTAGCTTGGTTATACTATAAAGTTATACTATTTTGCGGTATAAATCAACTAGATTCGATAGGGTTCAATGTTATTCGGGCAAACAAAAAACCCGCCTATTCAGCGGGCCTTGCGGAGTTTATTTTATCTTGTCGAACTCCTGTTCGAAGCCGAAGGCGGGAATCGGACCCGCGACCTACGCATTACGAGGGCGTTGCTCTACCCCTGAGCTACTCCGGCATTTTTGAACTGCAGTTTTACTCGCAGCCTTAAATGAAAAGGCCCGCTGTAAGCGGGCTTCGGCTGGGGTGCAGGGATTTGAACCCCAATAGGCAGTTCCAGAGACTGCTGTCCTACCATTAGACGACACCCCAGTGCGTTTGCTCATACTATCACTACAGCGCCGGCAAGTCAACAATTTTTTGCGGCAAAAGTTACCGGTATCAGCCTTTGGCGGAGCGGAAGTAGCCAATGTGGTTTTCCCACCAGCCGTCGAGCACTCCGGCCTGCTCAAGCTCGCGCAGACGGCGCTTAACCCTGTCGTTGATCGGTGACTGCAGTTTGTTTTCCCACGGGGTTGCCGGAAGTGGCACAAAAGAGTGCATATGAATGCGTACCTGATACTTTTCCAGCAATTCATCCATGAAGTCGATGAGTTCGAACTGATCTGCATCTGTTTCGTCGGGATTTCCGATGATAAAGTCGATATGGGGCTGAAACCCGTGCGCGCGCAGCAGAGCAATGGCATTTACCGACTGCTCGCGGGTGTGCTTGCGGTTCATCTTTTTGAGCATACTGTCAGAACCTGTTTGAACGCCCATAACGACTGTCTTGTTCGACAAATATGGCGTTACCAGCTCCATTACTTCGGGCGTGACAAAATCTGGTCTTACTTCTGAAGGAAAGCTTCCCAGGTTTATTTCCGGCACGCCGAAGGCCTTGAGCATTTCCAGCAATTCCTTGAGCGCGGCAAGGTCTGGCTTGTGCCCGTCAGAACCATATGCAAATGCATTCGAAGACAGAAATTTTATGCGTTTTCGGGTTGGTTTGAGGCGAAAGTATTCTTTGATTATCGCTTCGATGCTGGCGAGGCTTCGGTGCCGAAGGGTTCCCGCGTGTAGTCGGGGAACCCCACAGAACATACAGGCGAATTTGCAGCCGCGACTGATTTCGATTGGTGGCAGGTAGCCGGTTATTTCGCTGTAGCCGGGAAAACGGTCGAGATCGACCTGGCCGCGCGCAGTCTGGTGAATTCCCTTGCGGGCGCTTCCTGCCAGCCATTCTGCCAGAAACTGCGGAAAAAAGTCTTCGCCTTCGCCGGAAACCACATAATCAAAACCAAGTTCGGAGATGGTTTCAGGGGTTCCGGTGGCCTGGGCTCCGCCGGCAATCGTTTCGGCTGCGGCTCCTGTCTGTCGCAACCTTTCGAGTTCGTCCTTTACCTGCGTAATATGCGGCATCATAAAGGAATAGACGACGAGTGAACGTGAAGACAGAGTTTCTGTCGGCATCGGATCGTTGCTTACCCAGGTCGCCAGGTTGAATTTGCCGAGCAGGGTCGCTGGGCAGGCACCAAGAATAGCGCCCAGGCTGACTTTGTTGTAGTTGTGAATTCTGATAATAAGGTTTGGCTTGTTCATTGTGAGTTTCTTGGCAGTAAAGTGCTGATAATTTAGCACTTTTGTGCGACTAAATCCAGACTTCTGCGATTTATCGCTGTCTGCCGGCGGCTGTGAACTGGTACGCAATTTGCGACAACTTAAGCATAACACTTTTTTATTCGAGGCTTAAAATGAAAATAGCAAGGCTGGCTGTGATCCTGTGGATGGCTTGTTTCTGTCTTTCCGGCATGGCTTATGGCGATAATATATCTGAACTTCTCGATATCGACAGCGAACTGGTTAACATTGCCGGCCAGGATGTAGCCGATACAGCTGCTCTCGAGTCTGAACTGCGCGCTCGTGAAAACATCCTTTTTTCGTCTGTTATCAATTCAAGCGAAGATATTGAAAGGCTGATTCCGGCGCTGGCTTCAACTGGCTCAGGTCTTGACGAACGCTTCAAGAGTCGCCTGCGTTTCGAAATCGGTCAGGAACACCGCAAAGATCTTCAGATCCTTCTTGATAAGATTCAGGGCATGGAAGAAGGACCTTCAGCCTCAGTCAGAGGCAAAAAAATTGCCTACATCTACGGCTGCGAAGTCAATCTGCGTGATGGCCAGTGGCACACCGCCCCTGATGGCCGCCGTTTCTGGGTCAGCAACGAATACCCCGACATCGTGCTTTCTCCGGCTGAATACAAACGCTATCTCGCCAGCGCTACCGACGTAGATTATTGATTTAAACGTTTATAAGGCTCCAGAATTCTATTTCCAGTTGCGGAAAGGGATTCTGGAGCTTTTTATGTCGACGCGCGAGAGCTTTTGCGTATTGAGAAAAGTGGCCAGGCTGTTGCAGGCCAGTTCGGTATGCGGCGAAGGTCCGACTACAATGCTTTTAATACAGTCTTTGCCGTCGGGTGTGACTATCGAAAACTTGTAGTAGGGTATGAGCGAGTATTGGCCTTCTCTGAACGCAAAACCTGGCGATTTGCTGGTAAGAACTGAAGACACCAGTCGCCACTCTTTCTCTTCTGAGAAGCTCTCATCCTTCAGGATAGGGGCGAGCTGCCCGGTGCTTATGTCGATTTCTTTGCGCATTTTCTCGTGGCTGACCTGGTTGTCGCAGAATTCCTTGAGCCAGCTTTCGATGAGGTAGTTAACCAGCTCGAGCTGCAGCGAAGCATTGTATACACAGGGCCAGAGTACGAAATGCTGTAGTTTCGCGATTTTGCGCAGCTCAGCGAGATCAAATCCCATCGCATACCCTTTGCCCTGGTTGCCATAGCCCCGCCACTGGCTGAGCAGATCGCCCTGTTCGCAGAACGAGGCGATACAGATGTGGCTCTGGTCGATTCTTTTGAGGTTTTTGCGAATATCTACAAGCAGGCTGCGCAGCGCAGGCGTCTGCGCATTGCCGATTCGTCGCTTCAGCTCTTTTTCCAGCAGCTTGAAAGTCAAAAAGATTTCATGCTTGTCATTGAGGAAATGCACCTGTGTCGCCCACATTTGGCGGCTCTCGATGATGCCGAGAATGCCTGATTGAGTGGTAAAGTGGAAGATGTTTTCGGGTGGTCGCGTCGGAAATACTGTCTGGTAGAGATATTTTTCGAATTTATCGAACATTGCTGCTGCCTTTGTTGCTTTTGCCTCATTCTGCCATTGTCGAGCTTGTTTGTCCAGTATGCAGCCAGGAGGTATTACTTTGTAGTTTCGTTCCCTTCAGGTGCCGACTGCAGTTAAAAATAATGTATAATAATTACAGATGGATTTTGAGGAGGTTGTATGAAAAAACTTTATTGTGCAGTGCTGATGCTGTGTTTTGGTCTGCTTGTGACTGCCGGACCGCTTATTGCCGGCAATGGCAGTTATCTTGATACAATCTACCAGGCCTCTGACGAAGGAACCGCCAATCTTGACGATTCGCAGTGTACCCCTGGTGTCGACTGCCCGGAAGACCAGGAATGCGTCGGAGAAGATTGCCCCGCACCGACCTGCGAAGGCGATGACTGTAACACCACCTGTGAAGGTGATGATTGTAAAACAACTTGTGAGGGCGACGACTGCAAAACCACCTGCGAGCCAGGGTCATGCCCGGCCGGTCAGGAATGCGTCGATGGAAAATGCCGGCCGACCGCCGAGGCTAAGCTCAAGTCGATGCTCGAGCGCATCGAGAACGTGCTGAATCGCCTTATTACTCGCCTGATGAATAAGCTGCTGGGCATCAATATCAAGATCAAGGTGGTTGAGGCCAAAAAAGTGGTGCCGCCGCCGGAACCGAAACCGGCTGAGCCCGAAAAGCCAGCTGAGCCTGAGCAGCCGGTTAAGCCGCCGGCAGACCCGCCGACAAAGCCGGCTGACCCCGAACAGCCAGCCGAGCCCGAAAAACCGGCTGAACCTGAGAAGCCGGCCGAGCCTGAAGAACCGGCTGCGAATGAATATCGCGAGCTTACTAATTTTGAAGAAGCCAAAAAGCTGGCAAAAGAGAAGGATCATCCGATCATGATGGTATTCTCAGGCTCTGACTGGTGCGGCTGGTGTAAGAAATTTCAGGCCGAAATCACTTCGCAGCCAGCGTTTCAAAGTTATGCTAAAGACAGTATGGAGACCTTTATCGCTGACTTCCCGCGTTACAGCCCGCAGGATCCCGATCTCGAAAAGCAGAACCAGGCGCTTATGCAGCAGTATGGTGTTACCGGGTTCCCGACCGTTCTGATCGTTGATCCTGACGGCAAGGTAATCAAAAAAACCGGCTACATCGCAGGTGGCGCCGAAAATTACGTGACCCATCTCAAGTCGATTATTGAATAACGCACTCTTGTGATCTGCCAGCCTGTCGGCCCTGCGTGGCTGACAGGCTTTTTCATTGCCTGAAAACAGGCTTTATTCCGGCGGCTGTCTTAGCTTCGCGAACTGAGCGCACTTCTTTTGTCTGCATCTTAAAGCGCTCGATAAGATGTTTTGCTTACCCGCCCCGGTTAAATTTTTCGTCAAAATTTGCTTGACTGCCGAAACTCTTTCCGCTATAATCATTTTCACGTTCCCGCCGGGGTGGTGGAACTGGTAGACACGCACGTTTGAGGGGCGTGTGGCGCAAGCCATACGGGTTCAAGTCCCGTCCCCGGCACCGAA
>PGYA01000166.1 GCA_002839435.1 Candidatus Riflebacteria bacterium HGW-Riflebacteria-2 | reverse complement strand
GCGTGGAATTTCATTTCTAGTGGCTTCGCCAGTGGCAGCCTGATTTTTGCCGTTTGCATTCGCAGATGTGCGGCCATTATTGATACTTCGAACCCGCCGTATTGTGTGAATGTTCTGGGGGCGGGCAACGACTGGCGTTGTAGCGAAACTGGCTGGCGCATCTGGATTTCACGTCTGAACTTGATGACAGCAGGCAGCCTCTCAGGAAAGCAGAACGGCAGATAAGGAACCAGATTCCTGGGTTCGAGCAGTGATGATTCTGAGCTGCTGCTATCAGGCGCCTGATATGAAGCCGTTTTGTTCAGGCCGGTTAACATGCGGCTAAGTTGTGCCTGTATATGGTTTTTCTCGCGTTGCAGCGCGTCGATGGTTTTTACCAGTTCAATTTCTCTCTGTTGCAGAGCTTCAAGAGTCTGTCGCAGTTCGCGGTTGCTGCTGGCAATATGGTCAAGATCTTTGACAGCCTTTTCGTTTTCCTGCTTCAACTTTGCATCGGCACTGCGGGTTTCTGCTAATTCCTGTTCCAGCTTTTTCAGCTGGTCTTCGTATTCTGCGCACAAACTTTTAAGCTGGTAGGTGCGCGCTCTCAGATCCTGTAGCTCAGTGTTTGCCGTTTCAAGTTCACGCTCGCGTGCCTCAAGGTTGGTGCTGGCGGTAGAATACTTGAGGCTGACATCCTTGCTGTGCAACTGCATCTGGGTTAACTGCGTATTCAGCGAATTAAATCTGTCCTGCAGAGCCTGATGCTGTCTTTGCAGATTGCGGTTTTCAACAACAGAATCGGCGAGACTGCTTTTGAATTCATTCATTTTCTGCTCATTTTCATCGAGCAGGGAGTGCAGTTTTTCAAGTCTGGCAGGGGTATCGGTCGGGTCAGACTCATCATCGGGCAGACCGAGTCGGTTGCGTAAGCTGGAAAAGTCGATGCTGTCGAGTTGCTCACTGAACCCGGCAATCCCGTCATCTGTAGCGTCGGGCGGCCGCTTTTTAATACTCGCGGAAAGGCTGCGGCAGATTAATTCGAGCGCGTCAAGCTGTTCAGCTGCGCCGAGCTCGATCTTTTCGGGCTTATTTTTCATCCGGTGTCGCTAAATATGCTGATACAGGCAGACGCTAACGTTGTCGCCGGCCCCGTTAAGATAGGCTGCTTTGACCAGATT
>PGYA01000024.1 GCA_002839435.1 Candidatus Riflebacteria bacterium HGW-Riflebacteria-2 | reverse complement strand
ACGGTGCCGGGCAGGTGTGGCGATATATAACAGTTCTTATGTTGCTTCGCTGCCAAGGCCTGCGCCTGCTTTCGCTCTGGAACCCGACCTTCTTTACCTCGCTGATCAACGATATCAATGAGTGGTCGGACGAGCTGGCCGCCGACCTTCGAGCTGGCACCTGCTGCCCGGAAAAAATCGGCGCACAAGTCTCAGGTGATCTAATCCCGTTTTGTTCTCGGGCCATGCCGCAGCGTGCCGAATTGTTAAAGACAGCAATCGCCGCTTTGCGGGCCGGCCAGCCGGATGAATTTGCCGCCGGTCTCTGGCCGAAACTGGCTATGATCTCAAGTTGGAGCGAAGCCGAAGCCGCCGGTGGTGCGGCGCAGCTGCGCGCGTATTTTCCCCGACAGACATGGCAGACCAAGGGATTGCTCGCTACCGAAGGTGCCGTTACTTTGCCGATATGGTCGGCGTCAGCCCCGGTTCTGGCTGCGCGCAGTGCCTTTTTTGAATTCGAGGAAGGCGAAGAGGGGAATGGCGAGCTCAGACTGGCGCACGAACTCGAAACTGGCTGCCGCTACCGCGTTATAATGACAACTTTTGGCGGGCTGTATCGTTACCGTCTGCATGATATCGTCGAAATGCGCGGCTGGTGGCGCAAGCTTCCCTGTCTTGCCTTTATCGGCAAGGAAGCCATGGTCTGCGACCTCAGTGGCGAAAAGCTAAGTGCCGCCCATGTAAAAAACATACTGGCGGCCTTGCCCGGCAGGTTTGTCAGTGCGTTCATCGCGCCCGAAAAGCCGTCAGCACCTGCGCTACCTGGTTATCTGCTGGTAGCTGCGCAGTCAGAAACTTCTCTGATCCAGGCTGAACTGGCGACAAAACTCGAATCAGCTCTCTGTGAAAACATCCATTATCGCTGGAGCCGCGAAGCCGGGCAATTGCAGGCAGCCAGAGTCCTGCTTTTGCCGGTTTCGCCAGATCGACTCAATCAGCTGCGCCAGAAGAGAATCGAAGAAGAAGGCGGCGCGCTCAGCACCGCCAAACACGGCGTGTTGAGCCGTAGGTCAGGCTGGAAAGACTGGCTTGCTTCTCAGTTCAGCGGGCAACCTTGCCGCGGCCGCTGAAAATATAAACCATTTTGCCTGATTCATCGCGATCCATGTTGATGTTTTCAAGAACCGGCGTGAACGGCAAGCCTTTGCGCAGGTTGTCTGATGCTCGCTTCAGAAACCAGTTGATTCCCTGGCCACCAATGTAGCTGGTGATATCTGAAGAAAGGGCGTCATCAACTATCATGAGAGCTTCTCTGAAGGTAACCTGTCCCTTTTTCGGAATCAGAAAGCCGATTGCCTTGACCGAGACAAGGCCGGTAACATCGGTGCCCTGCAGGAAGATGAGATTGCGACTGCTGGTATTCTTGAATTCGATGGCTTTATCAGAAACGGCGGTCTTTGCGTTGATAACGGCTATATCTGTGTTGCCTTCGAGTTCTTTGATGATGCTTGAGAAATTCGAGGTGCTTTTGAACGGCATTTTCCAGGTCTGGCCGGGCGCGAGTGAACCCATTTCGTAAGCGGCTTCACCAACCTGTGGCATTACATTGAGCTGTTCTTCGTTCTGAACAATACGGTAACGTCTGAAATAGCTGTCGCCGAGCACGTTGTCGAGTTCGCTTGCGTTGCTGTCGTCGAGTGCCTCCAGGCTGATTTCAGAAAAGCCGAGTTCACCTTCGACTACCGAAAAACCGTTGGGCGCGACGAAATTCTGCACGAAGATTTCCATGTCGAAAAGCTTGTCGGGGAGCAGCTTGATCGCTACCTTCATTTTTCCAGGTTCGGGAATAACCGTCGCGAGCTTATCCAGCAGATTGTCCTGGCGGGACAAGGAGAGATTACCGGGGCTGCCGTCTTCTCTCATAACTTCCACGCTGATGCGTTTTTCTTCAGGCAGTTTTCTGAAGTCTTCGTTCGCTTGGCGGATTTTACCCTGCAGGCTTTTGCGCTTTTCTTCGAGCCCCTTGCGATCGACAGTATCGAGGTCGGGTATTGACGGGTCGAGGTAGTGCTCGATGTGGACGATCATTTTGCCGACTTCTTCGTGGGTTTTTTCATCAACGCTGGTGTCCTGCTGGGCTTTGGTGAATTGCAGGCGTTTGTAGGCCTTCTCAAGAACGACTTCAAACATCTGGCGCGCTGCCTTGCGTGCCTTTAACTGATTCGCTGATTTGAGAAGTTCTTTGAAGGGAGTTATGTCATGGTCACGTTCGAGGGCTTCTCGCAGATGTTCGTCGATCTCGCCGACTTTTGCGATAAAATCAGGGTTTTGCATGCCCTCTCCGCCTGTCGAGTAGGCAGATGTCATTTCCTTGATCAGGTTGCTGATTTCACCTGCACAAGCGCTGGTGGCAAACTGAAAAAAACACAATACAACGATAATACCTGCAATACGGCTCTTCATAAATCCCTCCGTAAAAAACTCCAGATTCATTGTGATATCAGGATTATTCTATGTGAAACATCGTAGATGTGCCAGTTAAATAGCAAAACCGCAGACTATTTTCGCAGGTGAGGTTTGATCGAGTTTAAAAAGGTGATCGGCAATTCGGCCTTGATTTTTACGACTCCATCGCCCCATTCCTGCGAAAAGATTTTGCCGATTTTCATGGCGTCGCCAATGTAAGGTGAGCCGATCGGCAACTCGATTTCGACGTTGCGGCGGTTGCGGCACATAATGGCTTCGATGCGGCTTTGCAGCATTCCAATGTTTTCGCCGGTCAGTGCAGATAACAGAATGCAGTCGGGGTAAGCTGCTTTGAGCAGTTCTTCTGATATTGCCAGTCCGCGGTCGATTTTGTTAAAAACGTAGATGCGCTCGTGGCTGGCTGCGCCGATCTGTTTAAGCACTTCTTCGACGGCTTTGAGGTGCTCTCTGAACTGTGGGTCGGAAACGTCGCTGACCAGCAGCAGCATTTCAGACTGTACGACGCTTTCGAGTGTGGCCTTGAAGGCATCGACGAGTCCGTGTGGCAGTTTGCGGATAAACCCGACGGTGTCGGAAAGTATGCACCAGTGGCTGCCTGGCAGTTCGATGCGGCGCGCGGTTGGGTCAAGGGTGGTGAACAGGCCGTTGCACATCTTGACGTCGCTGCCCGAAAGCTTGTTGAGCAGTGTCGATTTGCCGGCATTGGTGTAGCCGACCAGCGAAAACAGTGGCGCAAAACGGTCTACTCTCTGCTTGCCCTGCTGCTCACGTGCCTTGGCAACTTTTTCGAGCTCTTCATTGAGCTTTTTGATTTTGATGTTGAGAATGCGGCGGTCAGTCTCGAGCTGGGTTTCGCCGGGGCCCTTGAGGCCGATGCCGCCGCGTTGCCGTTCGAGATGCGTCCACATGCGCAGCAGTCGTGGCAGCTGATAATGAAGCATGGCCAGTTCGACCTGTAGCTTTCCTTCTTTAGTGGAAGCGTGTTTGGCGAAAATGTCGATGATAATCGAAGTGCGATCCTTGACCGGCAACTCAGTCTCGGCCTCGATCGTCTTGATCTGCAGCGCGCTCAGTTCGTCGTCAGCCGCGATATACTCTGCTTTGAGCTTTTCCGCCATTTCCTTTACTTCCTGTACTTTGCCGGTGCCGAAGTAGTTGGCGCGCATCGGTTTGTCGCGCTTCTGAATAAGCGTGCCGACCATTTCCGCGCCCAGAGTTTTAAGCAGTTCTCCCAGTTCGCCAAGGGAATGCTCGACTTCGGCGTCGGTCTGTTTCGGCGTTTGCACGGCTATGGCAAGAACTCTTGGCGGTTCAGGTTTTACTGCGTGTAGCTTCATGGCTGTATTCTTTCTTCGGCTTTGACTTCGAACTTCCCAATGTACTATTGTTCAGGCGCAAAATCCAGTGCCTTTACTGCTTTTCCCGGGTCAGTTCGATAAAATCAATAAACAGATCGAGATCTTTTATTGCCTGATCGACAGTGTATCCTGCGTGATACTCTTTAAGACAGCGATAAACCCGCTCTTTCTGTTCTATTTCGACAAAGGGAAAAAGCTCCGCGATTTTTGCTGCGCGCTCAGGTGTGAAGTATTTTTTAGCATCTTCATCACCTATTCCCGCGAGAAAAAAACGCTTTTCATCGCCATGCGGAAACTTTGTCGGCCCCATGAAGGGTATCATGCTCATTATGCGTTCGTAGAGGTTCCAGCCGCGAATGGTCAGGTAGCGTGGCGGAGTGACGTAGGCGGTTATCATCAGTTCTTCCTGAATTATGAAATCAACTTTGAGCATAATGTCACGGTAAGTCAGGCTGAGATGCGGCAGGCCGCGTTCATCATGCAGACTGGCACCATGCCTTGTTTCATGAACAATGTCGCCTCCCAGGCGGGTTTGCAGTGCTTTAAGAAATTCAACCGGTTCCATGCTTGTCCTCTCTTATGTCGGGCAGTCGATGTTGTAGTGCAGACCGACGCTCTTGTCGCGCTTGAGAGCGGCTTCGACGATAAGTTCGGCTACCACGATCAGATGGCGCAGTTCGATAAAATTGCGATTGACGCGATGGCGCGAGTAATAGTCCTGTATCTCGACTTTTAGCATGTCTATGCGGCTTTTGGCGCGGCGCAGACGCTCAAAACTTCTGACGATTCCGACGTAGTTCCACATGGTGCGTCTGATTTCTTCCCAGTTGTGCAGCAGCAGAACTTCTTCACGCGCCTTCTCGACACGGCTGTCATCCCATGGCGGAATCGGTTGCTGTGGTCGGCTGACCCCTGAGGCCAACATGTGTCTGGCTGCGGAAGCGCCAAAAACCAGACATTCGAGCAGCGAATTACTGGCGAGGCGGTTGGCGCCATGCAGACCGGTGCAGCTTGCTTCGCCGATTGCATAGAGGCTGTCTATGCCGGTCTGGCCGTTGAGATCGACTTTGAGGCCGCCGCAGGTATAATGCGCCGCCGGAACCACCGGAATTGGCTCACGGGTTATGTCGATGCCGAGATCGAGGCATTTCTGGTAGATATTGGGAAAATGCTCTCTGATAAATTCTGCTGGCTTGTGCGAAATGTCGAGCCAGACGTGACGAATGCCGAGACGTTTGATCTCGTGGTCGATGGCACGGGCGACAATGTCGCGCGGTGCCAGTTCGCCGCGTTCATCGAATGCAGGCATGAACCTGGTGCCGTCTGGCAGTTTCAGTTGCGCCCCTTCACCGCGCATGGCTTCGGTGATCAACGAGGCGCCAGCTAACGGGTGATAGAGGCAGGTTGGATGAAACTGGTTGAATTCGAGGTTTGCAACCTGGCAGCCGGCGCGATAGCCCATGGCAATACCGTCGCCACTGGTTACCGAGGGGTTGCTCGAATAGAGATAAACCCGGCTGGCACCGCCGGTTGCGATAACGGTTTTCCCGGCCGAAAAGGCATCGACGCGGTCTTCGGCTTCGTTATAAATGTAGGCGCCGAGGCAGTGGTTATCATGCTTGTAAAGGTCTATCGCGATGTGGTTCTCAAAAACGCTGATGTTGCTGCGACTTTTTGTGGCTCGGATCAGGGTTTCTTCGAGATCGCGACCGGTCGAGTCGGCCGAATGAATGATGCGCCGGTGCGAATGGCCACCTTCGCGGGTCAGGTGATAGTTTTTGTCATCGCTGCGGGTAAAGTTTATGCCGAGGCCGATCAGCCACTGTATTGATTCTGGTGCGTTTTCGACGGTAAATTTGACCGCTGCCAGGTCGCACAGGCCGGCGCCGGCAACGAGCGTATCCTGAACGTGCGCAGCAAAAGAATCATCGCTTTCGAGAACAGCCGCAATGCCACCCTGCGCATAGTTGGTCGAGTTTTCCTGAAGAACATCCTTGCAGATTACAGCAATCGAAAGTTTTTCGGGCAAACGCAGGGCGAGACTGAGGCCGGCTGCGCCGCCGCCGAGAACGAGAACGTCAAAAGTATTCTGCATGTCAGCTTATTCTCATGTCGAAGCGCATCGACAGGTTGATCGCTCTGATATGCTTGGTGAGCGAGCCTGAAGAAACGTAATCGACATTGGTAGCTCCTATCAGAGCTATGTTGTCGAGTGTTACGTCACCGGATACTTCGAGCTTGACGCGGCCGGCATTGAGCGCAACGGCATCATTGATACTCGCAAGGCTGAAATTGTCCAGCATTACTATGTCGGCACCGCCTTCAATAGCTTCTTTCAGCCCTTCGATGCTTTCGACTTCGATTTCTACGCTGCGGCCTGGAGCAATGCTGTGCGCTGCCCTGATCGCTTCAGCAATCGAACCGCAGGCGCTGATATGGTTTTCTTTGATCAGAAATGCATCGAAAAGACCCATGCGGTGGTTATGTCCGCCGCCGCATTTTACCGCATACTTTTCGGCCAGACGCAGACCAGGAATGGTCTTGCGCGTGTCGAGCAGCCTGGTTTTGCTGTCGCCGAGCTTATCAACGTAGGCGCGGGTGACGGTAGCGACACCCGAAAGGGTCTGTAGAAAATTCAGCGCTGTTCTCTCGCCAGTCAGCAAACTGCGGGCCCGGCCCTCCAGTGTGTAAACGATGCTGTCGGGGCCGATCTGGTCGCCGTCGTTGTAGTTCCAGCTGACTTTGACATCGGCATCGATCTGATTGAAAACCTCTTCGACCCACTGTTTGCCGCAAAGTACCATGCTCTCGCGCGTGAATACGCGCGCACTGGCTTTGCGTGTCTGTGGAATCAGCATGGCCGTGATATCGGGTTGTCCCTGCAGATCTTCATATAAAGCGGCTTTAACGTTTTCTCTGATTACATTTTGCAAATCCATTTTTCAGTTCTTCTTTCTGAATTCGAGCATGCGGGTAAGTGGCAGCATTGCTTTTTCTATAATATCTGCCGCGAGGTTTATCTGATTGTTGCCGGTTTTTAGAGCTTCCAGCAGGTTTTCCAGCCCGTTCATCTTCATCCATGGGCAGTTGGCTTCGCAGTCTACCTTGCCGCCGTAGGGTTCTGTTCCGGCCGCGATGAATTTCTTGCCGGGGCAGGCCTGCTGCATCTTATAAAAAATGCCGGTTTCGGTGGCCACAATGAATTTTTGGGCTGAGCTCTGCTGCGCCGCCTTGAGCAGTTGCGAAGTCGAGCCGACCACATTGGCCAGGGCAATAACATCGGCTTTGGCTTCTGGATGAACCAGCACTTCAGCCTCAGGGTAGCGTTCCTGCAGTTCACTTATTCTGGTTGCGTCAAATTCGGCATGTACAACGCAGCAGGCATCCCAGAGCAGAACATCGCCACCGCTCTGGCGCGCGATATAGTCGCCAAGATAACGGTCGGGCGCCCAGATGATCTTTTCGCCGCGGCTGGTCAGATGCTTTATCAGATCGACCGCCATGCTAGAGGTCACAACCCAGTCAGCCATTGCCTTTACTTCGGCCGAAGTGTTGGCGTAGACCACCACAGTGCGGCCCGGGTTGGCCTCGATGAATTTTTTGAACTCAGCCGGTTCGCACCCGAGGTCGAGTGAGCACTCAGCCTTGAGATCAGGCATTAATACCGTTTTTTGCGGACTGAGAATTTTTGCGGTTTCACCCATGAACTTTACACCGGCAACGACAAGAGTCTGGGCCGGGCTTTCGGCGCCGAACCTGGCCATTTCAAGCGAGTCGCCGATAAAGCCGCCGCTCTCTTCAGCCAGCCTCTGAACGTCCGAATCGGTATAATAATGCGCGATCAGCGCGGCATTTTTTTCTTTCAGCAGCTTTTTTATCTCGGCTGACAGTTTGGCAGAATCAGGTTGCTCGCCGGTTCGCCTGACCGGTGCGGGCAGGTGCTTTTCGATTTTGTGCAGAAAATTCTGGCTCACATTGCTTCTCCTGCTGGTTTTTCAACTGGCCGGGAACTGCGCCCGACAGAAGTATTCTACTCCAATCCAGCGCGCCTGCCAACATGTCGTTAATTATGCCCTGAATCCTTTTCTACTGAGCAAAGAGTTGATTCACAGATTTCGCCGATGCGCGCAGGATGACGGTTCGGTGGCGGGAGCGGAGTGATCTGTGGATGTCTGTAAAATAGATGGACTTGAAGTTTTAGTGTGATTGCCCGGAATTAGGATATTTCTGCTTGTATGGGGTTGTGGGGGGCGTTATTATTGGGCGAGCACGAGCACGAGCACGAGCACGAGCACGAGCACGAGCACGAGCACGAGCACGAGCACGAGCACGAGCACGAGCACGAGCACGCGCGATGGCGTGTGCTGCAGATATATCTAAACGGAGACAGTCATGACATTCAATCATACATTTAGCTTGCCGGGACTTGAGCTGACGGCGATTTGCGATGGTAACCCGGATCATCATTCGGCCGTTGTCGTTCTGCATGGACTTCACTGTTACAAAGAAAAACAGCAGGCCGAACTCGAAAGGCTCAGCACTGCCGGCTTGTTTGCGCTGGCGGTGGATGCGCCGCATCATGGTGCCAGGTCAGATGGCGCCATGGAAGTATTCAGAAACCTGAATGGGATCGAACGTTACCATTTTATGCTGGCATCAGTTCTGCAGCACGCTTCTGAGGTTGCCGGGCTGGTCGAAGAACTGCGCAAGAAGTTCAAGAAAGTCGCAGTGATGGGGATATCGATGGGCGGGCACACTGTTTTTGCAATGCTTCGATATGCCAGTCGGCCGGATTTGCTGGCGCCTTTCCTTGCTACACCTGACTTTCGCACGCGCGATATTGAGGCGCGTCTGCCGGAAAGCCCGCTTGAACAGATCGGGCCGGCCGACCATATCGACGAGGTATTTCCTGCTTCTCTGTTCATGGTTACTGCCGGCAGCGATTCGGTAGTCAATCCGGCGCCGGCACGTGCGTTTTATAACCGCCTGCAGCCGCTTTACAAAAGCCGCCCGGAGCTGCTGGAATTCCATGAATACCCGGAATCAGATCATTTAATGCGGCCGCAGGACTGGTACGACGGCTGGCATCATTTCATCTCCCGCCTCCGCCGCGACGGTTTCTGATAAGCGTTTTAGCTGTCTGCAAGAATCAAGGTTTCTGTTCTGATTTGGGTTTGAAGAACAGTGATTTTGCAATTTTGTAGCCGAGCGGAGTCAGGATGAGGCCAAAGACCAGGTTCCAGACCATGTTTTGACTGATCTCGCGAAAGATGATGGCATAAGATGGGTCTTTCGGGTTGACGTAAGCGTCAATCGACTTGTTGCTTTTCAGCGCTTCCTGGAGCATGGCGACTTTTTTTTCCTTGTCAGCGACGTTGGTATTCGACCCACCGGCAATATCAATATGTGTGCTGGTATAATTTTTACCCTGAAATTCATAGGTAAAACTGCCACGGGCTCCGGTGGTAGACTGATTGCGTGTGTGGGCCAGTTTGACGACTTCTGCCGATAGCACCCGTGCCTGCACGACAGGCCAGCTGCCTGAGGCAAAGTAAATGTAAAACATATCGACACCGCGCCACAAAAACACCAGCCCGACCCAGATCATGACCAGACCGCTCAGGCGCAGAAGCCCTCTTTTGTCGTGCAATGAGCGTATGTTTCTGTTATTGAATTCTGAAGTGTGTTTAAACATGACTAAACCCTTTCTCAAATCTGCCCGGCAGATTATACTGCATCAATAAATGTTGGCTTTATTAAATGTCGGCCGGAGTTCAGACCGTCTTGATGAAAAAACTTTCGGAATTTGCCTATTATCTTGTTTCGCAGAAGCCGTATGCGGTAATAATTGTGATCTTTGCCGCGTTTATACTGAGCTTTGGCGCGTTTGCCCATGTCGAAACAGCTGACGATATTGAGAGCGGTATAACCGACCCGGCGGTTCTTAAAACATTTGCCCGGTTCAGAGCTGAATTTGGCCATGAACAACAGATTCTCATCGCTTTTCCGGTTGCCGGAATCGACCGCGCCGCGTTGCTCGATCTGTGGTCGCTGGTGCATAGACTGAGGGCTTTGCCGCAGATCCAGGGCATAATGTCTTTGCTTGACGTGCTCAAACCGTTCAATCGGCGCGAAGACTTCGAGGCTTACCTGCTCGACTTCCGCATCGAGAACCTGCGTGAACTGCTGCGGCAGAACAGTATGTTCGACAACTTTCTTGTCAGCTCAGACGGCCGCGCACTACAGGTTATTGTCGTGCCTGATATGCATTATCCGGATTGTCAGAAACAGCTGTACAAAGAGCTTAATCGCCTTTTGCCCGGCTATTTCGGAACGCGTGAATATCATGTTTTTGGCTATATGTATTTCAAAGAACGCTTTTTCGAGTTTATCGAGCGCAATAATCTGGTGTTCATCACTCTCGGCTTCATTCTTTGCACGGTGCTGGCCTGGTTCTTCTTTCCCGATGTCGTGGTACTGGGGCTGATACTTTGCTCGGTCAGCATTCCGGCGGTGCTGACATTCGCCATTTACTTCGCCAACGGCAACAAGATCAATCTTTTCACCTCGCCGATTATTCCTTTTGCGCTGATTATCTCGCTGAGCGAAATCATCTATCTGGTCAGCTTTTTCGTCAGAACCCACAAACACGGGAACCGGCCATATGAGCTTCTGCATCGCGAAAACTTTTTCAGGCTGCTGCGGCCATGTCTGATCAACTCGTTGACCACGCTGATCGGCTTTTTGTCGCTGTCTTACAGCCCTTCGCCGAACATCAGACTTTTTTCTCTGTATACTTCGCTTGCCTGCTTTCTTTCTTATTTCGTGACCTTTGGTCTGATTTTTTCGGCGCTCAAGCTTTATCAGCCGAAGTTTTCGCGCAGCGTTCAGAAAGATCGGCGCTACGGCGAAGGAATACGCCGCTTTCTGCGTAATACTATTTTCAGGCATACCGGAAAAGTTCTGGCAGCTTCGGTTATCATCGGGTTGCTCGCGCTTCCTTTTATTTTTTCGGCGCAGACACGAAATTCTCTCGAAGACTCATTTGCTGCCGATGACCAGATACTGACTTCGTGGGAATTTATCAAAACCCGATTTTCCGGGCCATATCAGCTGCTTCTGATGATTTCACACCCCGATCTGCTGACTCGCGCATTTCTTGAAGATGTAGACAGGCTGCACGGTAAACTGCTGCAAAAGCCAGAAATTAACCGGGTATTTTCGCTGGTGAGTCTGCTCAAGGCTTTTACTACAAGTTTTTCAGCGGGGCCTGAGATTCCTGACAGCGAGCAGCTGATTTTTTCGATTCTCGAATTCTTTGACGCCCGCGGTATCGCTGAAATGGTTATTTCGCCGAACGCCGATATATTATTAATGCGGGTAGCCATAAACGAGTCGGATGATTTTGCCGTTTACGAGCTTGGCCAGCGGGTGCTGGCCGTTGCCAGGTCAAGTCTGCCGGCGAACGCAAAAGTTGAGATAACCGGCGAAGTTTATTCCCAGGCAGTTTTGCAGAGAAATATTCTTGATAATATCTCAGGCTCTTTTGCCGCAGCAATCATGATGATCAGTCTGGTATTTCTGCTGGTTTTTCGCAGTCTGTCTCTGTCCTTTATTGCGTTGCTGGTGAATTTTTACCCGATTTTTTTTGCCTATGCTCTGGCTTTTCTCGCCGGGATCCCGCTGAATCCATCGACAGCCATTGCTGGTTGCGTCATGAGCGGGCTGATTGTCGATGACACGCTGCATACCATAACTTTTTATCATGATTCGAACCAGCACACGACACAGCGCCGACTGCTCTTCACTATGCAGCAGATGACCTGGCCGGTCATTTATTCTTCAATACTGCTTGGGCTTGGTAACGCCATTTTCATTTTCAGCGACTTCAAGCCGTTTGCTTATTTTGGCGCCATTGGTGCGTTGATTGTAGTGATCGGCGTGCTTGGCGACCTGATAGTACTGCCAGGCTGTATTCTCGCTTATGATCGCATGGTAAAGGCTAAGAAGCCGATATAACAAAAGTCCCCGCCTAAGCGGGGACTCGTTGCACAAACACAGAACTTGTTAGTTAAGGCTCAACTTTTGAAGAGCCGGTTGAAACGGCGATCCTGCATCATCAGCGTCATTATCATCGATGAGAACTGATACTGTTCAGCGGCGCTCGAACCGAGTTTAACCGAGAAAACGCAGGTGTCGTTATTGGTAGATACTTTGTTGGACTTGAAAGAAACCATGTCTTCTTCGGACAGGGCTTTGGCGGAATTGCTGGCCAGCCAGGCGAGCAGCAGGTCTCTGAGGCGTGAGGCTTCCTGTGGGTTGGCGCATTTGAAGATCATGCTGATGTCGTAAGCATAGCCATCATCCTTGCCGATTGCATCGACGTTGTATGAAAAACGTTCGACACCGGACATCGCTGATTTAAGGTTTCCTTCGAGATCGGTCATTTTCTTTTCGCCGGCCCAGGCTTTTTTGTTGGTAACTTTTTTGAAGCCGCTGCGGGCTTTAGCGACAAAGCCTTCATGCTGTCCTTCAAAGGTCTTTATTTCCTGGCGTTCCTGGGCAAGCGGAACGAACGAAGTCATGAACGAAATTCTCGCCGGCTGTTGCTGTGAAAGTTCGGACTTTCCGTCGAGCACCTTGATGATGTCGGCAACAAGCGAATAATCGCCGCGCGGTACAGTCGCAATAATTGTGTAGTCATCAAAGTAGCTTACCAGTGCTTCGGCATCACGGAAAGCAAAGGGATAAACGCGGGCGGCCTTGTCGCTGATCCTTGTATTTACCGGAATTTTCGGTTTAGCTTCGATATTCTGCTTTTGCAGATTAGCGAAGTAGCGATAATAGCGCTTGTCGGCGAATTCAAGAAACTTTGAGCTGTCAACTGCCCCTTTGAGAATGAACGCGGCGTTGAGCTCATCTACCGGCATTTCGCGGACGACCATGCTATAAGACACCTGTTCTTTAACGGGGTCTGGCATGCCAGCTTTGCGAAAGCGGTGATCGATAACCTTTTTACCGACGACTTCGGTTATGCCTTTTCCCATGTCGAGGTCTTCCTCAAGGAATTTGGCCATTTCCTTAAGCTCGATAAATCGCATGTCAGCGGGATTGGTAACCAGTGCGCTCGGCTCAGCCGTCAGGCTGCCGGCCATTCCAGCAAAAGCAAGACACAGGACGAGTAAAAACGATTTTCTCACAGTTAATGCCTCCAAAAAACAGACTACTTTGTCTCTATCTCGTGATATGATATCTTATCATAAAGCAAATTAGAAATGATTTTTTGACGATTTATGAAACTTCTTCTGGTGCTTCCACATGGCCCTATTCATAGGGCTGGAACTGGTACCTATAAGCGAGCGTTGCGGTATGCGCCGTTGACGCTTGCCACGCTGGTTGCTCTTGTTCCGCCTGAGCTGGGTTTCGAGGTAAAGATCATCGATGAGGGCGCCGATGTCTGGCATCCCAGAGACTATCTCGACTATGACCTGGTAGCAATCAGCACCATGACCGGAACCGCAGTCAGGGGTTACGCCATGGCTGATTTTTTCAGGCGTCATAACATCACTGTCATTCTTGGTGGCATTCACGCGACCCTGATGCCGCAGGAAGCCAAAGTGCATGCCGATTGTGTAATTACCGGTCTTGCCGAAGAAACCTGGCCACAGGCCTTGCGTGATTTCACCCGGAAGCAGCTCAAGCCCTTTTATCACATGCGGGCAGATCTCGATCTGAGCCGTTTTTACACGCCGGTTCCCGATCGCGGCATTTTCGACCGCACCAAGTACATAACCGTGAATTCGCTCGAAGCGACGCGTGGGTGTGCTTTCAAGTGTACGTTCTGTGCTGTGGCAACCGCCTGGAACAACCGCTATTACACGCGCCCGGTCGATAGCATAATCAGCGAGATAAAAGGTCTCGAAGGCAACGAGTTATGTTTTCTTGACCCCAGCCTGACCTGCAACCGCGAGTTCTCACTGACGTTTTTCCGGGCGCTGAAGCCTCTGAACAAGTGGTGGGTCGGCTGCTCGACCATCGATGTCGCACACGACCCCGAACTGCTGGCCGCACTGGCAGAAAGCGGTTGCCGTGGCCTGCTTATCGGCTTTGAATCGGTGTCGCCGCAGTCTCTGGCCGAAGTAAAGAAACCATTCAACGATGTAAGGCGCTATCGTGAGGCGGTTCGACGATTTCATGACCATGGTATTGGTATTCAGGCCTGCTTCGTTTTTGGACTCGACACCGATGATCGTGATGTTTTCAAGCGCACGGTTGATTTTATCTACGAATCCGAGATCGATCTGCCACAGTTCTCGGTTTTGACACCATTCCCAGGAACAGAGATTTATCGCGAACTGTCGGCGCAGAACCGTATACTCGAAACGAACTGGGCTTTGTTTGACGCTGAGCATGTGGTTTTTCGGCCGAAGAATATGACGGTCGAACAGTTGCAGGACGGTCTTATCTACGCCTGGCGGAAAAGCTATGCGCTGCGTTCTATTTTCAAGCGACTGTCAGGGTCTCGTTGTCTGTTGTCCGTCTCGATCCCAGCTAATCTTGGCTACAATTATTACGCCCGCCACCTTTCTCGTTATACCTCCGACCGGATGCATCAGGAACAGCAGGAATTCTAATCTTTTTCTGCAACTGAATGTTAAGCAAAACCTGCCTGTCGGTTTTGTGCAGGTTGAGTCTGTGTTATCATTATTTGTGGTTGCTGAAGCGGCCTTATATTTGAAGCGAGTTTGGAGAAATGGTTATGCAAGGCCTCAAGACAATATTCTGGGACTGGAACGGTACTCTGCTTGATGACGTCGAAGAATGCATTGAGATTATCAACAGCAGCCTGCGGAAGCGTTCGTTACAAACGCTGACCCGTGCCGATTATCTTGAAAAATTCGAGTTTCCGGTAATCAATTATTACAAAAGTATAGGTTTCGATTTCGAAGTAGAGTCTTTTGAAAAAGTTGGCAAGGAATACATCGATGCCTATGCGTCAAAGATGTTCGAATGCCGGCTGCAGCAGGGGGCTCGGCCTGCCCTCGAAAATATCCGCCGGCTCGGCATCAGCCAGTATGTGCTTTCCGCCCTGCAGCATTCAGCTTTGCAGAGCTGTATAAGCCATTATCAACTTGAAGACTGTTTTGCCCGGGTGCAGGGCCTCGGCGATGCCTATGCGCACAGCAAAGTTGAGCTTGGGCAGATGCTGCTCGGCGAAGTCGGCTGCGATCCTGGTTCGGCTCTGATGATCGGCGATACCATACATGATTATGAAACGGCTACGGCTATGGGCATCAGGTGCCTCCTGGTAGCATCCGGGCATAATTCGCACGAACGTCTGCTGACCTGCGGTGTGCCGGTGTACGACACTCTCGAAGATTGTGTCGCCTCTCTGAGTCTTTGATTTTTGTCCATATGCTCCGGAGATCCGTGGTGGTTTGCAAAATGTCTGCAGCTGTGAAAGAATTAGACATAGACCAGCAACAGCAGGAGGTATGAGATGACGGGAGCACTTATTACGGTTGTTATCAATACTGTAGCTTTCTACCTGATTTCTGAGATGGTGCCTGGGTTTGACGTGAAGAGCAAAAAGACGGCTTTTCTGATGGCACTGTCATACAGCTTTCTGGCGGCGCTTGCCTGGCTGGTTGCCCTGCCGATTTCTCTGACGCTGGCCTTCGTTTTTGCGATACTGGCCTTCATTCCTCTGGTCGGGCCACTTCTCTCGGGTGCCGGGCTTGTTATAACGACTTTCGGGCTGTTGTTTGGTATTAGTTTTGGCCTGCTGATGCTCATCGACAGGGTCATGGACGATTTTAACATGCGCAGCAAGACGGTCGCTGTCATTGCTTCGGTCATGCTTGGCGTTCTCGGCGTTCTAATGAGGGTTATTATCGGTTAAACGTTGAGCCCTATAGCTGCGAAGAGCAGAAACAGAATGATCAACAGTGCCAGAGTCAGTTCGCGGTAAAACGCGCTGTGTATAACCTGGCCATGCCAGTGCCAATCGAGATAATTCCAGAACGGCTGATGAAAAAAGCTTTTCATGGCTTGCCTCCTATACCGCAAAAGATCTCGTTGTATACATCTATCTATCAATAAATATATTCATATATTCCAGCGAGTAAACAC
The DNA here is from genome assembly GCA_002839435.1 of Candidatus Riflebacteria bacterium HGW-Riflebacteria-2. Classification (GTDB taxonomy): domain Bacteria; phylum Muiribacteriota; class Ozemobacteria; order Ozemobacterales; family Ozemobacteraceae; genus Rifleibacterium. The sequence continues at coordinate 46,324 of PGYA01000024.1, read as the reverse complement.
AAACCTTCACCGTGCAAAAAAGCCCGCCACCTGTTAGCGACGGGCTTTTTGCCGGGAACGGCACTTGTTCGTTAGAATTTGATTGCTGATCGTTAGTCGTTATTCAAGACGTCATCCATGGCAACAGGTTTGGTGGTATCTGTTGGTGTCTTGCCGGCTTCTTTTTTATCGCCAGCGTCTTTATCTGGTTCGGCGTCAGCTTTGTCGTCAGCAGTAGCAGCACCGTCAAACGGCCCGGAAATCTTGAGGTATGTGCCTGATTCATAGCTGCCAGACTTGGTTGAGGTAACTTTTTGCCCTGCTTTCAGTGCAACTGTGTATTTTAGTCCGGGGGCCGGCGAGTAATCGCCGGGCTTGTTCAGAATCATCGATTTGTCATCGGCCGCGCCTTGAAATACACAGGGTTCTTTTGTGGTTGAATCAGAGCGAACCCAGCTGAACACTTCCTTGCCATCGACAAATACATGAAATGCCGCTGGGGCGTAAGTGGAAAGATAAGGTTCGATGACCAGGTCGCCATCTTTTTTGGCAACAAAAGAGCCTTCGGCGCCAGTGTCGCCGGCAATTCCGCCATCTGCGCTGACATCTGTCGGCACTTCGGTTGAGGTGGTAAAGGTGAAGCCAACAAAAGAGTAAGACTTGCCATCTTCGGCCCTGAGTTCTACTTTTGATTCAGGGGTCAGGGCAAAAACGCCCAGAGAAACCTTGATAAAAGCAGATTTTCCATTTGCCGCGCCAGCTCTCTGGTCTACTTCTTTGACCTTGCTTCCGTTAACAAAATACTGGGCGCGATTTCCTCTATTAACAGTCGCTTTGAATTCGGTAATTATCTGATAGGTGCCAGAAAGCTTTGGCTCACAGGTCAATGTTCCGCGGCGACCACCTTTCCCAGCATCTTTCGAGGTATAAGCCTGGTAGCTGATCAGTTTCCAGTCACCCTGATAATTCAAACGGCTTTTATCGGTAAATTTGATCTTGAGATCGGCAGCATTACTTGTGCTTAATGCCAGTAACGATAAAACGAAAGCCACCAGAAAACACGAAACTATCTTTTTCATCATGATTAAACCCTCCAGGCAAATTTTAGAACACAATGCTCAAATCAGAATGCTGATCCGCTGACTTTTATAAAACTCCTTGGTTCGGCGTTCCCATATGTTTTGATAACAAGCTTCTGTCCCTCCTTGATGTCAAATGAATAAGAAAGGTCGTCGGCGGGCCCATAGTCGCCAGAACCCTCCAGGCGCATGCTTGTAGAATCGACGGTGCCCTTGAACTGTAAAGGGGAATTTTGCCTTGAATCCAGGCGATGCCAGGATAGCAGAGATGATCCTTTGAACCATACTTCTGAACCATCAGGATCATAAAGATGCGCTTCCATAGATGCCTGGGAATACGTAGAAAGCAGCAGTTTAATGGTCACGCCGCCATCTCGCAAGGCAACCAGCTCTTTTTCGCCTTTTCCCTCTAATGTGGTCTCTGAAAAAGGAGGCTGCATAACTTCTGGAATAGTTGCGTTCGGTAGAGAGCTTGTAGGCTGGGATGAACGAGGAAGAGTAAAAATGTGAGGAAATTCAGCAGCTATTTTCGAAAGAAAATCCGGAACCGGGGTAACGCTGGGACCAGTAACTTCACTGGCGGTGGTTTGCTGGCTGTTTTCAAGATCGACAACGCCACCCGACTGATTGAGATTTTCAACGTTAAACGTGGTGGATGCCGGGAAAATATCGAATTCAATTTTTGCGGCCGGCAGTTCGGGTAGCGCAATAAGGCCGACAAAAAGTAAGAACAGCGCTATCCATGCGTTATGGCCAGATTTTAAAATTAAGCCTTTTTTTTCCGTCAAGCACGTTGGAAAAATCATAGGTCTTTACCCTCCCCTCCACAGACATTGATACTTTTTTACCGTCAGCAGCAAGCTCATAAATTACCTTTTTGACTGAAGGCGTGGCACTTTCATCTAGTTTAACAGTCTCGATTTCCCATGCATTTTCATTGAGCGGCTTGATTGATATTGCAGAACGCATGTCACTTTTCAGATTATGAAGCAGGCTGGCACGCAATGTGTTGAATACCTGTTCATTATCGAGATTGTTACTATTTGCTCGACTTACCGACAATATGTAAGTCCAGAGAATGACGGCGCCACAGACAAGCGCCAGCGAAATGACAATCTCAACCATTGTAAATGCTCGTTTATTTGACAAAGGTAATTCCATCCTCTGGCATAAATAGCCGGAATGCCCGCATGTAGGTTGCAGAATCGGTCACATCAAAATTTTCATTATAAGAAAGCTGCCTTAAACCCAGCGGCGACAGCTTTGCCAGCGATAATTCTTGGGCAGAGAGAATGCCCTCGATATTTACAGCAGATGCAGCTTGAATCTGCCCTTTTAAGGCGATCAACCCGGCCTGAATTCTGCCGGAAGTCGCAATGCGAATATTGCCCCCAGTGCTGATCAGCACAACTGGCTCCTGGTCGGGTGCAATTATTTCGTTTTGAATAGTAATGTCGCCTTTGACAATAATCATACCGCCGCAGCCATCGACTGACTTTAGAGGCTTGTCAATCAACAGATCGCCTTTGATCAGATAAGCATTGTTGATCAGATACTCTTTTTTTTCTGATTCTATGTCTTTATAAAATTCACTCTGTTTGTCAAAGCTGAGCACTGTCTTGCTGACGAGGTGGCTTAGATCTTCAAAGCCTGACAAGTTGCCCTCAAACAGCTTTCTGCCGTCATCAGCAAAGAGTTGATAGAGATTGCCAGAATTAGCGTCGATAAAAGAGGCTGGATTATTATCGACGTGCAGTCTTTTTGACAAGTCAGGCACCCTTGTACCGGCGGGCAGATTTTTAGGATCAACCATAATTGCAGAATTCATTGGTGCTGCAGGAAAATTGAGTGCCCGCAGGTTTATCGCGTTATATCTTTCTTCAAGAACAACCGACATGCGTGATTTATATCTTTGAAAAACTCCAGCAAAATTTTCTTCCATGGTCATAGCTGCTTCAGAACTCATTCCCGGCCAGGAGTGTCCATGAAATTGTGATTCCTGCAGGAAAGGATAGGGAGCGAAACGCCCGTTGTGTGTGTTTTTCAGACCCTGAATTAAAGCGCTTTTTGCAATAACCTTGCCGACAACATTAGTCGGTGTGGGTCTGTTCTTGCTGCCGGAAATTCGGATTCTCGAAGAAAAAAGTTCGTCGTTGATTCCCTGCAATACTTTATTGTATGAGAGGCTCTTCAATTCAGGAGAGAGGTATTCAGGCTGTGAATAATAGGCAAGATAATTCAACGATGAAAATTCATCTGGAGGCTCAATAGCAAAGGTTTGCAGGTCATTTTTCTGCAGGGCAGATGCGTAATTGGCATTTCCGCCACCAGGGCCGCTGCCGATAACCCAGGGAGCATCGCCACCAAGAAAAACCCAACCCTGCTTTTCGAAGAATTCGGCAGCCGCAGCTGGATTCAACGAAGAAAGACCGCTGCTTTTTCCGCTGAATACCATCAGGGGCGTGTCTTTCAACATATCTGGCCCGGCAAAACGGTCGTCAAATGAATTATTGCTGGAAGGCCCCTGTTGCCTCAGGTAAATGACAAATTTGCCAAGAATCGATGGCAAAATATTCACCAGTTTTGCTTCACGATAGCGGCATATTCTGGCAACAGCACCATTCACTACAGCTTCTGCGTGAAGCAGCACCAGGATCCTGGCTTCGCGAGGATCTGGAATGGGGCCTGCAAAAGGAGATGGCGCGACAAGAGGTTCAATATCTCTTAGCTCCATCTCAACTTTCAGAGTGGCGAATTCTTCCCAGTTGTGCTGAAGGTGGTTGAACATGTAAGATTCCAGGGGAACCCGCTCTTTGCGCGAATATGGCAATCCATCAGCATTTAACAGTGACTTTAAAATCGAGGCCAGCTCAGGTGGAGCCTTCGCTAGCTTTGGCAATGTTTCAGGCCTGGCGTCGTTAAAGAATGCAACTGCTTTCTTAAAAAGGTTGTCGGCAGACTCGAGGCCGCCCATGGCAAGATGAAAAGACTTTTCATAGTTAGCATCGTGCGCGGCTTGAATCAGCTGATTTCTCGAAAAAAAATGTCTGACTGCTGCGAACAGCAGCAACACGCTGATAAGCATTAGAACGGCTGGCAAAACAAATCCGCGCTGGCGTTTCATTTTTTCCCTCGAAGCAGGTCTCTGACTATATATTCTACTGGCGTACTGGTTTTACGATTAAACCATGAAATCTGCACTTCAACCAGATAATAAGGCCCTCCCTCTTTGCCGGCGAGGTCAACCGATAAGATTTGTAATTTACGGGTAAATTCTGCTGGAACCGGCAGAACTCCAAGACTTTCAAGATCCAATGGGGCAGTAAGTCTGATGTCATCCTCCAGTGGTTGATCTCGCAGAATTTCAACCTTAGAATTGCGCAGGCTGGCTATGAGAGAACTGGCAAGATGTGCTGCCGTAAGCGTATCGGCCGCCTTGAACATGATCTTCTGACTTTCAGTGAACATTAGATAGACAGGCGCGACTATCAACTGCAGAATAAACAGGGCAATCAGAAGCTCTAAAAGAGAAAATCCTGCAATCTTGTGCCGGCTTGACAAAAGGCGCCTGTAATTAGTCATGGTTCTTTCCATATCATTTTTAACGATTATTATCGTGGTTTTGTAATGTCAATTTTTACCAGACGCTCTTTTAACCTTATCAATTCTACACCACCTGAATTTTCAGCATAAATCTCGAGAAAAAAACCAGAGCCGGCAGGATTGCTATGCGTTATTGCTAACGACAAATGATCATCTGGCTTCAGCAGGGAAGAAAATGAAAATTTTCTGGTAAAATCTTCTTCCCGGCGTACTATTTCGCCGGCAGCAACTTCATAGACAACGCGCTTGCATTCAGGCAATCCAGACTTGTCATCAAGCTGATTCACTTGCAGACGGATCAAATTTGTTGAAACCCCCGCTTCAGTAGAAGATCTAAGATCTTTTTTGAGGGCCCGGGTCAGGCTGCTGGCAACATTCAGCAAGTGCTGTCTCTTGCTTAGATCTTCAGCAGTAGTATTTGCCTGATAGAAAAAATACAGAGAAAGTCCGATGACAAAAACTGCCAGGCCAAAGGCAACCATTAACTCAGCCAGCGAAAATCCTTTTTTGTTAACTGACTGCAACTTTCACCTCTAACAGTACCGCGCGATGAGTTCTAATTGTAACCTATAGAGATACTGTAATTACATATAACAAGCAAAACTGATGTCAGCAAGATAAATGTTCGGGGTTATCTCGCTTAGACATGCTAAGGCTTCTTTGGCAATAGTCGGGTATGCTAAAAAAGCCCGCCGCTTTGAGTGCGACGGGCTTTTTGCAGAGAGCTGTTTATTCGGGAATTGTGATGTCGATGGCTGTAGTTTCGCCGTTTTTGAGTGCTGTGAGCGGTTCGTCGAGTTTGTTGGCGGCTCCGACCACGAGTATGCGCAAGGCTTCAGGTTTTAGATACTTCTTTGCGGCAGCGGTTACGTCTGCAGCAGTAGTTGTCTTTACCATTTCCATCTGCTTGTTCAAAAAGTCTTTGGGAAGCCCGAAGAAATCGTAGTAGACCAGGCGTTCGATGATCTTGCCCTTGCTGTCGAAGTTGAAGACGAAGGTGTTGAGATAGCGGTCGCGGCCAAGTTTGAGTTCTTCGGCTGTCGGTTCTTCGTTTTGAATGCGCTTTATCTCTTCGATTATCATTCTGATCGCCTTGACCGTGCTCTCGGTCTTGGTCGATACATAGTTATAGAAAGTGCCGGGATACGACAGATTGGCGGTAAACACTCCGTAAACCGAGTAGGCCAGGCCGGCTTTGGAGCGCACCTGTTTGAACAGACGACTGCCGAAGCCAACGCCAAGAATGTTGTTCATTACTATTCGGTGTGGGTGATCTTCGTCGGTAAGGCGGCCGCCGAGATGTCCGATGTAGACGTTAGACTGGCTGACATCGGGCAGGTCAACGAAATTTGTGCGAGTGTCGAATTTATAATCGACTTTTGGGAAGTCGGGGAGGGTTTCTTTGCCTTTTTCCCAGGCGCCAAAGTGTTTTTTGACGAGTTCGACAATTTTTTTGCTGTCGATGTCGCCCCAGATGGCCATCTGCACGTTTTCTGGTCGAAAAACCCTCTGGTGGAAAGCCTTGAGGTCATCGCGGCTGATGGCGTTGAGGGTGGCATACTCAGGATGCCGCGCATAAGGCGAGTCTTTGCCGTAGATAACCTTTTCGAATTCGCGATCGCCGATACTGGCCGGGCGGTCGTTGCGTCTGGAAACTGATGAGCGCGCAGAAATCATGAGCTGTTCGAATTTTGCCTGCTCAAACACCGGGCGTTGAAGGATTTCGGCCATTACTTCCATCGCCAGTTCGGTATAGGAACTTAGCATCGACAGCTTGAGACTGCCGGCAATTATATCGATCGATGTCTCGGCGCTGCCACCAATGCTTTCGAGCAGTTCGTCGAGTTCGTCGCTGCTGTATTTTGCGGTACCGCCTGTGCGCAACAGGTCGCCACATAGTTCAGCCAGGCCGATTTTGTCAGCAGGATCGAGGTAAGAACCACCGTGAATTCTGACTGTGGCGTGAATCAGCGGCAGGGTTTTGTCTTCGAGCAGGTAAAGGCGCATGCCGTTTTCGAGCTTGATTTCTTCGACTTCAGGAATAGCGATCTGGTTGAGTGCCGGGTAAACCAGTGAATTCAGGTCAACGGCGCCGGCAACTGATACTATTGCCGCGAAGAGGGTTGCAATGGCGATAACTGTGCAAAATTGTCGGTTTAATCTGGCGATCATTGTTTGATCTCCTTGCTGGGAACTGCTTTGTCAGTGGCGGCCTGCTCGACAATAGTTTCAAGGCATGAAACCGTACGATTGCTGGCAGTGAAATACTGTTTTGCGACGCGCTGCACATCCTGTGGCGTAACCTTGTTGATACGATCGAGTTCACGAAACAACTGGCGCCAGTCGCCCCAGATCTGCTGGTAGGTCGCAATCTGCTGAGCCAGACCCATATTGTCATTGAGCCCTCGAATGAAGCCGGCCATGGCGCGGGCCTTGACCTTTTCGAGGTCTTCGTCGGTCAAAAGCTGGTTTTGAAGCTTTTCGATCTCTTCGTAAATCACTTTTTCGCATTCGGCATTGGTCTTGCCGGGTGCCGGATAACAGAATATGACGCCAAGCGACGGGTATTTGCTACCGGGCCAGCCAGCGTATGAACTGACCGAAACTGAAACCTTATCGTCCCGGATCATGCGGCGATAGAGGCGGGAAGTGCGGCCCTGGCCGAGAATGTCGGCAAAAGCGGCCAGTGCTGGCATGTCGTCATGGGTTTCGGCCGGAATATGCCAGCCAATGATCATCGCGGGCTGTGCTTTGTCGTTGATTAAAACTCTGCGTTCACCCTGCTGCTGCGGTTCAACTGTGGCAATGCGCGGCGGTTCCGGGCGTTTCTGAATTCTGCCCCAGTATTTTTCGGCCATTTCGAGGACGGTTTCAGGTTTGACATCGCCGACCAGCGCAATGGTCATGTTGCTTGGCGTATAGTATTTTTTGAAGAAACGCTGGGTTGCTTCTCTGGAATAATTGCGGATATCAGAAAGGTGCCCGATCAGGGGATTCCCATAGGGGTGCGCCTTGAAAGCAGTACTTAAGAATTCTTCGACCAGCTTACCCATCGGGCTGTTATCTACGGTCATTCGGCGTTCTTCAGTAACTACTTCGCGTTCGCGATACATTTCGCGCAGAAGAGGCTGGAAGAATCGTTCAGACTCCATCGCCATCCAGAGTTCGAGCTTGTTGGAGGGCATGCTGATGATGTAGGCAGTCTGGTCGCGAGAAGTGAAGGCGTTTAAACCTGAACCGCCCTCTGACTGAAGTATGTTGGAAAATGCATTCGGCTCGATAACTGCGTAGGCGTTCTCTATCGCCTTGTTCATCTGTTCGGTCAGGTTTTTGATCTTTTCGGGATCAGCAAGTCTTCCCTTAAGTCTTTCGAGGCGAAGTCTTTCAAAAATCCGGTCTTCATCGGCCATAAGTTTTGCTTCATTTTCAGGATCGCGACTGCCGATCGTTGCAGTGCCTTTAAAGGCCATATGTTCTAGCATATGAGCGAGGCCGGAGTATTCTTTGGGGTCATCGGCGCCCCCGACATCGACCCAGGTGACCAGCGAAACCACAGGCGCGTCATGGCGAGGCAGAACGATGATCTTGAGACCATTGTCCAGACTGTATTCAAAAATCGACTTTTCCAGGGCCGAAAAATCAAAATCAGTTCCGGCTGATGCTGCCAGGTGATGCAGCAGAATTATCAGTGTCAGAAACACGGTGAAAGTAGCTTTAAGTTGTCGCATTCATGCCTCCATATAATTTCTATGCGTGTATTTTACATCGTTTAACTGGCAAATGCCATGTTGTTGTATTTCAGATATCAGCGAAGCCGGCAAAGAGTGCCGAGCTCAGATAGCGTTCGCCGGCGTCAGGGAAAATAGTAACAATTGTTTTGCCGGCGTTCTCGGGCTGCCGGGCAAGGCGGTCGGCTGCCGCCATGGCGGCACCACATGAAATGCCACAGGTAATACCCTCTTCGCGGTGCAGGCGGCGGGCGTATTCAATTGCTTCGTCGCTGCTGACCGTGGCGATTTCATCGACAAGGTCAAGGTCGAGTATTGCCGGTTTAAAACCGGCGCCGATTCCCTGTATCTTGTGCGGGCCTGGTTTTGGTGTGTTGCCTGCTTTTATCGCTGTCAAAACCTGCGATTCAACTGGTTCTACCGCAACCGATCTGACCGGGTGGCGCTGGACATTTTTAAGATAGCGGCTGACGCCGGTTATGGTGCCGCCGGTGCCGACGCCGGCGACGAATATGTCTATTCTGCCGTTCGTGTCGTTCCAGATTTCCGGGCCGGTAGTGCACAGGTGAATATCGGGATTGGCCGGGTTCTCAAACTGTTGTGGCATAAAATATTTCTTGGGCGCACTTTTGACGATTTCTTCAGCTTTCGCAATAGCGCCAGTCATACCCTTTGCTCCTTCGGTAAGCACTATCTGCGCGCCAAAAGCTGCCAGCATTCTGCGCCGTTCCATTGACATGGTGTCGGGCATGGTAAGTATCAGTTTATAGCCGCGGGTGGCGCAGACAAAGGCCAGGCCAATGCCGGTATTGCCGCTGGTTGGTTCGACCAGCGTCACGTCGTTATCACCATGCATGAGAATACCCTTCTTCTCGGCATCCCATATCATGCTGGCTGCGACCCGGCATTTCACTGAATAAGCCGGATTGCGGCCCTCGATTTTGGCCAGCACCGTGGCGTTGGCTCCTTTAGTAATGCGGTTTATCCTCACCAGCGGCGTATTGCCGATGCTCATGCTGTTATCTTCATAGATTCCGGGCATATACTACTCCTTCTCGCCAGATGCTAATAATATATCATAAAAACCGTATCATTTAAGTTGTTTTTGTAAAACGACTGTCATTCAACGCGCGCTCGCTCGTAGCAAAGCGTAGCTTCAGCGAAACAGGGTCCAGATCAATTTGCAGAACCCGGCTTTGGTACTTTTCTGGATCCTGCGACTGCGCTTCGCTTCGCGTAGGATGACATGCAAAAAGGCTGTGCTTTCAGGGGGCGAGGCGGCCGGTAAACTCGACCTCGGAGATGCAGCAGTCGGGGTCGCCTTTGCTTTCGTGTACTGCCAGAATTTCGAATTTGACTGAGCTGGTGGGCGAGCCGTCGAGTTTGATTGTCTGTGCGCCGCGCTCATCTTTGATGGCGTGTTCGGTTGACTTACCGTTGCGGGTAATGCGCAATTTTGCCACACTCTGATTGACCTTGAACGGGTCACGCTTGGCGGTGGCAGGTTTCTGGTAACCGTTGTAGATATCGATGCTGTGAATTTCAACGGGTTTGGCGAAGGTGAACTCGAGCCACTCGCCGGTTCCGCTGCTTTTGGCGCCTTCCACCCAGGCGGTTGCATGGTCACCATCGAGAACGTTTTCGGGCTGGTAACTGCTGACTTTTGTTGGCGGTAAAGCGCTCGATGCACTGACAGATTTAACTTCGAGTTTGTAGACGCCAGTTGTTCCGGCTGCTTTGCCGCTCAGCATGCTGCTGTTGGCAACAATGCTGCCGTCTTGTTTGATATAAACTTCGCCGCCGGAACTCAACTGGTCATAAACCCTGGCGATACCACCGACAAAGTGTTCGGCCATTTCGTAAGTCGGCTTGATTACCCATTTGCCCTTCGTGTCGATATAGCCCCACATTTCGGGTTCTTCGTATTTCGCATCGAAGGTCGATGCCGGTGCCAGTCCTTCTGAAAAGTGGGAGGCCTGCGAGAAGCTTTGAGGAATGACAAAGTTGCCGCTTTTGTCGATAAAACCAGTTGGTGCCACTGCGTCGTTCATCAGAATACTCACTGGTGCGAGGTCATCGACGAATTTTCCGGCTGTTGTAAATTTCGGTGCGATCGCCGTTTTGCCTTCTTTGTTGATGTAGCCGACTAAGTAGTCTCCATCTGCGTTTAATGGCAACCAGGCTGCTGCCAGACCTTCCGAGAATTCTCCCGGTGTGTCGAAATACTGGTTGTCTAGGCAGGGTAAAAAAGGTTCGAGCGCATATTTTCCCTCTCTGTCAATGTAGCCGAAGCGAGCTGAACCATCGGCCGGGTCACCGATCATAACACAGGCTAATCCCTCTGAAAATTTGTAGGCGCGGGAGTATTGCGGCTTGATTACCATTTTGCCGGTCAGATCGATGTAGCCCCACAGACCATTTTCTTTTACTGCCGCCAGCTCTTCTGAAAAAGATTTCACTTCTTCAAAGTCTTTGTTAAAAGCCTTTTTGCCATTTCTGTCGATAAAGTGCCAGAGGTCAGACTCGCAAACGGTTGCGTAGCCCTGTGAGAAGTTTTCGGCCAGCAGGCAATTGACCCTTAATATTGTCTGGCCATCGGCATCTATGTAGACGTGGTTTCCTTCTGGTTCTATTCGCATAGGGTAAAGACCCGGTGTTTGAGCAGATACGGTCAGACAGCCTAGCATCAGCATGCCTGAAATGGCAGCTACAAGTCTGAGATGCAATAGATTCATGTTTTTTTTCCTCCGCGATGTCTTTGGCAACCGCCTTTTGTTTGCCGGCTCAAAAGGCTGCTTGAAAACTTTTGTACAAACACATTTTTAACATCTTCATGTTGTGCCGGGCAAATAAAACTTGCATTGGTATCGATTTTGCACTAAAATAGTGTCAGTTCAATTATTCAGGCACCTGACCTGGCCAGAGGCTGATTTTAGCCCTCAGGCCGCTGTAAGTCAGCTTACACAGATATACTACATAAATCGGTATTCGCCTGAACTGGAGGAGGCATTATGGAACTGCTTAAACAGAGAATAGGCCGCACTGTTTTGTACAAAACGGTACAACTCAATTCAGAGCTGAATGTCGAAGAGCTCTATCTCAAAATGGAAGGCCTGAATCCGACCGGTCACATGCATGACCGCATTGCATACTATCTGGTGAAAGAGGCTACGCAGCTGGGTTTCGAAACGTTGGTAGTAGCTTCTCTCGGTCAGCTTGGCGAGTCGCTGGCCTACGTTGCTGAACGGTTTGGTCTGGCCTGCCGGGTGGTCATGCCAGAAGGTTCTATTGATCGCAAAAAACGCTGGTATCAACAGGGCAACGTCGAGATTATCGAACATGGCAGCAGCTATAACGAGGCATATCGCAAAAGTCGCGAACTGGCTGCTTCCAACAACTGGTATGACGCTAATCATGGCTACAGCAACTGCTGTATAACCGACAATGTGTATGCCGAAATCGCCGAAGAAATCGTGGCCAAGCTTGGCAACAGTCCGAAAAATCTGTTTTGTTTTTTGAGTAATGGCACGCTGATAACCGGGTTGCATCTTGGTTTCAGGTCTTTATGGCGGCGCGGGCTGATTCAGCGTATTCCCAAAATTTTTGTTGCCTGCGCCAGCGACGACAATCCCCTTTATAAGGCCTGGAAAAGCGGCGAGACGCGGGTGAAAGAGCTCAAGAACCTCAATCGTTACAAGGGCATCAATCGCAATACCATTGAATACACAATTATCGATCCGCAGAATGTGCTGAACGCTGTCAATGACTCGGGTGGAGCTTTTATAAGTGTCGCGGATCATGAAATTCGCGATATGATCGCAAAGACCAGGGGCGGGGAAGACCTTAAAGTGGCGTTTAGAGGAGCTGCCTCGCTGGCTGCCTGTGCGGTCGGCCGGCGTCAGGGCATTGTCGACTGGTGCGGCAGCAGCGTCGTAATTCTTGAAGAAGGTCGTAATGAGCTCAATATCAGGCAATTGAGCGAAGACGAAATTGACAGCGTCGAGCAGCTGGCTGATTATGTTGACAAGTATCTCGGCAAATATGGCGATGACAGGCAGAGCGTTTTAGAGGCGATTCGTGTCGCTTTTAACGGCGGCTTCGTGCTGGGCGCCTATATCTCTGGCGACATGAAAGGTCTTGCGGTTGTCATCAAGATGCCGGTCGGGCTGGTAATGCCTCAGTATCACCTGGTTTATATCGGTGCCGACATCGCGGCCGGTTCGCGCGGAATCGGCACTCGTCTGATGGAAGCTGTCAGAAAACATACCGATGGCAGCTTTTCGCTGCATGTCGATGTCGAGAATAAAAAAGCTATCAAGCTGTATGAAAAAATGGGGCTGAAAAAGGCCTACTATCGAATGATCGCGATCAAATAGGGCTGTTGCCAATTACGCCGGTCAGTCGTGTCAGCTGGCCTGAATACATTTGCTGCACCTGGTCGAGCTTGGGGTTGTCGTGGTTGCTTCTGCTTTTAAGCAGGGCGAAACCCGCCTTGAGTAGCACTGGCAGAGCCATGCAGGCCAGACGTTCATCCTGGTTCCCGGGCAATCTGCTCTTCAGAAAACTGCGCGCCGGAGCTTCAGAGCAGGCAATTGCCCGTATCAGCCACCAGCGCACCTCATCTGTCAGGTCGCCGGATAGAAGCTCTGAGAGCTGATTGCGGACGGCTTTTTCGCGTTCGACCAGCTCTTTTGCCGTTGGAGAAGAGGGCTGCGGGTGACGTTCGATGTCGCCTGCCAGTAGCAGGCTGAGCAGTTCGAGCCTGGTTGGATCGGCGTTTGCAAACAATTTTGGAATCATCTCGGTCTGTTCGACAACGCTTTTTGCCTTGTCAAATTCGCTGGTGATCGTTTCAAAAAGGTCGTTGTCAAACTGGGCAGGAATTTCGGCAAAACTCAGAATCGGTCGCCATTCATCAGCATTCTCCGCAAGGCCGGCAAAGAAGGCGATACGTTCTTTTTCGCTCTCACTTTGCATTCTGACCAGCTTTTGCAGGCAGTCACGACTTGTGCATTCGCGATTGTTCTGGGCTTCGTCAACATAACCAAGAAAATCCTGCCATGCCTGCTGCGGAAACTCAGTGACTATCATTGGACAGGGCGCACAGACATCGGCTTCACCGTATCTGACGGCCGCCCTGCGGTCACGAAGCTTTGTCAGCAGTTGAGATATTTTTCTGATCAGTTCCATAACGGCATTATAACATGGCAGCAATCGCTGCCGACAATTTTTCTCAGCACTTCTCTACGCACAATACCAATTCGTTATTCCGACGATGCAACCATCTTATTCGTCAGCTTTCGCTGTCATCATAGGTTTCATGTCAGCGTCTTCAACTGGTATTTCAGCTGCGATCAGGCCGAAGTCCGCTATCACCATGTATAACGCGGGGACAATCAGAAGCACAAGAAGCGTGGAGGCAGTAAGTCCGAAAACTATGCTTGCTGCCAGAGGAACAAGAGATTTTGCCTGGGCGCTTGTCTCTGACAGAAGCGGGAGCAGTCCGGCCGTAGTTGTTACAGATGTAAGAAAAATGGCTCTAAACCTCTGTCGACTTGCCTGAGATGCCGCTTCAATCAGTGGCAGTCCTTCCTGTCTGCCAATTTTGATGAATTCCACCAGTAATATAGAGTCGTTTACAACAATGCCTGCCAGAGAGATAAAACCTATCATGCTGGGTGTACTAAAATTAAGACTTAACAAAATGTGCCCCCATATTGCACCAATAAGGGCTAGTGGAATGGCTGTCATAACAACCAAAGGCTCTGTATAGCTGTTGAACTGAAAACTGAGAATAACAAATATCCCTATAATACCGATTAAAAGAGCTCGTCCCATGGAAGTTGCAGTTTTTGCCGATTCACTTGCCTGCCCCTTAATTGAAACCTTGATTCCGGGATGATTTTGTTCAAGCTTCGCTGCATAGGTTTTACTGAAAACAGAAAGAATTTCGCTGGAATTTGCAACGCTGTTATCAACGTCGCCCTGTATGGTCAGGGTGCGCTGACCGTTCACTCTGGAAACGGTTGAATAACCCCTGTCCATTGTAAAATCAGCGACTACGCTTGCCGGCACCAGAGTTCCATCAGGAAGCAGAATATGAAAGGTTTCAAGGTCAGCAATGCTGTCCCGGTTAATGTGATCAACCTGCGCAATAACCTCCAGTGAGTCCTTTCCGCGTTGTATCTCTGCAATAGAAATACCTTGAAAAGCGGCTTTGAATTGGCTGGCTATCATTTTCGTTGTCACTCCAAGAGTGTGTGCGCCGCTTTTCAGGCGAATATTAATTTCTGGTTTTCCCGGGCGAAGATCGTCTGAAAGATTGAAAACACCCTGAAACTGGTTAAACCAGCTTTTCAGGCTCTCAGAGGCTGCTTTCAGTTCGTCAAGATTGTCGCCAGTTAAACGCACTTCCAGGGGCAGACCCGCAACACGACCTTCTGACTGGGTGTAATGAATAGACAATGCCCCCGGCACATCTCCGGTAAGTTCTCGCCACTTTGCAAGAAATTCGGCTATACGACCAACTCGAACGCCTGCCGGCAAAAGGTCTACAATTATTGTCGCGACATGTGAACCTGTCTCACCGGCAGTAATATTCTGGCTGTACTGTACGGTTACGGCTTTTACCAGCTTCTGGCCTGATGGTTGAATCTTTGAAAACTCACTGTCTACGCCCTTCAGAGTTTCAGACAACAGATCAACAACCTCTTCGGTTCGGCCAAGCGATGTTCCTGGCGGCATGAGAATGCGGGCTTCAATGTAATCGCCATCAGAGTCAGGGAAAGCGACAAATTTTAGAATTCCAGCTGGTATCATGCTGATTGAAAAGATAAAAATCCCGGCAACCAGGCCTAAAGAAAGGTATCGATTCGTAACAACCTTATCGACCAGGCCGCCCAATGCTTTGTCACGCAACTTTAAAAATGCCTCGTCAAATTTGCGTCTAAACCAGTTCCGTTTTTTCTCGTCAAAAGCATCAGGCTTCGACGAGTGTGCAAGATGGTGCGGAAGTATCAAAAAAGCTTCCACAAGGCTTATAGCAAGCACAAGAATCAGAACCATCGGCACAACCCGCAGAACTTTTCCCATATTTCCGGTTATGAAGGCCAGCGGGCCAAAAACACAGACTGTGGTTAGAAATGAAGAAACCACACCATTTGCGACTTCAGTGACACCTGCCACTACCGCTTTAAGAGGAGACTTGTCTTTATGTAAATGTGAAACGATATTTTCAGTGATAACAATTGCATCATCCATGAGAAGACCCAGCGCAATAAGCAGTGCAACCATTGTCATCATATTTATAGAAAGACCAATTTTGGGAAAAAAGAACAGAGCCCCCGCGAATGAAACGGGCAAACCCAGGGCAACCCAGAATGCCAGTTTAAAATCAAAAAACAGCCATAAGGCAAAAAAGACAAGCAGCAGCCCCTGCCAGCCGTTTTTTATCAGCAATGCCAGGCGCTCCCGAACGACAGAAGCTTTGTCCTGAGACATGTGAAATTCCACGCTCCGGGGCTTGGTTTTTTGGATTCTCTGCAAAAACCTGTCAACCGAATCGAATACTGCCAGTATATCTTCCTGTTTGTTCTTTGTTACCTGCAGAAGGCCAGTTCTTTTGCCATTTAGAGTGATCTTTTCTTCAGCTCTTTCAAAGGTTTCATTGATCCGTGCAATATTTCCGAGGCGCACGCTGGCGCCGCTCCGGCTTGAGACAACGACAAGATCAGACAACTCATTCGGGGTCCGGCGGAGATCAGCGATTTTAATAAGAATGTCCTGATCTGATGTTTCAATCATTCCGGCAGGCATATCTAAGCTTTGCATCCTGATGGTCGTTGATATGTCATCGAGCGAAAGATTGTATTGCATCAAAGAGGAGACAGGCACATGAATTTGAATCTGGGCGTCTGAAAAACCTTTGACTGTTACCTGAGAAACGCCCTCTTCCTGTTTAAGCTGATCCTTGAGTTGTTCACAATATTTTTTGAGATCCACAAGTGGCATGGAGCCTGTTACGGCGATGTTTACAACCAGATCGTCCCTGTTCAGCAAAGTAACTACAGGAAGTTTCACTTCTGCTGGAAAAGAATCTATGGTTTCCACATTCTGCCTTATATCGTTTATGAAGGTAGACATATCGCCGCCGTCACTCATCTCAACGACCACAACTGCTACGCCCTCGCGCGCGGTCGAACGTACTTCAGAAACATAGTTGATGCCGTCAACAGCGTTTTCAATTCTTTGACAGATCGCTTCTTCGACCTCCTCGGTTGATGCACCGGGGTATATGGCCTGTATTTGAACCTGGGTCGAAATGTAGTCGGGAAATGTTTCTCTGCGAATAGATGAAATGCTCAGTGCACCCATAATCAGGAAAATGATCATTAAAAGGTTTGCGGCGGTCGGGTGTTGGGCGAAGTATTTGATCATGGCTGATAAATGTTGGCTGACGCCTTGCGAATATTCTCGATAACAGCCGGGTTGAGAACAGGTTTCAGAAGCATTCCATCTATGGCCGGTATAAGGTCAGAGACGACAACACGATCACCAGCCTGAATTTCTCCTGAAACCAGCAGAAAATCTTCCTGCACCAGAGTGACCGATACATTCTGGCGCTTTAGTCTGCTCTGGTTGTCCAAAACGTATATCTGACCATCATGAAGGGCTGAGCGCGGAATAACCAGCGAATCGGAGAGCATAGGTCCCATTATGACAACTTCACAGAACATGTTTCTCATCAGCGGCGGGCTTGGTTGCGCATGCATTCTTTCATAGGGATTATCAACCTCTACGATCACTCCCAGTGTGCGCGCCTGCAAATCGAGCTGCGAGTCGCCACCAATAACCTTTGCATCCCAGCGATTTTCAAAATCAAGACCTTTGAAAATCACACATGCCTTTAACTTATCGATATGCGGTATCTTTTCAGAGGCGCTTGCCGAAGACTGGTCTGACCAGGACGAAACAAGACTCCTCATTTTATCGAGTGGAATCTGAGCGCGAATTCGTGCCGTATTAACGCTGTCAGCCTTTACCAGTATGCTTCCAGTCTGCACATACTGATCGATCTCAACTTTTACTTCTACGACTCTGCAGTCAAAAGGAGCTTGGATAATGGAATTTTCGATTTCAAACAGGGCATCTGTCTCTGCTGCTTTATAAACCGCCATTTCTGCTTGAACAAGCTTCTCTGTTACTGGAATCGTAGCAACTGAATTCCTTAAAACCTGCACCTTTGCCAGCTGTTGATAATAAGCCTGGTATTTCTGATCGACTGAAGCCTGCGCCTCGGCTTTTTTTACAAGAAGCTGCTTGCTGCGTTCAAGATCCTTTTCAGTCAAATCCAGATTTTTCTTTTCGATCGCAATAGAGGCTTCCAGATTTTTTTTGTTGACCTCAAGCTCGACAAGCTTCATTTTGCAGCTGTCGATAGAAGCCAGAGCCTTAGCCAGGGCAAGCTCTGCCTTTTGAGGATCAATACGAATCAGTTCTTCTCCGGCACTTATGAAACTGCCAGGAAACAGCTTTTCATTGCGCGCAATGATTTTGCCACCTGTTTGAGCAATAGCCTGCCAGGTTTTCCCGGGCTCGACAAGGCCATACCCGCTCACCTTCGGCCATATATTGACCGGTTCAACATTCATTGTTCTAACCGCTACAGCGAGTTCTGAAGCATCTGATCGAAGCGGCTCTGCTTTTAATCGAATCAGAACCACCACAATAACCAGAGAAACTAAAACTGGAACCCCAAAAATTAAAAACCTTTTGATTGACGGGTTCATGCAATATCCTCTCTCTCTGCCAACTGTTTAATAAATTACCCGCAATTTATCGTGGAAATCATAACTGGTATAACACCCATCAATGTCGAGAATTAAAAGCAACAACAGCGCACTTGAGTCATTTTGATTCAGCAAAATGCGCGCGGTGCTTTTGCGCGATGGTTTCGGCCAGCGCTTCGAGTGCCGCGAAATCAGCTTCTTTGGGGTAGCCTTTGCACAGGGTGGTGCCGAGAACTTCTACTTTGAGGTTCGGAATCAGCCCTGAAATCTGCTCGACCGCTTTGGTTCCCCAGCCGTATGAGCCGATGATCGCCGCGTATTTGAGCTTGGGCTTGAGGGCATTGGCCAGATGTGTGGCGGAAAACACTGTCGGATGCGGGCCGACGTGCACAGTTGGCGTGCCGATAACTATCGTTAGCGCACTGACCAGCGACATTGCCAGTTTGCCGATATCGGTCGTCGACAGCTCGAACTTCTGCACTTCGATGCCGCGTTTGACCAGCGCGGTGAGCAGAAAATCGGCCATGACTTCGGTGCTGCCGTGCATGCTGATGTAAGGCAGCACGACAAGGTTGTCATAGCGGTCAGAGACCCAGTCTTCATAGTCTTCGATTATCCAGTCGGGCTGGTCGTAAACCGGGCCGTGGCTGGGGGCCACCATATTGATGTCGAGAGTTTTGATCTTTTCGAGATTCTTTTTTACGAAGGTGCGGAACGGCATCATGATCTCGGCAAAATAGCGTTTGGCAGCTTCGGCGACAAAGGGATCTCTGCCGGCAAGAAGGCGGGTGGTCGCGATGTGTGAGCCAAGAAAATCGCAGCTGAAGAGAAGTTTGTCTTCAGGCAGATAGGTCACCATGGTTTCCGGCCAGTGCACCCAGGGGGTCATATAGAATTTGAGTGTGCAATCGCCGAGCGACAGGGTTTCTTCATCAGCAACCGTTTTGATGCGCGCCGGGTCGATAAGCAGATGATCGATCAGCAGGCCTTTGGCCTTTTCAGAACAGATCAGCGTGCTTTTCGGGTATTTTTCGAGCAGAACCGGAATCGCGCCGGAATGGTCCTGTTCGGTGTGCTGCGAGACTATGTAGTCGATACGTTCGATTCCCTTGAGCTGATGCAGAAGAATACTCTGCATCGCAGGATCGACGGCATCGATCAGAACAGTCTTTTCGCTGCCTTTGATCAGATATGCATTGTAGCTGGTTCCGTCAGGTAAGGGTATGAGCGTGTCAAACAGGCGTCGGTTCCAGTCGACGGCTCCCATCCATTGAACTCTATCGGTAAGTTTTCTAGGTTCCATGTTATTCTCCTGATCAGTAATTTGATGCAGGCATGCATGCCGGTTTTATGGCTTTGTCCACTGGCTCGCATTATTGTCTGCGACAGATTCATGCTGAAGATCTTACCACAAATTTTCATTCTGCCCAAATTTGATCAGGCAAGTATGTAACAATCGAGTTTGTCGTATGATTTGGGCTCTTTGATCTGGCTAATTTCATTCTCTGATTTTGTATCTTTTAAGCAAAACCTGATGTATATTTTGGCAAATGACAATACTGAGTTGAATATGCAGTCACAATGCGCGGTTAAATCAGAATTTGCAGTATCAAACCGCAGAGGCGGTATGATACTTTTTACTTTGCTGGCTATTCTGGCTGTCGTAAGTATTTTTTCGTTTACCATCAACAGTTTGGCCCGGCAAAAAATGTTTCAGAACAAGCAGTTGCTCGACCGGCTTAATTGCATGGTTCTGGCGCAGTCTGCGCTGAATTATTCTGCTGCCAACCTTCAGGAAGAGCTGGAAAAGCGGCCGTCGGCGATAGCTGAGTTTTTTTTGCGGCCTGATGTAAGCCCCGACCAGTTGGTTCTCTTGCCTCTACCTCTTTTGCCTGAGCTGACAGCGAAATACCCTGATTCTGAGGTAAAAATTCAAATTAAAATCTTAGCCAGCAAAGTTCTGCAAAAGGCAGAAGACCTGAACATTTCTGGTTTTGATCCGCTGGAAAAGCTTTTTCAAATCGAACTCTCGGCAGCTGCCCGCACCGGCCTGATCGCCTGTAACCTCTCTGAAATCAGAGAAGTTCGCCTGACCAATCTTGTGCCCGGGCTGGCTGGCAAGTTTACACTCTATGTTAAGTCTGTTAATAAGTCTGACAGCTTGAACAAATTTGCCTGCCATATCGACGGGTATCCTGACAGTGCTTTTTCAGAAGGGGTGTCATGTATGCCGGTGATCCTGAAGAATGGCGGAGAACTGGACTTCGCGGCCACTGAAGGAAATGACTCTTCCAGTTGGCAGAAACGGGGCTATGTTTTTTTGGGCGGTGAAGCCGTCGATCTGAACCTTACCAGCGGTAATTTTGAAGCATTTGGCGAACTTTTTCATTTCTATTCGCTGGACCGCAACAGTAATATACCGGGCTACTTCGATGCTGTCGTTCCGACTTTTTTTTCGGCAACGCCAGATTTTGCGTCAAAATGGGCGCAGACACTGAATGCGGGAGACCCATTTGCCAGCGAATTTGCCTACATTCTAAAACATGTTGTCACCGGCTATTACACAACCCAGGATGATGGCAGCGACATGAATTACGATCAGCGGCTCGAATTGAGCTTTCCCACCGATCAACCGGCTTCGCGCATAAAAATGCAGTCTTCTTCGCTTCATTTGTTCGGCACGCGTTCAAACCCGTCTCCAACATTGGTTCTTGGAAATGTAAACCGCCGATATGCAGATTTTACCGGCATAGTAGTAGACGTTGATGGTGACGGTCAGCGCGACGCTATTGTTGACTATGTAAAAGAAACCAGTCTGTCGCCTTCCGATATTCCTTCGCCGCCAGAAGAGGTTTACGCGATGCCGGGAGGCTGCCTTGAGCAGGGCCACCCGATCAAACTGGATACCGGTCTGCTGAGCTACAGCAATATGTTCGGCTCGGCACAGATGTATCAGGAACACATGTGCAAAATTATTACAGAACCTTATTTGCGCAGTCACGACTTTCTTTTCTTCAGCACAGAAGATGACTTTTTCCCGACAAAAAGCTGCTTTGGCGATGAAGCGGCAGAATATCAGCAGTCTTTTTCTCTCAAATTTGACACCGGTCTTTTTTCAGATCGTTTTTTTTATGAAAACGGTAATCCACAGGCCTATACTCACCAGGGGCTTGCTCATAAATTTGCATACCGGGTAACCAGCTTCAACGATTTTCTTGCGCGCTTTTATGACAGCAAAAGCAGCATTCTTGATCTTGCTTTTCCGATTATTGTTGAGAACCCTGACGGAAAAACGGTCAAGCTGCCAGACAACATCAAGATTGCCAGCAGCAGCATGCTTATGCTGGCAAATGGCGATCTTGAGCTGGGCGCAATCGAGCAGAGAAATTCAGATGCAATGCTGACAATTATTCTCGAGAAAGGCAGCTTTATTCTCGATAACCCAGGTCAGAAACCGGTATGCGCCAATCTCGTCGCCATGAATGGTATGCTTAAAAACAAGATTACCAGCCACGCTCTTGATCTACAGGGGAGTCTTCTGGTGGCCAGTTACGAACCCGAACAGTTCAAGAATGGCGGAAAAATTGTTTATGATGATCGCAGCGACCCTTCCGGAGAAGCTTATCAGAATTACTACCGCTGCTATGTTGCTGACTATGCGCTTGATATGAAAAAATCGATAACAATACTCAATGACTAAGTCATTCTGAGAGCAGATGAAAGGAAGAGAATCAGCAGTGCCCAAAAAAATCAGATTACAAGTTAAGCAAATCAGCAGTCCTCTGACGAAAGCATTATTGGTTTTTTTGCTGCTAATGCTCTGCCAACCTGCCTGTAATGCTCAAAAATCTTCGAACAGAGATGCGATGCCTGCTGGGCGTTACGCTGAACTGGTTTATTTTCGCATCATATCGATTGCGCAGTCTGTGCTTAAGCTCGAACAGCAGGCTCTTGAGAAGCTTGCAGCGAAGAAGCCGGTCGATAAACACAAGCTTCAGGCCAGACTGCTTTCTGCTCGTCTGCAGATGCAAAAGCTGATAAGACTCGGCAGGGGACTTGAAAAGCAGATGGAAAGTGCTGACCCCGCGCGCGCCAAGGTCGAATCTCTGCGGCAGAGGCTATTTTACTTCGTAACCATGCATAAGAAAAACATCGAACAGATTGTTGCTTATGATGATTTTAAGGTTCTTTCTCAAATTTCTTCGAGCATGATAGAAGTTATCGAAAAAAACTCAGAGGCTGACAGGATCGAGCTGTTGAAAATTGGTAACCTCGATAGGGCATTCTGAAGAAGACCTGATGCGCTGCAAGAATGAATTGTGATATTAAAATAGGGTATGGAGAAACTATGAATAAATTTAAACTGCTTTATATTCTGGTCGTTTTGTTCTTATTGGCAGCCGCTAACAGCGCTGATTGTCAAAACCAGCAGGGAAAAGGGCGTTTTGGAAGAAAAAACCGTTTTCAGGATGGCAGTAAAGAGCGACAACAGGGTAACCGTGATTTATTCAATGTTTTTTTTATGCTTGACCGTGATAAGAACCTGGAGCTGAGCGCTGAAGAAATCGGCGCGGTCAAAAACCAGCAACGTCTTGCTAAAGTTAAAGCACTAGATGTAAATACTGATGGCAAAATCACATATTCGGAAGCTGCAGATTCATTTATCGGGCGGCGAATCAAGACCGTTGACAAAGTCAAGAGTTTGCTGCAAAAGAAAGTCGAAAATCAGCTGTCGACGCCTATTGAGACAGGTAAAATGCTGGAATTTTATAAGGCATTTCAGCCAAACCATGATTTTTATGACGAATTCGACCTTAACAAGGACAGTAAACTGGACAAAGAAGAAGCGTTGAAATCTTTGCCCAAGGTTGCCGCAGCACTTTTTGCTTCTCGCGTAAAGCAGATTATAGAAATGGTAGGCAACACACCGCATAAGTACGAAGGTGTACAGCACGCTATAGCACGTGCAATAGATTATGACGCTGACAACAAAATTACTGCCGGTGAGTTCAAAGCCTTTGTTGATAAGATTCTCGGCAAAGACGTAGCAGCATACTACCAGAAAGACCAGAAACAAGTTGCAGACAAGATTGCAGACACGCCACGGCCAGCAAAACCGTCAGTTGAGTCGCAGCCACAGAACAAAATCGAATCTCCTCAGCAGGCGCCTGTCCCAGAGCCAGTTGCGGCTGACGTTGCGGTAGACAATTTCATCGTTCCAGAATTTACGAAAACTTTACCTGATTCAACTGACGCCGGCGACCCTCTTGAGGAACTGCTTGGTTCAGGCGTAGACGAAACGCTGCTCTGGTGATATTCATTTATGAAATCCGTATCTGCTGCCGGCCGGCGCAAAGCTTATTCATTAGTCGAAGTGCTGATCTCTCTGCTGATTTTTGGAGCGGCTTTGATCCCGGTTTTTCACCTCATTTCTCAGAGCACAGTGCTTACCAGGTTCTCAAAAGAAAGTGTCATCGCATCAAATCTGGCCAATGAACTGGCAAACCAGATTTGCAGTATGCGCTTTGCTGAAGTTCCTGTCGTTGGCGGGGTTCCGCTTTCCAACGAAGCCGACAACGCCATGCTTCAAGAGGGGAAACCAGGCACCAGGCTCAGATTAACGCCAATGCCAGAACGCTTTATCAGAGAACTTACCATCGAAAATTTCTCTCCCAGAAGCAAAGTTATCAAAGCTGTGGTGGCATGGGGTAATGATCCTGAACACCGGGTTACAATCACCAGGATATTCGATTGGGCACCATGAACAAAAAAGCTTTCACTCTTATTGAAATTGCTGTTGTATGCCTCATTGTGTCGATTCTTTTTCACGGCATGTTTAAACTGCTTCAGCTCGCGTTAAACCGTTTTTCGTATCATGAATCACATATTTCCATGACCTGGGAAGCCGGCCGTCTCTGTTCATACCTGCATCAGGACTTCGAAGATGCCTTCATCCCCGACATAACTCAGACAGGGCTCAGCAGTGTAAACTTCTCTGAAGACAGTTTCAGCCTGCCGCATGGCAGCAGCAACACGGTTTACAAGTTTGACAAAACCGCCGGTCAGGTTCAGCGTATTACCTCTGAAAAGACGGCAGATATAGGGAAAGGTCTGATAAAGGAATTCAGCGCTGTGCCGGAAGTGCAGTATTCCAACGGTGAAATCAAACCTTTTGCAACTATCGCCGACAACGATGAGCCAAATGTGGTTCCGCAGCGTATCTGGGTTAAGATTCACCTGCTGCTTGAACCGCAGACGCAGAAGCAGCCAAAAACATTACAGGAATTCAACTTTTACGCGTTTCCGGTAAGGCTTAACCGCCAGCTGCAATCGATCTGGAAACCTGAGTGAGATAAACCGCCAGATAAATTACATCCCGCCGCTGCTTGATAAACTGCCAGGTCGTTTGCTGACAGCATACCCTCGGCGAATGAAGCCGCTCAGGTCTGGCTCCCGGTGCAGCGTGAGACGAAACCAACGTTGTACTATCCGAGCCTGTCTCGGACTGAGAAAATGTATTTCTTCGAGAACCTTAAAGCCAAGTGCCTCAAATTTGTTTTTGAAATCAGGGTCGCTTTCATTCAAGGCAGGCTTTGTCTGCAAAGCTTTCTTTCTGAGCCTGTCGATAAATCCCTCGGGCATTGCCTGGGAGCCAACTTCTTCGGTAATTCGTCTGATTTCGTTTTCTATTCTGGCTTTGAGGATTGAGCCTTGGTCAGAAAGTTCATTCACAACGTCTTCAAACAAAGTTTTTGCAGTCGGGATAAATTTCTGATCGAAATTACCACGGTTGGCCAGAATAACCATACCAACCGGTGGCTCGTTCTGCCAGAAAAGCATTGCCGAAAAACCGGCGGTAGCGCCGAATTTTCCGTATGTAAGCTTGCCATTGTTACCCGGCCAGATGTCGATGGCATAGCCGGTCCGCATCGTCTGGTTCTGTGTCGCCAGCGGTTGCATCGCTTCTCTATATGCATTGCTCAACCGATCTGCTTTAATTCCTGAAAGGCCTTTGAGCAGAATTAGAAGGTCGGAAGCATTACTGATCAATTCGCCGGCCCCTTCTAATATTCCCATGTCAGAAAATTTCATCTCCCTGATTGAGCCACCCGGGCTGCTGCAAAAGCCAGTTGCCTGCGTTTTTCCGGCACGATTGAAAAAAGCGCGACAGTTCGTACCAGTGCTTTTAAGCCCGACGGGCCTGGCTATGAGTCCCTGTATCATTGCATCATAATCAGGAAATTTAAATTTTTTCTGCAAGGCCAGAGCTGCCATAGCGACACCCAGGTTGGAATATTTGTATTCTTTGCCGGGGATCAGGGTTCGGCCTTTTATGTTGAGATATCTGGCCAGCAGCCGGCGTGTGTAGTTCCTGGCTGGTTCAGTCTGTGTCGAATCATTTTTGCCATCACCATCGAGGTCTCTGAACGCACTGATGTTTTCTGGAAAATTGGGCAGGCCACTGTAGTGGCTGATCAAATGCTTGAGGGTAACCAGAGGATGCAGCTTGAGATCACTGTCCAGCAACCTGTTGGCCTGATCAGTCAGCCTTACAGTTTTGTCGCAGACCGTCTTACTCAGGCATATCCCGGTAAAAACTTTTGACACAGAGCCAATAGCAAACAATGTGTTTTTATCAGGCTTCTGCTTACTCTTAAGACTGATTTTGCCAAAGCCGTGAACTGCTTCAAAGTCTTTGCCAGCTATTCCGACTACCAGGCCCGGCGTTCCGTTTTTTCCGGAAGGGTCGATGAGTTTTTCTGCAGCTTCATCGATAATGCTGCTGAGGGCTGAGGTTGCATCAGAATCGCCTTTTTCAGACGAGCCCTTCTCTGCACTTGCATTGCCGAGAGGTATAAAAGATGCATCTTCTTTGTATGAGCCAGTGAATTGTGGCTTGAAACCGGCACTTGGGTCGTTGGGCTTTTTGCTCAACTCGGCTGATTCTTTTATGACGTAAGCAACAAATTCTGTGAAAGTTGTTTTTTGATCTCCAGATGCGTCAGCTTTACCCTTGAAAGCCTGAGTTATCGCATAAGTGAACGGATTCAGCATTTTACCATCAATGCTGGTTGGATAAGAGATTTGGGTTGCATCGACTGGAGTCATGACCAGAAAGTTGCGGCTTTCTTTTTGTCTGTTTTCCCAGAGCGATTTAAAATTGCTGCTCTTAAGAGTGTCAGTGAAGGCGCCAGAGTGACAGGCCATTACCAGATATATTACGTTGCGGGCTGGTAAACTCAGCAGATCATTGGCGAGATCCTGGTAAGAATATACTTCCTTGTCGATCAGCAATCCCCTGGCAAGGCCGTGTGAGTGAGAATAGATCAGAATTGTATCATCAGGAGTGAGGCTGTCACGGTATCTGGCGAATTCGTCTCTGATAGTTTTTACTGATACAGTTGCCATGCCCGAATAGGGCGTTTTATCACTGAGAAAGTTTATCTGAAACGAATCGGCAAGCTGCTCAACCGAATTTTTTACCATTTCGGCCAAATCATTGCCGCGCTGTTGCTGTGATACCGGGTCAGTGTTTTTGCCGCGACAGAAAGAAAAGTAATGTAATTTTCCAGGTGCGGCGGCATCGGAAGAGCTGGGGATTATTGCGAGAAGCAGGATTATAGCGATTAAGACATACTGCGTGCAGGTTCTCATTGTTTTTCTCCATCATGGTTTATTATATTAGACAGCCAAACAGGTGTTTTTGTCATGTTTTTTTCAGATCAGACTGGTCTGATATTGTCACAATTTCCCAGCCGCCGCGGTGGCAAATGCTTCAGCTCTGCAGCTTTTTTTCTGCGGCGCGGCGCAGAACCAGCAGAGTAACATCATCGGTCGGCGTGCTTCCTCTGATATGCTGGTTATATGCAGCTTTAAGAGGTTGCCAGATGCTGCCGGCCGAGCTGCCGGTGCGTGCCGCATCCTCGAGAATTTTGGCCAGACCGTTATATCCGAATTGCTTTCCGTTCTTGTTCAGAGCTTCGGGTAAGCCGTCAGAATACATCAATAAGGCGCTTCCGGGCTCCATGGCCAGACGGTTAACAGGAAAGGAGCACTTCTTGCGGACTCCCAACGGGCTTGACGGCAGTGACAGTTCAACAGCTTTTTCGCTGGAAGGAGTGAACAGCAGCGGGTAACAATGCCCCGCATTCGCATACGCCAGTTCGCTGGTTTCGAGATCAAGCACCAGATAGGCCATTGTTACCATCTTTCGGCGGGTCGGGTTATACAAAGCCCGAGCAGCGCGCGAAAGAACAAGACCAGGATCGAGGCGATCGGCAGCGGACAGGGCATTGACCGCTCCTTTGGTCATTGCCATCAATAGAGCCGCCGGCGCACCATGCCCGGCGACATCTCCGATATATGCAGTGAGATAGCGGTCAGATATCAGCTGATAGTCATAAAAATCGCCCATCATGCTGGTCATGGCTTCTGATTGGCCTTCAATTTCCCAGCCTTCGATTTTTATCTGCTGGTCTGGTAGGAGAGTAGCCTGAATTGCCTTTCCCACCTGCATTTCTTCGAGCTGGGGAATGACCTGGTTGAAGTGATCGCCGAGATCGCCCAGTTCATCGCGATGCAGAACCGGTATGCGGTATGCGAAATTCTGAGACTGAATAGCGCTGATGCCTTGTGCCAGCTCTTTAACCGGCCACAGGAACTGCCCTGCCAGAAGCAGGCCCACGCCAAAGGCAAACACCGTGCTGACCAGAGAAAAGGTTATGACCAGCAACAGAGTCAGGCGAAGCTCATCTCTGATCGGTTGCCGTGAAGTATGCCACACCGAAATATACCTGGCATCCCAGCGTGAAGGCTGTGCGTAAAACAGCATGTCTTCTGAAGTGAAGGATCGTGGCAGCCCCTTTTCACCAGACCATAACAACTTCTCTCTGATATCGGGATTAGCCTCGAGATAAGCTTTGAACGAAGCTGGTCTGGTGTCTGCCGGCGTCAATAGATCGAGCGAGCTGAAAGACATGTTAACCGAACCAGGCTCATCGCTGGCAGGCATATCATAGAGACGTTTCCAGAAACGCTCGAGTTGAACCTGAATATCTTGTCCGATAGCCACAGCCACATTTTCGCCCGATTCAGTCGATGCGACCGCCAGAAACATGAATTCTTTGCTGGCGAACCCAAAGAAATAGGATACGAGCCAGGGTTCTCTTATGTGGATCGGCTGAAAAGAGGATTGCTCATTCCCTCCCGCACCTTTTTTGAATTGCGCTACCATCGCTTCTGCGCTCCAATTCGAAGCCGCAGGAGTCAGGTAATGAGAAATTATCTGCGATGCCCGCATAAGAGCGAAATTTCGATTGCGCCCGCGGTAATGGTCAGCCATAGAACTATACAGGGTATTTCCGTCAGATGCGGTGACCATAAAACAGGTCAGGAACAGATCTTTGCGGAGCTTTTGAATGGCACCGTCCATGTTTGGCCATTTTTTCTGCCTGAAGGCATCAGATTCGATCAACTTCTGATACAGGTGAATGTTAGAATCGAGGCTGAGAAGAAAATTCTCTTCGAGGTTCTGCTGAGCGGTCTCGAGCCGGTCAAACCCCTGCTGCAGAAGAACCTTTTCGCGATCCTGAATGTATATGATGCCCAGGCAAAGAAAGGCGCACCCTGGAAAAGCTGTTGCATAAAGAAAAAGCCCGACCAGTTTCCAGCGCACCGACAGAGCGGGCAGACAGGCATGTCGAAAGATCCAGTATGTCAGCGAGCCCGTGAGAAGAACGATGAGAATTCCGATGCCGCTGAGCAGAAGCTTGAACGGCGGCCATTTTTTAAAACCAGAAGCAGGCATAAAGCCAAAAACCACTTCATGAATGCCTACCGGCCGAATCGCAAGAAACCCATCTGGCAGTTCTATCCTGGTTTCACAGCGAAAGCGTAGCGTTTTGGCTGTCTCGATCAGCTGCTGAACGGGAAAAAACCGTTCGATGTAGGCAGTCGATGGAAGACAATCCTCAGGTGTGGCCAGATTGACCCGACCGAACAGCGTATTTTGCGCAGGTAGTCGGTTGAGATCTTCCAGGGTTTTGCTGATTCCTCCGTCATTCTTAGCAGATCCGAGAACCATGGCAAGTTTATCTTCAAGAAAAGAGAAATGACCATCAGCAATTACCTGATAATGCTGGCGGGCAATGACCTGCCAGCCAATTACCAACATCAGAACAGGCATGACCGACACCATAAAAAAGATTAACAAAATCTCTTTTGGTTGCATCGACAAAGAACCAGTTTTATGACCGGTGTCTGAAGAGTCATTTATGCCAGTTGCTGCTTTTGCTTTCACATCCTCTTCCTCTGTCTGCAATAATTATTTGCTCTGGTTGGGCCCTCTTATACTACCAGAAAACAGTTAAGGGCGAATACCGCCCTCAACTGTTTTGTCAGCAATTTATGCAGTCGGTTACATGCCGCCAGAACTCAGACTGCGACGGTTCTTTATCAGATTGAAGTGCCAGGTGCAGCCGTCCATGAGAAGTTTTCCTTCAGACGAAACCGGTCGAACACTCACTTCAACCTTGATGTTTGCCGGCAATTTTTTGTCAAAATTGACGCTGACTCTGGCTTTTTCTCTTGAAACTCGCGCGGTATCATCAAAAGAAATCGTCGGTGGGTTAGTTTCGATTCTTACCATAGCCTGATTTTGTGGAGTATTCATCCCGTCAGGAAAAATCTTTACTCTGGAGATCAGTCGTAACCGGGAAATCGGCTCAATATCCCACTTTCCATTCTTCTGCTTAACAAGAGCCTGGTTGGTTACCAGCATCTCCCGTATCACAGTTTTTCCTGGGTCGGCTGATTCGATCCAGAGATTGCGCTGCCCCTGATTGTCCGAAAGATCGGCATCGCCAGCGCACGAAACAGTCGCTTTGACGCAGACATGCCCGGCAACGTTCGAAACCGCTCTGATTTGAGCTTCAACCGCTTCACCGGGAGCTATTTTCTCAATTAAGAAAGGCTTTCCAAATGGCTTGAAATCAGAGGTTACGCCGTATTCGCAATATAGACCGCTTACACTCACGTTTTCAGCAGTCTGGCTGCCACTGTTGTGAATCTTTACCTGCATTTCATATTTTCCATCCTCATGAATGCCGGTATCGGTGACATCAATGCCACCAGGAAGAGATAGAATTCTGATTTCCGGGTGCATCCACGAGGGAACTGTCTGCGCCTCATCAAAATATGCTGCACCATCAGCGTCGAAATATTGCGGCTGTAGAAGGCCCGGGTTGCTTTTAGATTCAGCTGCCGGCTTTTCGCTTCTAATGGCAAGCATGATCTTTTGCCACAATTTGTTATCAAAGCTGGATATGGCCAGGGCATCCTCACCTTCTTCAGCACTCTCACCCTGTCGAATCACAATAAGATTCTGGCTGGGAATTACGTATATGCGTTGATCATTTGCGCCCATGGCTGCAACCATATCGGCCGGGCCGTCTGGAATGAGAAAACCATCATATCTGGGCAATTTTGGGTTGGCACTGAAGAAAGACTCTTTGCCGTTCAACCACCAGAGATAGCCATAGGCAGGGTTCATGCTCTGAGCCGTGTCAAGCATGCTCTTAAAAAACGTCTGATCTTTCATCAGCGCTTTTCCGTTCCAGGAGCCGCCAGCCAGAATCATCAGTCCAAACCGCGCCATGTCGCGCGCGGTCATCTTGAACGTATGATTCAGAAAACGGGAATTATTCATGCCGGTTGGCCGAAAAAGAACTTTCTCGGCAAATTTCTGCATAGTGCTGGCAGTAGCCTTTTCCAGCAGTGGGTGAAGCTCGTGATATACTTCTGTGTTGTAGAGCCAGATTGTGCCAGGTTTTCCCACGTAGGCTTTTCTGGTGCTCAAGCCGCTGGTCATCTTGAGCAGATGCTTAATCTGAATCGCTTTTTCCTGCTTTTTACCGGCTTTTGTCCAGCCCTGCCCGAGAAAGTCAGACACGGGTTGCTCGATTTTGAGCAGGTTCTGCTCCTGCGCGATGCCGATTAAAAAAGCAGTTATGCTTTTGCCTGCCGAAAAAACCTGTTTGGCAAAGTCTTTGCCGGCCGGATCCCAGTAACGCTCAGCCGCAATTTTACCATCTTTGAGTATGATAAATGACTTGGAATGGCAGCTTTCCAGATACCTGTATACTTCATCGAGCGCAGCCGTATTCCAGCCAAGCGATTCTGGCGTCACGGTTGCCCAGTTCTCGCCCGCTGGCGGAAAATATAGTTTCGCACAGAGAATAGACCCACCATTACTGACTAAAAAAACACCGATCAAAATAAACGTTAACAGTCTTTTGCTCATTATACGGTCTCCTTTTATGGCTTTACTCATCGTTTCTGGCGTTACATGCCCCCTGAGCTTCTGATCGATCTCGGCTGTGTCTTTTTGTATTTGTTGAAAAACTTCCAGAGGCTGTTGTTGAATTCTCCCGGTGCAATGATTTTGGGGTCACCCCAGCTGTGAGTTCCGCCAATGATGGTCATCAACGTAACTTCGCCAGAAGCGCCGGAACGAGCTGAAGGAAGAAAAGTCTGGGTTAGAACATATCTGTTTTCAGAAAGGCGCGAATTTTCTACATTCTCACGGGCCGGAACCAGCGAACATCTGTTTGCAACAGCCCAATAGCGCAGCATGGATGTGGTGTCACCATTATGAGTTGGCGAACCCGGCCGATGCATGCCTTCGATTCTATCGCCGAAATACATGATTGTAGAATCCTGCGTGCCGCGTACCAGAAGAACATTCATCGGCATTTTAGGAGTCGGCAGAGTCCGGCGCTTCGATGAATCAAGCGACCAGCTTTCGGTTGTTCCAGCAATAGAACAGACCGCGGCAAAAAGATCGCCAGTCTGCGCAGCCAGAAGGTTGGTGAACATTCCGCCGTTCGAAACGCCTGCCGCATAAACTCTCTGTTTATCAATGTTGCCAGAGAGATCTGTAGTCAACTTTTTATGAATCTCACGAACAAAACCAACGTCATCAACAGAATCTGCCTTTGCATTAAGATTCAGGCCAAAGCCCAGGCCGTTATTCCAGGTATACCCATGGCGCGGATCTGAAGATGTGCCCGTCGGATATACTACGATCACGCCTTGTGTGTCAGCAGTCTTGTCGAATCCATACTGTTCCAGAGCCTTGGCGCCACTGCCGCCACCACCGTGAAAAATGAAAACGACAGGATAAACCTTCTTTTTATCAACCTTTGGTGGCGTATGAACGATAAAAGTTCGTTTATTACCCTCAGAATTGCCGGGCGAAGCCCAGTTCATGGTTATCGTCTGGTTTCCCGGCACAAGCCTGATTCCATTCGCTTTTAGCTTAGAAACAGGTTTGGCAGCGTATGCACTGGTAACGAAGAGCAAAGAAAACAATACAAAACCCGCAAGCATTTTTTTCATAAGCATTTTCTCCTATATACACAGCAGACTGTAACATTCTTAACTTTGTCACACTCAAATTGCAATTTTTTGCGACTGTAAAAGTTGTAAGCTGTGACAAAAATAAAACCAGAACAGGTGGTTTTTTTCGTTCTGCCCAGATATGGGTATGCTATAAACAAGCATCCCGTCGGATGGCCAAAGCCTCTGATTTAGAAAAAAGCAATGGCTTTTGTATGAACTTGTAACAGTACAGCTTGTTGTATAATTGAAGCATGGTAAAAACAAACTTTATTGTTAGCTGTTTAATGTTGCTCGCTTTATTGCTGGTCGCCACGCAGGTCAGCGCCGGGCAGACCTGGATGACCTGGAACATTCGCTCCGGACTGCCGAGCAACAATCTCAGCTGTCTTGCCATTAACGAGGGCATGATGGCGGTGGGCAGTGATAAGGGCATTGGTGTATATCTCGAGAATTACTCGGCCTGGTTCAACCTCGCAAACTATCATGAGCAGCTTGCCGGTCTCGCCGTGCGTTCACTCGATTTTGACGATTACAAGACACTGTGGGCTGCTACACCAGCCGGGTTATTTGCGATCGACCTCGAAGACTTTCCCGATGGTGCTCCCAGGCTCAGACGCTATGACCACGAACACGGCCTGTCGACTATAGATGTCGAAGTTGTGCAGGTTGTCGATAACAAAATTTATGTCGGCTGTTATGGTGGTTGGCTTTTTTACTCGTCGATTTCTCCAGGCAGTAGTATTTCGAGCTTCGTTCCGGTTAACCGGGCGGCTGTCGAAGATCTCAACAAATTCATGTCAGTCGGTATCACGGCGCTGGCCATGGATTACCCGGGTGGTGGCATTTATTCGACCAAGGGAAAAGGCCTGCTGCGGGCTGCCGATGGTAGTAATCTTGTCGGCCAGGACGAACTTTTTTCAGACTGGGTCAATGATTTCTGGTCCTTCGAGGAAGGCAATGCCAACCGCATCATTGCTGTGACGCAGAACCAGATGAACCTCATTTCCAATAACCGCCCGGTTGGCACCTGCTCTCTACCGGCGGAAGACTGCTGGATCAGCTGCATAACCACAGCCCCGGATGAGGAGAGAGACGAATACAAACGCAAGAAGCCGAAGGGGTATCTGCATCTTGAAACTTTTATCGGTAAGCGAACCCTGATTGCCGGAACGCGTGGGCAGGGCCTGTGGCTGTTCGATGATGGCCGCTGGAACAATCTCACCATGCGCGACAGCCCGTTGCCTTCAGACAATATCAACAAAGTCTACTATCTGCCCGGCCCGAAAAAGATCGCGATTCTTTCGGATGGCGGGTTGACTATGCTTGGTATCACCCAGGATACGCAGTTTGATCTATTTCAGGTCAGCGGTTCAGACCCATATTGGGCCAAGACTTTCTGGCCGTTCATGCAGAGCTGGGGGCCTTATGTCTTCGGTTATCCTTCGCAGAAGTGTTATCCGATCGAGCCGTTCATTTCTTATGGAAAAATGCTGCAGGGCAAGGATATCTGGATCGCCCATGATCGTGGTATTTCACGCTTCGTTTTTCCTTCGGCGCCGTTCATCGGAGCCATGCAATACCGTTTTCATCTTGCCGGAAGATTTGAAAGCAAAGCAAACGATCCGAGTAAGGATATGACAATCGAAGATAACAGTACCAGCGGCGATCGGCCGCCAACAAGTGCTGGTGAAGAGCTTTGGCACCACTATTGCAAAGAACAGCCAACCGATTTTTGCCTGGCACCGATAGCAGAAATTTATGTTTCGCTCGATATGAAGACCATGGCTGGGCCAGGCGAATACCTGATAATCGATGCGCCTTCTCTCGACTCTGTTTCTGCCGAAGATATCGCAGCGGCTATCACAGAGCACATGCGACAGCAGTCGCAAGAAAGCGGCGAAGGCGAGAACCCTGCTGAAAGTGAAGCCCTGGCATCTGGCTCAGAGTCGGCCGAGAGCGCCAGTGATGCGGAGAATGCCGACAGTTCTTCTACCTGCGCCCCTGCTACCGCCACGACACGGCTTCAAGCGATTATCCGGGTTGGCGAGAGCCTGTATGATGAGCGCCGGCATCAGCTCTATACTGTCGCTTCACTGATGCAGGAATGCCCGCTGCACGCGATTCCATCTGAAGACATCAACGATCTCGCACTCGATCTTGCTGAGCGTGTCTGGGTTATTTTCGACAACAACCAGCTCGCCTGCCTCGACAACCGTCCCGGCGAGATTGTTCCTGACCCGAGTAATAACGACTGGCATGAATTTGCTACCGACCAGCTGCCATGGGCAAAATACGACGATCTGCTCTGCGTGCAGCGGGTTGGCTCGGCAATTTATGTGAGTGCCAAAGACAGTGGTGTTTACTATCTTCCGACTGCACATGCTGCGGCGCTCAAAGACCTGCGCCCGTCCGACTGGCGGCGCATCGAGTTTCCCAGCGACTCAAAAGAAATCGACCAGTTCAAGCGAGTGATCGCCATAGAATACTGGAAGACGAATGAGGGCGCGGTGGTGGCGCTGTTGTTCGAAAAAGGTCTGGCAACTTTCGATGGCAGCAAACTCAGCTTTATTGGGGTGCCTGAGCGCAAATACACCTGCATGGTGCAGGATCGCAACTACAATCTCTGGCTGGGTTCGTTTCAGGGACTGTCGTATCTTACGCCTGACGTCAGGATCAATGAAATTCACGGGCGCATGAACGATTTTAACTCGGAAAAGGTCGTAGCTATTGCTGCTGCGCCCGACGATGCCAAATACCCTTACACCATCGCGGTGGCGGTCGATGAGTATGCAAAGGATCAGGGAACCGGTGTGCGCAAGCTTTACAGATCGTCAGACCCGCCGCCTTCTCTCGCGCGCGGACGCGACAGCATGTATCGACTACGCGTTCTAAATGCCGATGTAAGCATCTCTCAGATCATGCTCTACGATGGCGAAAAGTGGGAGCCCATGTCGAGACCAGGAGTGCGGGCACTGATGTTCGATCAGGAATTCTTGTGGATCGCAACTTCGTGCCGCGTCATGCGTCTCTACATGCCAGTAGTAGTGCAGTCCTACTGATTCTCTGGCAACAATAGTATGAAGCTTTATTGAGACCCTGCCGAGAGCCAGGCATAAGCGGTATACCAAGTATAGAAGCCTTGAAGTCAAATCAATTTTGTGCCACAGCTTGTGGCACAAATCTAGCTTCAGCGAGGGATGCGCAGACGGCGGACTCTGATATTTGTCGACAGCCAGACGAATTCGCGGTCGATCATGATATGGCTGACACCCGCGATCAGCCATTTGTCCCAGGTTCTGCCGTCAAAGTAATGCAATGACGAGCCTGTGATCTGCTGTTCTATTACTCTTTTATTGCCATTGGCATCAGTAACAACTCCTGGTGGCTGGTCTGAGCCGTTCAGCAGAGGGTTCATGTCGATGTCGTCTCCAAGAGCATCACAGGCAACCCAGACCCCAAGCGGAAACTCTGTGCTGGCCGGCAAAGTGCCGATTGCTGAGATATAGTCAGATTCGAACCGCGCATTGGTTTTGGTATACGAATAAGCGTGCCCGGTAGGATCCAGGCGAAACAAACCACCAACCGAGCCAACCCAGAGGTTGCCCTCGGCACCGGCAGCAATACAGGTGTAGCGTCGTCGCCCGCCGAGATCGATCCTGCTGTAAAAATCGCCATCCCAGGTGCTGATGCTGTTATAGTGCTGAATCGCCAGAACCTGCCCCTTGTCGCTTTTCCACTGTGCGAAGCCGCGCACGTCAGAGTCGGGCAGGCCGGTGTAAATACTGTGGTGCTGCCACTCAAACGGTTCTTTCTTAAGATCCTTGCTGCCGGGATTTTTCAGAATATAAAAGCCATCTTTTTTAGTGCCGACGTAGACACTGTCTGGCGTATACCACACGACATTCAATTCTGTGCCATCGCCCCACGGAACATATTTGTCGAGCACCTGCCAGTCTGGCAATTCGACTTTGACCTTTTTGCCGTCTTTTTTGACCACACGCTTTTCCATGCGCATGCGCGCCAGACGCTTGCCGTCGAAAATCAGCCAGAGATAGTCTGAGTTACGATCGACATCTATCCAGGTTATTTTCTGTTCGGGTATCTCAAACAGATCGCTCTGGTCGTAGAAAATATACTCTTTGGTAAACAACTGCCAGTAACCACGCAACGCCTCTTCCCCGATTTTATCGACTGGCAGTTCAGGCTCTTCATTATCCAGGTGACCGGCATTTTCCTCTTCTTCCTCTTTCGTCTGTTCAATTCGGCTGCTTACATCCGGCAGTGTCTGCTGGTCATAATTCTTGGGGAAACTGGCTGAACGCCACCTGGTCAGACCATGCAGGTGTGAAAACCAGTAACTGCTACCGCCCCTGACAATCTGAAAGTGCGGGATCATCGCAGCATAGAGTGGCGGAAACGGGTAGATCGTCTTGAAATACGCCGAACCCAGTCCTACTTTTTTGAATTCATCATACTGGTTCGAGTCGAGATGAATCAGCACCAGTCCTGCGTCAGTGCAGACTATCAGCAGGCGGCCAATTGCGTAAAGGCGATTGATGCTGTCAGACGGCAAAATACTGTTGGTCGTGAGGTATTGTGTCCATTTGCCCTTTTGAAAGCGCCACAGGCCATTGTTTCTCGTGCCGATATAGAGCGAATGTTTGCCGAGGAAGTCGAACAGTTTCTCTTCGCTGTCTGATAATTCAGGGCTGTCGAGCAGATCGAAAATTTCGTCAGGTTCTTTGACCGTGATGACGCAGTTCAACCAGGGGTCTTCGATCGGCAGACTGATTTCGTAATCGGCCCGATTGTTTCTTATCAGACTCAGATGCTGCGGCGTTGCGGCAATAGTGTATTTTTCGCGTTTTTTGCCAGAGAAGATGAAAAAATCATTAATCCACAGTTCTGGGCTGCCATCGCTGGTAGTGGCGGTGTATTGACTCGTTCCGTTGATTTCTACCAGACCGCCGCCGCGGGTGCTGAACCAGCCCTGATGCGAGCCGGTCATTGCCAGGCCGGAAATCCCGACTGACCTTATTTTCAGGTTGTCACCCTCTACTCTGTCGGTATAGTTGACCGCTGAGAATACGGTTGTACCTGTCTGCGGAACGTATGCCTGCGCCACGTAACCACCGAAACAGCCGATGTAAATTCGGTCTTTGCTGATCTGTATACGGTCAATGTCTATTGTAGGAAGGTTGTGATGCGAATCGTAGATGGTGATCTTCTTTTCCTGAATGCTGACCAGGCCGTTGGAAGTAGCCAGCCAGAGATGGCCGTGTTCATCGAAAGCGATGTCTTTTACCGGCATTGAAGCAACCTGATCGGGTAGCGCTACCACTGACCATGTGCCGGTATTGCCGCTGTAAATGCTGACTCCCTGATCGGTGCCGACCGCCATTACCGTCTTGAATGAGGCAAAACAGTTGACTACCCGTCCGCCGATTCCTGAAGCCTCATTGAAAACCTGCCATGAATCAGCTTTAGCGCTGATCGGCAGTAGAAGCATGATTGTCGCCAGTATCAACAGCGCCATCCGCCAGTTTTGCATGATTTATCCCCCTTAC
This sequence comes from Candidatus Riflebacteria bacterium HGW-Riflebacteria-2, assembly GCA_002839435.1. GTDB lineage: Bacteria > Muiribacteriota > Ozemobacteria > Ozemobacterales > Ozemobacteraceae > Rifleibacterium. Next base: position 8,180 of record PGYA01000024.1, on the reverse strand, counting down.
TTGCTTCTTACCTGATTTTAACAGAAAGTCTTTCTTTGAGGCGATTTTTTAGAGTGTTTGATTCTTTCAGCGCGGAATGCGCAGACGGCGAACCCGAAGATTGGTGGTAACCCATACGTATTCACGGTCAATAAAAATGTTTCTGATGCCTCCCATTTTCCATTTGTCCCAGGTCAGACCATCAAAGTAATGGAAAGATGAGTTGTTGGTGTCGAATTCGATAACCAGTTTGTTCCCTTCGCTATCCGTAACTACCGCCGGAGAAATGTCTGAGCCTTCAAACAGTGTATTCATTTCATTGTCGCCAGCTCTCTCGTCGCAGGCAACCCAGACGCCAAGCTCGTATTCGCTGCTTCTCGGCAGAGTGCCTATGGCTGTGATCCGGTTTGAGTCGAAAAACGCGTTGGCAGAGCCATACGAGTAAGTATGCCCGGCAGGATCAACACGCTGCAGCCCACCAACTGAGCCAACCCAGAGATTTCCTTCTTCACCGCTGGCAATGCAGGTGTAATGCCTGCCGCCGCCGATGTCGAGACGGCTGTAAAACTTGCCGTCCCAGAGATTGACCTGATTGTAATGCATGATGGCAAGCACACGCCCTTGCGGTGAATTCCACTGCGCAAAACCGCGAACATCAGAGTCGGGCAGGCCGTTGAAAATATTGTGGTGCTGCCACTCGAACGGCTCCTTTTTAAGATCTCTGCTGCCCGGATTTTTCAGTATATAGAATCCGTCATTTTTGGTGCCGACATAGATGCTGTCTGGCGTGAACCAGACGATGTTAAGCTCTGTGCCGTCGCTCCACGGCACGTATTTATCGACTATCTGCCAATCGGGCATCTCGATTTTCTGCTTTTTGCCGTCTTTTTTGCTGACCTGCTTTTCCATGCGCATGCGTGCCAGCTGGTTTTTGTTGAATATCAGCCAGAGGTAACCGCTGTTGCGATCGATGGTCATCCAGGTGATCTTCTGTTCCGGAATTTCAAACAGATCGATATTGTCGTAAGTAAGAAATTCTTTGGTAAACAGCTGCCAATAGCCCCTTAATGCTTCTTCGCTGACATCATCGGTTGGCAGTTCGGGTTCTTCGCTGTCGAGATGTCCTGCTTTGCCTTCCTTTTGCGGCTCGATTCTGGTGCTGACATCAGGCAGTGTCTGCTGGTCGTAATTTTTTGGGAAACTTGCTGAGCGCCATCTGGTCAGGCCATGCTGGTGCGAAAACCAGTAGCTGCTGCCTTTAACGATCTGAAAATTGGGGATTTGCACGGCATATAAGGGCGGAAACGGAAAGAAAGTCTTAAAATATGCCCGGCCCAGACCTTCTTTTTTAAACTCATCATACTGGTTGGAATCGAGGTGAATCAGCACCAGGCCGCCATCAGTGCACACTATCAGCAGACGTTCTACCGCATAGAGGCGGTTGATGCTGTCAGATGGCAATATGCTGTTGGTTGTGAGGTATTGTGTCCATTTTCCTCTTTGAAAGCGCCATAATCCGTTGTTGCGGGTGCCGGCGTAAAGCGAGTGTTTGCCAAGAAAATCGAACAGTGCCTCTTCGCTGCTGCTCATTTCTGGCTGCTTGAGCAGCTCGAATATTTCGTCGGGTTCTTTAACCGTAATTACGCAATTAAGCCATGGATCCTGCATGGGCAGGCTGATCTCATGCTGTGCCCGGTTGTTTTTTATCAGACTCAAATGTTGCGGAGTAGCTGCAATAATATGTTGTTCACGACTTTTGCCGGGGAATATGAAAAAATCGTTAATCCATAGTTCCGGGCTGCCGTCGCTGCTGCTGGCAGGATACTGGCTGGCGCCGTTGATTTCTATCAGTCCGCCGCCGCGTGTGCTGAACCAGCCGCGTGCCGGGCCGGTCATCGCCATGCCGGAAACTCCGACAGATTTGATTTTGAGCCGGTCTTCTTCGGCAAAATTGCTGTAATTGACCGGTGTAAATGCTGTGCTGCCCGACTGAGGAACATACGCCTGAGCCACATAGCCGCCAAAACAGCCGATATATAGCCGGTTCTCATGTGTCTGCACGCGGTCGATATCTATGGTCGGCAGGTTTTGCCTGGCGCCATAAATACTGACTTTCTGTCCCTGTATGCTGACCAGACCGTTGGCTGTAGCCAGCCACAGATGTCCGTGCTCATCAAAAGCTATGTCTTTGATTGGCATCGAGGCGACCTGGTCGGGCAAAGCCACTGCCGACCAGGTGCCGGTATTGCCGCTGTAGATGCTGACTCCCTTATCGGTGCCGACGGCCATCACCGTCTTGAAAGAAGCAAAGCAGTTTATGACCCTGCCGTTGATACCTGATGCCTCATTGAAAACCTGCCATGAAGAGGCCTGAGCGCCTGGCGGCAGTGCAAGTATTATCGTTACCAGTATCAACAGACCTCGCCACCAGCTCTGCATCATTCCCCCCTCGCTTGTTTTCTCTGGATTGTAACAGAATACCTCAACCGTGACCAATAAATTGCTTGCAGGAAAGCTGCGGTGGGTATAGTATCGCCACTGGCCGATGAGGGAAGCGAGTGTGAGTCTCGCGCGAGTCCGTCGCCGTAACCGGGGACAAAAGCCCAGCTGTGGTCACTGTCGAATCGATGGGAAGACCGGGCATGCGAATGATCCGGAAGCCGGAATACCTCAAAGTCCTGTCAGGACCTGGTTCTGATAAATTTTCAGTGAGGTGGCGACGACCCATGCTCAAAAAACATTTTCTTGTTCCCATTTTTGTTCTCCTTTTCCCGTGGCAATCTGCATTTGCTCAGAACACCCAGCCGGCCGACCAGATGCAATATGACCTCGGCACCATCGAAGTTACGGCCCCTGCCTGGAACCACCCCGACACCATTACCGGCAAACCAGCCGAAGAGCTGTTTTTCGAGGTATTGCCGGCAACCGGTAAAACCACCCTGTCTGAAGCTCTCGACGGTCAGCTGGGGCTGCATCTGCGTAGCAGCGGCGGGCCGGGCACTGTGGCCGGAATGAGCTCGGGCGGGCTTTCCGGCAACAAGGTTCTTGTCGTTAAAGATGGTCTGCCGGTCAACGACCCCTTTACCGGAACTCCCGATATCGGCGATTTTTCGACTCTGCAGTTCGAGACGGCCGAGTTCTGGCAGGGAAACCGGGCGACCTTGTGGGGCAGCAGCAGTATCGGTGGCACTCTGCGCCTGACCAGCCGATTTCCCGATTCTGGCCGAATTCGCGTCTGGACCGACGGTCATGGCGGCCAGGGTCATGCAGTTGAAACCAGCATAACACCCGGGAAAGCCAAAATAGGTGTTCGCCTGAGCCGTTTCAACACACCGGGTATTTCGGCCGCCGCTCAGGAAAACGGCAATACTGAGCGCGATGCTTTTGCCCTCGATAACGCGTATCTGGCGATGGAGGCCTCGATGGGGCCGGCCTGGCAGTTGCAGATGAGTTCAGAATTCAACCGCAGCCGAACCGATCTCGACGGTTTCGACTTCGTGAGCGGGTTGCCGGTTGACAGTCTGACATTCAGACAGAAAAAGATTGGCAGCCAGTTCAATACCGGCCTGATAAAAACCTTTGCTGACGGAGAAATGCGACTGACCCATGCCTTTGGCCATACCGCCTTTACCGGAATCGATGAAAGCGACCCTTTCAATGAATATGGCCTCGAAGCCAGTCAACAGCGGCAGGCAGTCAGTCGAAGTCTGGTGCGCAACCGGCAGAACTGGATGATTGAGGTTTCCCGCACCGAGGTGCGCGCCGAAAACGCCGGTCTGTTCTCGGTTCGAGAAACCGATGCTGCCGGCCTGCTTGCCTGTGAAAGTAAAATCGGCGCTGCTACCAGTCTGAATGCCGTTTTTCGCCACGATAAAGCGCAGAGCCAGAGTTCTGTCGAAACCGGCAACCTCGCTTTGCAGCATAAGATCGGCGGGCTTGACGTCGGCGCCGCCTGGGGAAAATCTTTCAGAATGCCGGCTCTGAATGAAAGGTTTTACCCGGCTTATGGTGATTCTGAGCTCGGGCCTGAGTTCTCGTCGTCGGTCGCCCTCTCGGTAGCCGGTAATGCCGGTCGCGTTGGCCACCTGGCAGTAAGCGCAACGCAATACTACGTTTCAGACCTGATCGGCACGACAGCTACCACTGACCCGGTCTATACCTGGGGAATGAAAGCGGCAAATCTCGATCGTGCCAGAATCACTTCGCATCAGATTTCGCTGTCAGAGCTTGAACTGGCTGGTTGCAATATTGCTGCCGATTTTGTCATGCTTGACCGTGCCCGTCTCGAAAGCACCAGAACCCAGATTCCGGGAATCGCGAGCCGGCAGGCAACTGCGGTTGTCGAGCGTAAAACCGGTTCGACAACCTGGACATGTCGCGGCCAATGGTGGGGCCCGGTCTGGGAGAACGCCGAAAACACCCGTTGCGCGCCAGACAGCCATGATATTTCGCTCTTTTTGCGGCATAATTTCAAAGAGTGCTCATTTGAAGCCGGATTGCTGAATCTGACCGATGCTGAGCAGCAACGTGTATTTGGCTATACCAGGCCCGGCCGGCGCTTAACTCTGGCTCTCGAAGCATTTTTTTAAGCTGGCCTTTGGCTGTCATAACTCATACACATTTGTCTGAAAATAACAGAACCGGCCGGGGTTACCCGGCCGGTCTGCAAAGTGAGAGGGAGAGAGTTGAGTTACTTGCTTTCGGTTGTACTGGGAACTGTGTTGCTGGTGTTCTGGTTGCCGCACGAACCGTCGCGCAGCTGGCGTCTGGCGCGCTGGGCGGAACCGTCTTTGGCGCCTTTCCCCTGGCCTTTGCGCTGACCGTTGCCCTGACCGTTACCGAGTTTCGCGTTGCGCTGCTGGCGCTTCTGTGTCTTGGCTCCGAAACCGGTGCCATCTTTGGGCTGGGGTTTTGTGCCGTCACCATAGCCGCGGCCAGTGCCGTCACAGGTTTCGCTTTTGATAACACCCTGGGTTGGGGTCGCAGTGTTCGATGTCTGAGCTGCGATTGTAGACTGGGTCTGCGAGTTCTGATTGAGCAATGCCCGCTGGCTATTGCCGCGCATTCTACCCTGGTTCTGAGCTACGTTACTGTCCTGAGCATACACGATGCCAACTCCAAGAAGAAGAACTACTGCCAGAACGATACTTAGGTTTTTCATATCCCTGCCTCCTGTGATTTATTTCGATGATTCAGCCTTCAGTTTGCCTTGCCATATCTGTATCTGAATCTTTTACCCTGATTGTCATTAAGTTCAAGATCGCCGTTCTCAGCCCATCTGCCGCGAAATACTTCCGACAGGTCGCGCACTATGGTGAGGGTGCCATCGTCGCTTTCATTGATGTTGAGCTTGACACCCGACCTGGTATTTTTGATTTCAACCAGCGGCTCGCCGTCATCGCCGTAGGTAACTTCCCAGATTATTTCGCCAACGGTCAGGCTACTGACATCTCCTGATTCATCAGGAGCCGGAATCGTAATCGCTGTGCCGTTGCCACGGGTAATAACGATTTCGCCGGTCTCGAGCTTTTCGATCGAGCACTGTTCAAGGCCGACACTCATGCTGTTGGCAGAAACTATTGCCATGCAACTGCCAGTTCCGCGCTGTAGCCCTAAGCCGGCTTCACCGTTCTGTGAGCGATACTGGCGATTGCGATAGCGCATCATGCCTTCGCTGCTTCCGACAGATGCCAGCAGGCTGGGGTCACCGTCGCTGACAACAGAGGCTGCCAATACGCGGTCGGCCAGCAGACTGGCTTCGATGCCGGCAATATCGTCACTCGAAAGTACCGACGCCATATCTTCTGTGCCAGTTCCAGAACCATTGCCGGCGCAGCCGGTAAAAACCATCATTGCACTGACCATTAACGCGAAAAGAAAGAACTTTTTCAATTTTGTATCTCCAGTTTGATTTTCGAACATCAATGTAATTGCAACCGCCGTGCCAGTTTCTTGAATTAGTCTGAAAAGTTAGATTCAGAGCCGTTTTTATCATTTGCCCGGTCGATCTGCCTGCTTAATCTATCGTGCAAAAGTGCAGACCTTTTCACCATAAATGTGCAAATCTTTGCACCCTTATGCTATGTTTTGATGGTTGTGTTGAAGCAGAATTTAACCGGAGTATACTGAAAGTACAGAAGACTACCGTCTGGCCGAGACTTGACCAGTGTGCATACTTTGCCTTAACAGATGAATACTTTCAGGAACAGAACTTGCGATACATAATCTGTTCACTCAAATTTTGTATCTGATCGGATATTAAGAATGCCTGAAAACAATCAATCAAATAATAATTCCAGCGCAGAACATGCTGTTGTCGCCAGACTGGATCGCTTTGCCGTCGTTGCTCTGATTACTGTGCTGGTCATTGCTTCTGGTGTTCTCGCTTTGTTGATGAGCCGTTGGAATAACGAGCAGATCGATGTTCTTCTGCAATGGGCCGCAGAGAAAGAAGGTCGCGCCCTGTATACCCGGGTTATACATGAGGGTAATCTGAGTCCGATGCTGCTGCTTCAGCAGCCAGAGCTGTTTTCGGAACAACTGCTCGAAGACGAAGAAATTCTCGCGGCCGGTATCATGCAGGGAAGCAGAATGATCGCAAGTTTCAGCCGAGAGCCGGATTACCTCGTCGATCTTTCATTGCTTCCGGCTGATCGTGAAGCGGTCATACTCAACGCAAATACTGCATTGTACCGACGGGTCACCGGGCCTGGTCATAATGCGGCCTCTTCTGTTGGTGCCCAGACCGGAATGCGGCATGGTGGCGGGCCGGGAAGCGGCGGCGGTCGCGGCATGGGCCCTGGTCGGCAACGATTTGACGAGCAATCAGGCGAGCGTGTTCCAGATTCTGAGCGTTTGAGTATCTATCTTGTATTCAGCGGCCCTGACCGCTCGATTGTGCAGCCACTCATTCTGCAGAAATACCTCTGGCCGGGCGTCTGGCTGGTTTTTTCCCTGCTCTGGGTAATCATATCGCTGCTGCAGTCGCGCACCACCAGGCTTAAGGTAATGTTGCAGAAAGAATCACATCTGTCAGACATCGGCAAAATGTCGGCGCGACTTGCCCACGAAATCAAGAACCCGCTTGGCGCAATACGTGGTATGGCGCAGCTGCTTCAGAAAAAGCTCAGAGACGGGCAGGATGCCGACAGGGCTGAAATGGCCAATACCATCGAGCAGGAAACCTTTCGTCTCGAGGAACTCACGCGCAGTATTCTCGACTTTGCGCGGCCGCAGGAATGCCGCATTCTGCCGCTGAATCTGACCGCTGTAGTCGAAGATACCCTGCGCATGTTTAATCAGCAGTTGCCTGCCGGCAGAATAGCCGCTCCAGCTGGTGCCGCGCCGGCTGAATGTCTTGCTGACGAGAATGCGATCAGGCAGATTCTGCTCAATCTTCTCAAAAACGCTTTGGATGCAGCAGAAGACCCGGCCGCCGTTCGTCTTGAAATCGCTGTCGAAGCTGATGTCGTAGCTTTGCGCGTATACAACCGTGCTGGCTATATGTCTGAACAAATGCTGGAAGATGTTTTCACGCCCTTTGTGTCTACCAAGGTCAAGGGATACGGGCTTGGTTTGCCGGTCAGTCGTCGGCTTGCCGTGCAGCAGGGAGGCTCTCTGCGCCTGGCTAACGCTGCTCCCGGAGAAATTGTGGCTGAACTGAAACTCAGGAAAACAGAATGAAGAACAAGGATTATCGCGCTACCATACTGGTTACCGATGACGAAGCCTCTTATCGCAATATGATCAGGGCCGTGCTTGAAGACGCCGGGTTTGAAGTGCTGGCGGCAGGTTCTGGCGAACAGGCTCTCGAGATTATTCTGCGCCGTTCGATCGATGTAGCCGTGCTCGATCTGATGATGCCGGGGATGGACGGTCGCGAACTGATGGCGCGGCTGTTAAAAAAAATCCCCGAACTGCCGGTAATTTTTCTGACCGCGCATGGCTCGATTGCCTCGGCAGTTGCCGCGGTAAAAGAAGGCGCTGCCGATTACCTGACCAAGCCGTTGCCACACGTTGACGATCTCGTTAACACGGTTGAGCGGGTACTCGAACTGTCGCGTCTCAAACGCCAGCAGAACCGCAAAGTCGCTGCCAGAATTGCTGCCGATCCTTTTCCCTGCGCGTCGCCGAACATGAAAAAGATTCTCGAAATGGCCGCGCGTGTCGCTGCCACCGACGTTACCGTGCTGATAGCCGGC
>PGYA01000096.1 GCA_002839435.1 Candidatus Riflebacteria bacterium HGW-Riflebacteria-2 | reverse complement strand
CGCATCAATTTCATCATCGGCGGCAGCAGCAACCATGGCCACGCCGACATCGCCTTCAAGCAGCAGGGCATCATGCCCCGCTACAAAGTAATCACCCTCATCGCCCAAAAACTACGCAGCGAAGGCCGCCTCGTCGATATAAAACAGGTCTGACCCCTCATCGCTGCAGGCGCTTTATTCAAGCTGCTGGCTGGGCGGATTATGGCACTGGTTCACGCGACCACGAACCCTCATGCGGTATCTGGCTTGTCATCTCATGAAATGCCAGGGCTGAAACCAGACAGATCACAGCCTGAGGAATTCTTGCTGCAACGATAACCAGGTCTGGCTGTGTCTGTTTTCTTCAAACAGATTTACTGGTTTCTAGCACACTTCTTATTGTTAAAAGAATTTCTTGACGGGTGAATGGCTTTTGAACAAAAGCATCTGGGCGTATGTCGCCTGAGGTTGCAGGCGATTGTGAAAAACCACTTAGAAGAATGACTGGAATAGTTGCCTCGGTCTTTTTAACTTTCTCCAAAACCTCTGGCCCAGACATTTCTGGCATATTGGTGTCCAATAATAAGAGATCTACAGATCTCCCGTGCTTCTCGAACAAATGCCATGCTTCTGTGCCATTTACGGCAGGAATGACATTATAACCAGCTTTACTGAGAATCCTTGTAAGCATCAGCAGTAATGATTTTTCATCATCTGCTACAATTATTGTCACCTGGGTTGTCTTGCTAATTTGCTGCATCTGATTTGCACTATCAGATTCATCTTCGCGAATAGTTTTACAAACCGGGAATTGAATGACAAATTCGGTTCCGACCCCGAGTTGGCTGTTAACACTCATACCGCCATGATGACTTTTAACAATGCCAAGCACAGCAGCTAATCCCAATCCTCGCCCTTTTTCCTTGGTCGAGAAGAAGGGTTCAAATATTTTTTCGAGGTTTTTTTCTTCAATTCCAGAGCCCGTATCAGAGACTCTAAGAGTCACATATTTTTTATTTTCCATGGTGGCTGCGATGTCTGGTGAGTGCAACCACACACAATGCGGGTCAAAATCTGTTACATCCGTTGAAATAGTGACCGATCCAGGACTGCCGGATAATGAATCTGAAGCATTTATTATCAGATTCATTAATATCTGTCTGATTTGAGAAACATCACCTTCGATCATGGGTAAAAAATCTTTTAAAGCTAATCTGAGGATGGCTTTTTTAGATAGAGAAGCTCTTACCAGTTCAAGTGTTTCCGTTATCGTTGAATTAATGCAGATCGGTTCAACTGTGAATTTTCCGCCGCCAGAGTAGTTCAGGAGCTGACGGGTGAGATCTGCAGATCTTTGGGCCGCAAGGTGAATCTCTTTTAAATAAGGGATAACAGGGGAGTCTTCGTTTGAATCGAGAATGGCTATTTCCGCGTTACCGATTATTGTTGTCAGCATATTATTGAAGTCATGTGCAACACCCCCGGCCATCACTCCAAGGCTTTCCAGGCGTTGAACGTGGTTCATCTGGGCTTCCAGCTTTTTGTTTTCATGTTGAGCCATTTTTCTTGCTGTAATGTCTTTAAATGTGCCAACAATACGAACTATCGCTCCTTTGTCTGACCATTCCATTACTCTTCCGCGTTCTTCAACCCATATTAACCCACCGTTCCACGTGTGCAATCTATATTCAACTTCGTATGAGTCATTTTCTCTAGTCAATTGTTCGTTGAAGATTGGTTCCAATAGAGGGTAATCATCCATATGGACGCGTTCTCTTGCCAGATCATAAAAATCTTTTGCCGATTCATTTCCCGTCACATATTTTACCCAGGCTGGGCTTATAAACAGATCATTGCGGCTTATCGACCAGTCCCAGAATCCATCGTTAGTAGCTTCAAGAATGTTTTTCAGGCGCTCCTGACTTATCTTGAGCTCTTCTCGCGATTGCCTGATCTCATTATACAGAACGCATATTTCGAGCATCCTTCCTACATACAGGCTTATTAAAAAGGCTCTCTGGACATCAATTGGGGAATACATTTTACTTAAGGAAAGTTTGTTAATGGCCTGAAAAACACCAATTACGCGTCCGCCAGACTCTCGCAAAGGAAGGGCTATGATGTTTCGCGTGAAATAGCCGGTTTTTTTGTCAGTGCCCTTGTCGAAGCGAGGATCAGAATATGCATCATTGATAATTATATCTTCTCCGGTCGAAAAGCAGACGCCTACAATTCCCATGGAATAGGGGAGAATTATTCTTTGAATACCATGGGCGACTTTTGTCCAGAGTGTTTTATTCTCAGGATCATGTAGCCAGATCGTGCAGCGGTCAGATCTTGTGATTTCGCGGCCAAGGTCTGCCAGAAGCAGTAACTGTCGATCAAGATCTGACTCGTGCGTCAACAGGGATAAGTAATTTATGATTTGATGAAAAATCTCATCAGGAGTCAGTTCTGGACTGAAGTTGTCAAGGTTCTCCGTGAGGCCCTTGCTTTCATCCTTTGCCTTAAAGCCCATTTAACATTCTCCTGTGGGTATATTAGTAAGTCCTTCTGGTCGCCGATGGGAAAAGACGGACAGAATAGTCTACCAGTTTGAAATGGTTATATCAACGCCGAAGGATCGTTTGTGAGAATCATTTCGGCCATTCAAGCAGCACGCCAGATGAATCGACGTTCAGGAGTTTGGCTTTTATTGTGGGGGCTCAGCAGACCTATCAGCTTCACGTGAATCTGCCTGCCAATCCATTCATTTATGAGGCTGTTCATCTATCTCCCCTTCGTTTTCTCAATGATAAAATGTTTTTGGACATCGCCTTTTCAAGCATTGCTGCGAGTTCTGATTGTTTGAAAGGTTTACTGATACTTGCCATAAAGCCGTAGTCGGCAGGATTCTTCATAATTGGATCATCTGCATAACCGCTGGCGACAAAAGCCGGGATATCGACTCCCATTTCCCGTATCCTGGCGATAGCATCTTTTCCGCCCATTGCTCCCGGAACCGTAAGGTCGAACAGCATGGCGACAGGAAGATTTTTGCCGCTGAGAGCCGCTTCGACATAGGCAATGGCCTCCTGTCCGTTGGCAGTGCCGACAACCCTGTATCCAAACATCTTGAGCATGTCGGTGAGAAGAGCAAGCATGATTGGTTCGTCATCCATAACCAGAAAAGTCCCGCTTCCTTTATATACCCTGACTTCATCAACAGCAGGCCTGGGGGCATCTTCTCTGGCAGCGGGCAGATATACCGTGAAAGTAGAGCCATTTGCCGGTTCTGAGTAGACATCAATTGAGCCGCCATGACGACGGACAATTGAATGGCAGGTTGCAAGCCCGAGGCCATGCCCCCTGGTTTTTGTGGTAAAAAACGGGTCGAAAATCCGCTTCTGGAGATCTTTGGGAATGCCGATTCCAGTGTCAGTCACCGCCAACCGCACATATTCGCCACTTTTCAATACCGGATGGTCGGATTCGGCAAAAGTAACATTGCCGGCTGACACAGAAATGACGCCACCAAGAGGCATTGCCTGCTGGGCGTTGATAATGAGGTTGTCGATGACCTGGCCGATCTGATTTTTATCGAAGCTGGCAGGCCAGAGATTTTCAGCCACAGTGAAAGTGCATGATACATTCGAGCCGCTGAGAGCGAACTGGGTATTCTGCTGAACAAATGGAAACAGGTGGGCGACCTCAAGTTTGGGTGCGCCGCCTTTTGAGAAAGTGAGAAGCTGACCGGTCAGGGCGCGTGCCCTTCCAATGGTTTGCATGACTTTTCCGAGAAGTTGTTGAACCTCTGGCTGGTAACAGGACTCTCTCGCCAGATCGACGTAACCGAAAATGCCGCCCATTAGATTGTTAAAGTCGTGGGCGATTCCGCCAGCGAGAATGCCCAGTGATTCGAGTTTCTGAATATTCGCGAGGGCCTGCTCGGTATGTTTTCTTTCGGTGATATCGGATGAGATGCCGATAACGCCTTCGACAATTCCATCGGAATTGATAAGCGGACCGAGCCAGACATCGAAATCCGCCTTGCCGACAGAGACCTGAAACTGGCGGATGCTTCCAGACAGTGCCTGTCTGATATGTTCACCGATTTCCGGAATATCCTTGTAAACATCGAATACAGAAGATCCGACAACTTGACCGGGTTTAAGTCCCAGATTTGCCAGCCCCAGCCCTTCTGAAAGGGTGAAAATCCCATTTTTGTCGATAATAAAGGCGACTCCGGGCTGGTTGGCGACAAATGTGCGGAGCTTCGCTTCGTTTTGCTGCATCGACTCATCAGCCTTCATTCGCTCGGTGACGTCTCGTACATTGATGACAATTCCTCGAATATCGGGGTTGTCGAGCTGGTTAGTGCCACGAGCCTCAAGATGCACCCAGCCGCCGGCCTTGTGTCGGTGACGATACTGTACTCCGCCTTCTCCTGTTTGCAGCATCTGCTGAAAGGCTGCCAGAACCCGTTCCTGATCATCGGGGTGGATCATCGCCTCAATTACCGGAATATCCAGAAGTTCGGCCGGGGTGTAGCCATGTACCCGCTCTGCGGCATCACTGACATATCTTTGAATGCCGTTGCGGTCAAGAATGACGATAGTGTCAAAAGAGTTTTTGATGAGCTGTGAAAAGCACCGCTCTCGTGCCTGCAAAGCTTCTTCCATCTGCTTGCGCCTGGTAATGTCGATATGACAGCCGACCATTCTCAAGGGCTTTCCATCGGCATCCCATTCAATCACCTTTCCGTTGCAGATTACCCAGACTGTGGAGCCATTTTTATGGCGATAGCGGACTTCGGAATAATAAGGAACGGCGCCTTTGCTTTCGACATGCTGTTTGAAATTTTCCAATACCCCCGGCAGATCTTCGGAAAAGATCAGTTTCTGCCAGGATTCAGAACGGTTCTCGATTTCATGGTCTTCGTAGCCGAACATTTTTTTGAAGGAGGGGCTGAGATATTCATTGCCAGAGGGGATGTCCCAGTCCCAGAATCCGGCGAGAGATTGCTCGAGTATTTCTCGTAAAACTGATTCATTAGACAGTTCCATTGCTCTGCGCCTCTCTAATTCATGTCCCAGCCACGCGGCTTCCCGATGTACATGTGATTTGTTTTACACTAACTGAAATGCATTTGTTAGTATTTTAACATCAGACAATGATAATCGGCCATAAAGTTGTGCAGCAATCTATGATGAGTTTTTTGCAGTTCGATATTTGGAAATTTGAGACACCCAGCGCCAGATTAACGCGATCTAAGGATGTGGGCACGGCCTAAATACTGATAGAATGCGGGGGAAATTCTTGACTGACAAAATTTGCATGGTGTATGGTATTAGATAGTTTGAACTCTGTTATCTGTTTTACAACATTTCCAGAATTGGATTATCATAAATTGAAATCTTTTTTAGTTAATACCTTAGTTGGTTTTGTTTTGATTTTTCTTAGCTTTTCAGCGCATACTTGTTATGCAGAGCATTCGATTTTTAAAGCCATAAGCAAGCTTGATGCAGGTGCGATTAAATCTATTCTCGCAAAAGAGCCAGGCGCAATCAATGAAAAAGATGATGAAGGCCGCACTCCGCTGCACCTGGCGGTTAAAACAAAAAGCACAAAATTTGTCGATTTTCTTCTTAAACTTGGTCCGTCCATATTTGCACAAGATAAGAATGATATGACTCCACTTGCTGTGATGATCGCAGACAAAACAATCCCCGACGAAATAGCACTGACTGTTTGCAAATCGGTTCTAAAGGATTCAGACTACGAAGCGGTTATGCGGATAATGCTTCTTCCTGACTCTAATGGGCGAAAAATTTTCTGGCTGGCCTGTCAGCGTGGCAATATAGATATATTGCGGTTTTTGAGCAACACCATGGCTTCGGCGAGTGGCGAGAAACCATCAACCAGCGAACTAATTAATTTTCCGATGAATTCTGATAAATATGGGGACTCGCCAATGCATGTCGTCGTCAAGAATCTAATTAAAGCCACACCAGATCAAAAAGGACGCTGGCAAAAGCTTCTTGCTGCAATTACTCCTAAGTATGAACCAGGCAATATTCTTCCTGAAGATCAGGAAGGAGTAAACCCTTTTCATCTCGCGGTTGAAGCTAACGAGTTCGAAACGGCAAAGCTCTTCAAGGATCTCGGCTATCCCATTCTGCATCAGGATAAGAGTGGCAGAACCGTAAAGACAATTGCCGAAGAGTCTGGAAATGCTCAGTTAATAGAATTGTGCAAGGTAATAGCATCTAAAGATGCAATAAGGGATGAATGCATTGAAAATTGCAAAAACTTGACAATGGCTGTTCAGGATTACCAACAATATGGAAACAAGTCAGATTTAACTGAAGCCGACTTTTTTGCAGGCGGCAGGTTGGTTACGACAGGATGTTTATCAACACCCATCCAAAAATTTTCTCCTGAATGTGAATATTTTCTGAAAGACCCAAAGCGATCGTCTGAGGTTAATTGCAGAATACATGGTGGCATATATGAGTAACTGGATACTTCTTTTTTATTTCTCTAACAACAATGGTTTATATTTCAAATAATTTTATGATTTGTTGAGACTTCTTATGTTGGTAAACCAGCATGTTGTGGAATGGTGCGTTTTTTAAGTCACTGACGGGTAAAAACTTCGGTTTTGAGCACAAAGCAGAAAAGCTGAAACGGCCCACAGGTACGCGAACGGGCTGAAATAGATACGCTGGCCCTTTCCCTGAGACATAAGAGTTTTAGATAATTAGAGACAGGCTAAAATACCTGCCACTATCCCGCATTTTTTGAATGATTCTTCGAGCTGAAGGCGCAGGAATACCGACTATATATGCATGTAGAAGAGAATGCGCCTTACCGGTCTGATGATAAAGATCTGCTGATCATATAGCTATTCAAATAAGCCTGCTGAGAATGCATATTTGGCAAGCATACTTAGACACATGGCAACGACCAGGACTCTTAAATATTTTGGATTTATCCGTAACAGGCACAATGAACCGCCCATTGCTCCGAGAAACTGCCCTGCCATCATGGTAAGCCCGGCAAGCCAGACAACTTTTCCGACAGAGAGAAAAACAATTAATGAGGCAATATTGGTCGCAAAATTCAGGGTTTTGGCATTAACAGTAGCATTGATCAATCCCTGGCCTCTGAGCGACACCCCGGAAAGAGCAAAAAAGGAACCGGTTCCCGGGCCAAACATGCCATCATACCAGCCGATGACCGGAACCACGAATCGCCGATAACTGGCATCAGAGATGCGCAGACTGTTGCTTCCTTCGTGTGGTTGCGGTGCGAATAAAAAGTAAATCACAATCAGCAGCAGAACGACCGGGATGACAAAACTCAATACTTTGGCATCAATATACTGAATGCTGATGGTACCGAGAATTGACCCTGTAAATGCGCTCAACATAAGATATTTAACGCTGTTCCAGCTGACCTTTTTGTTTTTGAACATCATGAAGGTCGCCGTTCCAGATCCCATGGAACTCTGCAGTTTGTTGGTGCCCAGGGCGAAGTGCGGCGGAATGCCACTCAGGATCAGAGCCGGCACGGTAATCAAACCGCCGCCGCCTGCCAGTGTGTCGATAAAACCTGCTACTGAAGCTGCAATAAAAAGAAAGATCAATGTTTCCATAGCAACGCCTGTTACTTAAAGCTGACTTTCTGATGGTCACAAATATACCGCAAATACCGCAAAAAAGCTCTTTTGAATCTTTACGTAAGACATGCAGGGCCATTCGGGCCGTTTCCATCATAGACAAAACCAGTATTATCGAAAAAATCGTTGCCATTTTCATTTTTAAAACCTTCTTTCATGCCCCAGGCCCAGAAGATATTTTTGACTCCTTCAGAAAGAGCAACAACATTTCTCTCGCCGCATCTGGTTTGTTATTCTTATGCTTGTCGCCTCGTTCATTATGCTTCAGCACTTGCCTGCCCAGGCTGATGTCACAACTCCAACCGGCGCGCTGATCTCTGGCCGATACCTCAAGTCACTATTAGTTCCTCCTGAAACAAGTTGCGAATATCGCAGCGACGGCGATATGACTGGCAAACATTTATTACCACCCACCGTCAATGAAGGCTCTTACAGAAACCTTCGATATAAGGCCTAAAAGAAACAAACTCGATGATGTCTGGGACATGTAAAACCATGATTAAATATTACTTTAACTCCTGATCCGAATTCATATGTATGTACACACCTAAAATTTACAGCAAAAAAAGGTTCTGTGGTAAGAGTCTGTGCTAATATGATTTTAGCTGTAAAATTAGACACAGAAAAAATTGGTGAGATTGATAGCGAAAATTACACCATATTAACTGTATTGAGACGTCTTTGTTGCTGGATAAACTGGGGAAAATTACGGTGCAGAACAAGATAGTGATTTTCACTCTCGGCGAACCTCGTTGCGCTCTCCCACTTTCACGTGTCGAAAAAGTTATTCGCGCGGTCGAAATCAGCCCGCTCCCCAAGGCACCGGATATAGTTCTTGGGGTTATCAACAATGCCGGAGTGCTGATTCCAGTCATTGATGTCCGCAGACGATTTCGCTTCCCGCAACGAGAATTAAGCATCGATGACCGCTTTGTTATCGCGAAAACGGCAAAGCGCCTGGTTGCTCTGATTGTCGACGCAGTCGATGAAATAACCGAACTCACAGATGAAGAACTGGTGCCCGCTGAAGCTGATCTTCCCTTCGCAGAACATCTCAAAGGGGTGGCCAAAATCAAGGGCAACCTCATTATGATCTACGATCTC
>PGYA01000165.1 GCA_002839435.1 Candidatus Riflebacteria bacterium HGW-Riflebacteria-2 | reverse complement strand
ACGAACCAGGTGTAGGAATCGACAATATCCGATATATCCGGACTGCCCAGCGTCCGGGCAAAATGCTTTTGGGCGTTGAATGTATAAACTTTAATCTGGTTAAGTCCGCCTGCCCTTGCCCGCTCCGCAAGGGCGGTCAGCACGCCCGGCGGTTCCGCGATGGTAACACCATGAATCAACGTGTCTCCGTCCCGAACGGCTGCCGCGGCATTTTCGCAAGTTGTCAGTTTTGCCCTGTATTCATCGTCGTATCTGTTCATCGCAGAGCTCTCCTTTTCAAGGCCTTGTTATGCTATCGTGTGCAACCGGTTCTTTCAAGAGAAATCGTCGAGTCAGGCAGCCCCCGGATTCTGAATCATTATTTCTCAGTTTGCCGAAATGGTTGATAAAATATTGCATATGAGGTATCGATAAAATCAAAGTATCCACCATAAAAAATAACCAGTGGATGAATCAATATGCCGGCATCGGATTCATTGAACCAAAAAACCTCACGAAAAATTTCCACCCAGTATCTTCTTCTGCTCATCCCTGCCATTGCCCTGCTTTTTATCATTTTCGGGATTGTTGCCTATTATATGGGCAAACCGGAAGCTATGAAAGCCAACCGTGAACTGTCAGAGATCATTGCCAGAAAAACAAATCAGGCTCTGATCAGGTGGCTCGAGGAGCAGATTCGAACAGCCCAGACGATAGCCAGGGATCCCCGGATTGTTGATGCCTGCGCCGCCCCGCTGGATGCGCAAAAACGGGCGGCCGCGCAGAAATTCCTCTCGGAGATGCACGCCCTGTACCCGTATTATGAAAACATCCCTCTGGCCCTCAAGCTTGCTGACGGTCAGACGGTGTCCATCGATGTCCATGGTGAAAAAAAGAACGTTGGAAACGGGAATTTCTTTATTGATACAGTAGGCGGCAAAACCATCGGAAAATGCGGTCCCGATTTCAGCTATATCCGGAATGTTTTCTCGGGGAAGCCCTATTTCATCAGTGAGGTCTATCCCAGTATCCTGCGCGGAAATCCCATCTTTGTCGTCGCTGTGCCCGTTCTGCACAATGATCAGATCATCGGTGCAACAATCGTTGCCCCGAGAATGGATTATTTCACGGAGTTTTTTGTTGAGAAATCCGTGATCGGCATGACCGGTTATCTGTCGATGATTGATCACGACGGC
>PGYA01000095.1 GCA_002839435.1 Candidatus Riflebacteria bacterium HGW-Riflebacteria-2 | reverse complement strand
TGCCGTCGGCGCCAACAATACCTTCTGATACGGCGATAACGCAGCGGCCGAAGCGGCTGTAGACTTCATCGACATCTTTGAGGAAGGTGTCGGTGTCGAAAGTTCTTTCGGGCATGTAGATGAGGTGCGGGCCGTCATCTTCATACTTCTGTGCAAAAGCGGCGGCAGCGGTCAAAAAGCCGGCATGCCGGCCCATGACAACGCCGATATAAACGCCGGGAATTGCGCGGTTGTCAAGATTGATGCCGGCAAAAGCAGAGGCCACAAATTTGGCGGCAGAGCCGTAACCCGGGCAGTGGTCGGTAACCCGCAGGTCATTGTCGATAGTTTTGGGAATATGTATACATCTGAGTTCATAGCCGGCGGCAGCCGCATTGTCGTTGACTATGCGAACGGCGTCGGCAGAATCGTTGCCGCCGTTGTAAAAGAAATAACGCACGTTATGCTTCATGCAGACCTTGAAAATCTTTTCGCAATAGTCTGCGTCAGGCTTGTCGCGGGTAGAGAGCAGCGCTGAACTTGGAGTGCAGGCAACGCGCTCGAGGTTATGTGTGGTGGCCTGGGTCAGGTCAATGAAATCTTCGTCGATAATGCCGCGAACGCCATGCAGGGCGCCATAAACACGGTCAACTTCCGGAAACTTTCTTGATTCGAGAACCGCTCCAACCAGACTCTGGTTGATAACGGCAGTCGGGCCGCCGCCCTGGGCGATGAGAACGTTGCCTACGAGTTTAGCCATGTATTGATCTCCTTGACAAGAATTAGTGTGATACCGCGCTATTATGCCCCTGTGCCTTGTCAGAGGTCAAGTACAAGTTTTTGTTGATACAGAACGATCAGGATTACGAGAACGACGAAAAGATGATTGTAGCAATGTTGGTAGAGATACATAATTTTGTTGAACGTACGTTGACAAAGATGTGTATGGCCAATACAATGCAGGCCATGTCATCTGCAAAAGCCAGAAAACCCACTAAAAAAAGCGAGCGGTCGCTTGCCTGTCCGCTGCCGCCTGAAGAGCAGCAGACACTTATCGAGGCAATCGAGCTGGCGCACGGTGCCGAAGTTCTTTCGGCAGTCACCTGTCGTGCCCCGAACAACTGGGACAGCCTGCGCATACTGGCGCGCGGCAACCAGGATTCTGCCCCGGCCATTATTCGCAGCCTGCGTCCTGGCGATGTCATGCTGCACAATCATCCCGACGGCAATCTGCAGCCCTCTGATGCCGACATTTCGGTCGCATCGCTGTGCGGCAAATCCGGTATCGGCTTTGCCATACACGACAATGAATGCACCGAATTCTACGTCGTTGTCGAGCCTTTCGTCGAAAAAACACCGGAAATGCTCGACAGCAAAGAAATGATCAATTTTATTTCACATGGCGGGAAAATAGCCGCGAAGCTTGACAATTTCGAGGAACGCGCCGGCCAGAAGCAGTTGATGGGCAAAATCGTCGAGGCACTCAATACCCCATGTCATGCAATTCTCGAAGGCGAAACCGGTATCGGCAAGAGTATGGCCTACCTGATTCCGGCTGTGCACTATGCCCAAAAAAATCGCTGCCGCGTCGCCATTTCGACCAATACCATCAATCTGCAGCACCAGCTGGTTAACAAGGATCTGCCGTTTCTAGCTTCAATTCTGCCGTTCAGTTTCAAATATTGCCTGGTAAAAGGGCGTCGCAATTATCTGTGCCTGCGTCGCCTCGGTGAGGCTCTGGCCGCTACTGACGGTGAATTTCTGCTCGAGAGCGAAGAAGTCGAGCCCTTTAACCGCCTCGTTGCCTGGTCAGAAACCACCAGTGACGGCTCACTCAGCGATCTCAGCTGGGTGCCGGCCGAACCGCTCTGGGAAAAAATCTGCTGCGACAAAGACAGCTGCCCCGGCATCAAATGCCATGAATACAATGATTGCTTCTTCTATACCGCGCGCCGACGCACCTGCGAAGCTGATATTCTGGTGGTTAACCATTCGCTGCTGTTTTCAGATCTGGCTATGCGTGCGGTTACCTCAGAATATGCGCAGACTGCTGTCATACCAGCCTGTAAGGCGGTAATACTCGATGAAGCGCATAATCTCGAAGAAACCGCCACCCGTCACTTCGGCTTCAGAACAACGGCAATTGGCATGCAGCGTCTTTTTGGCAAGATATACCAGCGTCGCGGTCGCCGCGAGACCGGCACTTTCTCGACGATTTATTCGATGCTGTCGGTTGGACGTGGCGACATTTCGCCGTCAGAGCGCGCCGCTCTACTGCAGGAACTCAGCGAAGAACTTATTCCCACTCGTCTCGAAGCGGCTGACCTCAGTCGCATGCTTTTCGACAGTATCACCACCTTTTTTGTCGATCCTGCGCGTGCCGCAGTCGGCGAACATCGTTTGCGCATCGGGCCGCGCGAAGAAAAACGGGCCGAGTTCGAAACTCTTGTGCATCACGCCAGCAAACTGCGCGACGAATGCAAGCGCCTCGGCGCGCGCATGAAAAAGTTCGCACGCCGACTCAGTAATCTGCTGAATGACTATGATGACGACGCTGAACATTTTGAAATTCCGCTGGTTGAGATTGGTTCACTTGCCGGTCGCCTCGATGAAGTCGGTTCCGGTTTGAATCTTCTGTTCGATCGCGAAGCAGCCAACCGTGAACTTTACGTGCATTTTTTCACCACTAATATACGAAAAAGTGGCACCTACACAGCTTTTCACTCGCTGCCGATAGTTGTGGCGCAGCCAATGCTCGATTACTGCTTCAAGAAGATCCCTTGCACCATACTGGTTTCTGGAACCCTGACCACAGCGCGCAATTTCAATTTCATAAAAAATCGTCTCGGGCTCGATAACGAAGAACTTGAACCGACACCAGCCGAGGGCCGTTTCCCGTCGCCATTTGACTACCAGAAACAGGCGCGACTCTTTGTTCCAACCGATATCCCCGATCCGGCCAGCCCGATGTTTGTCGAAAAAGTGAGCGCACCACTCTTTGATATTATACAGGCTTCTAAGGGTGGGGCACTGGTTTTATGCACATCATATGGTCATCTCAACCAGTTCTACAACAACCTGTGCGGCCCGCTCGCCGCCGAGGGTCTTGAATGCTACAAACAGGGTGAGCTCGAGCGCCACTACCTGCTCGAACTGTTCAAGGAAGACGGTAACGCTGTATTGTTCGCCACCGACAGCTTCTGGGAAGGCGTCGATATCCCAGGTTCGGCTCTGCGTAATCTCATCATCACGCGCCTGCCGTTCGCCACGCCCAACGACCCGGTGCTCGAAGCTCGCAATGAAAAGATTAAAGAAGCCGGCGGCAACCCGTTTCGCGATTACCAGTTGCCGATGGCGGCGATCAAGCTCAAACAGGGCTGCGGCCGCCTGATTCGCCACAAAGAAGACCGCGGCACCATCTGGCTGCTCGATAACCGTATCGTCAGCAAAAGTTACGGCAGCGTTTTCATCGAATCACTGCCCGAAATGCCGGTCATGCGCGGCAAATTCGCAGCCCTCGTCAGCCTCGCCCGCAAATTCTTCGAAGAATAATAGTGCAGGCCATCCACAGATTATATTCACTTTCACGCCGTCAGCAGCATCTGATCATGGAAAGTAGGCGTTTTTCCTGTAGATTCTGCGACTTCGCCTGCCGGCTCGCACAGAATGACATAAAAGAATAATCTGCGGCAATCGGTCTGCTTAATCTGCGGATGCTTTTTCTTCGGTTGCTCTTCTTGGTGTCTTTGCGGCTTGGCGCGAGGCTTCTTCAGACGATGTTGTGGTGTTTGAGGAAACGGGCAACTTCGGTCTGTTCGAGGCTTTCAGCGATCTGCACCAGACCCATGCCGGCCTCATTTTTCAGCGATACATCGGAGCCAGCAAAAATGAGCGCTTTGACCATTTCAATTTGACCGTCTTCGATGGCGCACATCAGCGCGGTGTTGCCTGCGTCGTCTCGGCGGTCGAGCAGTGAACCGTATTCGAGCAGCAGTGCCAGAACTTCCATGTGACCTTCGATTACCGCCCTGATCAATGGTGTCTGCCCGAAGATGCCCTTTATTTCAGGGTCAGAGCCTGTTTCCAGAAGGATTTTTACAATATCGGCATCGCCGATATTGACTGCCAGAAGCAGCGGCGAAGAGCCCTGAATGGCCTCACATCGGTGCAGATCGGCATCTTTTTCGATCAGCAGTTCTACAGCGCGTTTGTTGCTTTTTTGAATGGCTTTGAACAGAAGCGTCATGCCGTTGTCGTCGTTTTCGTTGATCAAGTTTGGGTATTGCGCCAGCAGCGCACCCAGTTCGGTAAGCCGGTTTTCTTCGAGCAGGCTGACTGCTTTGTCAAAATGCCCGGTAACGTTGATTGTGCCAGGTATATTGTTGATGGCTTCGACCAGCTCTACCAAACGCAGGCGGTCGATGTTGTCGGGCAGAGATTCGAGATAGCCGGCGAGATCGCCGAGGCTGTTAAGCAGGATTGCCGCCACCGTCAGGCTGCCGGATTGCCGGTAATTGGCGAGCAGGCACTCGAGCCCTTGAATGAAAAGCACCGGGATATCATTGCTCTTGCCGAAACCAGTAAGAAATCGCGCGAAACCGAAATTCAGCCGACTCTGGCGCAGGCGTTCGCAGTAGATACAGGCGTTCTGGGCTTTCTGAACCCGCGAAATAATGTCGGGGTCACGGAATGACATCGTCCAGGCGAGCCGCGACAGTTTGAGTGCGAGACCGATATTGTCACTGTTGCAGGCCAGTTCGGCAGCAACCGAGGTCATGTAGGTGGTCTGGTTGCGGTCAAGAATGAAAGGATGTTTCTCCGTAGTCTGAAAAAACTCAAGCGCTTCGCGGTCCTGTTCCATTTGGCGGGTTGGCAAGCAGGCGCGCCCGCATCTCGCGGCACAGGTCGAGCGCGGTGCTCAGCATGTTCTCTTTTAACTTGGCTGAAATCTGATTTAGATAAAATTCAAATACGTTGCTCTGATTCATGCTGTTACTCGTAAAAGCCGTGATCGCTGCCGTCGGTGGTCTCCTGGCAACTTATCCGCAGCTTATCTTTTTCTCCCTGTATCCAGTATTTTCCGCCAGAGGGGCAGACCGGGCGCCGCCGCATGTAGCCTTCTTCATGCAACATCTTGACTGTGAGGTTGTTGCCTTCGATGGATCGTTCGGTCTGGCATAGTGTGGCTGCCTTGTAAATCACCCGCATATTTTCCATGCAGCTGGTTTTTCTGATTTTATCGCGGATACTGACATAACTGAATGAAACCAGCATCATCAGCACCGAGATAATTGTAATCACGATCATTATCTCGACAAGAGTAAAGCCGCGGGGGCTACCAGCTCGCATGTTAAATTCGCGTTGCTTCATAACACCCTAGATAATATACTGTTTCTCTGGTAAATTAAAGCATACAAAATTTTGAATTCATCTACCGGCAGGAGAGAACAATGAGTTTGACCACAAAACTGGTGCTTAAAGCAATTGAGACCGGCATTGTGCCAGAACGCGTAACCCGCGCCTGGATTCGTTACCTCTGCCGTCAGGCCAACCAACGTGGCGCGCTGGGCGAAGTAGAGGCCCGTCATGCGGTTTTTCGTCAACTCCACAAGGAACTCCGAATGGGAGCGGCTCTGCGCCTTCCTGTTGCCGACGAACCTGGCAATGTCGATCTCGAAGATGATTTTTTCAGACTTTTTCTTGGGAAAAGGCTCAGCGTTGGCTGCTGCTATTTCCCGACCGGTGCCGAAGACCTTGATGAGGCAGAAGATACCATGCTCTGGATGTCGGCCGATCGCGCCCGCATGCGCGATGGCATGCGCATTCTCGAAATCGGCTGCGGCTGGGGCGCTATGACGCTCTGGCTGGCCCGCCAGTATCCGCAGGCGCACATCACGGCTGTCGTCGATTCGACCAGGCGCAGTATTCACCTGCAGAAGCAGATTAACGAGCTCGATATAAAAAACGTCAAGATCGTTGCCGCCGAATTCGAAGACCTTGATTACCATCAGGAATTCGATCGCATTATCTGCCTCGAACGCTTTGACCTTCTCAGCCCGACCCCCAACTGGGAAGCCCGCCTCGAAAAATGGCTCAAACCTGATGGCAAGTTCTTTTTGCAGCAGCAGGTTCATTCTTCTCTCGGTTATTACCAGGATTCAGTCGGCCTCGCAGATTTTCCCGGCAATGCCGTGGTCAACCCGCGCCTGGTCATGCCAGCTGAATTGCTGATGCTTTTTCAGAGTCGTCTGCACGTCGAAGATTACTGGAAAGTCAGCGGCGAGCAGTATCGCATGACGGCTGAACGCTGGCTTGCCCGCTATTATGATAACCGTCTCGACATTCTGCCGCTTCTCGAAAAAGTTTACGGCAAAAAAATGGCCTGGACCTGGTACCAGCGCTGGCGACTTTTTTTGATCGCTACTGCCGAACAGGCCGGATACAACCGAGGCCAGGACTGGATTGTCGCCCAATATCTCTTCTCCCGCCGCTGACCGTCAGTTTATTTCTGCAGCTGCTCGTAAGCTCGGTTGAGCTGAGTTGTTTTTTCGCGGGCGAGAGCCTGTAGCTCAGGCCCGAGGCTGTTGACGCGGTCGGGGTGATATTGTTTGACCAGCTCGTAATAAGCTTTTTTGATTTCTTCCTGGCTGGCGCCCGGGCGCACGCCGAGAATCTTGTAAGGATCGGTCTCCCTCGTCGCTTCTGAGTCATGGCATGTGCGCTTGCCGCTGCCGGTAAAGCGGTTTTTGTTAATGACTTCATCAATCAGCGGTTTTATAAACAGCCAGAAGATGATGATAAGAATCAGTGCGATATCATCTATTCGCCCGATGCGGCCGAGGCCGTCGGGAATCAGATCGTAAGGCAGTAGAAAATAAAGCACCGCCAGGATTATCATGGCGATAAACCTGGCGGCAGCTTTGAGATGCTTAATCACGTCGCTGCAGAATAAGCAGCAGGCGCAGTATTTCGATATACAGCCAGATCAGCGTTACCATCAGGGCAAAGGCGGCATACCACTCAAAGTGCTCGGGAGCACTATTCTCGGCACCTTTGAAGATCAGGTCGAAATCGAGAATAAGGTTGAAGGCAGCAATGCCGACTACGACCAGACTGATTACTATACCTATCATACCGCCGCTGTGCAGCGGAGTCATGATGCCCATCCAGCCTAGTATCATTGAAAACAGATAGGCGAAGAATACACCGGCTGTTGCCGATAGCACGCCTGCCTTGAATTTCTCTGTAACTTTTACGATACCGGTCTTGTAGAGAAACAGCATGCCGCCAAGTGTCGTGAAAGTCAGCAATACAGCCATCAGCACTATGCTTTCGGCCATTGCGCCTTCTGCCGTAGCGCCGGCTGCCAGTTTGACCATTGCTGACAGCGATCCGAGCAGCAGGCCCTCGAATATTGCATAGATCGGCGCGGTAAAGCGAGCCTTCGCCGGCGCCATGATTGTAATGATCGCCATGACCAGACCGCCAAGCAGACCGGCCATCATCAGGCCGCCTGAAGCTGCCTCGTGTTCCAGCGTCATCTTCCAGGTAAAACTGGCGGCCGAAAAAACCAGCACCAGCATAATGGCGATTTTGTTGATCGCACCCTGCACGGTCATCACGGCTCCGCTGCCGGTATGCACCCGTTCAAAATATTCCGATCGCATAGCGGGATTAGAACTTCGATCAAATCTGCTCATATTCTTATTCCTCCTGTCTTATCGTAATCGTAATCGATTCCTGCCGTCAGGACAGCCTCATCGTCGCAGCTTCTCAGCTTCTATCAGGCCCTTCTCCAGGTCGTCAAGGCCTGACCTGAGGTTTTCAACTTCCTTTACCATACTGTCACTAGATGCTTCCATCGT
This sequence comes from Candidatus Riflebacteria bacterium HGW-Riflebacteria-2, assembly GCA_002839435.1. Classification (GTDB taxonomy): domain Bacteria; phylum Muiribacteriota; class Ozemobacteria; order Ozemobacterales; family Ozemobacteraceae; genus Rifleibacterium. The sequence continues at coordinate 5,818 of PGYA01000095.1, read as the reverse complement.
CATGACATCAGTAAACTTTAAGGTGTTCAGATGATCCATGAGGCTGTTGAACATTTCGCGCATCTGAAGTTTCTGCATTTTCACTCTGTTTAGACTTGTCTCGAGGTCATTAAGTTTCAGGTTTCTTTCTTCCTTCATCTTAATCGTTGACTCGAGCTGGGCTTTGACCACATCGTCGCCGGCTGTCGCCAGCTGCTGTTTGAGGCTTTCGATTTCGGTATCAATTTTCTGGCGGTCGATCGTTTTGAGAAAGCCTGTCAGTCCCGCGCTGCGTGCAAGAACTGTCGCATGTTTGGCCTGCAGTTCCTCGACCTGGGTAATACTTTTGTTCAAGAGGTTTTTCATGGCCGGCTTGGCGCTATGATGCACTTTCTTTGCCTTGATCAATTCGCCCTCGATCTCACGGAATTCGCCAAGGTCTTCGTCGAGCAGAAGTTCTGGCTCAATATCGCTCTGCGACAGCTTGAGAATCTTACGGCGCAGATTGCTCTGACTAAGCGCTCCAGCCAGACCGCTGGCCCCTTCCGTAAGATTTTTCATGGTAACGCCGCGCTGAAATCCTATTACTACGGCGCCTACCGCTAATGCCGCCAGTGCATACGCGCTGAGACCGGCAGCCAGAACTATATAAGGAATGTAGAACAGGGCAAAGGCCGTGAAGAAATAGCTGGCATCACGTTCTCTGACTGTAACTACCAGCATCACAAATGCAAGCAGGTAGAAGAACAGCTGAGACTCTGACGAAACTCCTTCGGTGGCCTTGAAGATCCACATCATGTAGCCATTTACTGCGAATCCGCAGAAAGAGGCCAGCGTTCGTTTAACCTTGGCGTCGTCTATTGCTTCGTCGGTCTGAAGGTTTTGCACGGCCCGCACCGCCATGGGTGCGGGTCGTTTCGGTTGCTGCGGTATCGACATGGTGCCCCTCCGGGGTTCAGGACTCTTTACCAGAAAATAGCTGTATTATACCACCGATAATTTTGAATGGTACCGAAAGTATAGCGTACATCAAATACAATGAGAAGACAAGACCGATGATGAACAGGGGCACGTTGATCAGCAGGTTGACCACGTCGGCCAGCCAGCTGTTCCAGATACGAATAAACCAGCTGTCGCCTTCATAGCGAATTTCTACATTTTCTGAAGTCTGGTTGCCGGTGCCGAGATCGTAGAACCGGTACTTACGTATCTCGTCTTTGATCTTCTGATCAGTATTGACATCGAAGGGATCTTCCACGGTGCCATGCTCGGCACAGATGATGACGCCGTCTCCATCGAGCGGGCCGGTTGAACCAAAGCAGCACGATTGTTCTGCTGGCACGATCGGCGACTTTAGATATTTACCCTGCACCAGATCATCGATTACGTGATCGTTCATTTCGGTGATCATGACATCGTGATCCATGTTATACATCTCGATAGCACCCATAAGAACGCGCTGATTGGCTAAACATGCTTTCTGACGCGATTGCTGGCGGGCTTTTCTGAAGTTTGGCACAGCAAGTGCGCCGAGAGGCAGGAAACCGGTTGCGCCCCACAGCGAAATCGATTTGGCTTCGGAGCGCCGCACGATAGTGCGAGTCGGGGCTGTCCCGGAAGGTTGCTTCGGCCGGGCCATGGCAGAGGTGTTGCGGGCACTGCTGGGCGAGTTTCGGTTGTTTATGCGCGCCGCTGCCTGCTGGGTTACCTGGGGCACTGGTGTCGTCGAGACTGCGACAAAGGAGGTGAACGGAGTGGCGAACTGATACTTTTTGCTGAGCGCGATAACTTCGTCTTTGAGTTCTGGCTTCTGGCCATAGGTCTGCATCTGCAGCATGAGGTCGTCGGCCTTGGCCTTGGCCCAGAAGCGACTGACAAACAGGTTGTCGTTCGACTCTTCGGCAAAGGTTGCAGTGACCGGAAAACTGTGTTTAACAGTATTGAGACTGCCGTTGAGAGTTATATTGGCGGCGGCACCTTTCTTGTAACGGCCGGTAATGACCAGTTGAGTGCCCTGATAGATGTTGGGGAGGGTTTTCGGGAACACTTCGCTGACTTCGGCTTCACCCCAGTCGAGAGCCAGATCGACGAGCAGCGGGGTGCTGATGCTTTCGTAGAAGGCCATGAGTTCAGTGTCGATGTTCTGCGAGTGTTCTTTCAGATAGAGAGCTTCGCCGCGATTTTCGACTGCGATCTTGTTGAGCAGAACTGTGTTTACGCTGCTGCCAACGCCGAGGGTGAATGTGCGAACCTGCGCGGTGTTGGCGGCATTGAAATCACGCACAATAGTATTGGTATCTGTGATTCCGGTGCTGGCTTCGCCGTCTGTGAGAAAAACCAGAGTTCTGGTGCGGCCTTCAGAATTGTCGAATAGCTTGAGCGCGGCTTGCAGCGAACCATGAATGTTGGTGCCGCCACTGGCATAGAGCATTTCAATAAATGAGCCGGCGACCTTGCGGTTTTCGTCGTTCACCGGCAGCAATTCAGGCACCCAGGTCTTGACCTGCGAAGAGAAGGCTACAATGCCAAAACGGTCATTCTCGTTCAGGCGCTTGACGAAAAAATCGAAAGCGCGCTTGGTCTGTTCCATCTTGCGGCCAGACATCGAACCCGAGGTATCGACGACGAAAACGATGTCACGCATCGCGATATCTTCAGCGCTGATGATTTCAGCGGGCGACAGCATCAGCATGAAGTAGCCATCTTTGTCAACTTCGGGCCGGGTTGACAGGAAATTGGCCGCGAGTGCTTCTGCTTTAACGTCGTAGTTGAGCCTGAAGTCGCCGGCTGGCAGGTAATTGTTTTTTTCAAATACAACGTTCCAGGCGCCGTTCTCTGTTTTTTCGGCGTAAATGTCGTGGCTGAGCGATACCACACTGCTGATTTCCTTCTGGTCGGTGAGCGTAATACTTATTGCCGAGGTTTCCAGATTGGGTTGCTGATACTGTTTAACGTTGAATGGCAGGATGTAGCTGACATTGCCGCGGCTATAAGGAAGAATTTCGCTGTATTCTATAATTACCGACGCGCGGGATTTTGGTCCAACAGCGCCGATGCTTGCTTCAAACACGCCGGGCTGTTTCTGCACTGCCATTGCTGGCATCATGCCTTCGGCTTTTGCTTCATTGAAGACCTGGGTGGCTTTGTTGCTTTCTTCAATGGTTCCGGAATAAGTATTACCTTCGCCGTCGGTCAGCGAAAACTGCTGTACCGATGCTTTTTCATGTATGGGAAATCTTATGTTCGGCTGTATGGTGTAGTCATTCGGGTTGTAAAACACCATTTCGAGACGGGTCACGGCTACCTGGTTGTTAATATCAACCTTTACCTTCTGGGTAACCATTGGCAGAGTGCCGTTCTGGTGAACCAGATAGGCGGCTTCTGCCATGCCCGCGCCGAGCATTACCAAAAGAGTAACGATACAGAAGATAGTGGTCTTTTTCATAACTTGCTCCCCCTCCAATAATTTGCCCTGTCATAGTATACATCAGAATAATAATCATGAATAATATAGAACCAGATCTACAAACTTGGGCAAGTAAAGTTATCGCAAGCAGCATGCCAACAAACAAACCCTCATCAGTAGCTTGTTTTGTCAGGCAATTGCATCTTGCGTGCGACAATTTTGTCGCAATCGTGCCAGCCTTGTCGTAGCAAACCGGCAAATTCGAGCTTTGGCAGAAATCAACTCTGCAAATGCTGGTGCTCAGCGATTATATCAGCGGGCCGGTGGGTAATCAGGGAAAATCAGTCTGTGTTTGTAGAGATCTTCGCCGGTCTTTATGTCGTGTTTGCCGAGCAGGTCGATGAGACAGGTGAGTATATCTCTGACTGCACGGGTGTCGTTCATAGCACGATGCGCGTTTCTCAGATCGATGCTGAAAAATTCAGCTACACTGCTCAGCTTGTTCGAGCGCAGGCCAAGATATTTGCGGGCCAGACGCAGTGTACACAGCGACGGCATGCGCAATGGCTTTTTGAGATGTTTTCGGAAATAATAGTCGAGAAACGCCCAGTCGAACGGAACATTGTGCGAAACGAAAATCGCACCATTGAGCATTCCGTCAAGAATCGGCGCCAGTTCACTGATTTTCGGCTTGTCATAAACCATATCATCGGATATGCCGGTGATCTTAGTTATCTCGGCCGGGATAGGCCGTTCCGGGTTGATCAGGGTTTCAAACAGCTCTTCATGCCCGCTTACCATTGAAATGATGGCGACTTCGGTTATTCCTGCTTCTTCAGGGCTGAAGCCGGTAGTCTCCAGGTCCAGAATGACGTATGGCAGGTCTTTGAGCGGCTTTTGCATAAAATCTGGAATCATGTTTTTCATGCTGCTATACTATAGCTAATCGGCGCCTACGTCAAACAATCTCTCTCTTATCTTCGTTCTCGTAATCGTTCTCGCTCTCTAACTAGTCTTCGTAATCGTCATCCTGCGCGTAGTCGCAGGATCCAGAATTCGGTGAAGGCATGGATTCTGCGACTGCGCTTCGCTCCGCGCAGAATGACATGTTGCCAGCATTCAGATCGTCGCACAAACGGAGGTTCACCCATGCAGATGCAGAAACTCAAAGGAATAATCACCCGCCGCGAAGGCAAAACGCTGGTGGTCAAAGCTGACAAGGGCGCTATCGAATACCGCTTCAATGCATGTGATCTGGGCGATGCAGAAACCGGCGAACGCGTCGATCTGCTTATCGCTCCGGCCGATGACCCTGATGAAATCTCCACTATTTTGTCGATAAAGAGCAAGAAAAAGGTAAAGCCGCTGAAGATGGGCAATTTCAATACTCTTGTCGGCCACATGATAAAAACGCGCGATCGCCTCAACGCCACGCTTGCCGAAATCGCCGACCCCGACTCCCTTTCCGACCTGCGCGAAAAAATCGCCTGGCTCGACCGTGGTATCGATCTGTTTTCATAAGATACTAAGGGCTCAGGCGGGTTTTCTTCGCCGGGCCTCATAAGCGAAAACTTTTATTATCTTACCGGGGGGCAGATGAGGGGGGAGGTGAGGTTGTCGGTGACCGGGAAAAGGCGGTTCGGACCCATCACTACCAGATCATCGATCTTGACATGTCGCTTGGCCATCTTGCGTGAGCGCGAGACCACTCTCATTATTCGATCTTCGTTGTCAGGCTTGAGATCTTTGCTCAGGGTTATGTGTGGCTGGTAATTTTGTCTGTCAGCATGCTGAAAGCAGTCAAACTCGGCAAAATGCTCGCAAAGTTCATTGTGCAGAGCATTCAGCCGTGCATTGGGCAACACCTTTAAAAACACTACAGTTATTCGGTTATGCTCGTATTTGAATACGTCGAAACCGCGTAGATAAATTTTCAGCGGCAGGTATTTGGCGGCAATACTGTGAATCTGCGGCAGCAGTTCGATAATTTTTTCGTCATCGAGATAGCCCGAGGCACGACCCATGAACTTAACGGTAAGATGCGCGCTTTCGGGCGCCTCGAAAGAATTGCAGATAGTCGTCAGTTTCTGCTGACAAGCCGTCAGGTAATTGCGCAAACTCAAGGGCACTCTGAAGGCCAGAGTGTATGGCAGGCTGCGGTTTTCGCTGTCATTTTTGTGCGCGTTCATGCTGGCTACAGTTTATACTCTCTCATCTCTTTGTGCAATCCTTCTGTCTGTGAGATTGCTTCGCTTCACTGGCAATGACAGATTACACTCATATTCGATGTAGCCAAAGTAATAGTCCTCTGTCACATTTGAATTGCAGAATTGCGTTGAATATAAGTAAACATGTTAAAAGACCATCACAAGGGCGTAGGCAGGTTTCTCATTCGCGTAAGCTTGTGACGAGCATGCCTGCCATCCAGCAGGC
>PGYA01000094.1:3726-12566 GCA_002839435.1 Candidatus Riflebacteria bacterium HGW-Riflebacteria-2 | reverse complement strand
CCCGCCAGTGGCGTGATTTTAACGCGCCGATCCCGGTTCTTCTTGACTGGGACGGAGCAGTCGGCAAAAGCCTGCGCATCAATTACAATGTGCCAAACATCATACTGATCGATGCTTACGGCCGACTTGCGCTGCATGAAATGCACTCATACAATCCGGAAGTCTATGCCGCCGTTTCAGCGCGCGTTAAGAGCCTGCTTTCGGTTAACCCTGGCGTTGATCCTTACATGGCGCCAATGATGGCTCAGCCTGTCATGCCCGGTCAGACAGTTACCAGTCAGATAGGGCGCCGCGGCGACTCAAACTGATTCTCAACCTCATCAAAACGGGGCTGTTTCAAATCAACGAAACAGCCCCGTTTTTACATTTAAATCTTTGTCAAAGCTACTTTTCGGCGATTATCTTGATCTCGGAAGGTCGTAGCGAGTAGTCGAGCGTCTGCGGAATCGCCGACAGTGCGTATTCGGGGCTGATATCGGTGATGTCGCTCGTGCCGAGAACTGCCTTCACATCAGGAATGTAGACGTGCTGATGATTGCCGCGATCCTTGTTGAGAATGACAAATATCTTCTTCATGCCGGGTTGCGACTTTTTGAAACAGAATACGTTCGGCCAGTTCGCCTGATCGACGATTTCTATGCCGGGCTCAACCTTGAGAACAGGATAGCGGTCTTTGAGGTTGGCAACCTGTTTTACATAAGGGCTGAGATCGACGCCAGTTTCTTCCCACCAGGTTGGGTCGGTTTTGACGACGTTGAGCATTTTGCGGAACCCATATTCAAAGCCGATCGGAATCATATAACCTGAGCTGAATACCGCTGAAAAAAGAATCTGGCGTTTGACCGCGGCGAGATCGCCGTTTAAGTGCTCCAAAAGCCTCTGAGTGTCATGTGATTCAGGAAAAGCAATCGAAGGCTTGAGCATCGAAAGCGTGTTGTATTGCTCCATTGCCCAGGGCTCGTTGAAATCCCAGTATTTGATCGAATTGAACAGATAATCGAAGCCCATGCCGGCAAGCACCTTGACCTGTTTGAAATCACAGCCAAGCGATTCAGCGAGGAACAAGCAGCCGGGTTTCTGGCCGCGCGACCTGGTCATGAGGTATTCCCACAGCTCACCAGGCACCTGATAGGCCATGTCACAGCGGAATCCATCAACGCCCATTTCGATGTAATATGACATCATCTTCCACCAGAACAGCCAGAGGTTATCGCGATCTTTCGATGCAAGGTTATCGACTTCCGCGAGATCGCCCCAGGTAACCCATTTGCCGTCATGCATGGCGCCAGGCTGCACGATTTTGCCATGTTCATCGCGTTTATACCAGTCGGCGTGTTCTTCGACCAGTGTGCAGTCGAAGGCTGTATGATTTATCACCAGATCCATTATGAAAAGCAGGCCGCGCTTATGGCAGGCGTTGCTGAAATCGCGCAGTTGCTCAGCCGGAGCTTTGGCCGAATTGTTATTGATGAACAGCGGGTTAAACTTGTAATAATCCTTCGGAGAGTAGAGGCTGCCGCTAAAACCCGGGTAATGGAATGGGTTTACCCAGACAGAATTGAATCCCATATCCTTGATGCGGTCCAGATGCTCTGCCCATTTGCTCATACTGCCAAGCAGGCGGGGGTAGAGGTTATACAGCCTTATGCTGTCGTTCCCGAGCAAAGGGTGGTTCATGGTGATTCCTCCTCAGTTTTTTTTCGCAACTCTTCGAGAGCGCCGACTATACTGTTTATCTCGCCACGGTTGACGCTCTTGTAGAACTCTCGCAACCCCTGTGGAGTCTTGAGCAGAATTTTGATGTAGACTTCGCCTTTTGCTATTGGTTCACCTTTTTGGTTTTTCGCGACTTCTTCTTCTGTTTTTATCCCCAGCCAGTCGTTGTCGCTAAGATCTATCGCCAGCGCGGGTTCGCGCAGGTTCTGATAAAACGAAAAGCCAATTTCGCTGTGGCGCACTGACAGGCTTTGAAATGTCAACGACTTACCCATAAAGAAAAACAGCACAAAAAAGCCGGCACAGAATAGCAGTTCGCCCCACTGTTCGGCCTTGATGCCGTTATATACGAGAAAAAGAACTGGCACGACAAACGCCATTATCAGCAGAAAAACTCCGACTCCGATTTCGAGGAGAGGGTAATAGGTAAAAGCCGGCAGTTTTGGTCCGGCACTGTTCCAACTGATCATCAGTGTCCTGTCTTTCGCCTGGGTAATACAACCCGCCAGTTGCCCTCGCCGGTGAGCATATCAAGATCGCAGTCAAGAATGGTCTTTATCCGCTCTAGATGCTTCTCAGGCATTACCAGTATGGTATCGTTATCGACTGCGCGGCGCAGGGCGTCGTCTCCGTTCAATACTAATGCAGCCGCGGCTCCCTTGTCAAATCCGGTGTTGCGTTCGACATCCCAGGTGATTACATCGCGGCCCGTGTAAAAATACCAGCCTTCGATCATTTTGTCGATACAGATAATTCTCTGGGTGGCGGGAAGAGTCGCGACGCGTTTGAGCAACAACCACTGACTGGTCAGGTAGCGATTTTTTGCGTATGCCTCGTTGCCACGCAGGCCCGGCAGCACGAAAAACATCAGCCCTGGCACCAGCAGGCAGCTGACCGCTATTACGCCGACGCGATGCCCTTTATGCACGAACCAGCCGAGAAAGGTCGCGGCAAATAGCCAGAAAACTCCCGAAAAAATCGCGATCTGCGCGATGGTTTTGAATCCTTCAAGAAGCTGGTAGCCTGCTATTATCAAAGCAATAGCGGCCAGCGCAGTAAAAATTGCCAGGCCGGCAAAATAACGCAGCTTTGTTGTCACCGGGTTGGCTCGAAGCAGAGTCTGGCGAAGCATCTGCGCCGTCAGCAGGGCGAGCGGCACCAGCAACGGCAGGGTATAACCGGCCAGTTTCGATCGACTCAACGTAAAGATAAGCAGCGGTACACCAAGCCATAATAGCATGAATGTTGCGCTGCGGCTTTTTCTGAAGCGGCCGATCTGCTTTTGCAAACCCATCAACAGATAGCCTGTCCACGGAAAAATACCGGCCGGGAGCAGCACCAGAAAATAATAGAAGGGTGCCGAACGCTGGTGCGCATTGCTGGCCACGCGCCTGACCGTTTCGTCTACCAGGAAATAACTAAGCAGCCCGGGGTTCATGAAAGCTACGAGCAGATACCAGCCAAGACCGAAAATAACGAATATCGCCCAGCCGGCCGCAGCCCCAAAGAGTTTTTTCAACTGCAAACGATGACCACTGAGCAGAGCCGCCGGAATCAGCCCGGCAAGCGGCAGCAGGCCGGGTGGTCCCTTGGTCAGCATCGCCGCCGAAGTCGCCAGCCAGAAGGTGAAATACCAGCGCTTTTTCTGGCGGCTCAGCCAGGCGAAAAAGGCCAGTGCCATAATGGTTTCGAAAGCAGTTAGAAAGGGGTCGGTCGTCAGGCCGCGGAACTGCGACTGAAAATATAGTGAACTGACCAGCACGAGAGCTGCGATCAGGCCGGTGACCCGGCAAAAAAGCAGCTTGCCGAGATACCAGGTCGCGAATGCGGTCACGCCGGCCATAATGCTTAAAAAAAAGCGGGCACCAAATTCGTTAATCCCAAATAATTTCATGCCGGCGGCGGCAAACCAGTAGGTAACAGGTGGTTTGGTAAAATGACGCAGGCCGTTGTGGCGTGGTGTCAGCCAGTCGCCTGAATCGAGCATGCGCCTGGCAACCGAGGCGTAACGACCTTCAGAGGTTTCAAACAGTCCGGCGGTGCCGCAATGAAACAGTACCGGCAGCATGCCCGCCAGAAAAATCAGCAGCCCCAGCGATTTAAAGGCAAATCGTGGAACCTTCAGTTTATTCATCAGGCAGTGCGGCTTCCTGGGCGGCCAGTGTGTTACGTTTGTCGCGCCCGATGAGCACAAGGTTGCGGAAATAAATCACCGAGCCCAGCGACTGCCCAAGAATAAACACCGGATCCATGCGGTGAATTGAGTAGGCCAGCAGCAGAAAAGAGCCGGCGATACTGAAATACCAGAACGAAATTGGAATGACACTTTTCTTGTGTCTTTCAGAAGCAATCCACTGCACGATAAAGCGCATCGAAAACATGACCTGCCCAATCAGGCCGATAATCAGCCACAAATCAAATTTGCTCATCTATCTGGTACCTCAATTTGCGCCATTTCATCCATCTTATCGCGAGCAGGTCGAGAAATGACCTGAAAACGCGATTCCAGACATTGTATTTTGAAACGCCCTTCTGGCGAGGATGATGGCTTACTTCAATTTCGCAGACAGTGCCGCCGTTCATTTTTACCAGAGTTGGCAAAAACCGGTGCATACCCTCGAACAGTTCAATCGGCTTGATAGCTTCGGCCTTGAATGCTTTGAGTGAACAGCCGGTGTCTTTGATGGTTTCGCTGCTGACCACGTTGCGCACCCAGTTGGCAAAGCGCGAGGAAAGGCGGCGTATTAGAGTGTCGTTGCGCTTCTTCCGCCAGCCAACAGCAGCGGTGTAGCCCTGATCGATACCTGTCAGCAGCAGCGGAATATCAGCCGGATCATTCTGCAGGTCGGCATCGAGAGTGACAATCAGCGCACCGCGTGCTGCACGAATCCCGGCGCCCATGGCAGCGGTCTGCCCGTTGTTATGCGTGAATTTAAGCCCGCGCAGCCAGGGGCGACTGTTTTTTAGTTCGCGGATTTTATCAAAGCTGCCGTCGTTAGAACCGTCGTCAACCAGTATCAGTTCCCAGCTGCGGCCAATTTTTTTGAGGCTGTCTTCGACGCGCGCAACAAGTTCTTCGAGGCTGTCTATTTCGTTGTAGACGGGTATTGCGACGCTTATATCAATGTTTTCCATACGCATACTTCCGTTGTGTGGCTTGCAGATTTAGCGCTACAATTATACCACAGAATAAATTTCGAAGTATGATAATCATAATCGTAATCGTTAGCATCAATTCGCGGTCAAAAATGAGTCATTGTGGCAGGCGAAAAAGCCCTGAAGCTAGTCCTCTGTCACGCCTCAATCTGGATGTTATCGTCATTGCAAGGAAGGGCGTCAGCCCGACGTGGCAATACCATTGGCAGAAGGATTGCTTCGTCGCTACGCTCCTCGCAATGACAAATATACAAATACTACGACAGCGACAATGATAGTCGCTGTCCACGCAAAAATACTGTATGGGTTGTCTGTCTTGTCAGGCGGTCAGGGCTTTGCGCACCTGATCCATGCCGTTCAGGCGGTAGGTGCCTTTGTAAAACTGATATTTGTGGGCTGGCATAATGCTGACCTGGGCGGTATCACCCATCTGCATGACCAGTATGTTTCCCTGCGCATCGCGGCCTTTGTAGATCATCGAGTGGCCGTAGCGGTTGTGCCCGTAGTCGAGCAGAATCATGTCGCCGGGCCTGATGTCGGGTGGGGGAGGTGGCTTGACGCCGGGATTGATTGACTTTGTGTATTTTTCAGACCAAAGGCCGCTGGTCGAAGTGCGCCCTGTGGTGATCGGGTATTTGACGCCAGCCTGCTCATAGGCATGCTTCTGTATCATCTGCACAAAGCCGCTGCAGTCGATGCCGCCGATTTTTTCGAATTCTTTGTAGGCCGCGTTCGAGCGCCATTTCCAGGTGTTTATATCGACGTATTTTTCGTAATATTCAGAAGATTCAAGGCCGAGACGATTGCCTGAGGTTTTCTTTTCGCGATAGGCATCGATATCGTCGAAGCCGCCGAATTTGAACACTATCGGCTCCTTGATATATGGGTCGGCGAGCGCCTGTATCTTGCGCGCGAATACAAGGTCTTCGAAGTTTTTCTCAAGCGACTTCAACATCCTGGCTGCTTCTTCGTGCCTGCCGAGCTGGTTGAGACATTTTGCCTGCATATAAGCAGCTTCGGCCGGGTTGCCGCTCGCCTTGCAGGCAAGCTCATAGGCCTTTTTGTAGTCGCCTTTTTTGAAGGCCTTGTTAGCGCGGTTAAGGCGCCAATACCACGGAAATTTGTCGTAGTTGAGAAGGTCATCGCCAAGCTGGCGATCCCAGCGTTCAAATTGTTTTGCATTAGCAGCTGCGGCATTAGTTAAACTCGCATTTACGTTCGGAGTCGCTACCGTGGCACCGGCTGACACTTCGAATCCTTTGACCAGATCGCCGCGCACCCAGCCGACCAGGCCGCTGCCAAAGTCAAGTTTGAACCAGCCGTTCTTTTCTTCGAGTTTTATGCCGGCAGTCCCACGTGGCAGGGTTTTGAGCACTGCATTGACGGTGCCTGGGCCTGAGCGCACATTGACCCAGGAACCATTGATTTCGAAAACTTTTGGCGAAACCGCAGTATCGACGCCAAACATGTCGCCTGAAGCCTGCGGATTGCTGACCGTAGTCTGCTCACCAAACGGGTCGTTCTGCGCCATAAGCACGCCAGAAGAAAATATCGCCCACACCAGGAACACAACCGCAAATTTCCTGTTCATAGTCTACTCCATACTCAATTATTACTTAAATTCTACTCGAAAATTCCCTTACTGTCGAGCCAATAACGAACCCCGACGTAAAGATTCAGTTACGGGTGGAGTTATTATTGTGAGTGCGCAGACAGGGATCTCATAAGCGAAAACTTCGAGCCAGGCAATATTGACGCAGAGCCATAGCTATTTACCATAGGTTGCGCCTGGTGAGAGTTGCAGCGTTGAGACCCTGTCGAGAGCACGGGTAACAAGGCATAAGCTTGTTGCTATAATCTAAGCAATACAGGCAATCACACCTAAGACTGAATCTTCACACCCCGACAGAGCGACTTTGGTGGCAAACTTGTGAGACCAGCTCATTGTTTGTTCTTAGCCATATTCTCATCATTGGCTGTCGCGCCCGGAATCAGATTTTGTCACATTTTGTCGTCGTAGCGGTGAATTTTGAAGCCGCCGGTGGCGGTGCCTTCGAAAGCGTAAAAGCGGCCGTCGCTGCATAGCTTCCAGCTGCTGGTGAGGAAAGGCGCCTCGAAAACTGGTAGTTCTGCACGCTTCAACGGCTGCTGCTGAGGGTTGAGCTGGTAAATGGCCAGCACCTCCGGCTTTGCCTGGGTTACTATCATGAATGCAGGTCGTTTTCCGAGCATCCCGGCCATTTTGCAGAAAACAATGTTGTCACCCGCTTCAAACAGGGCGATGGTTTCAGGTTCCTGCGGCTGGGTTGCGAGTTCGGCGCTGACAATGGTGCGTGAGCCGGCTTCAAAATTATACTGCAGGCCGTAGACGGTTTTGCTGTCGCCGACAGCTTCCAGGCTGATGGCCGGGTGCAGTTCGGCCTTGCCGTCGCGAACAATCCACAGGCCGACGCCGGGCTCTTCGACCCCGATGATGCCGGCCGCGAATAACCTGATACGCCCTGGGTTGTTGAAGTCGATGCGCAGTTGTTGTTCGACCTTGCCGTTTTCCGGGTTGATTACTGCAACGCCGTCTGGTGAACGGGTTACGATGTAAAGCTTCTTTTCGAAGCAGCTTATATCACCCATCTTGTCAAAGCTGGTCATGATGTATGACCATTCCTTGTTCTTGTAGCTTTTCAGCATGCGGTTGACCGAGTCGGTGAGCCATAATCGGCCGCTGTCATCGACATCGTAGCCGCCAACACACTGATAAGGCGCTACCGGCATTACACCTGGAGACGGAAACCTTATGCCGATCTGGTTGGTTTCTTTTCCCCACTGGCCTTGTGCAACAAGGCTTATCTCAGCGCCCTGCGCGGCGTTTCCGGCTAAAAAGAGCAGCATGGCTGTAATTATCAGGGACATGCGCATGGTATAAACTCCAACAATTTGATTTGTGACATTATAGCACAAAACCAGAAAGTTTGACTTGCCTGCTGCGACGCTGTAGCATGGTGCATTCGGAGTAAATAATGTTCAAATATCTGCGTGTCTCTGTGACCGATCGCTGTAATTATCGCTGCGTCTATTGCATGCCGGCAGAAGGCGTCTGCAAACAATCGCACGCACAGATCATGCGTTATGAAGAAATTTTAACCGTCATCAAAACTGCTGTCGAGAGCGGCGTCGAGCAGGTGCGCATTAGCGGCGGCGAACCGCTGGTGCGCGGCGGTATCGTCGATTTTATCGGCGAAGTGGCAAAAATTCCAGGTCTCAACGACCTGACACTTACCACGAATGGTGCTTTGCTGACCCGCTATGCCGCAGAGCTCAAAAGAGCCGGCCTCAACCGCGTTAACATCAGCCTCGATTCGCTTAACCCGGAAACCTTCAGAAAAATTACACGAGTTGGCAACCTCGAAGACGTCATCGCTGGTATAGACGCTGCCATTGCCGCCGGTCTCAAGCCAGTAAAGCTCAATACCGTTCTGATTCCCGGAATAAACGCCGATGAAATTCTCCGCTTTATCGATTTCGTCGTAGCCCGCGCGATAAGCGTGCGCTTTATCGAAAGAATGCCGTTCAAGGCGGTAGAATTGCCACCAGACGACCAGTTTATCTCGGAAGAACTGGTTGTTGCAAGCATTTCGCAGAAATATCAGCTTGAAAAAGTTGCCGACGGTTCGTTCGGGCCATCGAGCGATTATCATATCGTCGGCAGTCAGGCTGGTGTCGGTTTTATCAGTTCGCGCTCGCACCCGTTTTGTCAGCGCTGCACCCGTCTCAGGCTCACCTCCAACGGTTACCTGCTTCCCTGCCTTGATTCGGAAGTAGGCGTAAATATCAGGGGGATGACACCTGATAAGATCCGCGAAACAATTGTGCGGCTGGCTGAGGAAAAATTTGCCTGGCACAAGCAGAATGCCTGCTATGCCTCGACTTTTGAGTCGTCACTATCTAAAATCGGCGGTTAGAGGAGCAAGATT
>PGYA01000094.1:0-3478 GCA_002839435.1 Candidatus Riflebacteria bacterium HGW-Riflebacteria-2 | reverse complement strand
AACATATTTGTCGGAACCGGTATCGGCTCAGGGTTCGTGCTGAATGGCCAGCTGGTCAACGGCTCAACCAATTCTGCCGGTGAAATCGGTCATATCTGCATGGATCCCGAAGGGCCGGTCTGTGGCTGCGGGAAAAAAGGCTGTCTAGAGGCTTACGCTTCCGGCACCGGCATGGAAAATTTTGTCAGGGCCGAGCTGAAAACCGGCCGTAAAAGCCTGATCAAGGAGCTTGCTGAAAGCAGATTCGAGAATGTGAGGGGGCCACTGATCGGCAAGGCCGCTGAACAGGGCGACGAACTGGCCCTTGCCGCCATAGCAAGGGTGGGGGAATATCTCGGCCTCGCGCTTGCCAATATTCATACGCTGATCAATCCTGAAATGATACTGCTCGGAGGCGGCATGATGGCGCTGAAACAATACTTTATGCCAACTTTGCTGGAAACCATGAAGAAGCACATCTTGCCGGTCGCTGACCAGGGGCGCGCGCTTGTGCGCGAAGCACGTTTCGAAAACGACGCCGTGCTTCTCGGCGGTGCCGCTATTTTCGCATGAAACCGCTGTATCCGGCCATATTCAATGAGTCGCAGGCGCGCCATCTCGCCTGGGCAGAACTTCCGGAAAATCAGGTTTTTTATAACCATCTGCTCAACAGCTGTCGCAGTTTTCCCAGTCTGATACTGGCTTATTCAGCAGCAGAAGGTCTGCCTGATCTGGCCGCGACTATTGCTGAGAGCCTCCTTTCAGCCGGCATCAACATATTTCTACCGGGCGAACCGGCTCCTGTCTGTTCTTTGGCGCAGGCACTGATCAGTCGCAACATGCCGCATTCTCTTTATCTCGACCGTGTTGCCAACGATTCGGTGCTGACGCTGAGCTTACTCGCCAGCCACGGTGGCCCGCTTGACGAAAAAGATATTCTTGCAGCAACACCTGACGCGCCACCACCCAGAGCGGGGCTGGCCGGTTCAACCGAGCTCGGTCGTTATTACGTCAACAATCTGGCCGGGCTCGTCGATCGTTTTATCGAAGCCGGCCCTGGCTTCAAAAATATCGAGATCCCGTTTGCCGGAATTGAGCAAAGCCTGCGTGAAATGCCCGAACTCGGAATAATATTTGAGAGCGATCCCCAGGGCCCAACAGCGCGGGTGAGCCGCGATGGCCAAGGGTTGCAGATAATCGGCAGAGACAATCGAGTTGTCGAGGCCGACGAAATCGCCGGCGATATCGCCCGCTATCTTGTGGCAGAGCGGCTTGCCTCGGGCACTATAATCGGCCCGGCCAGCCAGGTCAGCGATTTTTCGACCGGTTGCGAAACGCTAGGCGTCGCTGGCACTTCTTTTGACATGAGCTACCACGCTGGCTTTTCCGACCTTCTTGTCGGCTGGTGGAACGACGGCGTTCTGGCGCACCAGGGCAGCAGCTGCTTTGGTGATGCTATTCTCACTGCCATCTACTACCTCGAAGCCCACCGCAGCAAAAAAGCCTGAAGACAGAAGATAGAAGACCTCGCACAGAGCCGCAAAGACACAGAGAATACTTTATCCGCCGATTACGCCGATTGCCGCAGATTTGTGGGTGAGGGAGCAGACTAGTAAGATGGATTCTGCGCTTTCGCTTCGCTGCGCGCAGAACGACAAAGTGGGAGAATCGCCACCCTGCGCGAAGGCGCAGGATCTCACGGGCAGACGTGCCTGTTGCGCATTCTTTCGTGCTCGTGCTCGTAATCGACAGAGCTCTTTCTTAGTGGCTCTGCGACTTGGTGCGAGGTCTTCTGTTTGGCTCAGGCTTTCTCGAACAGGCAGATGAGCTCAACGTGGTGGGTGCGCGGGTAGAGGTCGAGGCCAGCGGCTTCGCTCAGTTTGTAGCCGCTTCGGATGATGGCGGTGCTGTCGCGTTCGCAGGCGTCGAGATCGCAGAATACGCATACCACTTTTTTTGGCAGCAGCTTTGTCAGCGTGCGCCCGATCGACGGGGTGCCGGTGCGCGGTGGGTCGAGCAGCAAAACGTCTGGCTCAGGCTTGAAACGCGAGAGTTCTTTTATTGCGTCGCCTTCGAGCAATGTTATCCGGTCTTCAAAGCCGCTGCGCTTGATATTACGTATGCCGGTTCTGACCGCGCCGGGGTGTGCTTCGATCGCTTCGACCTGCGCGCCTTTGGCAGCGAGGGCGAGCGTGAAGTTGCCGGCGCCGGCAAAGCCTTCTACTATTCGCATACCTGGAGCAGGTTTACATAACTCGATAACCTTGCGAATCAGCACCGGGTTCTGAAAAATATTGCCCTGCACGAAAAATGATGGCTCGGCATCATACGGGCCGCCATCGACTTCGGGCGCGATCAGACCGGTAACGCTGACCGTTCCCTGGACTTCTTTGATCTTGCCCTCATGATTGGCAACTGACAGCCCTTTGAGGTTGGCTGCACGCAGGATCTTGGTCAGATCCTTGTAATGATGGCCTGGTGGGCGACCCTTCATCAGCACGGCATGGCCGACAACGCGGTCAGAACGATGAGATGAAGAGGACATAAGTGTCAGACTTTCTAGAAAAATTGGTATCTGGCTGAGAATCTTGCGCGCGGCAAGCAGTCGGCGGGCAAGAGGTGGTGTGATTATGGCGCAGGCGGTAACCGGCACAACGCCTCCCGGAACCTGCGAAGCATAACTTTCGGCCGCGAGGTAGCCGGATTCGCGCTCTTCGTAGTTGCGGCCCTGATGCAGGCGAACCCTGGGTAGATAGCGAATGATCTCGCGTGAGGCCGTGAAGCTGTGCAGATAAGCTTCGCTGCCACCAGGAATTCGGCTGAGCGCGCGCGTTATCATCGCCTGTTTTTCCTTTTTGCGCCCCTTCTCAGAAAGCTCGAGCAGGTCGCAACCGCCACAGGGACCATGAAAAAAGCAGTCGGGCTTAACGCGTTCAGGCGAAGGTTCGACCATCTGCACATCGACGATCCGACCGGAACCGTCGAGCTCAATATCGATCTTGTCGCCGGGCAGGAATCCGGGTACGCGCAACAGAACGCCGTCAATGTTAACAAAGGCCTGACCGTTGGCGGTCAGACCTTCGACAACTTCTATCGATCGCGGGTTTTTGCCTTTATTCACTTTTTCGGCACTTTCGGGCACTGTAAACGTTCGTAGCTGGGCATAGTGCCAAGCAGCGGCCGGGCATAATTGAGGAAATCTGTGGTGACGCCATTGCCTGCCTCGTTAATGAAGGTGCGCGGCATCGACTTGGTTTCGCGAGCTACTGTATTGAGCGGGGTCAGGAAGTAGTCAACCGAATAGTCACCAGTTCTGCGAATGGCGACCGAACCATCGACGTTGTTCCAGAGTGCGAACTGGGCCGCTTTTTCGCCGACTTCACGGGCTTCGGCCTGATCGACTTCTGAAACGATTCCGAGGTAGCTGCGCTGCAGGTAACCGAAGGTATCCGAGCGAACGCGTTTGATTTTGAGACGATCCTTGATTGTCTTGCCAAGT
>PGYA01000164.1 GCA_002839435.1 Candidatus Riflebacteria bacterium HGW-Riflebacteria-2 | reverse complement strand
AATTTGCCTTTTCCACCAATAAAATCGGCATGAAAAGCATTATTATACTTAAGTACGAGTACTTTGCCGGCTATCATCATTTCAGCATGTTCCAATCCCTTCGATAGCCCGCTTTCGTTGATTTCATCGGATTTTAAAATTTTGTCCCAATCCTTAGGTAATTCATATACAATCTTTGCTGCTTCTACCTTTACTTCCTTTACATCAGGTGTTTTTTTTTCAGGAGAGTAAGTCGGATTATTTTCACGAGCTATTATATTCTCAGGAACAGCTTTCGGCGAAGGTGCGACTGCTACCGGGCTTTCAGTCGTTGGCAAACCGTTTATTTGACGAATCAAATCCTCAATTTCGGCTACTGTATCCATTGTAGCTAATTTGCACAATGTCAGTTCAAATTTGACTCGCGGTTGCTTTGCAAATCGAATTTCTTGTTCGGATTGAGCAATCAAATTCATCATTCGCAACAAATCATTCTTTCTGAAATTTTTGGATTCTTGTTGGTATAGTTTTTGAATTTCGCTCGCTGTTTCGATTAATTCTGTGCTTCCCGTTACGACAACGGTCAATAAATGCCTTAGATGCTCGAGCAATCCGGATAATGTTTCCTGCAAATCGTAACCACGATTGATGATTTCAGTTGCAATATGGAACATTTCAGCGGTGTCTTTGCTGACTGCCGCTCGTGAAATCCTGAAGTAAAACTCGTCATCAATCAAGCTCAATGAGTCAACAGTGGCATGAAAATCCACATTTTTACCGCAAAAGGCAATTACTTGGTCGAAAATACTTTGAGAATCTCGCATCGAGCCGTCAGCCCGCTTTGCTATAATCATAAGCGATTTTTCATCTATAGTAATGGATTCTTTTCCCGCTATATATTTGAGTTGAGAGACTATTTCACCGGTTTCCATCCTCCGAAAATCATACCTTTGGCATCGGCTTGTGATAGTTGGGAGCACTTTGTGAGCCTCTGTTGTGGCAAACACGAACATCAAATGCGGAGGCGGCTCTTCTAAAGTCTTGAGTAAGGCATTGAATGCGGCTGACGAAAGCATATGAACCTCGTCTATCACATACATTTTATACTTGCCGTGAGATGGAGGATACTTCGCATTTTCTCTCAACTTCCGGATGTCGTCCACACTGTTATTAGATGCACCGTCAATTTCGATAACATCCACCGAG
>PGYA01000093.1 GCA_002839435.1 Candidatus Riflebacteria bacterium HGW-Riflebacteria-2 | reverse complement strand
GTTTTCGCTTATGAGATCCCGGCCTGCGCCCTCGATGAGGGTTCACATACACAAGTTAATGAGTCTGTGTCAATAAATCGAAGAGACTCCGCTTATATCTGGCTCTCGGCCAGTTCTAAAAAATCTGCGGCAATCTGCGCAATCCGCGGACTCTCTTCTTTTTCTTCTTTTTCTTCTTTTCTTACTTTGTGGCGCTGCGGCTTTGTGCGAGAATTCTTCTCTTCTCAGCCGAAGCGCTGGCGGCGGCAGCGCAGGGTGCGCAGGTAAGCCTGTTTGAGCTGCTGGTAATCGTGACTGTTAGGGTTAATCGAGCCGAAACGAAAACATATTTCTCTATCCGGGCAGTTTGAGCATTGCATATCTTTCTCCATTAATTCCAACTTGTTCATGCAATATCTATCGGCATCCCATTTTCGTAATCGTAATCGTAATCGTAATCGTAATCGTTATCGTTATCGGTATCGGGTTCGGTATCGTAACATCCTTCGATTACGAGCACGAGCACGAGCACGATTGCCCCTTGCCGCCATTCTGCGGATAGTTTTCTTATTTTCCGGCCGGGATAGCTGAGAATGCGGTTTCGAGCTCGTTGAGCAGAACTTTGGCGCGTGCAGTCAGCATCGGCATGGTTGATAACAGCTCCTGAGAATACTGCGAGAGCCAGATGCCGACATTGTATTGCAGCCCCTTGAGCTGGTCGAAGAAAATCCGGGCTTTTTCCAGCCAGGCGCGCCCGGCATCGGTGCTCATTGCTTCGGGGAAGCGAAAATCTATGATCAGCTGGTTGTTGGCAAGATGCAAAGGCCCAATCGAAGGAAACTGCAGACCATTGTCACGGGCGGCGATATAGATACGCTCGTAGTTGAGGTGAAGCAGGCGCAGTTGTGCCATTGACTGGCTGGCACTGGCCAGACCGGTGTCGAGCTCGATTTCTTCAGGCGGCGGCGTGACACTGAACTGATCATCTGTCTGTCTGGCCGGGTGCTCGACGACGGCGTCAGGCACTGTTTCAATCACAGCCGATGGCTTTTTCGGCGCCGGGTCGCTGCGAAACGAGGGTATAAAGCCACGCTTTGCCCCGTCGCGATACTGTTCGGGAATTCGCTCCAGGCTGTCGACAACGATTGTCTGGCCCCGCTCATCCTGATACGAATAAAGCGTAATCCCGGAAGCAGCAAGTCCCCCAGCCACCAGCACCATCACCAGTATAAAAAACATCTTTTTCATCACTAGTCCTCTGTCACACATGAGTTCAATAATTCGATACGTGGTATACCGCTTATGCCGGGCTCTCGGCGTGATCTTGTCTGCTAAATATGTTTTGTAGTCAGCTTGATTCTACTATGTAATTCAAATGTGACAGAGGACTAGTCCTTTGTCACATTTGAATGCGTGCTTAAAAATTGTCATTGCGAGGAGCGTAGCGACGAAGCAATCTCTATGACAATGGGATTGCCACGTCGGGCTGGCGCCCTCCTCGCAATGACAGCAAACCCTACAACTCTTATTTGACAAGGATTTGCCTCTTATCAAGATGCTTTGCGGGCTTCGAGCAGGGCGTTTTTGATGGCGGCGAGTTCGCACAGAAGGCCTTTCAGATCGTCGAGCGGCAGAATGTTGTCGGCATCTGACGGCGACTTCTCGGGCTCGGGGTGCACTTCGACGAACAGGCCATCGACGTCGCCGGTAGCGATGGCGGCACGCGCCAGCGTCGCGATGAACTCGCGCTGCCCACCAGTTTTGGCAGCGCCCGAGCTTGGTAACTGCAGCGAATGCGTGGCATCGTAAACCACGCCGTCACAGTATTCACGCATGATCGGAAACGCGCGCATATCGACGACGAGGCTGCCATAGCCGAACGAAGCACCACGCTCGGTCAGCAGCACTTCCCCGCTGCCTTCGACGCTGCGCACTTTATCTGCAAGATGCTTTGTCGCCCAGGGCGACAGAAACTGACCCTTCTTGATGTTGACTATGCGACCAGTTGCGGCGGCAGCCTCAGTCAGGTCGGTCTGGCGACAGAGAAACGCCGGAATCTGCAGAATCTCACAGACTTTCGCCACCTCGGCGCACTGCTGCGGTTCGTGCACGTCGGTCAGCGCCGGCATGCCGGTCTTGGCCTTGACCGAAGCGAGAATTTCGAGACCCTTTGCGAGGCCGGGGCCGCGAAACGATTTGCCGGCCGTGCGATTGGCCTTATCGAAACTCGCCTTGAAAATCGCCGGAATCTTGAGTTCTTCGGCGATCGCCTTGACGTTCTGCGCGATGTAGAGACAAATATCTTCCGACTCGATGACACAGGGCCCGGCAATAAGAAAGAACGGCGCCCCCTGCGCAAACCTTTTAACCGAAAATGCCATCGCCCGCCTCCAGTTTTTAGGCTATTATATCACACCCTGCTATTCATAACACTGCTTCGGCTTCACTGTTTCTAAAGATGTTTCGAAAGAAAAAGATGACCGTGACCGGCATGTCTGCTAGAATGTTTCCATGAGCTTATCCTGGAGTTCACAATGCCGATAGTCTTTGAAAAAGATGGTTACAAGTTCTTTTTCTACAGCAATGAGCATGAACCTGTTCATGTACATGTTCGTCATAGCGGCGGAGAAGCTGTTTTTGAAGTCGAAAGCAAAGTAGAACTCCGCGAGTCGCAGGGCATGAAAATGCTTGAGCTGCGAAAAGCGCTTAAACTCGTTAAAGAAAATCGCGACCTGATTCTGGAGAAATGGTATGAGTATCTCGGCTGATTCGATAAAAGCCTTTTATAAAGACGGTTTTATCATGATTGAAATGAATAAGGGCGTTGAAATCAGGTTTCCCGTAAGTCAGAATCGAAGACTGGCCGTGGGGACACCTGAGCAGCTCAACAACATTGAGATTTCGCCATTTGGCCTGCACTGGCCAGAGCTTGACGAAGACCTTTCCTTCAAAGGCCTTGCTGCCGGAGATTTCGGTCAGCATTCCGGCTGCCCGACCAGAAATCGCCGACCCAGGGCTGTTGCCGGTAGATGAAGGATTTGCGATGAAAAAGATTCTGATTGTGGGAATGGGCGGGCAGCTTGGCTTTGAGCTGGTGCGCAGCTGCCCGGGCGGCTGCCGTCTGGTTGCGCCGACCGTGGCCGAACTCGACATCACCGACCGCGCTGCGGTCATCAACTACGTCACCGCCGAAAAGCCGGCCGCCATTATCAACTGCGCCGCCTACACCGCGGTCGACAAGGCCGAAAGCGAACCCGACAAAGCCTTTGCGGTCAACCAGACCGGCCCGCAATACCTGGCCGAAGCGGCCAAAGAGACCGGTGCGCTGCTTGTACATATTTCGACTGATTTCGTTTTTTCCGGTGCTCAGGGGCGGCCATACCGGCCTGACGACCAGCCCAACCCGCTGAGCGTCTACGGCAAAAGCAAGCTGGCCGGCGAAAATGAAGTGCTCGCCAGCGGCGCCCGCGCGCTGATCATCAGAACTGCCTGGCTCTACAGCTCACACGGCAATAATTTCGTCAAAACCATGTTGCGCCTGATGGGCGAACGCGACAGCCTCGGCGTCGTCGCCGACCAGACCGGCACCCCAACCTGGGCGGCATCGCTGGCCGAACTCATCTGGCGTCTCATAGATAAACAGGCAACCGGCACCCTGCACTGGTCAGATGCCGGCACCGCCAGCTGGTATGACTTCGCCGTGGCAATCTACGAAGAAGCAACCGCCCTCGGCCTGCTCAACCGGCCGGTGCAGATCAAACCGATCACCACCGCCGACTACCCCACCCCGGCCGCCCGCCCCGCCTGCAGCGTTCTCGACAAAAGCGCCGCCTACGCGGCCGCCGATCTGCAACCGGTACACTGGCGCGCCAACCTGCGCAAAATGCTGACCGAGTTAAAACCCGCCTGATTTTACAAATTCAGGCAAACAGCTCGGCGGCTTTGAATGCTTTGCCGGCACGGTCTTTTGCCGAGAGGATCAGCTGCGCCGGGTCCTTTACTGGCCAGTCGATGGCGAGATCGGGGTCGTCAAAGGCAATGCAGCGCTCGGCAGCGGGGTTGTAATAATCGGTACATTTGTATTGAAACTCGGCGACATCGCTGAGCACCATAAAACCATGCGCGAACCCTGGCGGAACCCAGAACAGCTTTTTATTTTCGGCCGAAACGACTTCACCGACCCATTTTCCGAAGGTCGGCGAACTGCGCCTGATATCGACGGCAACATCGAAAACTGTGCCGAGGTTTACGCGCACCAGTTTGCCCTGAGTGTTCTGCAGCTGATAATGCAGACCGCGCAGGGTATTTTTAAGCGAACAGCTGTGGTTGTCCTGGACAAAATCAGCATCGAGGCCGGCTTCTGCGAATTTGCGGCGGTTCCAGGTTTCGAGAAAAAAACCGCGCGCATCGGAAAACACTTGCGGCTCGATTACCAGAACGCCAGGGATCGCAGTGGGAGTAACTTTCATGGCTTTTCTCCGGCGATGCGCAGTAGATAGTTGCCATAATCGTTTTTCGCCAGTGGCTTGGCCAGTTCGAGCAGGCGGGACTTATCGATAAAGCCCATGCGCCAGGCAATTTCTTCGATACAGGCGATTTTGAGACCCTGGCGATCTTCGACGACGCGCACGAACTGCGAGGCATCGACCAGCGAAGCAAAGGTACCGGTATCGAGCCAGGCGGTTCCGCGACTGAGCATTTCGACATCGAGTTCGCCGCGTCCGAGATAAACGCGGTTCAGGTCGGTGATTTCGAGCTCGCCACGCGCCGAAGGCCGCAAAGCCCCGGCATATTCGCAAACTTTTTCGTCATAAAAATAGAGACCGGTCACGGCATAGTTAGATTTCGGCTGCTTCGGCTTTTCTTCGATGCTTAGAGCGTGCCCGTTGCCGTCGAATTCAACGACGCCGTAACGCTCAGGATCGTTAACGTAATAACCAAAAACGGTCGCTCCCGCCTGACGCCGGGCCACTTCCTGCAGCTTGCGGGCCAGTCCTTCGGCGTAAAATATGTTATCACCGAGAATAAGACAGCTTGGGGCGCCATCGATAAACTTTTCGCCGATGATGAAAGCTTGGGCGAGGCCGTCCGGGCTTGGCTGCACAGCGTATCGCAGGCTGATTCCCCACTGACTGCCATCGCCGAGCAGGCGCTGAAATGCCGCCCGGTCTTCTGGCGTGGTGATGATCAGAATGTCAGTTATGCCGGCCAGCATCAAAGTCGACAGCGGGTAATAGATCATCGGCTTATCATAGACCGGCACCAGCTGTTTGCTGACGCCTTGAGTGATCGGATAAAGCCGGCTACCGGTTCCGCCGGCAAGAATGATGCCACGACGCCTCATAAAAGTTCTCCAGGTATCATGTATTTACCGCATCATAACCAACCGCTGCCAAAATGACAACAAAAAACCGGCCACGGCACATACAATCGCTATCAGGTTCGCGATCGACCAGACCTCTAAAAACTGCTGCTACCAACCTCGTCACCAATCAGGCTTACCTCGCCCTGCTCAACCTAAAAAATCTGTGCTATCTGCGCCATCTGCGGATGGCTTTTCTCTTCAGCGCCTCTGCGGCTCTGCGTGAGATTCGGCGATCGACAACGACAACGATCACGACCAACCCGAAATAAAAAATCATAACTGCTAAAATATATTGTGATATAATTTGCACGAAGACCGGGCCTGAGACTTCCAGGTGGTGGCGAGATTCAATGATGACCGAGACCGAAAGCCTTTTACAGCAGATCAGTTCTGGTGAAGACTCATTTCTGGAACTGAAAGAAATCATGCTGACAGACAGCAGCGTCGCCGGCCCGCACCGCAACGGCATGGCGGATGAAATAGCTGCCATGGCAAATTCTAACAGCGGCACCATACTTCTCGGCGTAAATGATAAAACCCGTGCAATTACCGGAATTCCCGATCAGGCTCTCGACCTGGTCGAGACCTGGGTCAGAAACATAGTCAACGACCTGATCAAACCACCCCTCATCTGCCAGATAAAAAAAATCCGACTTGATCTTGAGGCTGGTGCGCGCAATCTGATCAAAGTCAGCATACCGCGAAGCCTGTTCGTGCATCAGAGTCCAGGCGGCTATCTGCACCGCATTGGCAGTTCAAAAAGACAGATGACGCCAGAATACCTTGCCCGGCTTTTTCAGCAGCGCAGCCAGGCGCGACTGATCCGGTTCGACGAGCAGGTCGTGGCACACGCCCCGCTCGAGGCTCTCGATGAAAGTCTCTGGCAGCGACTGCGCTCGCCGCTTTCCCCGCCCGACAGGTGCGAATTTCTCAACAAGCTCAAACTGGTTTCTGACGATGAAAATGGTGTATCGCACCCGACCGTGAGCGGCATCCTGATGTGCTGCCAGCAGCCCGAAGAGTATATAGCCAGCGCCTTCATTCAGGCGGTATGCTATCGGGGCACGGCGCGCGACGCCAGCTGGCAGCTCGATGCCCGCGAGATTACCGGGCCGCTCGACCGCCAGATTTTCGAGGCCTGCCGCTTTGTCGAGCGCAACATGAAGATTGGTGCCCGCAAACAGCCGCATCGCGTCGACGTGCCGCAGTTTGCCATGAACGCGGTATTTGAGGCAATAGTCAATGCCGTCGCACACCGCGACTACTCGATTTACGGCTCGAAGATCAGGCTGCACGTTTTCTCTGACCGGCTCGAACTTTATTCACCCGGAACCATACCGAACACAATGACGATCGAGAGCCTGGCTGAGAGGCAATCAGCGCGCAATGAACTGCTAACTTCGCTTCTGGCCAAATGCCCGGTTGAACGCAGTAACTTTTCGCTGCTGCGTAGCCACATAATGGACAAAAGAGGCGAGGGCGTGCCGATCATAATTGCTCACAGCCTTGAATTATCGGGGAAAAAGCCAATCTACCGCCTGCTCGACGACTCTGAACTGCTGCTCACCATCTTCGCCGCCGAACCCTGACCGCAATCTGCGCCAATCGGTGCAATCGGCGGTTTCTCTTCTTCCTCTCCGCGCCTCGGCGTGAGAATCGATTACGATTACCCTGCTTCGCTTAAGCGACGCAGGGCGAGCACGATAAGATACACCCTTACGGGTATAGCACAACCAACCCATAAGCAAAACATACCCTTTCGGGTATAAAACCAGCGCAGCTGGACAAAATATACCCGAAAAGGTATAATATAGACATGAACGCTAACATAATCAGCAAAACGGTTAAAGAACGCCGCAAAGCTCTTGGCATCACCCAACAGGAGCTCGCACACAAAGCCGGGGTTGGCCTGCGCTTCATTCGCGAGCTCGAACAGGGCAAATCGACCGTGCAGGTGGCCAAAGTAAATCAGGTCCTGTTCATGTTCGGGCTCGAACTTGCAGCGGTACCGATCGACCGCGAAAGGCTGCTGCATGAAACAGGCTGAAGTTTACATGCACGATCAGCTGGCCGGCATTCTCAGCGAAAACAGCAGCGGCTATCAGTTCGCCTATTCCCCAGACTACCTGACCGCGAAAAACGCCGAACCGGTCAGCCTCACCCTGCCGCTCAGAGACCGCCCCTGGCAAAGCCAGGTTTTGTTTCCCTTTTTCGACGGGCTGATTCCTGAGGGCTGGCTCCTCGAAGTCGCGCAGAAAACCTGGAAAATCGACCGTCGCGACCGCATGAGCCTGCTGCTGGCAACCTGCAAAGACTGCATTGGAGCAGTAAGTATCGTCGCGCTGGCGAAGGATTCTGAAGATGAATGACATCTGCCTGTGCTGTTACCAGCAGCTTTCTTTAGGGGAAAATGAATATCATGCCGCGTGCCTGAAAAAGTTTTTCGGCAGGCCAACGCTGCCTGAGATGCCATATTCACAGAACCAGATGCTTGAACTGGCGCAACGGGTCATTCGCAGCCAGGCGGGAGTTACTGGTGTCCAGCCCAAACTTTCTCTCGATCTCGAAAAGCCCGACACTACCGGTGCCGCGCAAAAGTTCACTATTGTCGGCCTCTGGGGAAGCTTTATTCTCAAACCGCCCACTCCGGATTACCCCCAGCTTCCTGAGCTCGAAGATCTTACCATGCACCTTGCCGCCAGAACCGGAATCAAAACCGTCGACCACTGCCTGATCCGGCTTAAATCGAACGAACTGGCCTATATCACCCGCCGCGTCGACCGCATGAAAAAGCACAAACTGCACATGGAAGACATGTGCCAGCTGACAGAAAGGCTTACCGAGCATAAGTACAACGGCTCATACGAGCAGATCGGCCGGGCTGTCCTCAAATTTTCCGATAATCCGGGCTTTGACCTGCTGACATTCTATGAAGTGGTGCTTTTCAGCTTTCTGACCGGCAATAACGACATGCACCTCAAGAACTTTTCACTCCTGAAAAACCGACAGGGCAAATACAACCTCAGCCCGGCCTACGATCTGGTTCCGGCGGCATTGCTGCTTGCAGACGACAAAGAAGAACTCGCTCTGACTCTGAACGCCCGCAAAAACCGCCTGAAACTGGCCGATTTTAAGGCTTTGCAGAGATACCTGCAGATTCCTGACAAAAGCCTGGAAACCCTGCTGAAAAAATTTACTGCCGTCCTCCCTGCATGGTCTGCGATTATTGACGCGAGTTTCGTCTCCAACGATATGAAGATGCGCTACAAAGATCTCATCACCTCCCGCGCCACCCGCCTCGGCCTTGCCTGACCCGCCCCCTCCGTCATTCTGCGCGCAGTCGCAGAATCCATCTTCCCCGTGTCTCTGCGTCTTTGTGAAAGAATCGATCACGATTACGATTACGAGCACCCGGCTTCGCTTACGCTACGCCGCGGCACGCGAGCACGAAAACTACAGACTTACTTTGTAGTTCTGCAGATAACGTCTTTTGCGACCCTGATGGTATCTTCGATGTTCTGCTCAGTCAGCGTCGGATGCACGAGCAGCATCAAACTGGTCTCCCCCAGCTCCCGCGCCACCGGTAGTCTGT
>PGYA01000163.1 GCA_002839435.1 Candidatus Riflebacteria bacterium HGW-Riflebacteria-2 | reverse complement strand
CACACGAACATCGTGAAGAAGGGTTCCCGAATCACTGGCCACCTGAACGGCAACGGTTTTCGTCACCGGAGGAACCGGCGGAAGAGGTGGAATGGGTGGAGTGATGATTTTGTTTATATCATCCTCAAGAGGTGTGAAAGTACTTCCGCCGCCGCATCCGGAGATCATGAAGGATGTGCCCACTATGAGCATGAAAAACATGAAGTGCCTTACTACAGGGCGATATCCTGTGAAAATGTTCATGACGCCCCCCTATCTTGTGCAGGACATGAAGCGCCACATCTTCCTCCGGTGGGGCGCGGAGATTCTCTCCCCTTCGGAGGGAACGTGGCTGCTTGAGGACTGCCTCGGCGTCCACGGGCGCTGGAAGCTGCTCGTATCCCCGGAGGCGGATGTCGAAGGGAAGCTGGTCTTCGTCGTCTCGGAAAAAATCCCGGAGACCGCGGCGCTCGACCTCTACGACACCGCCTACGGCATGGCCACCGTTCCGCTGCTGGGGACTCCCGAAGGCGCCGCCGACAGAGCGGCGTCGCTGCCGCGCGCGCCCTCCGGCCCGATGGGGGCCTTCACTCTCCGCGTGGAGGGAATGGAGGACGTCCGGGGGAAGCTCGGCGGCGGCGCGATCGCTGACGGGCAGCTCTTTCGGGTGCTCCGCCTCGGCATGACCTCGGAGGTGCAGGCGCTGCTCGATTTCGAACCCCGGAAGGGAACCTTCCTCGAATTCCCCTCGGAGAAGGGGACGCTCCGCCTTCCGCCGTCGCCGGTCACCGAAGGGCTGCCGGGCGCGTTCTACGAAAAGGTCCGTCTCGCGCCGGGCTCGTTCAACACGTTCCGTCAGGCGTACGTCCTCCCCGCGCAGCTTGCGGACGCCCCCTCCCGCCTTCGGGTGGAGCTGAAGGGGGAGGATCTGCTGCTCACGCTTTCGGGAGGCGCGCCCGATATTTCCGCAGCGCCCTTTACAGTCGAGGGGAACGGCGTGGCGCTCCGGGTGAACGACTTGGCCTACCTCGCCGGGACGGATCGCAAAATCGTCTTCGCCGACGTCACGGTGAAGGACCTGCCGGACGGCTTTTCGACCAGGCTGGGAGAGATGCTCTTCCTGGCGAAATCGGGCGCGTCCGGGGCCGAGCCCGCGCAACGGACGAAGCACGACGTCGGACCCGACGCCGGGACAAAAAAGCTGCTCTTCGGGTGGA
>PGYA01000023.1 GCA_002839435.1 Candidatus Riflebacteria bacterium HGW-Riflebacteria-2 | reverse complement strand
TACACTTCAGTCACCAGAAGCTACGATCTCGGTGGCGCAGATTACATCACCCGTCCCTTTAATGCCGCCGAACTAAAGGCAAAAGTAAAGAATCATATTGAGCTGGCCCGATTGAAAAAAAACAACGGGAACCCCGGCTAGTCCTCTGGCACATAAGAGTTTAAGAGTTCACCGTCATTGCGAGGAGCGTAGCGACGAAGCAATCCTTCTGTCAGTGAGATTGCCACGTCGGGCTGGCGCCCTCCTCGCAATGACAGATCACGCCCATTTTCAAGCTTGGCAGAGGACTGGTCTTACAGATTGCTGTTTTCGCTATGGCAGGCTGGCTAAGATAGAAGATCCCTGATAAAGGCCAAGAGTTTTGAGCCTTGCTTCAAGCAGACGTTGAAAAGCTGATTCATCTATGCCTGAAAAAATTGGCGCTACGAGTTGATCGACCGGAATCCGGCTGATAAAGCGCTCCAGGTATATGTTCGGCGCCAGATTGGCGACGAATTCGCAGACCCTGTCAATATATGCTTCGATGCTGTATAAATGATAACTGTCGGGACTTGCGGCGTATAGTCTGGCGAGGCGCGAGCCTTTGATTATCTGCAGGTGGTGCAGTTTTACCATGTCGGCACCGGACTCTGAAGTTACTCGGGCAGCCCGCGTCATGTAATCTGGTTTTTCGCCGGGCAGTCCGCTGATAAGATGTATACAGACAGGGATTTCAGCAGATCTTAACCGGCTGATTGCCTGCAGGGACGTTGCGACGTCGTGACATCTGTTCATTTCTGCAAGCACTGCGTCGTCGAATGACTCCACTCCCAGTTCAATTCTGATAAAGGTTGCCTGGGCGATATCCTGTAGAAGAGTGACTATGTCGCTGTTGATGCAGTCAGGTCGTGTTGCTATGATCAGGCCCTCGATGTCTTGGCAGTCGGCGGCTTCACGGTATTTCTGCCGCAGAGTTTCGACCGGAGCATAAGTGCCTGAATACGACTGAAAATACGCAAAAAAGCTGCTGCAACCATATCGCTTTTGGTAATATTCTCGCCCCTGGCGCAGCTGCTCCGCTATTGCGAGTTGTGGATTACTGTAAAACGGCGCAAAACTTGCGTTACTGCAGTAGAGACAGCCCTGGCCAGAGAGGCTGCCATCGCGGTTTGGGCAGGAAAAACCGGCATCTATCGGAATCTTTTGCACGCGCCGGCCAAAGCGGGTCTTGATCCAGGCGCTGGCGCGGTTGAACAGGGGAGACATTTAAAATCTGAATACCAGGTGCTCGTTGCAGTGGTGCAGCGAGTTCAGCAGGCTTTCAATGCTGCGCAGCAGATCGAGCAGCAGAATGCTTTCGAGCGGGTCGTGCTCGCCTTTTTTTATGCGGTCGATCAGGTTGCTGCGGGCCGCCCGCTGCAACATTGACTGGCTGTATATCTGGTGGTGCATTTCTTCAGCTTGCTTTTCTGCGGGTTTCAGGTCTGAATAGAGAAGTTTGAATATTTCAGAAATTCTGTTGATGCAGATATGAATTTCTTCGCGTGAATCAACGGTGAGTTTTTTACCGCTTTCGGCGTTTTCGACCATCAGAGCCATCATCTTGTTGAGCTGGGAAGATATAATCTCGAGGTCTTTGCTTAGATAAAGAATGCGCGTAGTCTGCCGGCTGAGTATTTCTGAAAGGTCTTTCTGGGCAAGGGCAATGAGAAACTGGTTTAGTTCGCGGGTGATCTGGTCGCGCTGTCGATGCAGTGAAGCGAGATTGGAAGATGCCGCCGCGATTTCTTCGATATCGCTGTCGGGGTTGTCGAGAAGGCTGTTAACCTTGTCGAATTTTTTCCCAACTATTGAAAAAGCCTGTTTGAGATGTTCTTCAGCCTGACCGATGGCGATGGGTGGCGTTGCCAGAAAACGCTTGTCAAGATTGTTTATGCTCCCTGGTTCTTCGCCGTGTGACGGAATAAGACGCATGACCATCGCTTTGAGAAAACCAGTAAGAGGCAGAAAAAGAACGCCATTGCCCACATTGAAAATGGTGTGCGCGTTGGCAACCTGTCGCACTGGATCAGCCGATGTTCTAAGCATCAGGCTGCAATAAAGCTCGAGAACCGGCAGTATGATAAGGGTTCCGAAGACGTTGAACAGAGTGTGTGCCAGCGCCGCTCTGCGCGCGTTGCGGGAAGCACCTATCGAAGCGAGTATAGCGGTTATACAGGTGCCGATGTTATCGCCGAGAATTATAGGAACAGCAGCCATAAGAGCGGTAAACGGGTCGTCACCAAATGCGCCGGTGCTCATCAGGCTCATGGTCAAACCAACCGTAGCCGAACTGCTTTGTACCACCAGAGTTACCAGAAGCCCGGCCAGAACCCCGAGAACGCGATGCTGCGACAGCGAGATGAAAATGGTTCTGAATGTCTCATGGTCGCGATAAACCTTGATTGCATCGCCCATGAATTTCATGCCAAGAAAGAGAAGGGCGAAGCCCAGCATGGTTTCTCCCCATGATCGGTTGGCGTGGGTTTTGCTGAACAGGATCATGGCGCTGCCAATCGCCAGTATTGGCCAGGCGAGATCGGTCAGATTGAACGCAATGAGCTGTGCGGTCACAGTTGTGCCGATATTGGCGCCGAGAATAATGCCAATAGCCTGTTGCAAGGTCATCAGGCCGGCGTTAACAAAGCCCACCGTCATGACGGTAGTAGCAGAGCTGCTTTGAATGAGCGCTGTTACGCCAAGCCCGGTAAGCATGCCGGTGAGAGGGTTTCCGGTGAGTGCCGAAATAATACTTTTGAGACGACTGCCAGCGATCAGCTGCAGACTGTCGCTCATCAGGTTCATGCCATAGATGAACATGCCGAGGCCGCCAAAAAACATCGAAAAGGTATCGCGCGCGGTTTTTCCATAAGCAAAATGCAGATAAAAAAAAGCTGCCGCGAACAGTGTTAACAGCAGGCGTTTGGTATACAGCTTAACAGCTCGTTTTACCTTTTTGTCGAGCATAGATTTCTCCGATCAAAAATTGCACAGTTAATATTCGACAGGCTACTCTAGCAAAAACTGTTCCAGAATTAAACTGTTTTTTTGTTTGTCTGTCTGAGTATTATAAAATCCTCTGAAATTTCTGTAATCTGTTGTCTGAGGCTGCTTAACTGAGGTAAGACCTTGTCTTGCTGGCCATTTTTGCATTGTTCCTCAAGTTCGCGCGCCAGTCCAAAAGTGTTTCTGGCACCAAGCATGCCGACAAGGCCCTTGATCGAGTGGATAACCTCACGTAATTTTTTACTGTCATCGCTTTGCTCACATTCTGTCAGTTCATGCATCAGTTCTTTCGAACGACGCTCAAAGATTTCGCTGATCTTGAGAATGTTTTCGGGTTTTTTGAGTATTCTGATCTCAAGTTCTGCCATGTCAATCTGTTTGAGCTGTGGCTTGTCATTTTCGTCAGCCGGTTTCTTTACTGTCTGATAAACTGGTTTCTGATTCGCATGGACTTCCGTCGTGTCGAGGTACTGGCCGACAATCCGCAACAGATCCTGTGGAAAATAAGGTTTGACCAGATATGAATTGGCACCGGCCTGCAGGGCTTCCTGTTTTTCTTCATCTGAAATGAAGGCGCTGACAGCTATTATTGGAATATTATTAGCCAGCGAATCACTCTGGCGAACCATTTTGATCAGCGAGAGGCCATCGAGTTCAGGCATCTGAATATCTATCAGAGCCATGTCGAATCGGCTGCTTTTCAGCATTTCGTGAGCTTCTCTGCCATCCCTGGCATACTGGTGTGTGCCGCCGTATTTTTCGATTATCGAGCCGGCAAGAAAAAGATTTATCTCGTTGTCATCGGCAATCAAAAAATGAAGTGGGTGCTTATTTCGCGTCAGTTTTGTCGGCCCGGCCACGCCAGGCGACGCTTCCGCTACCGTGTCGATACGCCTGAAAGGAATTTCGAGAGTGAAGGTTGAGCCGCTGTTATCGGTTTTTTCAAGAAAAAGCCGGCCCTCGAGCAGATCGGTTATCTGGCGACAGATCGCCAGGCCAAGGCCCGCACCTTTGGCCACGCGTCTTGTGTATTGATCGCTGTATGTGAAAGGTTCAAACAGATGTTCCTGCACTTCGCGCGAAATACCGCAGCCAGTATCGCTCACCTTTATCTCCAACAATTCCTGGTCGCGATCTTTTTTT
Source organism: Candidatus Riflebacteria bacterium HGW-Riflebacteria-2 (assembly GCA_002839435.1). Classification (GTDB taxonomy): domain Bacteria; phylum Muiribacteriota; class Ozemobacteria; order Ozemobacterales; family Ozemobacteraceae; genus Rifleibacterium. Next base: position 59,940 of record PGYA01000023.1, on the reverse strand, counting down.
GTCTTTGCCTGCAAGCTTATTTCGCCACTTTCGGTGAACTTTAGGGCGTTGCTGAGCAGGTTGAGTAGAATCTGTCGGATTCGCACCGGGTCAGCGACTATATGTTGTGGCAGTTCGGGGGCAAGGCGGCAGCTTACTTTTACTGCGGTGTTTCTTGCTTCAAATTCAAAAAGCTGTTCGAGTTCTTTCAACAGTTGGTGCAGATCGAAGTTGTCGGGCCTGATGCTGAATTTTCCCGATTCGATGCGGGAAAGATCGAGAATGTCATTAACCAGTTCCAGCAGCGACCTGCCTGACGATCTGGTAAGCTTGAGCAGTCGTGTCTGCTCTTCTGACTGGCACATTGTCAGCGCCATTTCTGTGAGCCCTATAATCGCAGTCATCGGCGTGCGTATTTCATGACTGGCATTGGCAAAAAATCTCGATTTCATTTTGTTGGCCTCTTCGGCGGCATTCTTGGCCTGGCGCAACTCAAATTCGATCTGCTTCTGGGCAGTTATGTCATGCAGCAGAATGATAATGGCCTTCTGGTAGTTAAAAGTTATCGGGGCACCGGTTACCTCAGCCGCGAATTCTTCTTTGTTACTTCTGATAAAGGTTCTCTGGTGTTTGAAAAGCTTTTCGTTGCGGTCATGCCAGAGATTGCTGATGTTCTGCCGCTTTTCTGGAAGCAGCGACAGATAGCTCGCGCCGGTAACCTCGCCGGTAAGGCCGAACTGCCGCTTCATGCTGTTGTTGGCTTCGAGAATCTCAAGGTTCCTGGCTGAAATGATCAGCATGCTTTCAGGCGCATGGTAGAAAACGGTCTGAAAACGTTCCTGTGCCACCTCGTAGTCTTCGCGAGATCTTATGCTGATAACGGTCGAATTAAGAATCAGTATGATTGTCAACGACACCAGGCTGAGCGTGATCATCAGCCAGATAACTTCAGAATTGTCACTTTTGCCGGCAGACAGCATGATTACCTGCCAGCCTTTCTTGTTGAGTTTGGCTGCTGCATGGGCATGATGCACTATCAGCGGCGCTGTATTGTCTGTCGTGCCCGGCGCATGGTTATGCGGCTTCTGCGAGAGGCAGTTTATGTAATTGCGCTGTTCGAAATCACTGTCGCTGGCAATGAATACCATGCCGTTTTCATCAACGATCATGGCGGGATGATATAACTTGAGAAGCTCTTCGAGATCGCCAAGATTGCGTTTTACCGCGAAGGCGCCGAGAACTTTTTTGTCCTCGGGCCTTACAACGGGATGAATCGAATAGAACCCAAGTTGGCCGGTGACTTTGCCGTAATCGATCAAGTCACTGCTCTGGCCTGCCATGGCCAATTTGAAATAGTCCCGAAAAGACACGTCAAAGCCGACTAGCGAATCCTGCCGATTAGAAGAGACCCTGATTTTGCCGTCGCTTCCTGTCAGAAAACACATTCCATCAGGGCTTCTCGGGGTTATTGTCGTCAGATAGCGTTCGATCATCTGATAATTTTGTGGATTCGGGTTTTCAAGATAATTCACCAGCCCGGGTGAGGCAGCTATGGCAGCAGAATAGTTAGATGCCATCTGCATTCTGTGGTTGATGAGTTCTGCAAGCCTTTCGATTGCCTGCGAAAGGGCGACTTCGTTCTGAAATCTCTTCTGTTTTTCGATGCGATTACCGACAACAGAGCCGGTAATCAGAAATATAACAATAACCGCAAGAAAAAGCAGGTGGCTGGTCAGCCCAAGGTCTCCGCGCAGACTGTGCCAGTGCCGTTTCTCGCGGATATGACGGCCCAGCATTACCAGGACTGTCATGCTAGCGATAACAAACGAAGGCAGAAGCATCAGCCATTCGCTGATCAGTGGTTTATTCATTGGATTCGGCGCGGCAATCATTTGTTGCAGCTGGTATAGGGTAAAGACATTTGTCAGGTAACCAATTAAGGCCAGCACAAAACAGCTGCGGGCAATGGCGATGATTTCTTCAGGCAGGTTTCTAACGGCGCGAAGCCCGGTAATGGATACCAGAATGCCGGTTCCCATCATTATCAGGTTTCTCAGCCATACTTCGTAGCCATTGCAGCAGAATCCGCAGGCAAGCACGATAAATAAAGGGCCATGCAGATACCGCGTTCGGGAAAGCTCTCTTTTGTCCCATTCTTTTCTCAGATATTCGAAAAAAAAGTGCAGACTGAGAATGACGAAGCCTGTTTCCAGGAAGCTCACCGGCGACCATGATGTGAGCATAGCCATAGAAGCCAGCACCCGCGAAATTCCGGTGAAGAACAATCCAGCCGCCAGCCAGCGGATGTTGAAACGTCGGGTGATCTCGCGGTCGAAGCCGTGGCTTACTGCTGCCAGCGTGATAAGCAGTATGCCGTTAGCAAAAATGTAATAGCCCGAGGCAAAAAAGTTTGCGTAAAATGTTTCCGGCATGTTAACAGCTTCTCAGAATCAGAAAAGCTGAAACCCCGTTTGTTTTTTGATCGCGACAACAAAGGCGGCAGCCGATGACAGCAGACAACCTGCCCCGAGAATCATAAAAAGCAGGCCAATAGCTCCCAGCGCGGCACCGGCAAATGCGTAAAAATAGTTTTCCCACTTTTTCATGGTGTTCTCCTTGCATAAGATTCTATTCCATTATTGCGTCACAAGACAATCATTATATTAAATTGTTTGCTGTCTGTCATGCCTTTACTGATAGCGCCAGCAGATTGCCGGCGGGAAATTGCCTGAGTGGGGCTTGCGTCGTTGCCGGCAATATGTGTATCTTGTGCTTACCTGTCCGTTGTGGCAGGCAGGAGGTATAAATGGAATTTGGTAGCAACGGAAACGTGGAAGACGCTGTGGTAAACGGCGGAAAACACTTTAATCTGCCTTCGCAGGGCAACCTGATCAAGGCAATAATCGGGCTGGTATTGTTTGTTTTGATAGTAGGTGGCGTATTGAGTGCATTTTACAAGGTAGACACCGAAGAAATGGCAGTGATTCTGCGACTGGGAAAATATGCCGGAACAGCTGGTTCCGGGCTTCATGTCAAGCTGCCGTTCGGTATCGACAAGGTATTTCTGGTCAAGACCGAGCGTATCATGAAAGAGGAATTTGGCTTTCGCAGCATGATAGATGGCGGACGAACCACGTATAAAAAGAAGGACTTCGCCGAAGAATCGCTGATTCTGACTGGCGATCTAAACGTCAGCGATCTCGAATGGATCGTGCAGTTCAAGATCGAAGACCCCTTCAAATTTCTTTTCAGTATCAACGACCCGGTGAACACAATCAGAGATATTTCAGAGGCGGTTACCCGCAAGATTGTCGGTGATGCCAACGTGTCTGATGTCCTGACGACTGATCGCGCCATGCTTGCCCAGAAAATACAGGACGAACTGCAGAAGATTCTCAACAGCTACGAAATGGGTGTACGCATTATCACCTGCAAGTTTCAGGATGTTAACCCACCAGAAAAGGTTAAGGCTGCTTTTAACGGTGTTAATGAGGCTGAACAGCAGAAGGAGAGTCTCATTCTGCAAGCCCGCGAAGAATACAACAAGGAAGTTCCGCGTGCGCGCGGTCAGGCCAAGCAGATGATTCAGGAGGCTGAAGGCTATGCTCTCGAGAGAGTTAACCGCGCCAGCGGCGAAGCTACTCGTTTTCTCGCTCTTCTCGATGAGTATAAAAAATTTCCCGAGGTTACCCGCAAGCGGCTCTATCTCGAAACTCTTGAAAAAATCATGCCCCGCATGAAAGACGCAATTATTCTTGACGGCCAGGATGGCAAGAACCCGGTTCTGCCGATTCTGCCCCTGCAGTTTCGCGAAACCGAGCAGATTTACCATGGGGTGTCAAATTGAAAAAGATTATAGCAGCAGTAATTTTCGTATTTATTCTTGTCGCTTTTGCCGGAAGCGTATTCGTTGTGCATGAAGGAGAACAGGCAATAGTGACCAGATTCGGCAAGCCGGTCGGCGATGTGCGCTATGCCGGTCTGAATTTTAAGATTCCGCTGATCGAAGATGTTTCACGCTTCGACAAACGCATTCTCAAATGGGATGGAGATCCCAACCAGATAACCACGCGCGAGAAAAAATTTATCTGGGTCGATGCCACTGCGCGTTGGCGTATCGTCAAGCCGCTGGTATTTTTCCGGACGGTTGCCACGGTAAGAGGTGCCCAGAGTCGTCTCGACGACATCATCGATTCGGTGATCCGCGATGCTATTTCGGGCAACTATCTTGTCGATCTTGTGCGTGGCCCGACTTACGTTGCTCCGGCTGATGGCAGTGCCGAAGAGATTCTCGACCCGACCAACCGGCGCACGCGCGAACAGATTCTCGACGACATCCTGCAGAAAGCACGTGCCAGCACGCCTGAATATGGTATCGAGCTGATCGACGTTCAGATCAAACGCCTCAATTACATTGAGTCGGTGCTGGAAAAGGTTTATGAACGTATGAACTCAGAGCGCAACAAGGTTGCTGCCGAATACCGTTCTGAGGGTGAAGGCAGCAAAGCTGAAATTATCGGTGAAAAAGAAAAAGAGCTCAAGCGCATAAACTCTGAGGCTTTCAAGACTTCGCTCGAGATCAAAGGTAAGGCTGATGCCGAAGCTGCGCAGATTTATGCCAACGCCTACAATCGCGATCCTGAATTCTACGCGTTCTGTCGTAGTCTCGAGACGCTTGAAAAAGCTGTTGGAGGCAACAGCAAGATCGTTCTTTCAACTGAATCAGAGCTGTTCAAGTATCTCAAAGGCTCACAGTTCAGCAAACCCTGACCTGTCACAAATCAACGCCCTGTTGCCGGTTTGTCCGGCAACAGGGCGTTTTTAATGTGCGCTCGATCTGGTGATCTGCTTGCGCGGTGGGGGTATCAGATAGAGTGAAAATTCAGCAGAAAATCTCTGCTTTGTTCGGCGTTCATCCGGTGGTTACTGTTGAGATAGCCGGCCCGCTCGAATTTGCCGAGAAAATAGACGATCATCTTTTTCCACCAGGGCCAGTCATGGTTGACGTCGTAGCCCCAGAGATCGAGCATGACCGGAATACCTGAATTGCGAAGGTTGTTGCACATAGTGATGGCTTCGCCGTTCCATTCTTCCCAGGCGCCCTGGCCGCTGCAGACGACCAGCAGATTTTGCAGCAGCTGTTGTCTGGCTTTATTATTGATTGTGGCGCTGTAATACATTGGATTATGCGCGTAGATGTCATCGTTCTTGCAGCCATCGACGGTAAAATCTATGTTGTAGCAGCCGCTCAGAGCTATGCCGGAATCGAATACGTCAGGGTGACGCAGTGCAAAGTTAGCGGCGTGGTAAGCGCCAAAGCTGCAGCCGTGCGTGAGAATGCCGGCACCGGCATGGCCGTCTTCGAGAATATGAGGAACAATCTCATTTCTGATGGCCCAGTCGTAATCATTGGCGCGCCGGGCCCGGCTGGCTGGCGGCTGATTTGAAAACCAGCTCTGGTGATCCATGCTGTCAACACAATAGACCTGGATTTTACCTTCGAGAATGAACGGCGCGATCGTGTCGATCATGCCGAAATTCTCGTAGTCAAAAAAGCGGCCCTCCTGCGAGGGAAATACCATGACCGGCTTGCCGGTAGTTCCGTAGACGAGCATTTCCATGGGCTGTCCGAGGGCTTTGCTCGGAATCTGCCGGTATTCTCGATTCATTTAAGCCTCCCAGGTGATGTCCTTGATAATATCCATCAGTTCGTCGAGATCAGCAGAGCGTGCGAGATAGCCCCAATGACCCATCACCGAGTATTCAATCGGGTTCATCGGCTGACTATGGACAATTTTGTGGTTCCACTTTACATACAGCTGGTCGTGTGAGTAGCGATAAGGTCGGTTATGCTTGCGGCCAACAAATGCGCAGTGATAGCGGCGGGTGAAATCGCGTTTCGGGTTCTTTCCGGCCATTATCGAGGCCCACCAGTCGTAGACGTCGATGTCACTGGAAAAGTTGAACATATGGGTGGTCAGTCCACCCGGCGGTCGCATGTTGATTTCGAGCGCCAGCAGTGACTGATCAGACTTTCTGAAGAATTCGATGTGAAAGAACTTTTCTTTGACGCCGGCGGCCTTAACCACCTGTCGGCCGTACTTTTCGAGGTCGGGCGGAATCTCGATGAAGTTGTAATACCAGACGTTTTCGTTGTTTACCACAACTTTGTGAATGTCATTACTGAATTTATGCGAGGTATGGAATACTATGTTGCCGTTCTGGTCAGTTAATCCGTCGAAAGAAAAAAGTTCGCCCTCGACGAAGTCTTCTATGAAATAGTCGTAGCTCTGTCTGATATTAAAAAAGTCTTGCAGATCGGCATCGCTTCTGATTGTGTAGGTGTCGGCAGCGCCAACCCCGATATCAGGCTTGATGAAAGCCGGGAACTTGCCATTGATGAATTTGCGGCACTGTTCGATGTTGTTGACCAGTTCGCCGCGGGCGCAGGGTACGCCGGCGCGCAGGAAAAGATCTTTCATCTTTGATTTTCGCTTGATGAACTGTAGTTCTGCCGGCTTGGGGCCAGTGATGTCGAATTCTTTACGCAATACGGCTTCGAGTTCTATCCAGGGCTCAAGATGTGACTCGACGCGATCAACTTTGCCGATGTGGTTGTTAAAAAAACCGCAGCCTTGAATTACCTGATCGTAATTTTCGAGATTGTCAACTTTGTAGTGACCGCTCATGGCGTCACGCAGACGCGGGTCGAGTGCTTCATCCGGCAGGTCTGAGATGCCGAACACTCTTACGCCGTGTGCGGCGAGAGATTCTACGAACTGTGAATAATGTGCGGGATAATGAGGCGATAGATATAGCAGATTCATCAGCAATTCTCCGACTGTTAATTAATTCAATATTTATACACGATTTTACCGGCAACTGTGAAGAAATTCGCGCAAAATTCAGGCAGTATTTTTGTTTGTTCTTTTGTATTCAGCTTTCAGACAGGATTCTAACGCTATCTTCGGCGCCTGCTAACTATTTTTGTCGCGGCAGGGTTACGTAAAGCGAACGAATCAGTTATAATTCATTATTATGTACGCCCTGTCAGCACCTGGTAAGGAGAATGGAATATGAGAAAGCGCTTACTGGCTATATTTACAGTGTTGTTCTACCTTGCGACATTTATGCCGCTATGGAGTGCAACGGCCACAACCACACCAACAACCAAGAAGAAAAAACCGGCAACGACAACCACCAAACCTGCTGCCAAAAAGAAGCCGGCAGTTGCTACGACCAAACCGGCAACTAAAAAGAAGCCAGCCGCGAAGAAGAAACCGGCAGCCGTAAAGAAGCCTGCCGCCAGAACGACGACCGGTGCAGCGACAAAATCTACGGTTGACGCGGCTTCACAACAAGCTTTAATCAGCGAAGTCTCTCTGCTGCAGGAAGTCTGGATGCGCAAGATCACCCTCGAATATCTTGGTGACAAGCGCTCAGAAGCTTTTCTTGCCAGTCTGATAGCCGATTTCCCCAAGCGTTTGCAGCAGAATTTCCTGTCCAACATCACCGGCGACTACAAGGCCGAATTTATGGCCAACTACGCGGCTAAGGCCGACGAAGTTACCGATAAGGCTTTTGCTGTGATGTCAGACAAACCTGCTCTTGATGGTCTGCTTGGCAAAGTTATCAAAGAATCAGGTTTTCCGCTCGATCTCGCTTACATGGATCTGGCTAAAAAGCTGGTTGACCGCCGCAAGTTCCAGGCTAACAACAAGGAAGCCGGCGCTGAAAAGCTGGCTGCATACTGGCAGGCCGTTTATACAACCATGAAGGCTAACGCAAAAAAGTCCCGCTATGAAGCAGTTGCAGCTATCTACAAAGATGTCGCGGTCAATGACTTCCCAATTTCATGGTATGACGACGCTCAGTATGCTGTGGCTTTCGAAACCGAAGGGTCGCAGCCAGCTACGGTTGGTCCACAGGGCCGCAAACCCTGGACTGTGCTCGCCTACATCTGTGCCGACAACGATCTCGAGCGTTATGGCCTCCAGGACATCAACGAAATGGAACAGATCGGCAGCAGTGATAAGGTTAACATCGTTGTCCAGGTCGACCGTATGAAAGAAGGGAATGACGGCGCGACCATTTCTGACGGCAACTGGACCGGCACCCGTCGCTATTTTGTAACTAAGGACGCCGACATGAGTAAGATCGGCAGCCAGATGGTGGGTAACCTTGGTGAACAGGACATGGGCGGCAAGAAAACCCTGGCTGAATTCCTAAAATGGGGCGTCAAGACTTATCCGGCCGACAATGTGCTGGTAGTTATCTGGAACCATGGCGCCGGCTGGCTTGGCGTGGCGCACGATCAAGATTCCAACAACATGCTCAGCATGACCGATGTTTCGTGGGCTCTGAGTGAAGGGCAGAAAGAACTCTCGAAAGTTAACGGCAAGGCTTCCAAGTTTGCCATTGTTGATTTTGACGCCTGTCTGATGGGCACTATCGAGGTAGCCTACGAATTGTCTGACACCACACAGTTTCTGGTGGCTTCTGAAGAAAACGAACCCGGACATGGCATGCCCTATGCCGACTATCTCGGGCCGTTGGTAAAAAATCCGGCTCTTTCCCCAAAAGAAATGACCAAGCGCATGGTTGGAACTTATGTTTATTCATACGCCAAAGGCGGATCCGCAACCAATCAGTTTATCATGGGCTCACCGGTCACCAAGTCGGCAACCGATCTGAGCAAACTGCCGCCGCTGGTTAAAAAGTTCGATGCGCTGGGTAAGGCTCTGCTTGACAATCATGAAATGTATGCTGATCTGATGGTAAGCGACAGTGGTCGTTTCGCCTCGATCAAGAAGTATTCTGACGGTAGCCTGGTCGATCTCGTAGATTTCGCTCACAAGCTTGCCCAGGTTCCAGAAGTGCCATCTTCTATCCGCGAAATCTGTATAGACATTATCAAGACCGTGGGCTACCCGGTCGAGAACACCAAGATTGCCCAGCCGGTAATCATCACCAGTGACAAGCCCGGCGTGGTTATCTGGGGTTACAACAACTGGCGTACTCCTCCCAAAGAGCTCTGGCCTGCCGGTACCAGAATATTCAATTCACGTCTGGCCATGACACCTCTGCGCGAGCTGGAGGGCGGTGGTTTCTATACCAAGATAGGGCCCTTCAAGCCGGTTAAGGACGAAGCTCTCGAAAAGATCGTATTTGTCGATGAGATTAACTACCAGATCATTCTCAAAGACGGTAAAGAGCTTGATAAGCGGAGCATCAAGCAGGGCAAGGAATATCTTATCGTCTCCAAGTTCCCTGAAGCGTCACCGATGGTCATCGAGGGTCACACTCAGGGAATGGGCGACAGCCATGGTCTTAGCCTTTATTTCCCGCCCGCCCACAGCTTCAGAAACACTTACAAGTCGCTCAAGTTTGCCAAAGATACCAGCTGGGATGAATTCCTCGAAAAGATACCGGTTTTCAAGCGAGACGCCGAAGTTCTGCTGTGTGGGCAAATGGTACAGGACATGATGACCCTGCCGGTTATTGCGCAGGCACTCAAGGCTAATGATGTAAAATTCCAGATTCTCTGGGATCCGTCAATATTCGCTTTCGAATTTAAACCTATCCTGCGCCAGTTCGCTGACAAGGGCCTGGTTATAACCGACAGCGTAAGCGCCAGCAGCATGGGTGAGCTGACACCAAGTTCTGATGACCTGCAGGATTACCTGAGCAATGGTGGTCGTCTCATGGTTGCCGCGCAGTCGTTTGGCAAATCGAACATTCATCGCAGTCTTCTCAAGAATTATTTCAAATTTACTTTTGTCGAAGAAGAAAAAGACTTTGACGAAATGATCTGCAAAAGCAAAAATGAATTCAAGTTTGAGTTGAACGGCAGTGAATCGGCTAAAACCGCTAATGATGTCACTATCATGAAAGCTGGCGGTAGCGGCAAACTGTTTGTTACCATGCCAGACGGCCGTGGTGCCGCCATCTATATTTCAGACACGGCTGCCAGTGGTAAGAATTATGCTGGCGTTTATCTTGGATTCAGATATGAAGCGGTTGGCGACACAGCTGCCCGCCATCAGCTGATGAGCGAGATTCTCGATCGCCTGCTTCCGCAAAGGCATCAGTTAAGCCTTTTCTGATTAAGCCGCGTTATTAACACCAATACCCGACCGGTTCCTGATCTCAGGAGCCGGTTTTTTTATAGCCTGCCGGCAGAGGCACTTGCGAAAACTGGCAATTTTATACCTGACTGTGCTATAAATGAAAGGCTGAACAGGTGGAGGAATGCATTGGATAATCAACAGTTAGTTCTCAGCAACAGAAACGGTTTGCCGGTATTCAGCTTTGTCGGCCATTGTAAGGCAGAAGGCATAGAAAGTCTCTCGGAGCAGCTTCGGCAGATGTCTGAGGCTGGTCAGAAGAAGTATATATTTGATTTTTCTTCCTGCAAGCTTATCAATAGCCCGGCCATGGGTGAGTTGCTCGATGCGATTTTGCTGGTAGATCATGATTTCGAAGGGCATGTGGTCGTTTGTGGTCTTGATTCTCTTAAAGAAACACTTTTTACTATTTCCGGCATAATTCCGATTGCCCAGGAAGCCCGAGACATAGATTCTGCCGCCAGTATTCTGCTGAATCTTCAGGACTGATTTTTTTTGTTACTTTTATTCAGCCAGCGGCGTAATGCTGAATGAAAAGGTTTAATTCGTTATCATCTGAGGAGGAGTTTATGAAACAGCTCAGGAAATTGTCGGTGCTGATGCTTCTGGTCGCCTCGTTTTTCATGACCGGCTGCGATGCTCAGCAGATTCTAGATGTTATACAAAAGGTCGCCACTGGTGTGCAGCAGGCAATGCCAGCCGTAAGAGATGTTGTCAACACCTTTAACGGGGTAGTCAATAACAACGATCAGGCAGGCGCAAATAACAACGCAACTGGAACCGCCAACATAGAGAATACTATAGGAAATCTGGCCAATATTTTCACTACCAATCCGAATGCTGAAAATATTGCAGGTGCCCAGAACACTGCTGCTGCAGCCACTCAGGCCGCCGCCGGTGGCACTGCCATGGGAGCGCGGGTTGCCAGCAGCATTCGCGCTCTGGTTGGCAGCACAAGATTCAGAGGCGCCGATGTTGATGGTGGTAATCTTGCCTGTGCCCAGGTTGTTTCGACTGCACTCAGAGATGCCGGTGTTCTCAGCCGGGTAAGCCTCAACTGCGATCAGGTTGTTTCTGATCTGCGTGCGGTTGGCTGGCAGCGTGTAAGTGTGCCGCCCTATCAGGAAGGTGACGTCGTGACCTGGACCACGAGTCGTGGCCCCGGCCGTCATATCGGTATAATCGTAAAGCAGGGCAGCAGCTTCAAGGCTATTTCAAACAGCTCTTCTGCGCGCACTCCACGCGTGCATGAGATCAACTACATGCCTATAACTCAGGTTCTTAGAAAAGTATGACAAGAGGAGTCGCTATGAGCAGAATAATTGTAGCAGTTGCAGCAATGATGATGATTCTGGCCCCGGCCTTCAGCTGGGAGCTCTCTTTCGGGAAAGAGTCGGGCAAGGTCGGCATTATTGCGCCGGTGGGTGCCGAAGACTTTCCGGTCGGCCCGGCTTCTTACCGCGCGGTGGGTGACAATCTATGGGTTCTCGATTCGGCTGCCGGCAAGGTTCTTTGTTTTGATTCGTCGAGTAAACTGGTAAAAGAGATCGCTATTCCATCGCTGCCTAAGGCATGGGTTCTCGATGACTTTGCTCTGCAGTTTGCTGATGTGAACGCGGCTGAGCCTTCGGCAATCATTGTTGTCGATCTCATGGAACGTCTCGTCATAAAGTTTGCCCTGGACGGCAAAGAGATTTTCAAAATTAAACCAGCCAATCTCATTCAGCTCGACGAAATCGAAATTGACAGCACCGGACAGTTTTATATCGGTGACTATGCTAATTCAGTAATCGCCGTATTTGCCGCCGACGGCAGTCAGCTGCGCCAGATACCATGGCAGAGTTCTGGTTTTACGGTTGATGCCGACAACAATCTGCACACTATCCATTATGACGATAAAGTTGGTCACTTTCATGTTAAGTATTCCGCCAACGGCACAGAATTGTCACGGGTTCAGCTTGGCCTGCCGGAAATGCAGAATCCACGCATCTGGCATGTCAATGCGAAGGGTGACTATCTGCTTTCTTTCATCCCTCCGGCGGGTGAGACAAACAGTCAGGTTCTTTATACCTACAGCTCTGCCGGTGAGATTCTCAAACGCGTGAATTTTTCCAACCCTTATTACATCAAGCGCTATTTGTTTGCCGGCAAAGACTCAGCCTGGCTGGTCGATGCTGATTATAGCAAGGCTCCTGCCTCGCGGGTCAAGTTTAAACAGCTCTGATAATTTGACAAAATAAGACCCGGTTGCCCGCATTTAGCGGTGCAACCGGGTTTTTAAAATCTTGTAGGGGGTTCAACATATTGAACCCCTTTTATTATGGTGAGTAAACCAGGATGATCAGAGTGAGGTCGTCCTGGGCGTCGCCGCCGGCGAGCCAGCGCAGGTATTCATCGTATAGCGCGTGATAATAGGTGGCAGCATCGTTGCTGTAATGGTTGATCAGCCATTGTTTAAAACGTTCGTAGCCAATTTCGTCGCCAGCCGGGTTTTTGCTTTCGATTATTCCGTCTGTGTAGAGAACCAGTGCCTGGCCTGGTTGTATCTGGAGTTCGCTTTCGGAAAACTGTGACTTTTTGAAGCCACCGAGAACCGGGCCGGCAAGACTGATTTCGCTGGCCGAAGCAGATTCGGGGCAGACCAGCATGGGTGAGCAGCCGCCGGCGTTGGCGTATTTCCCGGTGCCGCTGGTTTTATCAAAGCAGAAATACTGAAATGTCATGATCTTGCGTTGCGTTTTGCTTCTGGTGGTGCAGATCAGCTGGTGCAGCTTGTTGAGGATCTGCAGCGGCTGGTCATGGAATTCCTGGCAACAGATGATAGCTGTTTTGGCCATGGCCATGATCAATGAGGCTCCGACGCCATGCCCGGCGACATCGCCGAGCAGAACTGCGAAGCGATTGTCGTCGATGCTGAAGTAGTCGTAGTAGTCGCCGCCGAGATCAGCCATCGGCACGCTGCGGCCAAAGACGGCGAAGCGGCCGGAGTCGATGGTGTGGGCCGGCATCAGGCGGCTTTGTACTATGCTGGCGAGCGAAAGTTCTTCAAGTTCGGCGATGCTGCGATTGAAGATGCGGCCCATTTCGCCGAATTCGTCGTGCCCGAGATCAGGCAGCTTGAAAGCGAAGTCGCGTTTTTCGACGGCTTCGGCTGCACTCTTCAGCTGCGCCAGTGGTACGGTAAAGCTGTGCGCGAACAGCAGCGTGAGGCTGAGCAGAATGACAAGAGTGGCAAGCGCCGAGTAGACGATGAACTGACGCTCTTTTTCTATGGCTGTATCGATGGTGGAAAGCGGATACATGGCCAGGAGACTGAAATTGTGCAGCAGATTTCCCTTGTAGCCCGAATACACCCAGTTCTCTCCGGCATAGCTGCAATGTTGTGGTTCGGAGGGAAGATGGGTGCCGATGCGGTCGAAAATCTGTCGGAGCTCTGGGTGATGGCGGTTTTCCCTGTCGATCGGGTAAATCTGATATTTGTCGTAGAAAAAGACCTTGAGGCCGGCCTCATTGCGGAGCAGATTGTCAGTCTGGCGCATGATGAACTCACGATTTATACTTGTGGATTCATACGCTGCCATGAAAAAGAAGTCTGCAATATCGGGCCGGATTATCGCTATGAGATTCATGAACACCGGGAAATCGTTTGAACCCCAGCCCATAAACTCTATGTTGTCAGTTGCCAGAATCAAATCATGCACCATTTCGACGATGGTTTTCTGGAAAAACATTTCGGTCAACATTTCGGTGTCGGTGTATTGTTCAGGATTTATCGCAACTCCGTTGAAGAAATCCAGATAGTATGAGCCTAGCTGGTTTGCCATGCTGATTTGCACCGGTGTCTTGTCGCGGCGATAATCAAGGCTGTCACGGTGATAAAAAAAACCATCACGGTAAACGCCGTTGTGAGCGATAATATAGTTGGAAGAACTGGCTACCGCACGGAATTCAATTGTGCTTGGATGCACGCGGCTGAGGGTTTTTAAGATAAGTTCTCTTTCAGGTTCTCTTTTTCGGTACAGCTCTTTGAATTCATTAACGGCATTATAAGACTTGGTCATGACATGTGACAGTTCACCGGAACTGCGCAGGTCGATTGCCTGGATGAATTCAATGCATGACTGGTATGCCGATCTGATGAGATGTTCGCGCTGCTGTTTAAGGTGCTCAAGCCCGCCGAGTGATAGTGCAAGCAGAGGCAGGCCAGAACAGATAAATAGAAGAACAAGCAATTGCCGTCTGATTGAAATATTTTCTGGCTGCAACAGGCCGGGCCGCGAACGAAGGATGAGTGTCAGCGCGAACAAGGTCAATAGCACCACCATCATTGTGTTGCGGCCGCTATTGTTGCCGTAACCTGCAATTTCAACGATGTTGGCGACAAATTCTGTTTCGCTTATCCTGGCTATGGCGATCAGATTTTTGCCGAACTGCGCGACTTCACGGCCGTTCTCAATAAATTCAAATATGGCTGCCTTGAGAGCAACGCTGTTAGTGCCGGTTATTTCACCAGATTTGTCGATTCTGATATGTTGCAGGCCGGCGTTTGTTTTTTGCCAGATGCTTTTCAGAATGCTTAGACGATGATCTCTGCTTATTATATCCGGCTTGAACAGAACAACCGCACCATGTGTTTGCAGTCTGTACCCATCATTTAACCAGACGAAAGGGAAACGTCCGGCACTGTCTGGTCTGATAAGATGAGGTTCAGCCGGGCTTTGCGGTCGATTAAACAGTTCTGACAGATAATGCGGCCCGAGTATTTTTCTGACTTTTGCTTCTCTCGCCTGCCTCTCTGGCGCAGAGATTAGCGTCAGACCATTTCTGGCATCTTCAAGAAGTCCATCCCAGTAGTGGAAACTGGCTGGTTCGAGAAAATTTGACAGCTCGACATGTTGGCGGTCATTCCAGATGGCGTAATCCAGACTTTCTCCGGTGATTTCTGCGAGGTTTTCAATACGTTTTGCCATGTCTTGAGGACTTTTGCTGTTTTTCAGTTCTTCGTTGAGAGTGGCACACCAGAAATTTTCGATATTTCTGTAATGAGTTATCTGGTGGAGTGGCTCAATAGCCTTGATTCTTGTGGCTTCAAGCAGACCTGAGTTTTTTTGCACGGCGAAGTAGTCAAGAGTAAGATAGAGTAAAAGAGCCGGTGCCAGAATAAGGGTGGCAACAATAAACAGCAGCTCTTTTCCTGCCATCTTTCGGATTTCAGCTTTCATGTTCTGCTCCAAACTTGATCAGCAGAAGAGTCATGTCGTCGTCTCTCGTCGCCTCCCAGGTTTCTATGGTTGCATACATGCGCTTTGCATAGTTATCGAGATTCTGATCACGGCAGTTCAGTAAAGCCTGTTCGAATCTGGCAAAGCCGAATGGTATGCCGCTTTTTGATGTGCTTTCAACCCAACTGTCGGTGTAAAGAACCATCAAGTCACCGGCTTCCAGCTTGCCGCTGAGCGGTTGGGCGGTAAACTCTCTGTTAAAACCAAAATACAGGCCAATGCATTTCTGCAGTTCTGTCTTTCCGGTTGCTTCTCTGACAATGATCGGCGGGCAGTGTCCGGCATTGAGCAGTCTGAATTCACCCGTTTTGCTGTTAATAAAAAGAGAGAGGCCAGACATGTAATCCTTTGCGCCTGATTTTCGCATCTGGTAAATGACATTGTTTATTGTCTGCATCAGGTGCAACTGTTCGGGTTCGTGGAAATTTTCGAAGATCATCGCCGAACGTGCCATTGCCATGACAAGAGCGGAAGAAATACCGTGTCCGGATACATCGCCGATGAAAACGCCGCTTTGTTCAGAATTTACCGCAAAGAAATCATAGTAATCGCCGCCGATATTAGACATCTGGGTCAGAGTGGCCATCAGTTCAACACGGTTTTGCCGGTATTCACGGCCTGGCAGCAGGTTTTTCTGAACGATTCTCGCTATTTCAAGTTCGCTGAGATGTTCAAGTGTGTGGGCAAGGGTCCGGCTGAGCTGACCAAACTCGTTGTTTCCTGGCATTTCCGTCTGGTATCTGAAATTGCGCTGGCCAATCGCTTCGATTGCTTCTCTGAACAGTCTGAGAGGCGCAAGCAGGCGTTGGCGCATCAAGATTATGCCGCCGCCGCAGAAGAAGAGAAAAATAGCAGACAGAACAAAAAATCTCTTGTATAGCCGGCGCATCTCCTTGTCGATTTCTGCAAACGGAATGACAATTCCGAGACAGGATTTGTGCAGATGATTGCCGCGTATCGCACTGGCAATGAATGTTTGGGAATGGTCGATGACTTCGTCGCTTCTTAATACCAGCAGGGAAGCAGCTTTGTGCATCAGGCTGGCGAACGGCCTGTCTGGCCTGCCAGATTTTCTGATGAAGCGGTCAGTCTCCGGGAAATACGCGCTAAGGTATCGATTTGTGCTCACTACCTTTTCCAGATATTGTTTCTGGAGATTTTCCATCTGCCAGAAAAGATAGAAAATACCTGAAAATGCATAATTTTGCTGTCGCCCGGTAGCGCTGAATAGCGCGTAGGTCGCATTGGTTCCCAGAGAAAAGTTCTGGATAAACTGGGATCGGTAATCGAAATCAATCGCCATGGATCTGGCTATGGGCGTGATATTGTAAGCGTCAGTGTCTGTCCTGTTAAAGAACTCGATGGTATACTTGCTGACCCGACTTATCGCTGCCGGATCCGGGAAAGGCTGATTCCCGGTGCTGTTCATCTGGTTGCGTCCAGCATAGTCGAACAGCATTAAGCTGTCAGGCGCAAACTTTCTTTTCACAATTGCACGAAACTTAGCTATGGTGGCTTGTTGAGCCGCAAGAGGTAAATCATGGTCTATGTGAATCTGCAGATAGCGTCTGGCGTTGGCAGCAGTCTGCTTGAGGAAATCGACGAAGCCGTCATCGATCTGGCGCAACTGCTCAAGTCCGCGGGATTGCGCATCATAGATCAACTCCTTGCGTTTCTGCTGTAGATAGTCGGCGCCAATAATGAAAATGATAAGCACAGGAATTCCTGCGGCATACAGGAAAAGGGCAGAAAGCTTGAGTCTGGCAGGTATATGGCTGATCTGGTATTTTTTTGCCGCTACCCATAAAAGAAACCCAATTATGACCAGCCATTTAACAGTCTTGCCTATCAGTTGCCTTTTGCTGTGTGCAACGCTTGCTACAATGTTCTGTGGAAAGTAGCAGAAAGCCCTTATTGTGGGGCTTATGTAGCGGAAGGAAAACAGCATGTCACTGTAGTTCAGAACATTGCCGGGATAAAGGTTTTCAAAACGGCTGACGGCTATAGCTATGTCAACTGGTTCTGTCTCGCTGTCATACTGAAAAATGGTGTCAGGATCAATTGGGTAGCGGGTATAACCAGCTTTTAACCCGGGATTTAAAGTCTGCAGCATTTTTGCGGCATATTCAAGGCCATGGTTGTCTGCAAAAAAGTCGATGTGGATGAATGCCATTATGCTGAGGCGATGATCGACGGCATACCACAAATTTGCCTTCGCTCCCTTTGCTTCGGCTAAAATACTGCTGGCGATGCGCTCTGACTGCAATGGTCTCTGAATCGATCGCCGGGAAACCATTCGGCCAATATAATTTCGCACCATATTGAGGCGGCGGTTGAAGTCCGGAATTTTTTCGGGAGCTCCGGGATAATAAAGACGGCAGTTTTCGGCGAGATCGTTCAGGAGCTTGTATACTTCGCGCAGAATGTAGGTAAAAGATTTCTCGTCAGTGATTTCCGGGATGATCTGACCTTTGTCATCCCATACCACGAACAAGAATTTGCCGGGATACTGCTGTTTCAGAAATTCCAGCTGTTTTTGCAGGCTGGCTCGAGGATTAGTGCTGTTGAGACTCTTTTTAAAAGCATGACTCAGCAGCGCATGGACAAAATTTTTATTGTTACTGAGACCTTCCAGGGTGTTAAGGGCACTGTCAAGTTGTTTGCGGGTTTTGTCGAGGCTCTTTTCGTATTGAATATGCAGCACCCTGTTCAGTGCGGTATCGACAAGAAAGAGCGGAAACAGCACAAAACAGATGAACAGTGCCAGGCCGGTAAAAAGCGGAAAGCGTTTCTGCAGAGTCTGTTGTTGTTTATTCATGGACTAAGTGAAACTGGCTGTTTCGCAGGTTTTCTTAACTTACGAAACAGCCAGTCAGCAGTTAACAAGTCTTTACACCGAGAGTTTGAAGCCTATCATTGCCAGTGGCGGAATATCGATCAGGATCGACTGGTCACGATAGTGCCAGCCGAATTTTTCTGACCAGCGGCCGCCGTAGTTGCCGACGTTAGAGCCAAAATACATCTCGGAGTCGGAGTTGAGGATTTCCTTGTAATAACCTTCGCGCGGCACGCCAAGGCGGTAGTCGGTGTGCGGAACCGGCGTGAAGTTGGCAACAAACACCATCAGGTCGTCGGGGTTATCGCCCTTGCGAACCCAGCTGATCATGCTGCTGGCACTGTCGTCAAAGTTTATCCATTCAAAACCTGTGTAATCACAATCTTTCAGATGCAGGCAGGTTTCACTGCGGTAGAGGTGATTGAGATGCGCGAGCAGTTTCTGCAGACCCATGTGTGAATCATACTCAAGCAGGTGCCAGTCGACACTCTGGTTGCTGTTCCACTCGTTCCACTGCCCGATATCGCTGCCCTGGAAAAGCAGTTTCTTGCCAGGCATTGCCCACATCATGCAGAAGAGCAGGCGCATGTTGGCAAATTTCTGCCAGAAGTCACCCGGCATCTTGTTGATAAGGTTGCCCTTGCCATGCACAACTTCATCATGCGACAGCACGTAGATGAAATTCTCGTGAAAGGCGTAGATAAGCGGAAAAGTCAGGTTGTTGTGGTGAAATTTGCGGTAAATCGGGTCTTTCTGGAAATAGCTTAGAGTGTCGTTCATCCAGCCCATGTTCCATTTGAAGGTAAAGCCGAGGCCGTCTTCGCTGCATGGCTTGGAAACTCCTGGCCAGGCGGTCGATTCTTCGGCGATGTTCATGGTTCCGGGGTGTTTGATCTGGCAGATGCTGTTGAGATACTTGAGAAATTCAATAGCTTCGATGTTTTCGCGGCCGCCGTAGCGGTTGGGAATCCATTCGCCATCCTTGCGTGAGTAGTCGAGATAAAGCATCGAGGCGACAGCGTCCACGCGCAGGCCATCGAGATGGTATTTTTCCATCCAGAAAAGCGCACTGCTGATCAGGAAATTTTTGACTTCGTTGCGGCCAACGTTAAAGATAAGTGTTTCCCAGTCTTTGTGCTCGCCCTGACGCGGATCTGCATGTTCGTAAAGCGCGGTCCCGTCGAATTTGGCCAGACCATGCGCGTCTTTGGGAAAATGTGCCGGCACCCAGTCAAGTATTATGCCGATTCCCTGCTGGTGCATGTAATCAACGAAATACATGAAATCCTTCGGGCTGCCGAAGCGGCTGGTCGGGGCAAAATAGCCGGTGACCTGATAACCCCACGACATGTCAAGAGGATGTTCGGTAATCGGCATCAGTTCAATATGTGTATACCCGACTGTTTTGACGTAATCGGCAATTATCGGCGCCAGCTCGCGATAGGTCATAAAGCGGTTGCCCTCTTCGGGGTTGCGCATGAAAGAGCCGAGATGGCATTCATAAATCGACACAGGTTCGCGTTTCCAGTCACGATGTGGTCGCTGCTGCATCCAGTCATTGTCGCCCCATTCGTAGCCTGTCAGATCGTAAATCTTGCTGGCGGTTTTCGGGCGCACTTCGGCATAGAAAGCGAACGGGTCTATTTTCTCGAGCAGGTGCCCTTCCTTGGTTTTAACTTCGAATTTGTAGTTCTGGCCAACACTGAGACCAGGCACGAATATTTCCCATACGCCCGAATTGCCGAGCGAGCGCATGACATGACGGCGGCCATCCCAGCAGTTGAAATCGCCAACGACGCTGACGCGGCGGGCATTGGGTGCCCAGACGCAGAAAGAGATGCCGCCAAGCTTGTCTTCGTAGTAATCCATGTAACGAATGTGGGCGCCCATTTTCTCATAAAGTTCATGATGGTTGCCTTCGTTAAACAGATACTGGTCAGTTTCACCGATGCTCGGCATGAAAGCGTATGAATCGTAAAATTCAGCACTGGCACCGTTGGGATAATAGCTTTTGATACGGTATGCAAACACTTCTTTGTGATCAGCTATTATTGCCTCAAAAAAACCGGCTTCATGCAGCTTGTTTGCTGCGAAAGCCTGGCCGTTGCTTATATCAATGATTTCGACCTTTTCCGCATCAGGCAGAAAAGCTCTTACGGTAACACACTTTTTACCTTTTAAATCGGCAATGTGAGCGCCAAGAATCTGAAAAGGATCATGATTATCCGTTCTGATAATAGATTCCATAGCCTCTTGGTTGATGATCTGGTTCATGCGCTGCTCCTGATTATTTTAGGCTCTGGCAATCAGAGCAGGTTGGCCTTGATCTGACTTTCGAGTTCGGCTTCGGGAACGACACCGATTGAGGTATGTACGGCTTTCCCATCTTTGAAGAAGATGAGGGTTGGAATTGTAGAAACATTGAATTGAGCTGCAATTTCAGGGCTGTCATCAACATTGAGCTTGGCAATTTTTACTTTGCCTGCCATTTTACCGGAAAGACTTTCGAGAATCGGTGTCATCATGCGGCATGGCCCACACCAGGGCGCCCAGAAATCTACCAACGCTGCGCCTTTATAGTCTGCAATCTCAGTTTTAAAGCTGCTGCTGTTAAGTTCCATAGCCATACTAAAAGCCTCCTGTAGGGTGTAATTACCACAAAAGAATACACTCTTTACCCGGATATTACAACTTCTTAGTGTACGGGCAATTTTGCTCTGGCAGGCTGTAAAGCAGCAGGTCGTCGGGCTGCAACATAGGTTCAAACAGCATCGGCGCATTTATGCACGAACCGTAGCGCCTGACCCGGCTGCGCAACCATTGCCATGCCAGATGCTCTGGTGCGTATATGCAAATTTCGGCTTCGTCAGGCCGCGGATAGCTTATCAGGATAAGGATGCCGGCATCATCATATATGCTGCCAATAATCGGTTGTTCGATAAAAAATCGCTTGTTGTCACTGTCATAGCCGGCATCGAGTCGTTCGAGATATTCGGCGTTCTGCGCAAGAATGTTTTCAAGGTCGAGTTTTACAAAGCTTTCGGTCAGGATCTGCCTGGCCCTGAAGATGCTGGCGTCCTGACGTCGCTGTTCGTCGAGGTGTTGCCATGCCGATGTCGTTACCACAAAGCCCGCTAAAAGAACAAACCCCAGATAATTTTTCACATTGATCTCCTGGTTTTAATTTACGTTCACCAGTTAGATCAGTCGAAAAACGATTTGGGGAAATTATTTTTTTGCTGGATTTTATCGCCTGGAATCAGCGCTTTTTCAGGAATACGCGCAGTTTGTTGCCGGATTTTTGCAGATACCAGCCGTTGCCAGATGCCGGGCGCAGATGTTTGAGTCTTTCTGAGGGCAGGTAGCCGCGCATTGCCAGTTCATCAAGGTTGATAAATCCTTCCGGCAGGTCAATGCCGCTGCTTTCGATAAGTTCACGCAGTTCTTCGCCAGATGGGTCAATCGCCTCTGATTGCATGGTTTTCATTTTTTTTGCGGCACCCTGCGAAGTCACCTGCGAGGCGGCAAGGCGGGGTCGGGCTTCGCCGTCTGGAGGCGGCGCGGCAAATCTGGACGTTGCCGCCGGAGCCATTGCCAGCTGCATTTCTGCTTCTGAGGCGGCCGGCTGGTCGGCAAGAGTAGCGGCACTGGCCTCTCTGTCAGCGACGAAAGTGTCGGCGCTGCTATCGAGCGTAAAGGTTATGGCGCCCGGTATGCGCTCTTCATTATAGGATTCGATGGCTGCTTCACTTTTGCTTTCGAGATGTCGCTGCCTTGGTGCCATTGCCATCTGCATTGAGTCTCTTCCGGTATTTTCATCTTCGTTACCGGCCGGGATGCCAGAGACTGTCGAGATTTCGGGTTGAATCTGCAGGCCTTTATCTTTTGCTTTCGCCAGAAGCAGTTCTTCGTCCTGGGCTGGTAGAGGGGTTTCCTGCTGCTGGCCGCTGGCCAGGCTGGTTGGTTCGCGAACCGGTGTTGTCTGCGGCTGTCGAAGCATCAGAACTGCCGACAGAAATCCGATAAGCCCTGCTGTAAAGGCTACTTTTAAGGGAAAGCTCTGTAGCGACAGCAACAGGCGGTCAAGCCAGCTGTCTGCTTCAGGATCGCCTTTCTGTATTTCTGCCGGGGCAATATTTTCAGCCTGAATTGCCATGATCTTTGCTGCCAGGTCGGGTGGCGCGGCTTCGCAGGCTATTGCGGCAAAACCCTGACGCACTTTCTCTTCAAATGCCAGATTTGCCCGGCAATCTGCGCAGGTTTTAAGATGCGTGCCTGCTGCCGGGGTCTGGCCAATGGCGGCCAGATCTTCGGCTTCGCTGATCAGGTTTTTAAGTTCTTTGCAGTTCATAAGCCTTGTTCAACCCTTTTTATCTGCATTTTTTCGCAGAGCATTGCGTCAAGCTTGAGTCTTGCCTGGCGTACCCGCGTTTTCGCGGTGCCCAAAGGCATGTCCATCACTTCGGCCAGTTCCGGAATGCTGAGCCCGGCCAGATATACCAGACAGACAGTCATGCGGCTGTCTGCGTCGAGAAGTTCGAGACACTCGTCGATCAGGGCCTTCATCTGTGCGTGTTCGATTGCGTTGATGACTTCTTCTTCAACCGGTATCGACTGGTCTGCCACCTCGGGCAGGTTCTCTGACAATACTTCGCGATGCCCTGACTTTCGCCACTCGTCAATGAGCAGGTTGCGGGCGATACGAAATATCCAGCTCTTCAGCGATCCACCGCTGAAGGCTTCACGGCTTTTGAAGATGCGCAGAAAGACTTCCTGCGTTTTGTCAGCCGCCATCTCGACGTTTCTGGTATTTCTGAGAAAGAACTGATAAAGCGACCCGCCAAACAGCCCGTAAAGCTGCTGCCACGCCGACTGGTCGCCGTGCAAGGCATCTTTCCAGAGCTCTTCAGGTGTCGTCTTCATAATTAGAAACGGGCCGATCAGGTTGAGGATTTAGTTATTTTTTGAAAGTTTTGAGAATTTCCTTGCGCAGTGAACCGGCGCCGCTCTTGTGAATCTTGAAAAAATGCTGGTGCGCTTGTATGCAGGGGCGCACCTGATAGAGCAGCAGGTGTCCGGCGTAGGCGGTCACTACTACTACAAGGTCGCAGCGTCCGACAATCTCGGCGGTACGTGCCTGGCTGATGGTGTGGTAGCCTTCGTACCATTCATAATCTTCGTTATCGACACCGGCTTCTTTGAGAATCGGCCAGTAATGGTCGCGGCCGACGCCGCCGAAAATCGCGACCCGTTTGCCAACCATGAGGTTTTCGACCGAGTAGGCGCTTTCGTCAGGAATCGCGTGCAGCTGCTGCAGCTTGCGCGTCAATTCCTGGTTTTCTTCGTCAAGCTTGCGCATGTCGCTGCGCAGATCAGCCTCTTCTTCGAGAGTTTCCTGCAATTCTTTTTCGGCAGCATTGGCTTTTGCTTCAGCTGCTCTGATAAGCTTCTGAACCTCAGCCGGGTCGAGGCGGTCGAGTTTCTGTTTCAGTTCGTCATTGCTGTTTTTGAGCGCCCGCGCTTCGCCCTGTGCCTGGTCTTTTTCGACATTCAGACTGTTGATGCGCCGGCGCAGTTCATCGCTTTCGTCACGCAGTTCTTCGATTTTCTCCTGCATTTCTTCCTTGGTCAGCTCGAAGTCTTTGAGCGAAATCGCCGGTCGGGTCTGGTGGTAACGTTTCAGCACGAAGTGATGGTGCGTGTACACCTCGAGAATGTCTTTCAGGTAGTCTTCGTAGGCATCCTGCTTGTCGACTTCTGGCGGAAACTCTTCCTGGATGTCCTGGAGCATCAGCTTGAGAAGCTTTTTGGCTTCGCGATAAGCCTTGTCGAGGTCATCGTAAAAATCCGGCCGAACCAGGTGTAAATCCTTTGTCTGGCCGAAAAACCATTCGAGATGCTTGAAAGTATCAGCTTCGAGCAGGGCCCATGCCCTGACGATATCGTGCTGATGTATTTCGTAACGAAGTTCATCGACTATCTTGCCGAGAGCTTCGCGGCGTTCACTTTCGCTGCCGGGGAGCGCTTCTTCGGCACTTTCACGGCAGACAACCTCGAGTTGTTTTATCAGCTTTTTATATGACTGATACTCTTCGCTGTCAAGGAAAAGCGCGGCTAGAAAGCCTTTGCGTTTTAAAAAGTGCCGTGAGAAAACGCGCTTCTCGCCGCCGATATTGACTTCGTATTTTGAATTGCGCTTGGCCTGAACCTTCACTTTCTGGGTGGAAGGCTCGGCAGCGGCTTCTTTGGCCTTACGCATGCGGTTTATCTTGTCTTCGATCATTTCATTGACCAGACGTGTTTGAACCGGGCCGCTGAGCATTATATCGAGCAGATCACCTACGAAAAGGGCGAAAGAACGGCCAGATTTGTCATAAATGCGGGCAAATTCTTTGTGAATATGCCAGTGTCGATCGTCGCCGCTTTCCTTGCCTGCGTCAGTCGTTGCTTCCGCTTTTTTGCCAACCTTGCCGGCTACCTCGCTGAATTTGTCTTTTCCGCCCTTTCCCGGGGAAAACCCGGCGAGCTTTTCGAGTTCATCGAGGCTTTTCTGATTGCGTGACATGATAAGATCGTCGAGCGGATTAATCATAAGTTCTTTCCTGCATTTTTATTCGGGAATAACATCAGGCGACCTGGTTGCCGCCACGTTTTTGTGCCTGTTTAAGCGCTTTCTCAGCCACTTTTAGCAGATCGCCCGGTTTGCCGGTGTTCTTTGAACTGCTGGCAATGCCAAAGCTGCCGCTGACCTGTATGCTGCGGCTGCCTGACCTTATTTTGGTCGAACTCAGTGTACTGCGCAGCTTGTTGGCGACCGTCTGAGCACCGGCAAATGGCGTTTCAGGCAGCAGCATGGCGAAAGAATCCGGGCCGATGCGCGCCACCACATCGTTTATGCGCATGGCATTTCTAAAAATGCGGCCAACTTCTTTGAGTACGCGGTCGCCATTATTTTCGCCATGCGTTTCGTTGATCGCCGAAAAATGGTCGATGTCCATCAGGATCAGTGAAATATCTTTCTGGTAACGCTGCGCTCGACAGAATTCTTCGGCCAGCCTTTTCAGAAAGAGGTTCTGATTGGCGATGCCGGTTGTCGGATCGCTGGTGGCATTATGGAACATGCGGGCCCGGCTGATAGCTACGCCGGCCTGGGCGGCAAAAACCTTGAGCAGCTGGTCGGTGCGGGCGGTCAGTATGTTGCCGGTATGTTTTGTGTCTATATAAAGCACACCGGTATTGGTTGTGCCTTCTTTGAGAGGAACCACGGCAACTGATACAATACCGGAATCTTCAGGGCTCTTGCCGCGTCTTCCGGGTTGCTTGAATTTGACGGATGGACCGATCAGTGATTCGCTGGTCTCGAAGCAGCGGCTGACCAGTCCGGCGGTGGCCTGCATGTCACTGGTGATCTCGCCCTGGGCAAAATTCTGCATGGCGACAGTTTCGAGGCGGCTGAGCTCTTCGTTGAAGAGCATTAACATTGCACGTTCGCCACCGGTAACCGCCAGCGCCATTTCCAGCGTAAAATCGAGCAGGCGCGGGAAGCTGCTGATCGAGTTGAGTGCATAGGTGACTTCGAGTACGGCGGACAGCTCTTTTATGCGGCTGACGAGCTCGCCTTCGGCAGAGCTCAGTGCCGCATAATGCTGGCGCGGAATCTTGCTGCGCATAGTGTTGAAGCACTGCCGCACGAAGTTTTCGTTACTGTTGAGAAAAAATGGAAAAATTCTTTCGCCGCTCACCGGCTGTATTGCTTCGCCGGCCTCTATCTGCAGGTGAATGAAAACGTCGTCGGTCAGTTCAAGAAAGGCCCCAGGCTTGACGGTGGTTATAAAGCCAGGCTGCAACCTGGTCTGGTTTACCATAATGCCGAAGGGACTCTGCATATCCTGCAGGGTCAGATGTCCATCGCTGTTGTAGCGCAACTGTAGATGTTGCCGGGCAATGCCCATTTTGTTGAGCTGAATATCGCAGTCATTGCCGGTGCCGATCTTGATGCCATTGCCATGCAGGCTCGGGCTGCCTTCATATAGTATCTTGCCGCTCTTGTCGGTTATTACAATTTTCATTTCCGGATCCTGATATGGTGATTCTGTTCCAGGGCATCAGTATACTTTAAATCAAAAGATTTTGCAGCCCACCGCTTAAAATTAGCGAGTCAGTTATGGCAGATTACGACCAGAGTGAGGTCGTCCTGTGCTTCCATGCCGGCTATATGCTGGTGGTAACCTTCGCAGATTTTATTGTAGACAGCTTCTGGGTCTGGCCCTGCGCTTCTTTCAACTAGTCTGGCAAACTCTGCGTAACCGAACTCGACGCCGGCAAGGTTGCGGGCCTCGATTATGCCGTCGGTATAGAATACCATCAGGTCACCCGGCCTGAAATCTATTTCCAGCTGTTGCAGATTTGCCTTTTTAAATGAGCCGAGTGCGGCTCCCGCCAGTGTGATTTCTTCTGCCCGGCCATTTCGGTAGAATATTGGCGAACAGCCGCCAGCATTGGAATAAACCGCTTTGCCGGTTGCACAATCAGCTGTGAGATATTGAAAGGTCATGATTTTTTTCTGTTTGCGGGTCTTTGAGCTGTAGATAAGATTGTGCAGAAGTTCAAGCAGCTTAGCCGGAGTTTTAAGATGATCGCGGCATTTGACGATTGCGGCCTTTGCCATCGCCATTATCAGAGCTGCTCCCACCCCATGCCCGGCGACATCGCCAAGCAGCGCCGCTACATGCCCCGCATCGACTGGAAAATAGTCGAAATAGTCGCCGCCGAGCTCTGCCATGGCCAGGCTTTTGCCGTAGACGCGAAAACCTCCCTTGTGCAGCGCCTTTTGCGGGAAAAGGCTTTCCTGAACTACTTTCGCTACGGCCAGTTCTTCGAGTCCGACCATGACCTCGTCAAAAATCGCTGCTGTCTCACCGAACTCATCTTTGCCAAGATCGCCGACACGATGGCTGAAATCACGTTTTTCTATGGCCAGAGCGGCTTCTTGCAAGCTGTTGAGCGGATTCAAGAAGCTGCGCGAAAGAATCTGAACGAGCCAGGCAGCCAGAATCAGGCAGAACAACGAGAAGAGAACCAGGTCGGTTCTCTGCCCGGCAATCATGCGGTCAAGACGATCGAGAGGGTATAGTCCGAGAATTCTGTAGCGTGATAGATGCTTGCCGGTGAATCCAAGAACCATGTATTCCTGCCCATCAAGTTGCAGAATCTCGATTTCTTCGGTAGGCTGATCGGTCAGGCGCCTGAAATAGTTCTGGAGCTCTATTGGAACCTGCGAGCCTTGTGGATAAAAATTATTGTCGAGCTGATGACTTACTATGACCTTCAGGCCAAGGGGATTTCGGTTAACTTCATCGATGGTTTTCTTCAGATACGCACGTTGAACGTTTGGGCCACTCCAGATCATCAGCGCCATGAAATCTATCTTTTCATCTGCACTTGCCGACAGAAAATCTAACAACGACAGGTTAAGGGTTGCACCGAATCCCCATGGGCTTAAGCCTCCCATTGCCTTGATAAATGAATGAGTAAGTTCGTCAAACGACCTTTGCATTATCGACTCAAAAAGCAGTTCTAAGCGTTCGGCTTCTTTACTGTTACGTTTTACACCGTTGAGTTCGCCCATTATTCGTTTGCCGATAATGTTGGCAATCTGGGCGTTTTGCGTTTCTTTGCTTTTATAAGTGGATTTGCCGGATTCATCGAGCTTTCTCTCTTCGTTGCTGCGCTCCTGTTGCTCCAGGCTTTCGCTGAGATGTTCTATGCCATTGTAGGAGCCCGCCAGCGGCGAAGAACTGGCAATTATGTAAAAGTTTTCGGTGAGCAGCTCACGACAAACTCTGGCCACCTTCTGGTTGCTTTCTTCATCTATTTCACGACCTGGCATTTCTTTGATCCACTCGGCCAGATAATCTTTGGTGCTATATTCCAGTATGCTCCAGAGAGACTGTATGCGCTCGTCATAATTTTGCAGCAGCACCTGCGCCCGCCGGTGGGTTTCCTTAAGACTGGCATCGTATTTCTGGGCATAGTGTTCACGGGCAAAAATTGAAAGCGCCATGAATGGTATTGCGCAGGCAAAAAAGAAAATGAATGCTATGCGCGGCCTTATCGAAAGCGAGCCAGGCTGATCTGCTATGGTAATACGCCAGGAATAGATCAGGAAGGGTAGCATGAAACCCGCAAACAGCCCGGCCGCCGCAAGAGGATAAATTACGCGCTCCCTGGCGCTGTAATGCTTTTCTATGCTTGAAAAAACACGTAATTCGGGGGTTAGAAAGGCTGTTGCCAGTAGCAGGGATTCTGATGCGAGAGCGCTGCTGCTACCCTGGTCGAGCTGTTTGAGTTGTGTCAGCAAGTGTTTTGGATTGGAAACTGGCCGGGGTGACCAGAGACCGGAAATGTCGGCATCGGGTCTGAACAGTCCAAATTGCTGCGGGCGATTGTGGGAGAAGTTCTCAAGAAGTCTTTTAATGCCCATGTCTGATTTCAGGATTGCCGGGTCGAAGAAAATCAGATATACACGGTTCTCGTAAGAATTGGCCCAGATGAGCGGACGGCGCAATGCGCTGTCGATGAAGCAGAGTGCATAGTTTTTCGGGTTTGCACAATCTCCGAGCATGCTTCTGACATATTGTGGCCCGAGAATTTTGCGAACCAGGTTGAGGTCTGTTTTTACCTTGGTCTTATTACGCAGATTATTTTCGCCAGCATAGCAGGACTGCGAAATCTCGGTGAAGACCTCTTGCCAGTCAGAACTTTGCGGATCGATTTCTATGTTGTGCGCAACGCTTTTGCCGGCTGAGTCCCAGATCAGGTAAGAAAGGTGGTTGTCAAAAAATTTTCTCTCATTTTCGAGCCAGTCGATTATAAAGCTGTCTGTTGCTTGATTATCAGCAAAATCACGCAACTGCTCGTCAAGATTTTTTGCAAGATAATATCCGATATTGACACCGCGACTGGCTTCTCTAAGTGCCTGCTGTAGTCTGATTTTGAGATCTCTGTCGAGTTCCTGTTCGACCAGCTGAAAATAACGATTAACGGCGGTAAATATGAGCAATGCCGGAATTACGACAAAACAGATGGCCATGAGCAGCCAGGCCAGAAATTTCCGGCCTGTGCTCATCCATGTTTTGTTGTCGGTTTGCTTCATTGCTGACTCACCTTTAATTTTCCGGGTAACCTATTATAATCATCGTGCAGTCGTCGCCGCTGGTTTTGCCAGACCAGTCGAGATATTCCTGGTAAAGCGCCGAATAATAGCTTTCTGAATTTTTTCGATAGTTGTGCAGAGCTGCCTGCGCCAGGCGGTCATTCCCAGAAGCTTTGCCAGCCAGGTTCTGCCCTTCCGTAATTCCGTCAGTGTATAGAAGCAACGTCTGGCCGGGCTGTAAATTGAGTGAATAGTTGCTCAGTTGCGGCGATTTATCGACTCCCAGCGGCATGCTGGCAAGTTCTATATATCTGGCCTGGCGGTTTTTGCTGTCGATAAGAAGCGGGTAACAATGCCCGGCATTGTAAAAATTGACACTGGCAGTAGTTTTGTCTAACAGCAGATATTGAAATGTCATCATGCGTTTGAGCTGACCGTCTTTAAGGCTGTAGAGTATCTTATGCAGTTCTTCGACAAATCGTGTGCCGTCAACCATCTCGTCGTGGGCCGCCATTTTAACGCCCGCCTTGGCCATGGCCATGATCAACGCTGCTGCAATTCCGTGTCCGGCGACATCTCCAATCATTACGCTCATGCGGTTTTTGTCGATTTCGATAAAATCGTAATAGTCACCGGCCAGAGTTGTTGTCGCCACACTTTTTCCGTAAATATCAAAGGGCTTGAAATCTGGCTGTTTCTCAGGAAAAAGGCTCTCTTGAACGACCCTGGCAATTTCAAGTTCGCCCAGTCCTTCGATCATACGATTCATGACCTGCCCGAGATGACCAAACTCGTCTTTATCGGCAATATCTATGCGGTGTCGATAGTCGTGAACGCTGATCGCCGTTGCCGCGACACTCAATGACTTGACCGGTCTGAGAAACTGTCGAGCTACCGCCAGTGCGATGATGATGGTCAGAATTATGCTCATCGCTGCGCCGGCGAGCATGCGCCTGGTGATTTCGGCAATCTCTGCATCGATCTCTGAAGTCGGGTAGACGACGGCGAAGCATGTTTTATTCATGTTTTTACCGCGCCAGCCGGTAACCAGATGGGCTTGCCCGGCAAATTGAAGGCTGCTGTGAATATTGCCGCTGGTATGTGCAGCCTCTCTGAGAAAGGCAGCAAGTTCGTTGCCGGTTTCTTTGGCGTCTGGAAAAACCTGTCGGCTATTGTCTGTTCTGGCAAAGGTGCCAGCCATCAGATTTTTGCGAGGTAACTCGCAGAAATACTGATCGAGGAAGATTTTCTGAAATTCTTCTTCGTCCCACAGCAGGAGTAAAAAATAGTTGCTTATGTATTCATCTTGATTTCCTAGAACGCTCCAGTAACTGATTCTCATGCTGTCGCCTATGCTCATTGGCCAGATTTTGTTGCTGTCGCGAATCGAGTTGCGCACAAAGTCTGTGTGCTCAGGGTCGGAAATTTTCGTCAGAACATCAGATTTGTCAGCAGTCACGATTATGCGGTTATGATACTTGAGAATGGCGTCGGCCAGTCTCTTTACATAAGACGTCGAATGACTGACATCTCTGCCATCTGTGCTGATGGCAAAGTGCATGACACCGTTGCGATCGACCAGAAACGCCTCAGAAGGCTTGTAGTCGATGATTGCATTTTTGATTTTATCTATTTGCCTGTGGGTGAGCATGTGGATGCCGTTTTCGGTATTGCTGGCTTCAATTATTGCATTCAACTGGCGCGCGTATTGTTCTCTTTGAACTATGAATTTGCTGTCGAGTTCGCGCAGCAAACGGGCTGATTCGAGCTGAAATTCATTGCGCAGCGCAACTTTTCTGTTCTGTAGATAATCATAGGAGATAGCGCCAAGAACGGTTAATGGTGCAATGTTGGCATATACGAAAAGCAGCAGAAGCTTCCATCTGATTGAGAAAAATGCCCGCCGTACTTTGAAGTTGAAATAAAGCAGCAGGCCTGTCAGCAGATATAAAGCGACGGTCTGGGTGATAATTCGGCTGCGAATTGTTGCCGGGCTGTAAATTTCGTGGTTTTTGAGGCTCAGTGCAAATATGCGTGTGTTCGGGTTCAGCATCTGCACGACGATTTGTGCGTTGGCGGTTTCGATTGTCGGTTCAGATGAATTTTCGTATTTGGCGAGAGCCAGAACCACTTCGTTTGCGATATGGGAGTTCTTGAGCAAATATGGACTGGTAAGGTCATGCAAAGAAGCAAATCCGATACAGATGCCGTCATCGCTCTGATTAGCCGCCTTGATAAGGCTGGTTATACCGCGGTCGTCGCTTATGGCGTCCCATGCGATGAAACATAACATGCTGATTTTATCATCGGTATGATACCAGAAATATGGGCGTGCTTTCCCGTAGTCAGCCAGGATCAGCGAAGATTGGTCATCGGCGAGGTATGGCTGTGCAAGTGTCTCGGGTATAAATATGCGGCCGAGGAAGTGTTTTATCAGATTGAAGTTGTCTTTTATAACAGCGAGCTTTTTTATTTCTTCGGAGTTGCCAGCAGCAAGATGAGCAGTGACTGTTCTCAGGACGTGGTAAAGCCTGTTTATGACAAAACGAAAACGTTTTTCGTCAGTGAGTTGTTCGTGAACTTTTCCTGATGCATCCCAGACGATGAATTCAAAGCGGCCCGGATGATTGTCTTTGAGCCTGGCTATGGCTTTTTTGAGGTAGGCCGCGGAATCTGGCTGTTGCACGGCAATGTTGAATATTTTTTGTAGCAGCAGGCTGTAATAGCGTCGTTCGTCATTATATGGCAGCAGAGGCTTGAGGCGGTCGGAAAGCTTTTGATAAACCTGATGCCGGTGATTTTCGAGCTTCAGTTCAAGCAGGCTTGCCAGACTCGCATTGAAGATAAAAAACGGAAACACAAAAAAGCAAAACACCAGCCCGGTGTACTGCAGCAATGAGCCAATACGACTGTGCTTCTGTGCCCGCAATTTTCCTCCCGGGAAGACCCGGCTTTACTGATATGATAATTGCATTGCACCAGAAACAGCAAGCTTTGATTCGAATACAGAAACCCTGTCTGGTCAAAGTCAGGCGGCAAGGCGGCAGAGCTGGTCAGCCTGGTTGAGTTCAAATCTCAGGTGTTGCAGACGTGTCAGTTTATTTTTTATCGAAGGCAGGTTCAGGTCGGTGGTATCGCCTGGCTTGTTTTCAGGCGTTTCGAGCATCGCCTGAAGCGGGTCGATGCATACTATCAGCTCATTTTCGAGCTGGTCGATCTGTAGTCGAAGCAGCTGGTAATTAAGACTGGCTGTTTCGGCGAGCAGACCGGTCAGGGTGATTTTGTTTTCAGTCATATCGGCTTATCCTTATGGCTGAGCGCGAGCGCAGAATTGAACTGAAACCATATTTCGCTCTGATTATCTGCAGAACGTCGTTAAGGCCACGCTGGTGTTCGGGCAGCAGAGAATCGAAAAGGTCGGGTGTGAAGGCACCTGACTGAAGTGAGCTGAGATGAATGCCTAGCAGACGAACCTTGATGCCGGGCTTGACCATGCGATTGAAGAGTGCGACAGCTGCCTGAAAAATATCGCGGTCATCATTGCTGCGGTTTATTTTGACCGAGTGCCCGTCGCTGGCAAAATTCGCAAAACGCAGCCTGACGCCGACGCAACCGCAGGTCAGCTGTTCGCTGCGAAGTTTATAAACGGTTTTTTCGACGAGATGTGACAGGTAATTCAGCAATAAAGAGCGGGAACCGGTGTTTTCGGGTAAGGTGACGCTGTGCGATATGCTTTTGCGGACAGGCTTATTTTCGGCGGCAACTACTCTGGTGTCGCCGATGCCCTGAGCGCAGTTAAAGATGTATTCACCTACCTTGCCCATGGCCGCCTGCCATGCCGTCAGCGGAATCCGCAATATGTCAGGTACTTCATAGACGCCCATTGAATTGAGCATCGGCACAGTACGCCGGCCGATGCCGGGAATCTCGTCGAGAGGTAGATGCGATACAAATGCCTGCTCTTCACCTGGCAGGATTTCGAGGATGCCGGCTGGTTTGCCGAGGCTTGAAGCTATTTTGCCCATCAGTTTGTTAGTGCCGAAACCTATAGTGGTAGGCAGGCCGGGATCGCGTGCAATCTCTCTGACTATGTGTTCCGCGATCGTGAGATTGTTCGGGTAAATACGGTCGCAGCCAGTGAAATCTAGGTAAAATTCATCGATGGATGCCGGTTCTACCAGCGGGCAGAATTCGCGCAGGCGTTCATGCACAGCATTAGACAGTTCGATGATGTTGCCGGGAGTTGGCAGCCAGACAAGATCGGGGCATTTCTGACGGGCGATCCAGAGGGGGGTGCCGGCTTTAATGCCGAATTTGCGGGCTTCGTAGGAAGCCGAGCAAACTATGGCGAAACTGCCGGTACTGCCGACAGCAACAGGTCTACCACGGAACTCGGGGTGTACCTTGAGGGCAGCTTCGACAAAGAAAGCATCGAGATCTATGCAGGCGATGCGCTTACGCATGGTTTAAACCTCAGTGGCGGCGATATTTGCGTAGTATTCCGATTACTATTCCCTTGATGGTTACGTCTCGATTCTCGATGATAATCGGCGTCATGGCCGGGTTGGAAGGCTGCAGGCGAACCCGGTTGCCTTCACGATAAATCCGCTTGAGAGTCACTTCTTCGTTTTCGATACAGGCAATGACCATGTCACCATTATTGGCGGTATTGCGCTTTTCGACAATTACCAGGTCGCCATCTTTTATTGCCTCATCGATCATCGATTCGCCACGCACCTCAAGCACAAAGGTTTCGCCCTTGCCAATCATTGATTCTGGCAGGTTAACGGTCTCGGGAATCTCGTTGATTTCGATCGGTTGACCGGCGGTAACCCGGCCGAGCATGGGCACTTCAATGCTGCGCCCGACGCCTACTGCCTGCGGCTTGACCGATAATCCGCGTGATCTTCGCGGTAACGTGTCGATGTGCCCCTTGTCTACAAGAATCTTGAGATGCTTGTGTACGGTAGCGGTTGAGGCCAGCCCAAGGCCGTCGCAGATTTCGGCAATAGTAGGGGCATAGCCCCATTCGGCAAAAAAATGGCGAACGAAATCAAGAACGCTGCGCTGTTTTGGTGTAAGTGGATCTGGGGTCATAAGCGGCCTCCGTTACGATTTCCTGATACAATAATTATAGGCGAACAAAAGGCGAATGTCAAGCGAAAAAAACGCAAATGAGCGGGCATCGCAAGTTGAATTCTACGACTTCGCACAGAATTCATGCTTTCGGCGAATTCTCTTCGGTGTTTCCCGTTGATTTGCGGATGGTAACGATCAGGGTAAGGTCGTCCTGGGCCTCTTCACTGCCGATATGGCGGCTATAAGCTGCGTAGATGTTCTGATAGAAAATCTGCGGATCACTGTCGTAGCTGGTCTGCAGTATCTTTTTAAAACCGTCGTAACCGATTTCTTCACCGCTCTGTGACCGGGCTTCGACAATTCCGTCAGTGTAAAAAACGATTGCCTCGCCGGCGCCAAATTCAATATTGCTCGCCTGGTATTCTGCTTTACTGAAGGCTCCCAATGCCGGACCGGCCAGAGTGAGCTCACTGGCCGACCGGTCGGCCTTGATCAGCATCGGCGAACAGGCGCCGGCATTTGAATACAGGCCGGTGCCGCTGTTTGAATCGAGATAGAGATATTGAAAAGTCATGATTTTTTTCTGGTTACTGCCTTTTGAGGCCATGATCATGCGATGCAGTGCCAGCATGAGTTCGGCTGGTGCGTGAAGAAGATGCGGCGAACTGAGAATGCCTGCCTTGGCCATAGCCATGATAAGAGCCGCACCGACACCGTGTCCGGCGACATCTCCAGTCAGCACAGCGAAGTGGCGTTCGTCGATAGCGAAAAAGTCTAAGTAATCGCCGCCCAGTTCGCTCATGCTGATGCTTTTGCCGTAGATGTTAAAATCGCCATGTTCGAAGCCGGGCGGCGGGAACAGGCTGTCCTGAACTATTCTGGCGACTTCGAGCTCACTGAAACCCACCATGATTTCGTTGAATATGGTTGCGATTTCGCCAAACTCGTCTTTGCCGACGCCGTTTATGCGATGGCTGAACTCACGGTTTTCTATGGCCAGAGCACCGTTGCGCAATGCCTGTAGTGGCTCTACAAAGCTTTTGGCAAGAATCTGTGCCAGACTGGCAGCCAGAATGATGCTGAACAGAACAAAAAGCAGCAGCTGAGTTTTCTGCTGATTGATTATGCGGTCGATATTGCGCAGCGGATAAAGTGCTATGATCTGGAACAAACTGACGTTGCTGCCATTGAATCCGACAGCTATATAGTCTTCCCCAGCGAAATTAATCAGCTCAATTTCTTCGGTCGGTCGGGCACCGAGACGGCTGGCAAACTTGCGCAAATCTGCCGCCTGGCTGCCGATTTCCGGCACATATTGGTCATTAAAGCGGTTTCTGGCAATCAGCTTGTAGCCATGCGGATTGCGATTAGTAAGTGGAATCGCTTTATTGATGAATCTTGTTTGCGATAATATCGGTCGCCAGAACACCATGACCGTATAATCGACGATGCCGGGGGTGAAAACAGAAATCATTTTTATGAACGACAGATCGTTGATTCGGCCAAATCCCCAGTTATTTATGCTGCCGAGGTTACCGATAACCGAGTTGGTCATTTCCAGCATGGTTTGCTGTAACAGTGATTCGGCGATGATTTCGAGTTTGCTCAGGATGGGCCCGGAGATTTCTACGCGGTTGAGATCGCTCATGATCTTTTTACCAACCAGATTGGCGGCGATAACATCGCTTTCGACAATCGTCGTAATTTCGCGTTTTATTTTTGTTTTTGCGCGATCGATGCTGGCCGAATCGAGGTTGCCCTTCAACACAAACACATCGCCTCTATCGATCAGTATATTACTGTCACTGGCAACAACAAAGTAGTTGCCAGTTTTAAACGGCTTGAGCAACTGATCTATATCTTCGGCGTTTGCGGCGGTAAGTTCATTGCTGCTTTTCAGCTGTCTGGCCCAGTTATCGATGATCTGGTCAATTGTTACTGCGTCGTTGTCGAGAAAAGACAGAAAACGGCGGTCGAAACTGAGGATCATGTCTGTCGAGCTCTGATGCGCTTCTGCGATCATGGTGCGGCGCATCTGCAGGTTGTGTTCATGCGAGACCACAACCATTGCCAGCAACGGAATACCGCAGGCAAACAAAAACAGAAAAGCCAGGCGGGTTTTGATATTTGCGCGTCCCGGCCGGCCGGCGACCATGGTATTCCAGGTGTAGCGAAGAAAAGGCAGCATCAGACCGAGGTAGATGGTGGCTGTTAGCAGTGAGCGCCAGAAAATTGCAAAGCTGTCGTATTTCTTGTCGGCGATAGCAAAAATTCTCTGGCCGGGCGCGAGAAAAAGATAGCCGAGATAGTGCCGCGGCAGTTCAAGAAAGTTGTGTGATCCGGTTTCGCATTGGGCCAAAATCTGTTGGCTCAGGCCGCTGGCCGAAATGTCGCCGCTTTTCCAGATAATCTGTGGCAGATCAGTCTCGACGCTGACGATTCCAAGAGTCAGTCTGCTGTTGTCGGCAAATTTCTGCAAAATGTATTGCAGACCGCTTCTCTGTCTGAGCTTTTCCAGGTCGTAACGAATAACCACCGCTATGGTTGAAATGAAATACCTGGTAATCGGCGGCCGCTTGAAAGAGCTGTCGAGCCAGGCCAGCGCGTAGCGCTCAGGATCGTTCTGTGCGCCCATCATCGTTGGAATCAGCTGTGGCCCGAGAATTTCGCGCACTTTGGCCAGATCGTGGTCGCGATGTTGGTAATTCACCATAAAACCGGTATTGGAGGTGAAATATGAGAAAACCTGCTGCCAGTCTTCTGTGCTGTATTCATCGCTGAAGGTTTTTGTCAGCTCGTCGCCCTCATGTGACCAGGCGATGAATTCAAAGGCGCCGGGAAACTGTTTCTGTATTGTGTCGAGCCATGCCAGTATGCTGGCAGGTTCGGTTTTTTCTCGTTCAAAGGAACTGAACTGTTCGAAGAAAAGTCGACTCCAGAACGCTTCCTGGTCAAGCGTTCCTGCGGCTTCATTGGCGGCGCGCTGCAACTGCGCTTTGAACGTCAGTTTCAGATCGTCTTCGCTGACCGTGTAAAAGCGGTAAACCGCAAAAAATACCAGAGCTGCCGGCACGCCGGTCAGGCAGAGCACGGCCAGCAGCCAGCGTATAAGCTGGCCGGAGCGCGAAGTAAAACTTTCTTTTTCAGGATTCTTGTTCATGTCGGCGGTTGATAATGATCAGGGTCAGGTCGTCTTCGGCTGATATGATCCACTGATTGTAGGCATCGTAGATGTGGCGGTAGTATGTTTCCGGATCCGGGTCGTAATTGGCAACAAGCATTTCACGCAATCTTTCGTAGCCATAGTCTTCTCCTGCGGCATTGTTTGCTTCGGCAATGCCGTCGGTGTAAAGCACCAGTGCTTCATTTTCGGCAATTACAAATTCGTAGTTGCGATATTTTGGTTTTCTCCCGATTCCCAGGGGCGTGGCGACATGCTCTATGTATTCGGCGCCAGACAGTCGGGGTCTGACAATGACTGGAAAACAGTGACCGGCATTGGCAAAATTGAAAACCCCGGTTGTAGGGTTGAAAACAAAATATTGCAGGGTCATCATTCTCTTGAGTTTTTCATTTTTGATCGCGAAAAAAATCTGGTGCAGGCGCATTAACATTGCCGATGGATCTCTTTTTTCCTGATCTGACGCCATCAGCACGCCGGCTTTGGCCATAGCCATCATCAAGCCCGCTGAAACGCCATGCCCGGCAACGTCGCCGATAACAACGCCCCAGTTATCGCTGTCGATCGCGAAGCAGTCGTAGTAGTCGCCGCCCAGGGTAGTCATCACAACACTCTTTCCATAAATTGAAAAAGGCCCGGCCTGAAAATGATTGCCGGGAAAAAGGTTTTCCTGAACGATGCGGGCTACCTCAAGTTCTTCGAGGCCTTCGATAACACGGTTGAACACGCCGCCAAGGTGCCCGAATTCGTCTTCGTCTCCGGCCGGAATACGGTGTTTGAAACGGCGGGCGCCTATGGCCAGAGTGCCTTCGCCGAGCTGGTGAATTGGTTTCAGAAATTGCGAAGACAGAGCATGCCCGATGATTATTGTCAGCAGAAGGCTGATGAGAGCCCCGGCAATCATGCCGATGCGAATGCGATCGATGCGTTTCTCGATTGTGGTTTCAGGGCAGACGAAGGCAAGCAGCATGTGGTCGAGATTACGGCCGCGGGCACAGGCAAAAATGCTGGCCTGCCCGTCTTGTATGAAGCGTCCTGACTGGCTGTCGCTAAAGCCTGATGCTCTGGAAAACTCCTGATGAATTGCTGGTGGGATTGATGATGCTTCTGGCCAGCTTTTTCCAGAACCGGTTTTTTGTACCATGAACTGTGCCTGTAGAGGGTTATTCTGGGCGCTGGCAAAATATTGTTCGATATAGTGTTCCTGAAAGCGGTCATTCTCCCAGATGATCATGAGAATATGCGTGTTCTGGTATGTCTTTCGGTCACCAAAAATATGCCAGTAGCCTATTTTTAGAACATTGCCCAGATTGACTGCTGTGATTCTTCCGGCCAGCCGGTATGAATCTCTGATAAATTCTGCATTGTCAGGAGACAGCAACGCGCTGAACATGTCGGTTTTGCTGCGGCTGATAATGATACCGTTGTTGAATTTGAGAATTGCCGCACCCAGTTGTGCAATAAATCCGGCCCCCTGGTGGTTGCTGCGGATTCGCGACTGTTCCTTCAATATCATTTCGCCGCTGTTGTTAATCAGGTATGTTTCAGCTGCTCTGAAAGGTTTTATGAACGCTCTAATTTCAGCGATTTTGGCATCTGAAAATTTTTCATTCGCAGGCAGATGGTTGATTTTTTCGAAACAGGCGTTGAGTTTGCCGGCAATATCCTTTTTGATCTGTGAATAACGCATGTCGAAATCGCGTATTTGCCGCCGCAGGTCAGCTTGTACCTCGTTGCGCAGTGACACCCTCATATTGCTGAGATAATCGTGGGCAATAAAGGCCAGGATAGTTAGTGGAGCCAGGTTGGCAAGCATGAACAGGCCGGTGAGTTTCCATCTGATCGAAATAAAAGAGACACGATAATTGAGGTGAAAGTAGAGCAGGGCATGAAAAAGCAGGAGTAATACTGTAATCATGGTGAAGCGTTGCTTAACGAGAATTTTTCGCGACCATTCTGCCGGCCGTTTTTCGGCAATTGAGAAGCTTCTGACTCCAGGCTGGGCAACATCGATAATTATCAGCAGGCGGTCGTTTTCGAATACCGGTTCCGAAAGGTTTTCGAATTCAGACAGGGCACGTGACAGATCCGGTACAAGTCGATATGGCAGAGGTGTTGCCGGACTCGCAATATCGGGGCTGCGAGCATAGCCACTGATAAATTTTGGATTCTGGCGATTTATTACTTCGACTATGCCTGTCAGTCCGTTGTGCTGTTTCAGCAGTCGGTCGCTGATAAAGCATAAAAAGCTGACATTTTTGCCGATCTGATACCAGATTGAATTGAAACTGCCACCGAAATCGGTCAGCAGTGGCCTGGCCTGCTGGCCAGACAGATATGGTCGGTTAAGCTGGCTGGGAAGAAAAATTTTGCCGAGATACTTTCTGATCAGGTTAAGGTTCGTTCGATTACTGATCAGTGGAAGGTCTTTTATATTTACCTGTCGGTCAAGCAGCAGGCTGTCAGATACTTCGACCAGCGTTGTGTAAAGCTTTTTTTGTATGTAACTTAAATTTATGTGGTCGGTCAGATTCTGAATTACCTGTCCTTCAGCACTCCAGACGATGAATTCGAAATCACCAGGATAGCGGCTTTTAAGATTTTCGATATTACGCCGCAGGTGTTCGACCGGACTGGCAGCTGACTGGCTGTCGTCGAAAATCTTTTTGAGAAGCAGATGCAGATATTGTGGCCGGCTGCTGAAACGTTCGATCTGCTCAAGATTTTGTCGCATGGTCGCCAGACTGTTCTGCCGGTTAATTGAGGTTTTGACCAGGTACAGGTGATCGAGTCCCGAATAAATTATATAAAGAGGAAACACCAGAAAGCAGAAAACATGAATCAGCAGCGGTAGAATTCTGCTCACACGGGTAGTGCCGGAATCGCTTGCAGATTCAGACTGTTTCATGTGCTGGTCGGGGCTCTTCTTGTTTTTTTCCGGTATAAACAAGTATCACCATGGTGAGGTCATCCTGCGCCCCTTCGTTGCCGAGGTGATTCATGTAGCTCTGGTAGATGTTGTTGTAAAAAGTTTCGGCGTCTTCATTCCAGCTGTCTGCCAGAAGTTTTTTCAGATTGTCGAAGCCGATTTCTTCACCGCTGCTGTTGCGGGCTTCGACGATGCCATCGGTATAGAATACCATTGCATCTCCGGGTTCAAATACTATCTCGATCTCTGAATAATTGGCTTTCTTAAAGGCGCCGAGCGCGGCACCGGCCAGCGTGAGTTCTTCAATCTCATTGCGACTTTTACGAATTATCATGGGCGAACAGGCTCCGGCATTTGAGTATATGCCGCGTCCGGTTTGTGAGTTTACACAGAGATACTGAAAGGTCATGACTTTTTTCTGTTTTTTTGTTTTGGAAGCGTAAATAAGGTTATGCAGCCGGTTGATCAGAGCCAGCGGTTGCTCGAGCAGTTCATCTGACTGTATGATGCCCGCTTTGGCCATAGCCATTATCAGCGCGGCTCCTACGCCATGACCGGCGACATCGCCGAGCAGAACGCTGAATCTGTCATCAGCCACCTGGATGTGATCGAAATAGTCGCCGCCAAGTTCACCCATGGCAATGCTGCGGCCAAACAGACTGAAACCGCCTGTTTCTATCTGTTGCTGTGGCAGCAGCTGTTCCTGAATGGCACCAGCGACCGAAAGTTCTTCGAGATCAATCATGACATGATTAAAAATACCGCCCATAGAGCCAAATTCGTCTCGACCAAGATCCGGCAGGCGATGTTTAAAATTCTTGCTTTCTATGGCTTTGGCACCAGTTGTTAAAAGCTGTAGCGGCACCAGAAAGCTCTGACTGAGCACCTGTGACAGAACCAGAGTCATCAGCAGACTGAGCACGGCAAAAACGATTAGTTGGCTGCGCTGTTTATCGATGATTTTATCAATGTTTTCGAGCGGGTAAAGGCCGATCAACTTGTATTCCTTGATGAACTTGCCTTCATAGCCCATTGCCAGATATTGCACGCCTTCGAAGGTCAGAAATTTGATTTCGTCGCTGGGATAGGTTGTCAGGGTGCTGGCAAAATGCCTGATATTCGGGTCTTTAAATGATTCAGCCGGCACAGAAAGGCGATTGCCGTAAATGGCAACAATTTTTAATCCGAGTTTGTTGCGGCTTGCCTGCTGAATATAGCTGGTGAGAAAGTTTAATTGAAACTGTGATCTGCGAATGGTTGCAATAAAAAAGTAATCAGCCGAAT
The DNA here is from genome assembly GCA_002839435.1 of Candidatus Riflebacteria bacterium HGW-Riflebacteria-2. Taxonomy (GTDB): domain Bacteria; phylum Muiribacteriota; class Ozemobacteria; order Ozemobacterales; family Ozemobacteraceae; genus Rifleibacterium. The sequence goes on along the minus strand of PGYA01000023.1, from coordinate 18,088 downwards.
TAGAATTTTTTAGACTGAATGTATCGAGAATAGAAGGGTGAATGTTGCGGCCGAATCCCCAGTCGAGAAAGTTACCACGGTTACGCAGCATGTCAAAAATGAAGTTCACCAGAGGCTTCTGCGTTACTGATTCCAGAAGCATTTCTATTTCTGTTGCAGCCTTGTCAGAAATCTTTGTGCCATTGATCTTGTCGAGAAAGAACTGTCCAACTTTACTTGTATATTCACGCTGTTTGAGGCTCTGGTCATTCTTTCTGTCATATCCAGGCGGAAAGATACCCCGCTTCTCATCGATAATGCCGCCTTCGGTACCGATGACACTGCTTTGGCTGGCGACCAGAACAACTTTCCATTCAGCATTTTTTGAAAGCTTTCCGGCAAAATCCCTGATGATTCTGTTGCTTAACGGTTGGGTGGCAAGAGCCTCTATCAGACCTTTTTCGGCTGTTTTTTTGGATGCCTGGGCTTTTGCGTATTCAATTTCGATCTTTTCGTCGAAATCCTGCACGAACTCAATGCCTTTGCCATGCATCTCACGTAGCAGGTTGTCACGTTTCTGATCGAGATAGTCAGTGCCAATAAAAAACAGTACGATCAGTGGCAGGCCGTTTGCAAAGAAAAACAGAAACCTGAGTTTCCAGCGCAGCGAAAGGTCATCTGGCTGGTTGCCAATGATAAGACCATACGAGTATTTGCCGGCAATGAGCGTGAACATCAGAAATACCAGAGTCGTCAGCATGGCCGGCAATGTCAGATTGCCGGAAGTCAGGCTGTTTTTCTCAATGTAACCGAGAAGAGTCATTTTATGGTTGATAAATTTTGGGAAAACAATCAGATCATTTGTTTCGATCTGCGACATCTTGCCGGTTTCGTGCTGCTTATAAGCCTGTTCTACCTGTGTGGCAAGATATCTGGCTATCTGGGGATGTCGGAAACTGTTTGTTTCAGCCACTGAAAACCGGTAAAGCGATCTGGAATCACGGCTGAATTCTTCGGCCTGGTTCCATAAACCGTCGCTTGAATCGAGGCTTTCCGGTTTGATAAGAATCAGAATCTGAAAGCCTGATATAACTCCGGTCCAGAACATGGGCTTTTTATAGCAGCTGTCAGCATATACCAGATGAGGTTCTTCCGGATCCCGGCTGTTTTCAAGATGTCGCAGGTTCAACTGCGGCCCGAGAATTTTTCCTCCGGCCTGAAAAATTTCTTCACTGACCTCGGAATTGTTGCTTATATAAAATTTGCTTAGCAGAACCATTGCCATCTCCCATTCCTGGGGATTGTTAATGACAAATGATGTGCTGGCTATGCCTTTATTGTGCTCATACAGGACATAGTCGAATCCGAACTTTTCCTTTGTTTCAGTGAGTTTACGTTCTATCTCCTGTCTGGTAATATTTTTTGTCTTGTGCTTTTCTGTATTTTGCAGGCCTTTGTTTGGCTTGAACGTGTTTGGTGTAAAAGTCATGTTCAGGTAATTGCAGAAAAATGCCTCATTACTGGCGAACTGCTGGAGATTCTGGTAAAACCTCCTGATTACTTCATTGTGCTTCTGCAGGTGGTTTTGCTGGTTTTGTGATTCAGTGTAAACGAACCCGAAGGCAATGAGAAGTCCTGGCAGCGCTACAAAGCACAGCATGAAAAGAAACCAGTAAAAGACTCGTTTGACCGAAAGCAGGCTGCTCATGTATGTGCCTCCGTATCGGCAAACCTGATCAGAACAAAAGTTATGTCGTCGTCCGCTTTGGATGACCAGTTGAGGTAAGCGGCAAAAATACGGCGATAGTAAGTTTCCAGGTCGTTGCTATACTGGTCTTTCAACATGGTGGTAAACCTGTCAAAGCCCATTTCTAGTCCTTCGCTGTTCTGTGCTTCAATTATGCCGTCGGTGTAAAGAAGAACGATGTCCCCGGCGTTGAGTTTTTGCGAGAGATCTTCATATTTTGCCCTTTTTGATACGCCGAGCGGCGAACCGATGGCCTGCAGCAAGGTGACTTCCTGCCCACCCTGGCTGATAATCGCTGGAAAACAGTGTCCAGCATTGGCAAATAGGTAATCACCAGTCTCTGAGTCGATACAAAAATACTGACAGGTCATCATGCGCCTGATTTTGCTGCTTTTGATGCGGTAGATAACCTTGTGAAGAGAAGTCAGAAGCTGTGCCGGCCGGGTTTTTTCATCGTCGGCGATCAGCACCGAGGCCTTGGCCATAGCCATCAACAAAGCTGCCGGAACGCCATGTCCGGCCACATCTCCCATCAGAACACCTACCTGTTGTTTATTGATTGCGAAAAAATCGTAATAATCACCACCGAGGCGGCTCATGGTGACGCTGCGGCCATAAACTTCGATACGGTTGTGTTTGAGATCTTCAAGCGGAAAGAGGTTTTCCTGGACAACCTTCGCTACTTCAAGGTCTTCAAGACTTTCAATGGCGTTGTTGAAAACCGAACCAAGATGGCCAAACTCGTCTTGCGAGGCTATCTTCAGACGATATCTGAAATCCTGACGGCCGATGGCCTGCACGCCTTCTTCGAGATGTTTTACTGGTTGCATGAACTGTGCCGAGAGCAGTTTTCCGATGCCGAGAGTCAGACCCAGACTGAGCAGGGCGAATACAATCAGTCGTGCCCGCAGTGTGTCGATCTGCTGGTTGATCGAATTGAGCGGATACAGACCGACGATGGCGATCTGGTTGAGTTGTCTGCCAATTGTGGCAAAAGCGGCATACTCATTGTCGCCAATGCGCAGATTGTCGCTTCTTACCATCTGCAGGCCAAAAGCCTGACGAAAAAGATTGAATATTTCCTGGTCTGGATAATGTTTCTCAGGATAGGTTACGCCACTGTTTTCGACTATAGCAAAGCACTTAATGTTGCCGGCGTTGTTGTTGAGGTCTTCAATTTTTTTCTTTACGTATGATTCCTGCAGAATCGCATGCAACCAGGATACCACAAGTATGTTCGTGAACCTTCGCTGCTCTGCGTCGCCCAAAATGTTCCAGTAATATTGCCGGGCTTCGGCGCCCATCTGCTCCGGATTTATCTTGCGCACCCGGCGCAGAAACTGGTGAAAAACTATTTTTCGAGTGCCAAGAAAGTCTTTGGCTGAATCACGTTTGCTTATCTGCACGTCCTTGAATAATTCCGGGTCTGAGTATGACGCTATATTTATGTATTCAAGCAGGTTGCGGCCCATATTTCCGAAAAAATTGCCAGACCGGTTGGCTCCGGCATAGCCTGATTGAAACCGACCGCTTTCGTTTATAAGAACAAAATCATAAGGCCTGGTGTTGTTGATCCACTCTAACAGCTCCTTTTGCTCGGCAATTTGAACTGGTTTTCCCTTATACTGCCGGTTGATTTCGTCAACCATTCGGTTGATGTTACCTGCATATTCGGCCTTGATAAGTTCATAGCGCGAATCGAAATCTCTGAGAAGGGAAGCCGTTTTTTCGTGGGCCTGGTCGATCAGAAGCCGTCTGGTCTGCTGTAGATACTCGTAACCGAGAAAGCCCAGTATGATCAAAGGCAGGCCGTTGGCGTAAATGAACAGTATCGCCAGTTTATACCTGATAGAAATAAGGCCGGTCATTTTGAAAAAGGCGTAAAAGGCTGCTGCGATAAGCAGAACCAGAACAACTGCCGCCGCCATAATTTGACCGCGGACCAGGCCGGTATTGATTACCTGGCCTCTTTTTTCAACAAGGCTGAAGCCCATTATAGATTGCGAGACCATGCGCGCCAGAATCAGATAGTTTTCGGTTTCGAGGCGAGGCTCGGCAAAATGCTGAAACTTTTTGAGCTCGATGAGAACTTCTTCTGAATTTCTCAGCTCGCTGCCGGTGAACATGACATTGGCGCTGGTCAGCTCGATAATTCCGATCTTGAAACCAGAAGTTGATGACCTGTTTATGCCGGTTACCAGTTTTTCCAGGTAGCCGGCCGATTCAATCGCATCATGGCTTATCTGCGCGAACAGACCTATCTTTTTGCCGATCTGAAACCAGAAATTCGAACGGTCACGATCTGATGAAGCTATGATGCATTCTCCCAGGCTGGCTCGCAACATTGGCAGATTCATGAATTCAGGCACCAGGAATGCACCAAGATAACTGCGCAATATATTTATGCGGCGCTCGATAATTGGCAGCAATTCAGGATTGCCCGGGTAATTCGCGGTGCTGTCGCTGGTTATGTCACGGAACGCCTCATACAGGGTTTTTACTATATAGCGGTAGCCCTTCTCATCAGTCAGTTTGTCGATAACTTCGCCTTTGCCATTCCAGACGATGAATCTGAAAATGCCAGGATTGCGCTCTTTAAGATGTGCCAGGGCCCGATTAAGATATGCTTCCGGGTTTTGTTGTTTTTCGGCGAGATTGAATACTGTTTTCAACAGGGCGTGATAATAGTGGCGGCTGTTGCGATATTGCAGCAGTTTTTCGAGATTCTGCTCGAGAGTCCGGTAAAGCTCCTGTTTTTGCAGACTTTGCCGGGTTTCCAACAGACTTTCGAGCCCGACGTCGAGCAGAAACAGCGGAAAAAGCACGAAAAACAAAACAACACCGCTCCAGAAAGCGATTGGCCATCTGTGCTGAAGTGGCAACTGTGTGCCCGAGCTCATCTATTGATACCGGTCATGCTTTGCCGGGTTCCTGTTACAAGAATTAAATCTGCCTAAGGATACCGCAAAGCACTAATTTTGGCAAAAGAGCTGTTAATTGAATACAACGATTATGAGCGTTGTATCGTCTTGAAGTTCTCTGTTGCCTGTTAGCAGGCTGTGAGCGGCCATCAGTTGGTCGAAAAAAACCTGCGGAGCCGGGTCGAAGTTTTCTGCTGCCATTTTTTTGAAATTCTCGAGCCCGATCATCTGTCCGCGCATGTCAAGAGCTTTAACCAGACCATCAGTATATAGCAGCAGGGTCTCACCCTTGCCGAACGATATCTCATTACTGGTGAAATGCGGTCTTTTGAGAGCACCCAGGCGTGGTCCGGGCAGCGAAATTTCACTTACGCTTTTCTGATCGTGACTTATCAGCAGCGGCGGCCAGCTGCCGGCGTTGCTGTAAATAGCCTGACGTGTTGTTACATCGATGTTGAAGAATTGAAAAGCCATGGTTTTAAGCTGATGCTGGCCGGTAGTCGCTATGAGCTGGTGCATGCGTGAGAGCAGTTCAGCCGGAGAACTGTGCAGGTTTTCAAGTTTCAGGATCGCTGCTTTGGCCATTGCCATGATCAGGGCGGCTCCGGCGCCATGCCCTGACACATCGCCGGTGAGAAGGCATAGTCTGTTGGCAGAGCTGATAAAGCAGTCATAATAATCGCCACCGAGATCCCCTCGCGAAAAACTGCGGGCATAAATTTGACAGCCTTCCAGTTCAGGTAGTTTTCGAGGCAGCAGATGCTCCTGAACCGCCCCGGCAACCTTGAGTTCTTCAAGATCAATCATGGTGGTATTAAAGACCCTGGCCATTTTCCCAAACTCATCACGGCCAAGCTCGGGCAGGCGCTTGTCGAAGTCACGCCGCTGAATAGCTTCGGCCCCTTCCGCCAGAATGCGCAGCGGAAATATAAAACTGTATGACAGCAGTTGCCCGAGAATCAGGGCAAGAATAAGCGACGCCAGGCCGAATCCGATCAGTCGACTTTTTTCTCGTGCGATCTGGTCCCGGATCAGGCTGGTTGGATAAAGCCCGAACAGATTGTAGCCCCCCAGTTGCTTGCCGCGAAAGCCCATGATCAGATAGCTCTGGTGATCTATGGTGATGAACTGCCGCGGTGGCACCGGGCGCTGCGTGAACTTTCTGGCATACTCACGCAGGGCAAGATTGCCGGCAAGTTCTGCCGGAAACGAAAGCGCGGCGTCTTCGCTGATGATACCGAGTTGAAGATTGTCGATGTTGCGGCTGGCGTTGAGAAACTGGCGTTTTACGTAGCAATGCTCGAGTATATTTTCATTCCAGCTGGCCATCAGCAAAAAATCATACTTGTTGCCGGCATACATTGAGACAAGCTCAATCAGAGCACGGCTGTGGCTGGTGCCCAGGCCCATGAAGGTGATCTGGTCGTTTGCCTGAAGAAACTCGTTCTGAACTTCCAGAAGTGATTTCTGCATGATCGATTCTGCGATCATTTCGATTTCGGTAGCTGTTTTGGCCTCGACCATGTCGCCGTTAAGGGTCGAGAGGATAAACTTGATCAACGAAGTAAAGGCCTCTGCTTCTTCGTCTTTCTTTTTTCTTGTACGTTCGCTGATATTCAAGGAGGTGATTGGAATGCGTTTTTTGTTTATGTAGACGGCTCCGTTTGTTCCGATGAATTCAGCCGAACTGGCAACCATAAAAATTCGCAGGTCGTTGCGGTCGTCGATGTCTGCGGTCATTTTGTCGGCAAATTCCCTGAAGGGCGGCGCAGTCAGTGGTTGGTTGCGATAGGCAGACATAAGTTTCCTGAGGGCATGTCTGACCTGAAAAATCTGGCGCGCTTCCTCTGATTTGAAACGTTCATCGAAATTCTTCAGAAAACTGGTGCCCTGGGTATGAATCTCGTCGAACATCGCGTATTGCTTCTGGGCGAAGTAGTCATAACCGACAAAAAAAAGCATGGTCAGAGGCAGACCACTGGAATAGACGAACAGCAGCAGCAGTTTGCGGGATATTGAAAGTCGCATGCTGCTGTTGTTTATTGCATTGCGCAAACTCATCAAAAGGTATGGAATCAAAAGAAGCACAATTAACGAGGTAAAAAGAACGGCATTTCTGCCGGAAGACAACGAATCCTTGCTGACACCGGCGAAAAGCGTCAGGTCATCTTCGATTATTCGCATAAAATAGTGAGCCTGCGGTGTCGCTTGTTTTAATCCGTTTTTAAGGCTGTGCTGGCGCAGAATATCAGCGGCGAAATCTCGGTCGGGTAGTTCTGCCGTACTGGTAAGCCGGTCCTGTCTGGCAAATCCAAGAATAAAAGGCGCGTCTTTGGGGTGCAGGTGATTCATATAGTATTGCAGCCCATGGTCAGAAGTACTTATCGCCGATTGTTTGACCAGGATTACCAGCGTAAGTCCCTTGAAGCTGGCGATCCAGCAGCGTGGCTTTTTGCCGATACTGTCGGTTGCCATCAGCCGGTTGCTGCTTCCACTGAGACAATCACTGATAGCGGTGATTTCAAGCTGTGGGCCAAAAATGCGTCTGAGGTTTATCAGTTCAATATCTGGAGGTTCGTAATGTTTGCCTTTGGGAGCAAACAGTGTTCTTATCGTTTTCAAGGCGGTCATCCAGTTGCCTTCAATACTATCTGGAGCAATGGAACTGTCTATCAGACGATTTGATGCATCCCAGAGCAGATAATCAAAACCGCCGGCCAGTCTTTTATGGTAGTTTCTGATCACCGGCAACGGCTTGTCGTCGATCATTTCGAGGAACGCGCGCCGGAAAGTTCTGGACATAAATTCTTCGGCGTCAGCGTGCGTGGCAAAACTGGCCAGAGCTTCTTCGACCTTCTGCTCAACCGAAAGCAGCCTGTCTTTATATCTGAGATCATCGATATGACTCATGCCGGCATAAAAAATCAGCACTGGAATCAGCAGGAATACCAGGGTTTGCAGCAGCCAGACAGCAAGGTTTTTCAGACTTCTGTTCAGCGGCATTCGGGAGCCTCCGTTGAAAACCTGATCAGCACTATGGTTATGTCGTCTTCAATTTTATCAGACCAGGCCAGATTGGCTTGATAAAGATTGCTGTAATACTGCTGAATATCCTGGTGCCATGCCTGTCGTGTCAGTTCGAGCAGGCGCTCCGGACCATATTCGAGGTTTTGGCTGTTTCTTGCCTCCAGCATACCGTCGCTGTAAAGAATGATGGTATCACCCGGTTTGATGGCAAGGTCATAGTTGCTGTAGCGCGCCCGTTTTGAAATGCCGACGGGCGAACCCACTATTTCTTCAAAAGCCGAGGTGCTGCCTGATTGCGAGACTATTATCGGGTAACAGTGCCCGGCGTTGGCAAAACGGCATGCTCCGGTCTGATCGTCTATTACCAGATATTGACAGGTCATCATACGCTTAAAGCCGTCGCTTTTAAGTTTGAACAAAACATCGTGCAGCGATGTCAGCAGTTGGGAAGGATCGCTTAAGCTTTCCTGGTCGATGGTAACTATGGCTTTGGCCATGGCCATGATCAGCGCGGCCGGAATTCCGTGCCCGGCGACATCGCCCATGAACACTCCAGTCAGGCCCGCCGCTGGCTTGCAGTAATCGAAGTAATCACCGCCAAGTTTGGTCATCGAGATGCTGCGGGCGAATATTTCCACCCGGCCGCTCCGATAAAGTGCTTCAGGCAGAAGGGTGGCCTGAACGATTTTGCCAATCTCAAGCTCGTGCATGCCAGCCATGGTTGAATTAAAGACCCGACCGAGATCACCAAACTCATCAGCACTTTCTATGTTATTGCGAAATCCGAAATTGCGCCGGCCAATTTGCTCTACCGCTTCGGCCAGTTGCCTGACCGGGGCGATAAACTGTCGGCTCAGCGCCAGAACAACGCCCGAGACGATGGTCAGACTGATCAGCCCTAGCCACATCAGCTGAGTCTGAGCGTTTCTGACCGCCACTTCAATTTCGTCGCCTGGAATTATTGCAGCAAGAGACATGTTGTCAAGCTGGCGGCCTGCCAGAGCAGTTACTATGTAACGTCTTCCCTTGTAATATAGCGCATTTTCACGGGCTGACTGCAGGTTGAAACCTCTTTGCAGGATAGGCCGGATGCTGGCATCGGCCAGTTTGTGACTTCCTACCAGGTTGCCGCTGTGCTGTGACATGCAGACAAGACGGATATCCTTATTCCTGGCGGCTGCAAGCTCTGCCGCCTGATGCTTTGCATAGGCTTCTTGAACCTGATTGTGCAACCACGACAGCATCAGTAATGAATGAAATGAGCGCCGACTTTTGTCGCCAAAAAAGCTGAAAAAGCACATTCTCTTTTCGGTTCCGAATGACAGCATTTCTATATGGTCGGCAACATGCAGCATCGACCGGAACAGCGACATCCCGTCGCGCGAGAGCGATTCTTTTGACATTTCAAGATAGCTGGCACCGCCAAAGCCTCTAGCCGGGCCGCTATCCCCTTCCGGGTTGCGGTTCATATAGCGAAGCATGTGCGCCGAAAAAAGCTTCATTATACTTTGTGACTGCGCCTTGCGGGCGCGGCGGTAGCCCAGTAGAACTTCGCCGTCCCTTCCGTATATATAGGCCTCTTCTGCCTGCAACTGCTTGACTATAGATTGGAAAAATGGAACATCGTTTATATCTGGCTGGCGGTCCCTCACATCAACAGAATACGAGGCCAGAGCATTGCGCGTACGTGCCGCCAGAACCTCCTGAAACTTCCGATAACCCGCGTCTATTTCTTCAAGCAGTCTTTCATGGTCGCGATGTGTTGTATGCAGCAACGAACCTTCCAGCTGTTGAAGATATTCATGCCCGATCGTGCCGAGAATCAGCAGGGGCAGACCGTTAACATAAATGAACAGCAAAGCTATCCGTGTTATCAGCGAAAAGTTTAGCTGCGGTAGTCTCAGACTGTAGCAGTAAAAGACGAATATAATTAAAGAAGCGATTATGCCCAGTCTGGCGAAGAGTCTGGCTTTGATTTGCCCGGGGTAGCCGTGCTGCAGTCTGTTTCGGCTTATCGAGCAGCATCCACGCAGATAAGGGTCGAGCAGTTTAAAGGCAACGAGATGGTCTTTTAGCTGTCTATGAGGTAGTGAGGCGTTTTCAAATTTCCCGAGTTCAAGCAGTATCATCTGGTCGAAATGGCTGCGTCGCTCCCCGACTGGCAGTTTGCGCAGATCGATGAAAGTGGTTTTGATATCGTCACTGTCGCTGTTTATCTGATCTACGGCACTCTGTATGCCAATATGGCGGTGTTTTTCCGTGGGGTTGGCCGCGCAGAAAATCGTAAAATCGCTGCGCGCGTCAAACCAGAAAAGTGGAAACCGCTGTGGGGCTTCGGAAAGAATCATCCGGCCATGCTCGCCCTTCTGGAAAGGGTAGCGCAGGTGCGACGGCACAAGAAAACGGCCAAGATATGCTCTGAAGATGTTGATGCGCTTGTCTACAATTGGCAGCAGTTCAGGGAACCCCGGGTATTCGTTGCGGCAATGCTCAGCGATTTCGCCAAAAAAGCCGTAAAGATTGCTGACGATGTAGCGATAGCTCTTTTCGTCGGTCAATGCATCGACAGTCTTTCCGCGAGCATCCCAGACGATGAATCGGAAAAGTCCGGGATACTTTTTTTTCAGCTCTTTTATACTCTGTTCAAGACTTTGCAGCGGTTGTGCGTGTGCTTCGGCCCGATCCACCTGTCTTTTCAGTATCTTGTGCAGGAAAAAGGGAATATCTACATTCTGGCTGAGAAAATTTAGCCGGTTGTCCATCTCGGAGAAGACCATTTGCTGCTCTTTTTCACTGCGCAGACGCAGCGTGTTATCGACCAGCGCATTTAACAGCAGCACCGGCACGAGCACAAAACATACCAGGCCGCCGATCCAGGTAAGCGCCCGGTACCTGCTGAAAATATTTCTTTCATGCCTCTCGCTCATCTGTCTATCTTATCATATCCTTCTTCTCTCTTCGTAATCGTAATCGTAATCGCTACGCGCTGAATGACATTTATTCACATAAAAAAGACCGCCGGGTCACCGGCGGTCTTTTTTGTAGCTGCATCAGCCAGAATCAGTAATTTTCGACCCAGACCTGGAAATGTTCGCGGCCGTGATCGCAGACCGGGCATTTCGGCGGAGCTTCGATGCTTTCGACTATATGCCCGCAGTTGTTGCACTTCCAGTAAACCTTGCCGTCTTTTTTGAAAACGCTGTGTTCCTGCACGTTTTTGTGCAGCTTGCGATAGCGCGCCTCGTGTCTTTCTTCGACCTTGGCAACATTCTTGAAAACGGCGGCGATATCGGCAAAGCCTTCTTCTTCAGCGGCTTTGGCAAAACCGGTGTAGAGGTCTGACCATTCTTCTTTTTCGCCGTCGGCGGCATATTGAAGGTTTTTGAGGGTATCAGCATAAGCTACCGGGTAGCCGGCGTTGTTGATGACCACTACTTCGCCGTCCATGCCATATTTCAGCAGCTGTTTCATGAACACCTTGGCATGTTCCTTTTCGTTTTCAGCCGTTTCAATAAAAATGTCGGCGATCTGCAAAAAACCTTCTTTTTTGGCAACAGACGCATAATAGGTATAGCGGGTGCGGGCCTGGCATTCACCGGCGAAAGCCTTCATGAGATTTTCGGCGGTCTTTGTGCCTTTTAACTGTTTGCTCATTACGTTTCCTCCTGGAGATTTAGTGTTGATATAGACAGAAGCTCGTTCAGCTTCTGGGACTTCCCTGAATGATCTGGCCGGCTTTGAGACCGGAAATCACTTCGCGCATGCCGTTGCCGGCATCGATGCTTCTGATCTGCCTTCGCAGTAGTCTGCCGTTAACTACCTCGACTACTGATTCAAGCTGACCGGTTCTGATTATAGCAGATTCCGGAATTATTATGACTTTTTTCTCGGTTTTGAGCGGGATCTTGATTGTACCGAACATTCCCGGAATCAGGCCGCCTGCATTCTCGATGCAGACTTTGACGAGAAAGGTACGACTGTGCGGATCGACCGCTGGGACGATCTCTCTGACCGTGCCTTTGTAACTGCTGCCAAGTGCCGGCACTTCATATTCAACCTGTGATTCGATGACGACCTCTTTTACCAGCGACTCACGCACCGGTACTTCGAGCAGCAGTGTTTCGGGGTCGAACAGTCTGAGCATGACCGTTGCTGGATTGCCGAGATCGCCCGGATCAGCCAGTCTTTCACCAACCACTGCGTCGATCGGGCTGTTGAGCGTGGCATATCCGAGACCGGCCTGCGCCTGTCTGATGCCCTGAGATACCGCCGCGGCATTGGCAGCTGCGCCTGAACGCTGCTGGTTAGCCTGCTGCAGCCCTGCTTCTGCCTGTTTGTGGGCAGTGATCGCCTGATCGTAGTCGCGGCGCGAAATCGCATTCTTTTCGAACAGTGACTTGTTTCTTTCGAGGTCTTTGGCTGCCATGTCAAGCACGGCACGGGCTGACTTGACCTGCTCGTCAGCGGCTGCCACGGCAGCGTTGGCTGCCCGCAACTGATCCTGGCTTTGAGCAACGCCGGCGGTGAGATCCTGGGCATCGAGCACGGCCAGTACATCGCCGGCCTTAACGAGGTCGCCGCTGCGCACTTTGATTTCGGTGATGCGCGCGACGATACGCGGCATGATGTCTATCTCGTTGCGGCTTCGTACTGTGCCGATCGCCCGGTAATAATCTGGCCGTCCGGTTTCGGCGACGTTGAGCGTCTCGCCGATGTTCTGCGGCTTTTCGAGATTGATGCCGGGCACAATCTGTCCGCTGGCAAAGAAACCACCCTGGAACATCATCAAAAGAAGCAGCGCACTGACACCGACGACCGGGCCAATATATCTGCCAAACCTGGTTTTAGTAGCGGTTTTGTTCGGGGTCTCACTCATGACTGAACCTCCTTGTTGGTATTAACAGCTGTAGCCGGCTGGTCTGTCGCCTGGCTGAAGTAGTAGATGGTCGGAACAACCAGTAGAGTAAACGCAGTACTGGCAAGCAGGCCGAAGATCAGTGACCAGGCCAGTCCTGAGAATATGGGATCGAGCGTAATCGGCCAGGCACCAAGCAGCGTGGTTGCTGCAGTCAGAACTATCGGCCTGAAGCGTACGGCGCCGCTTTCCAGAATCGCTTCTTTAAGTGGTTTCCCCTGTTTTACTGAATCCTGAATGAATTCGATAAGAACCACGCTGTTTCTGATAACTATGCCGCCGAGCGCGATCATGCCGATCATCGCAGTGGCAGTGAAGAATATCGGGTCGGGGTATCCGCCGACAACATCGGATGCCAGGAGGTTGAGCAGGTAGAAGCCGGGTGCGATACCGATTATGGTGAGCGGAATAGCTGACATGACCAGCAATGGCATGATGAAGTTGTTCATCTGCACTGCCAGCAGCAGATAGATGCCAATCATCGCTATGCCGAAAGCGATGCCGAGATCGCGGAACACGCGCACGGTGATTTCCCATTCGCCTTCGCCCGCCCATTCAGCCGTGATTCCTGGTGGCAACGGGTTGTCGCGCAGGCGCTGGTGCATGTCGAAAATGATCTCGGCCGGCGGTCGGCCCACACATTCAGCGGTAACGAACACTACCGGGCGCAGGTTCTTGTGCTGAATGACCTGTTCTTCTTTTTCTCTCTTGAATTCGCCAAGTTCGCCGAGCGAAACGAGTTTGCCCGAGCGGTCGCGCAGGCTTATCTCGCTGAGACGGTTGAGATTGTTGCGTTCAGCCAGCGGCAGCCGTATCTTTATCAGCACTGGTTCGCGTTCATTGGCTATATGTGCGATGCCGGCTATATTGCCTCTGAGGGCCTGAGAGAGAGCCTGCTGTAACGACATGGCAGAAAGGCCGTGCATGGCCGCTTTTTGTACATCGGGTATGAAGACGATGCGGTCGTGCTCGCTTTCGTTCATATTGTCGATCTGGGCTATATGCACGCTGTCTTCTTCTTTTAGTTGCTGCTGCAAGAATTCGGCGCCAGCGATAAGTTCGTCGTAGCTGCGGTCTTCGTCGCCGTAGATTTCGACGGTGAGCGTCGAGAAAACCGGCGGGCCGGGCGGAATTTCGACTATACTGACCACGGCATTGTATTTTTCGGCGATGGCGGTCAGGTCGTTGCGCAGGCGCAGCGCTATGGCATGGCTCTGCTGTTTGCGCGTGTGCTTGCCGGCCAGGTTTATACGAATATCAGCATTGTTGCTGTTGCGTCTGAGATTGTAATGGCGCACCAGACCGTTGAAATCTATCGGTGCCGGTATGCCGACGTAGGATTGAACGCTTTTGACTTCATTGACGCGGGCGAGATACTTTTCGAATTCGCGCACCGCACGGTCGGTGTATTCAAGCGAAGATCCTTCCGGCATGTCAACGATCAGCTGCAGCTCATCTTTATTGTCGAATGGCAGCATCTTCAGTGGCACCTTCCTGAACAGCATAAGAAGACCGGAAGCGCCAAGCATCGCGAAGATAGCGATCATCAACAAAATCGCGTTGCGCCGCTTGAGAAATGGCGAGATCAGCCAGCGATAGAAGCGCCTGATCCATGGCGGCACCCCGTCGTTTTCCTCGCCGCCCCCGTTTTTATTTCCCTGCAACAGCTTGTAGCCGACCCATGGCACAAAGGTCAGTGCGCACAGGGTCGAAAAGGTTACGGTAAGCGGAACGTTTATCGCCATTGGCCCCATATACGGCCCCATCATGCCGGTGATGAAGAACATTGGAGTGAACGACACGATGATCGCCAGTGTCGACATGATGACCGGCACAATTACTTCCATTACCGCGCTGACAGTGGCTTTTTCCGGAGGCTCTTTGCCCATCTGCAGGTGGCGTTGAATGTTGTCGACGTTGGTGATCGGATCATCGACAACCAGGCCGAGGCTGAGTATCAGCGCGAACAGGGTGACGCGGTTGATGGTGAAGCCGGCGATAAGGTTGATAAACAGAGCCAGCGCGAAACTGACCGGAACTGACAAACCAACTACTACAGCGGCGCGCCAGCCCATGGTGAATGCCATCAGGCCGACAACCGTCAGAATCGCGAAAAGCATGCTCGAAAGCAGTTCGTTGACCTTGTCGTTGGCGGTTTCACCGTAGTTGCGGCTGACAATCATATCAACTTCTGGCGGAATGACCTTGCCCTTGAGCTTTTCAGCTTCGGCGATAATTTCGCGGGCGACATCGACGGCGTTGGTTCCCTTTTTCTTGCTGAATGAGAGGGTGACAGCCGGGTGGCGTTCGCCGGAACCGTCGCGGTTGGCAGCGTCGCCCCAGGTTGAGTGGTGATACCAGTCGGGTTCGTTGACTGTGTCGAGAATACTGGCTACGTCTTCAATATAAACGGCCCGGCCCTCGCTCGATCTGATTGGAATGCGTGCTATTTCTGCAACCGATTTGATTGAGTTGCCGGCCAGAATGCGCATGCTGTTGTTGCCTTCGATTATGCGCCCGCAGTCGGCAGTGTAGTTGTTGCCGGCCACCGCCATGAAGATATCGGCAAAGCAGATGCCCAGCGCCTGCATGCGGGTTTGATTCGCTTCGATTCTGAATTCTCGACGATAACCGCCGTGAATCTCTGATCTGAATACGTTTCGCACCCCGGCGAGGCGGGCTTCGGCTTCTTCAGCAATGCGGCGCAGCTCGGACGGACTGGTTTCCGGTGAGGTAAGCGTGAGAGTGACGATGGGCACGTCATCGATTTCGACCGGTTTGACTACCCAGTTCTGGACTCCAGGCGGCACTGTGTCTTTGTTGCCGTCAATTTTGTCGCGAATCTTGACCATGGCGCGGTCGCGATCCTGCCCGACGTAAAAGCGGACAGTCACCATCGACTGGTCGCGGCGACTCATCGAATAGACGTGCTCGATGCCATCTATCTGCCACATCAGTTTTTCTAGCGGTCGCGTGACCAGTTCTTCTACTTCCCGCGGAGAGTGTCCCGGGAAGGCGACGTAGATATCGACCATCGGCACAACTATCTGAGGCTCTTCTTCGCGCGGTGTCATGAAAATGGCCATGCTTCCGGCGATAATTGCGAACACGATCAGCAGAATCGACAGCGGCCCGGTCAGAAAAGCCCTGACTGTGCCGGCGATAAACCCCTGGGGTTCGTTGGTGTTGTCATTGTTCATAAATTTTAAAACCCTCGCTATAAGACTACCAATTTTGTATCATAAAATAATACCGAATTCAAGCACCGGCATACCTTCTTATTGGAGACGACTCTCAGCCATCTTCGTGTAAACAGATATGCTTCAGATAGGCTTCTGCTGAACTATTCTGGATGTATAGCTTTTGACTGACGGCGTTTCTGTAGGGTGTGCGGAGCAGGTCATTGTCAGGTGCAGCAAATAAATATAAGGGTGCTTTGATGGACGCTTTGCCGGCCATTCAGGGATTGACGTGCGTTTGTGGAGTTACACTTTTACAAGGTTCTGGAATATAGTTCAGCGCTTCGGAATTTTAGTGGAGCTTGTTAAAACTTGTATCTATGCCTGTCGCCTGATTTCAAGCCGGCAAACCGGTGGGTTGCTGACATTGGCAAATTGCTGACAGGAAGCCGGTCAGCCAAAAAAAAATCAGCAGATGCAAAAATATTTTATTTTACCTATTACGCCGGCGATGCGGGTAGCCGATAATAGTTGAAGAAGTTTTCTGATCAGCTCAGGGTTGTGTAACTGGCAGCTTTTCATTATACTTTTGCAATGCTGAAGTCCTGTCTCGATATAAATTCAAACTCACAGCATCGTTGATCTGAAATGTTAATAAGGTTTTTCAAACCAATTATTTTTTGATTCCAGGAGGAATTATGGCGATTTCCAAGTCCAAGTCCAAGGTTGACGAAACCAAGAAAAAGGCTGTTGCAGCCAAGGCCGCTCCGGCCAAAAAAGCCGTGGTGAAAAAGGCCCCGGCCAAAAAAGCTCCGGCCAAAAAAGCTCCAGCTAAAAAGGTCGCTGCCAAGCCGGTAGTAAAAAAAGCCGCTCCAGCCAAGAAAGCCGCAGTAAAAAAGGCTCCCGCCAAAAAAGCTGCTGTTAAGAAGGCTCCGGTTAAAAAAGCCGTTGTTAAAAAAGCTGCTCCCGCCAAGAAAGCCGCAGTCAAAAAGGCTCCCGCCAAGAAAGCTGCTGTCAAGAAGGCTCCAGTTAAAAAGGCTGTTGTTAAAAAAGCTGCTGTCAAGAAAGCTCCTGCTAAAAAGGCTGCCGTAAAGAAAGCTGCTCCTGCCAAGAAAGCTGCTGTGAAAAAGGCTCCTGCCAAAAAAGCCGCCGCCAAACCGGCCGTCAAGAAAGCTGCTGTCAAGAAAGCTGCTGTCAAAAAAGCCGTATCAGCTGCCCCGGTCAAAAAGATTATCAAAATCGGTATCAAGTAGTAACATAGAGCAGAAATGCTTTTAGTGCATCGCCCTGCCGGGCATCTGCCGGCGGGGCGATGTGCTTTTGCTCGATCTGTAGAGTTTTGCGAACAGCTAATAGGAGATGTGCTATGACACCACGTGAAGTTGTCGAGTCGTTCTGGCAGGCAATGCGGACAAACGATTTTTTCGCGGCCGGCCGCTGGCTGGCTGAAGATTTTACATGTCACTGGCCGCAATCGTCAGAGTTGATCTGCGGTCGCGTTAACTTTGCGGAGATCAATACCAGATACCCCGCCAAAGGCGCCTGGCAGTTCGACGTGGTATGTATGGTTTGTGAAGGCAATAACGTCGTGACAGACGTGCTGGTCACAGATGGTGATATCAGAGGTCGCGCGATCACTTTTCATGTTGTTGAAGATGGTTTGATCAGTCGGCAAACAGAATTCTGGCCGGATGATTTTGCCCCTCCTGCCTGGCGCCGGCCATGGGTTAAGCTGCCTGCCAGTTGGGAAGCTGCTGCACAAATTCCAGATTTTAGCGAACTTTGCGCGCGGGCGCGATCAGTGATCAATCCCCGGCGACTGACTGAATATGCCGAAGCTGGTGGCGTCGGCGCAGCACTGTTGACCGGTGATGGTAATGTTTATACGGGAGTGTGCATCGACACAGCTTCTTCGATGGGTTTTTGTGCCGAGCATGCTGCTGCCGCGGCCATGATAACAGCCGGCGAGAGCCGGGTGGTCAGAATGGTTGCGGTCGACTGGAATGGCGAGGTAATGCCGCCCTGTGGCCGATGTCGTGAAATGATCAGTCAGTTGCATACCGACAACATCCAGGCTGAGGTGCTGATTCGTGCGGGCTGCGCCGTCAGTCTGGCTGAGCTGCTTCCGCATGACTGGAAAACTGCGCGGGGCTGATTCCCTGTCGTCGTTTGACCGGTGTTATTTCTTGCTTTAGAGTGAATTTTGATCTATACTGTTAGTAGTGGTTGTTTGTACAATCATCGAACCGGGGGCGACCTGGTTTCGACGGGGAGTGTGAGCTGCCACCTGCCATTCGAGGTTGATCGAACGGCCTCGCAA
>PGYA01000162.1 GCA_002839435.1 Candidatus Riflebacteria bacterium HGW-Riflebacteria-2 | reverse complement strand
TTGGAATAGATCCGGGTGAGGTGTCGAATTTCCAAAAGCGTGGTCTGTAATCCACAATACCTTTGGGTGATTAAAATGTGCTTGAGGAACGCACATACTCCCGATAATTTCTTTATTGGATGATTGCTCGGATTCAATTGGGGGGTCCAGTTCACCTGCAAAATAATAATTGGAATGTCCCATGGTGCGTAATACATCCACTATTTTTGCGGTTTCCAGAGAAACACCGTCTGTACCGGCCAGTCGGAATGAAATGTGTCCAATTCTCATATCTTAGCCCTTGACACCCCCTGAAGTTAATCCCTGTGAGAGATATTTTTCAAATGCAAGGAATAAGACAATAATCGGAATGGTCATAATGGTTGATGCGGCCATTACAACATGCGGTCTTGGGCTGGGGTCGTTGAAAATGGTATTGATCTTAATAGGGATTGTAAAAGTGTTGCGATCATTGAGGAAGATGAAGGCGTAGAGGAATTCATTCCACGCAATCATAAATGTATAAATTCCAATTGTTACCAATGCCGGGATTGCAAGGGGAATTGTCACGCGCCAAATGACCTCAAAACGACTGCAACCATCAATTAAAGCAGCCTGTTCGATCTCATCTGGAATGGTGCGAAAATAATTGGTCAACATATAAAGTGCAACCGGTAAAGTTTGCGCCAGATAAGTGAGCACTAATACCGCCAGATTATCCTGCACATTAAATCCCAGTCTTTGGCTAATTTGTGACAACATCGCAAATAAAGGGATCATTAAGAGCACAGCCGGGAACAAATATACAATTAAAACCCCGTTTAATACCCATTCGCGGCCTTTAAATTTTAAACGCGCCGTGGCGTATGCTCCCATTATCGAGAGAATAACGGCTATTAGTGCAGTAGGAATTGCCACCAATAGGCTATTAATGATATTTACTCCGAAATTTTGAAATGACCTCCAAGCTGGATCAAACAATTCGCGATAAGCATCCAGTCGGAGAGAAGAAGGAATGTAAACCGGAGCACGACCGGCTATTTCTGCGCCAGTTTTAAAGGAAGAACTGACCATCCAATAAAAGGGGAAAAGAATCATGGATAAAAAGAAAAAGATTCCAAGACCTACAAGGAATCTCTCCCATGATAAACTACGGGCTAGCAGATCAATAAAATTGGATGGAGGATTGTTTTTTTGTTGGGTAATTGTACTCATAATTTTTTCCTCTTCAA
>PGYA01000092.1 GCA_002839435.1 Candidatus Riflebacteria bacterium HGW-Riflebacteria-2 | reverse complement strand
GATGGCGATTATGACCGGCGCGACAGGAGGTCTAGCGCCGGGCCTCATGAGCGAAATTTCGAGCCAGGCAATTTTGACGCAGAGCCATAGCTATTAAGAGAGACTCTCGACTGGCGAGAGTGGAGCGAATGAGATCACGCCGAGAGCCCGACGAAGGCAGTATATGCTAAATTGAATTCTTAAACTCATGTGTGACAGAGGACCAGTCTTGCCAACGCCTGTTTGTAATAATCGCTTATCTGCTCATACTGAAAGATTCCAGAAATGCTGCAAGCCACTTTTCGCCGGTGACGCGGGCGTCGGTGGCGACAGTTACCTGATAGTAGCGGCTGTTCTCGACAGTGTAATAGTTCACGAACACCCCGGCGGCATCTTCGACCAGCAGCCATTCTCGGCCGGCAAAGGTTACCGGCACCGGTTCCTTGAGGTTGAGCATGGCATACACTTTTTTGTCAGCGGGAATTCGATCGGCTAACAATGTCTCGCGGTTAGCACCGGCAACTTCGAAGACCTTGACGGTGACCATCCAGGTGCCGTTCAGCGGGTGTTCCTTGATGAAATAGCCGACGCCGATGTTGGGCCAGACCACCTTGTCGACCTTGCTGAAATGCTCGGGCATGACAAAACTCATGTGCCCCTCCTTTGAGGTTACCAGCTGACCGCGCTTTTCCTGTTTATACTCTTTATCATCGATCGGTTTGAGAGCCTGGCCGGTATAAGCCTGAACATAGGCAGTAAACAGCGATATGCGGTTCACCATGCCTTTTTCGTCGTAGAAAAACTCGAGAGCGGCGTGGTTGTCGAACTTAACTCCGCCCCAGTCGCGAGTTACCGTCTTAAAGAAATAAGTATCACGGCTTTTGTCGTCTGAAATAGTATCAGGAGTGCGGTAGATGCGCCTGACTTTCGAACGCGGCGAAGCAATGCCGATGCCGCGACTGGTTTCGACCCTGAACTGACTGCGCGACATGAATTCAAAGCGACCGACTTCGGCCGGGCCCATGAAACCGCTCTCAACCAGTATGCCGTTTGCCTTTGCCAGCAGAGGTTGCGTGCTGTTATCAGCTTTCGCTATCAGATATCTGCCGCTCTGCGACAGTTCATCGCCAAGGCGCAGCCAGTTGTCGGCAATAAAAAGGCCGCCTTCTTCCGGAACAATGACTATTGGCACTTTATCCGGTAACAGAATAGGAGACCCGCTGGCAGTCTGACCGGCGCTGTAGCTCGCGATATTGCCGGCCATTTCCAGCATCTTTGTCGGGTCCTCGCGCGAAATGGCTGCGGTCGGCAGAGTAGCATCCATCATGTTGAAGTCGGGCAGGGGGCCGGCCGGCTTCGCCTTCGGATCGTGCAGATACGCCGCGACCTCGGGCGGGGTAGGCCGGTCGTAGGTTACGATCGCGCGATCAATAAAGTCATTGTTCCAAAGGCTGTAGTCGATCCATCCGTAGCCATTTTCGGCCCAGCCGGTACCCCAGGAGTTGAAGATCTTGATCGCGTTTTTCGAGTCATCGTAGCCGACAACGACCATGTCGTGAGCGCTTAGAATTTCAGTGTTTCTGATTTTGCGCAGAATTGGATTCTTACGGCTGAGGTCAAGCATATCCTGATAAACCGGAGTCGTTATCGCTACCGGTTCGCCTGACGCAAGCATCGCCTTGAGCAGATAAAGATCGTCGGTCGGCAAGCGGCGGTAGGTAAGGGCGCGAAACGCCAATGCGATCTTTCTGAGTTCGGCTGAAGGCAGTGTGTAGTCGTCAGGTATGTAGGGAAACAGCGAAAGCGGCACAGCGCCTTCGGCCACGATGAATTTCATCGCTTCGGTGTCTCTGACGTATCCACCGTCGGGCTTTCTCTCATATAGCAGATTATACAGGAAGGATGGACTGAAAAGATGGTTGGGCCCGTACTTCCAGCCATGTTCGAGGCGTTCGTGATAACTTTTTATGGCGTAGGCGTTGGCCCAGCCCATGCAACTCTGGTCTGTCTGCCGCTGAATCGGCGGAAACTCGCCACTGAGATCGACTGCCTTCGGCAGCTTGATCGCTGGCTTACCCGAGGGTGTGGTGAAACTACGCACCATCTTGACCTGCTGAATCTGCAGGTATTCTTCCGGCGACATTTTTACAGCGCCGGTCAGCTTGTTGAGCTCTTCACGCTTTATCTGCGCCGGCGCATCAGACATAATGCAAAAGGCAAAAATCACTGACAAGAGAACATAGCAACCGCGGCATCTTTTCATGCTTTCCTCCCGATTCCACTCATGCATATTTAAGTTCATTGAACATTTGCAGGGCCTGAAGACCGCAGCCTTTGATAGACCAGAATAATGAGATCTCATATAGATTGATTTACCAGGTAATTATACACCTCGAGCAATAAAATCTGCACCGCCACTTTTTATCTCGCTTTAGTGATAGCTTCTGAATATGTTTAGACTAATAGACAAACAGAGAGGCGAACATTATGACCAGATATATTTCTGAACCTTTTGCATCGCGCCAGCGTGCCCTTGGGAAAACGCTCGCCGCGCTATTCTGCTTTGCGCTGCTCGCCAGCACCATGCTGTCTGGCGAAGAACAGTCCCTGGGCATCAAAGAGCAGTTCGAGCATAAGATTTCTGAACTGATCGGTGTGCCTGTAGCAGTCAAAGATTACAAATTAAGCTACACGACCGTTATTCTGACCGGTGTCAAAATCGGAACCCAGGCGCAGCCGGAACTGCCTTCGGCTGAGATAAAAGAGCTTTCTGCCACCTGCGACATGATGAGCCTGCTTGGCGGCAATCTGGTGATGAAAGAGATCAAGGTAAAATCAATGAAAGCGGTCATCACCCTCGATTCAACCGGAAAGCCTGTATTGGGAAGAATTCCCGGGCCAGCCTCGGCTGCCAAGGCGTTGAGCATAGAAAGTCTGCCCTTTGACAAGCTTTCTGGCAGCAAACTTGAACTGCGTATCGTCTCAAAAAAGAGTGGCAAAACGGTGCTCATGCAGATGCCATCTGCGACTGCCGCGCGCTCTGAATCTCGCAGCCAGCTGGCGATAGATTTTGCCGGCAGCCTGTCACTGGTTGGCACCCCAAAAGCTGACGCGGCTGGCAAACTGCCATTCAATGCCGACATCAGGGTGCGGGCGCTCAAGCCTCTGCAGGCATCAGGTTCGGCAACAATAAAGTCTACCTCTGTCGAAACTCTGGTAGCATTAACCAAAGCACTGGCGCCCGGTCATATCGATGGCCTGCGCCTGGCAGGCGGCCAGACCAGCGCAGAACTCAAATTCTCCAGCGCAGCAGATGAGCCACTCCAATTCTCGTTCAACGCCGACCTGAAAAATATCGACTCGATTGTTTACCACGCCAGCCCTGAAATCAAGAAGGTTTCGGCACAACTGGCGATGACCGGAAAAATGGCGGATGGCTCAGTTTCGGCAGACATTGGCATCAGCAACGCAGCTCTCGCAATACCCAGCCGCAAAATCGACATGAACAAAGTCTCGATAAAATTGCAGGCCAAAAGTTCGCCGAAGAAGCTTTCTCTGACCGGGTCGGCATCGGTTCCGCGTTTCGACTTCGATCTGCCGGTTTCTTCGACGAATCGCAGTTCATACCTGTTTCCGTTTATTGATGTCAACACCAGTTTCAGCTACAGTGGCAATGTGTTTATCATCAAGAGTGCCCGCGCAAAGCTTTTCG
Organism: Candidatus Riflebacteria bacterium HGW-Riflebacteria-2; assembly: GCA_002839435.1. Lineage (GTDB taxonomy): Bacteria > Muiribacteriota > Ozemobacteria > Ozemobacterales > Ozemobacteraceae > Rifleibacterium. The sequence goes on along the minus strand of PGYA01000092.1, from coordinate 5,457 downwards.
GCGGGTCTCTCAGCGGCAGTGGCAAGGTTTTCCCCGGCAAACATCCGGTTCAGCTACAGGTAAATGCAAAGGGCAGCGGTTTGCGCTCAGAGTCTTTCCTCGACAGCAATACCACGCAGAAACAGGTAATCACCGGCCCGGTCGGTGGCACTTTTAAAGCCACCGGCGATATCGATACTCTGGCTTCCTGGAACGGCAACGGTAGTTTGCGCATGCAAAACGGCAGATACAACACGCCGCCGGTGGTAACGCCATTTCTGTCGCTGGTTAATCTCAAAGAGTATTCGTCAGGCGACATCAGCGATGCCAGCGCAACTTTCGTCATCCGCAAGGGCATTATGACAACCAACGATCTCTCTTTCCTCAGCTCAGCCGGTCGTGCCGATTACCGCGGCGATGTCGGCCTCGACACCAGCCTCAAAGGGAACCTCGAAATCAGGTTCGCGCCGGCGGCAGTCGCGAAAAGCCGGGTGTTGCAGCAGATTTCTCTCGACGGCAAATCGGCAAGCATTCCAAGCCGCGTCGAAGGCACTCTGCTCGCGCCGGTCTTTCCTGGTTTCAAACCCGAAAAGCTGCTCGAACTCGGCCTGAAACGCCAGGGCCAGAAATTGCTGCAAGATCTTCTCACGCCCCGCAGCAAAGAGCCCGCCAGCACCGAAACAGCTCCCGCACCCCAAAAATCAGACCCAGCCAAAGAGCTCCTCAAAGGCCTGGGCAACCTCTTCAAACGCCGACGCTGACAGCTGCAGAAGCAACAATCGCAAACGCCAGCGCAGAAACTTTCGATTTCGCCATTTCCAGCAGATTGTTTGAAGTTTTGCTGAAGAAGCTTTATGTGGCTGACACAATTCCAGGCTCTTGCTAATTTGATTTTTTGAGCTTATAATCCCCACTTATAGACAGGAATATAGAGAGGTTGCTTTGCTTTGGATCTTGATACTGAGACAAAATATTTAACCCCGCCTGATGGCGAGTTTATTGCTTCTTTTTCCCGAATCAGTCGATTCGAGTTCGATCTTGAAAGATCGATCTTTTCATTTGACCGAAATTTTGGTCCCCTCATCGGCTGCCCGCCTGTCAGCACCATGACCCAGGCAGAGATGTTTGCTTTGATGCCCGCCGGAGAACCGGGATTTTTTGAAATGTTTATACAGCAGATGGAACTTGGCCAGACCTCGATGATAAACAAAGACTTGCAGCTTAAAACTTCTGCTGGCACCTTTAAATGGTTTGAGCTTTCGGCGCGGCGGAAGAAATCTGGGCATATTGATTTAAGTCCGGTTTTTGAAGGATTGCTGGTCGATGTTTCAGAGCATCGACGGGTCGTGCAGGAGCTAACAGAGAGTGAAAGCTGGTTTAGAGAAGTTCTTGAAGAGTCGCCGCATTCCATGTATCGAGTTGATTACCGCAAGAACTGTTTTGATTACATCAGCAGAGGCTTTGCCGAAGCACTTGAATATACTCCTGAAGAGATCCTTAACATGTCATACTCGAGCTTTACAGACAATGTCAACGAGGACGATCTAAAAAGAATCAGGCAGGATATTACCCAACTGTATACAGACTACAACGGAAAGCGCTTCACATATTATTGCGAATTTCGCTTCAAACGCAAAAGCGGCAGTTATGTCTGGATTGATGATACATTTACCGTAGTTCCGGGGCCGGATGGGCAGTATCTTTATCAGGTCGGCTTCGGTTCTGTAATTGAAAAGCGAAAAAATCTCGAGAACATGCTGCGCCAGGCAAAAGAACAGCTCGAAGAAAAGGTCGCTGTCAGAACCGCTGAGTTACAGAAAGCGAATGAAAGCCTGCATGATCTGATTCTGGCGCGCCGCGAACTCGAGAGAAAAATGCTCGAAATTTCTGAACGCGAGCGTCGCTTCATCGGGCGCGAATTGCACGACGGCCTCTGTCAGCAGATAGTCGGCGTTCAGTGCATGTTTGAGGCGCTGCGCCACCGCTTCTCCTCCCACAGCGAAGTTGCCGCCAGTGAACTGAAACTGATAAGAGATTTCATGCAGGATGCTGTCATGCAGATGCGTAACCTCTCGCGCGGCCTGTGTCCCCTTTCCCTCGCACCAGAGGCTGTGGGCGCGGCTCTGGCGACCCTTGCTGCTCAAACCAGTGTTCTTTACAAGATCGACTGCCGCTATGCAGGTTCGACCAGTGTGTGTGTAAACAATCCTGACGCAGCTCTGCACGTTTATCGCATCACCCAGGAAGCCGTTCAGAACGCCATCAAACATGGCCAGGCACAAGTTATTCAGATAACGCTCACCGATAGCAAGAACCATCTGCATGTAAATGTCGAAAATGACGGACTACCCATAGATAACGGCTCATCCGCCAGACATGCCGCAGAGCCGGGCAGCGGCCTTGGCCTCAAGCTTATCGATTACCGGGTCGGCCTGCTGGGTGGCCACTGGCAAATCGGCAATCACGAGGGCAAAGTCAGATTGTCTATCGATATGCCCGTCAAGGGAGATGAGGTGCAATGAACCGCGACTCTATAGTAAAGGTCTTTCTGGTTGAAGATCACCCGGTAATGCGCCTCGGCTTGAAGATGATGCTCACGGAAAAGGGTTTCGCAGTCTGCGGTGAAGCGGGAAATCTCGATGAAGCATTGCATCTGCTTCCGAAAAGCGCTGCCGATGTTGCCGTTTTTGACCTGTCGCTGAATGGTGACACCGCTTTTTCAGTGCTCGAGCAGATTCGCCTCTGGCTTCCAGAAATAGGGCTGATAATCTATTCAATGCACGATGCGCCGCTCTTTGTCGATAACGCCATGAGCATTGGCGTCAATGCCTACGTCACCAAAGCCGACCCGGTTGAAACAATTGTCGATGCCATAAAAGAAGTCATGGCCGGTCGCAAATTCATGGGCCCTTCGATCGCCCGAACTCTTGAAGAGCGAGTGCTCGACAGCAGCGGTCACGGTCCGGCGATAAAAGATCTTTCAACCCGCGAAATCGAGGTGCTGACTGATCTGGGCCAGGGCTTGAGCCGTTCCGAGATTGCTGCCAGGCGTGGCCTTAGTGTAAGAACCGTAGAAACCTACATTCAACGCCTGAAAAATAAACTCGGCGTCGAACTAAACCGCGAACTGATTAGAGAAGCCATTCGGGTCACCCACAGCGGCTGAACCTGACAGCACTACGGTCATTTCACATCTCCCCTACAGTCTTGCGCGCAGCTTTTGATTGCTTTGCGCAACTGAAAAACAAATCGTTTTTGTACGTACTTTTACTGACAAACCTCTTTTTGTGATTAAGCTAAGCTTCCGGATAGACAAAGATATTGTTCGAATTCGGAGGCTCTATGAAAAGCGATACATCAGGCTCTACCAGATTCTTTGCGATTCTTCTCGTGTTATTCGTTGCTGCGGTTACCCTCATTTCCGGTTGTCACATTTTTGGCGGCGGCGGCGACGATTATTCCGGCCCGGCCGCTGTTTCTACAATTACCGGCCGGGTTGTGAAGCCAGTTGCTAATATTGCAACCAGTCGTGAAAGCGAGCGGGCAGAACTTTCTGCCGCCGACATCAGTGGCAGCCTCGGTATTGCCGGTGCCGAAGTCTGGCTGGAAAACCTGGCCGCTGACCCGCGCTTCAAAACAGTTACTGATGCAAGCGGCACTTATCTATTTACTGATGTGCCGCCCGGCGAGCATCGGGTTATCGTAAAGTATTTCGATCCAGCAACCGGTAAAACCATGAAAAACCGCTCAACCGGTCTGAAAGTAGCTGATACTCAGGCCATGGTTGAAGCCCCCGATCTCATCGGCGAACCGGCCCTCAACGTAGTAACCGGTCAGTTACGCGACGCCGAAGGCAATTTTCTGCCCGCAGGAACAGTTCTTAACCTCTGGGGCGAACCCTTCACCGTTGGCAAAGATGGCACCTTTACCAGTCCGCCGCTGCCAGAAAGTGCATCCGAAGCCGCAATTCTCGTTCAATTACCCGGTGGAAACAATATAAGCAGCTTTACTGCGCCTTTTGTGTCTGATGTTGTTCCAGTCTTTGTCGAGCTGAAGATCGGTGCCGCCGATGACGGCAACCATGCTCCGACAGTATATGTTTCAGCTTCAGTTTCCGGAAAAGCTGTATACAAAGTTAACCCCGGAACAGTGGTTACTTTGCTGGCAGTCGGTTCAGACGCCAACAGCGACGATCAGGCGGCGCTTGTTCCGACCTGGTTCGCGACTAACGGAACTCTAGCTGATGGCGCTTCAGCTTTCGAGAAGCGTTGGACCGCGCCGGACTACTTTACCGTGGCAACCATCTCGGTCGAAGTAAAAGACCTGAAAAATGCCACCGGAAAGGCGCAGTTGCCGATACTTGTCGGTATCGACAACCCGTCACAGGTTGACACTTCACGCCCGACAGTAGCCCTGACGGCTGATGCGGAGAATGTAACCGATTCGGCAGCTTTCAATCTAACCATAACTTTTAATGAGCCGGTTAAAGGCTTTGAAGAAGACGATATAGCAGTTACCAATGCAGTTCTCTCAGATTTTACAACAGTTGCCGCCAGCAAGATCTTTAGAGCCAAAGCCACGCCTCAAGCCGCAGGGGAAGTTAAGATCAGTGTCGCAGAAAATATTGCAACCGATCTGTCGAACAACAAAAACAGCGCTTCAAACATTTTAACCCTGACAAACAGCATCACCCCGGCAAAAAGCTCGGAAAAAGCCATAACCGCTTTCAGCTTTCCGGCGCTGTCAGTCACCGGAACCATCAACAACACTAATAAAACTATTTCTGTCACCGTGCCTTTCGGCACCAATGTAACTGCTCTGGTGGCCAGCTTCACCGTTTCGCCCAAAGCAGCGGTAACTGTCGGCGATGTTGTCCAGGTAAGCGCTAACACTGCGAACGACTTCAGTTCGGCAGAAATTTACACCGTTACCGCCGAAGATGGTTCAACATCCGACTATACGGTAACAGTGACGATAACTCAGCCAACACAGATAACCGCGCTCAACCTGAGTTCGCTGATCACAGCACCGGTTAAGGGTGCTGTCCCAGTTACTGCAGCAATTGATCAGACCCAATATACTAGCGGTGCGATCAGCTGGTTTGAGGCAGATGGCATGACGGCTGTTACTGGTAATTTCGCTGCCGCGAAGGTTTATGTTGCCAAACTCACACTTGCAGCCAGATCCGGTTATACATTTGCCGGGGTGACTGAGAATTCGTTTGTTTACACTGGAGCGACATCGGTTGCCAATGCTGCGAATTCCGGGAATATAACAATTACCTTCGGCGCAACAGACGCTACGGTTATTAACATCGCAGCCGTGCCTGGTGTTACCGCACCGGTTACCGGCGCTACGCCAGTCACGACTATAACCGAAACCGCGCAATATACCGGCACAGTGAGCTGGTCACCAACGCATGCCATCTTTGCCGCAGACACCGTTTACACTGCGACGGTAACGCTTACGCCGAAGGCC
>PGYA01000161.1 GCA_002839435.1 Candidatus Riflebacteria bacterium HGW-Riflebacteria-2 | reverse complement strand
ATGCTTTCGGCGAGCGCGAACGCTCCCGCCGTGATCTCGACGGCGTCGTTCCGGCCGGAGCTTCCGAGCGGGACGACGCGGGAGGGGGCGAAGACTCCGGCTGCGGAGAACGCGGACGGAGACGTCGTTTCTTTTCGAGGGACATCCTTCTTCGGCGCGTCGCGTTCCTTCCCGGGACGCGCCGCCGCTGAAAGGTCCAGCGGCTCGAACGAGATCGAGAGGGTTCCGGCACGCGCCGAGAACGGCGTCTGCGATTCCTCTTTCGGCATCGCGGGGAGCGACGCGAGACCCGAGCCCGCGAGCGCGACCGGCAGCCCGTCGTCGCCGGGGACCTTCACGACGGCCTCGACGGCGACGCGGTCGTCCGAGGCAAGGGCGCGGACTCGCTTCAGCATCTCCTCAACGGCGCGCAGCAGCGCCTCGTGGTTCTCCCCGAGGACGTACGCCCCCCCGGAGAGCGCAGCGGCGCGCTTGAACCCCTCCTCGGCCGTCCCCTTCTCCATGGAGATCCACAGCGTGAAGATCCCCTCGTCGCGGATGCGCCCGAGCATGGCGTCCAGCTCGGCCTCCTTGCTCTTCGCCACGTTCATCGCCGCGTCGGAGAGGAAGAAGAGGTACTTGCGCGGCGCGGGGGTCGCGGACAGCTCTTCGAGGGCGGAGCGCACGGCCTTGAGAATGTCGGTCCCGCCCGACGGCGCCATCGAGGAGACGGCCTGATGGAGGGAGGCCTTCGAGTGCGTCGGCGACTGGAGCGACCGCACCGTGCCGGTGAACGCGGCGACCGAGACGGCGGCTTCTTCCGGCAGGCCGTCGACGAGCCTGTACAGCGCGGAACGGGCGGCCTCCATGCGGGTGAAGGCCCCCTCGGATGCGCTCATCGACCCGCTGTTGTCGATCATCAGCGCGACGACGGCTTTCGAGCCCGAAGGCGCGCCCTTCGGCCGCCGGTAAAGCACCTCGAACTCGCGCGAAAGGCTCTCCGCGACCTTCGAGAAGAGGTCGGCGACGTTCTTCTCGTCCGCCGCTCTGTACTCTCCCCCCGAGCGCTCCGCGATGCGGCGCAGCGTCGTCTCGTCGGCGTTCGCGCCGAACCCTATGGAGTAGACCGGGACGGAGGAGGCGGAAAGAGCTTTGAAGAAGGCTTCCTCCCCGATCGTGCTGCCGGGGCCCGTGTCGTTGTAGTTCGCGTCGAAGCCGTCCGTGAACAGCACCAGCGCGGG
>PGYA01000160.1 GCA_002839435.1 Candidatus Riflebacteria bacterium HGW-Riflebacteria-2 | reverse complement strand
ATAATCGGGATATTCTCGTCTATTACAATTGAATATTTTTTAAGCATATAATCTTTATTCAAAATTGAATTAAGTTTGTAATACAAAAGAATGATAATTTTACAAAAAAACTAACAAAGATTGATAATGAGTATAGTTCCGCATTACGATTTTGAAAAAAGAAAAGTAACGACACTTAGACTAAAAGAAATGAAGAAGTTGGGCATCAAAATAGCTTGCCTTACAGCTTATGATGCGACTATTGCCAAAATTTTTGACGAAGCAGGCATTGATTTGATGTTGGTTGGTGACTCATTGGGCAATATTGTTCAAGGACACGAAACAACACTTTCGGTAACGCTCCAAGATACGATTTATCACACAAAAGCCGTCGTAAATGGAACGGAACGTGCATTAATAGTCGCGGATATGCCTTTTATGAGCTATCAAGTTTCAGCCAATGAAGCATTTACAAATGCAGGGAAAATCATGAAAGAAACCGGATGTAATGCCGTTAAATTGGAAGGTTGCCGCAATGTAACTGAAGCAATTTCACGAATGACCGAAGCCGGAATTCCGGTAATGGGACATTTGGGGCTGACTCCTCAAAGCATCAATCAATACGGTTCCTATCGCGCCAGAGGCACTAACTCTGAAGAAGCAAATCAAATATACAATGATGCTCTTTCGCTTCAAGAAGCAGGAGCTTTTGCAATCGTTTTAGAAAAAATCCCTGCGGAACTCGGCAAAAGAATTACAGATTCTCTATCAGTTCCGACTATCGGAATAGGAGCCGGACCGCATTGCGACGGGCAAATCTTAGTTTATACGGATATGCTCGGCATTACGATTGACTTCAATCCACGATTTGTACGAAGATACTCGAATTTGAACGAAATAATGAAAAAAGCTGTCGGGCATTATTCCGATGATATCAGGAACTCCAAGTTCCCCAATGAAAAGGAAAGTTATTAATGAGAAACAAAATTTATAGCGTCATCGTCATCTTGCTTTCATCACTCATTTTGGTGTACGCTTGCAATAGCAACTCACTTACAAATTTGGACGACATAGTTTTTGCCGAAAAAGATGTAAGTTATTTGCACCAAGTTGAACCATTCTTGCGTTTCACTTGTGCTTTTGTCGGATGCCATGGTCAATCCGCAGCAGGAGGCATCGTTTTGAACGACTATTTCGAAATGATGAAAGAGCCCGGTCTTGTAATCCCCGGAAATGCTGATGGAAGCCAATTGATTCAGATTCTTGA
>PGYA01000159.1 GCA_002839435.1 Candidatus Riflebacteria bacterium HGW-Riflebacteria-2 | reverse complement strand
CAGGCCCGGAGAGGTCTGCGATCCCGTCCAGCGCGCGATCGATCGCCGCTCGCGTCAAGTACATCGTCACAGCTTCCCAAAGCCATACCGTCGCGGCCGAAGGATCGAACCCGGCCGGCAGGAGCGCATCGGCTACGGTTTGTTGTTCGAAGTCCACGGCGAGCGTGTGATGGGAGCGTGGGTGAGGCGTGGAGCCGGCGAGCCTCCGGCGCTTGACGCGATGAGCACCCGGACGGTCGACCTCGAAGACGGCACAGGGGGCGAGCTCGGGCATACGCCACGCGCGCGCATCGAGCCCAGCACCGAGAAGAACGACCTGGGTCGGATGGACGCGCAGTGCGGAGCGGAGGGCGTCGTCGATGGCGGCCGTACGCAGGGGCAAGTTGGTGGACAGCTCGCGCGTGACGATGGCAAGGGCGCGGTGGAGGGCGTGAGCGAGCCGGGGGCGGGACTCGGTGAGGGCGATGATCCGCGCGAGAGGTCGGGGGATGAGCTTTCGGGCGAAGGGGTCATGAACGATGCGCAGGGGTGGAGGGGCGCAGTCGTATGTGGCGCGCAGCGCTGCGACACAAACGGCAGTGACCGAGGGACCGGGGGCCATGGGCGGGAGTTTCGCGTTCCGGTGGACCCAAGCTGGGGGGCTCAGGTGGCGCGGGTCGCCAGCTCCCTCTGGCTCTCGTTGAGCTTGGGGGAATGGGCGCCGCAGGACTCCATGTCCGCAAGCTCCTCGGCGGACGCTGGATAGAAGCCGAACTCTTGCAGGACGCGGAGCTTGGGACGAATGTTGGTCTCCAGCCCAAGGTGGAAGAACCCGGGGAAGATGTCTGGGTGTGCGCGGATGAAGTCGAATACCGCGGCGTGCTCGGGCCGTATCTCGATGTGCGCGTGCCGGCTCACCTCGTGGCCGGTCACCATGTACTCGGGAAGAAGGTCCGGCGCGAACTCGAGCTTCGCCGGGTCCACGTGCTTCTGGTAGATCTCCGTCTGGGGCAACAAGCAGAGCAGCGACGGCAGGATGCGTGCGCCCATCATCCGGAAGGACACCATCTGGAAGATGGACTGATAGAAGTCCTCCATGGTCTCGTACGGATAGCCCCACACGTAGAACGCGTCGACTCGCCGGAAGATGGTGCAAGCGCGGCTGACGACGTCCACGGCTTGGTCCGTGGTGAAGCCCTTGCGTGTGAGCTCGAGGATGCGGTCGGAGCCGGACTCGATGCCGAAGCGGATCTCGACGCACCCTGTTTCT
>PGYA01000158.1 GCA_002839435.1 Candidatus Riflebacteria bacterium HGW-Riflebacteria-2 | reverse complement strand
GTTGGGGCAGCCGGTAACGGCGATCTTGACATGGAAGTCGTTGGGGTAGACGAGCGCTTCGAGCTTCTGCGCGAGGGCGGTCGTGTCGGTGTTGGCGAAGGGGCAGACGCGCGCGCCGATGCACGCGGAGATGTTCCGCATCCCCGCCGCTGGGTAGCCGTCCGCCGGGGACTCGATCTTCACCCCGTGCTGCAGCTCCAGTCGTTCGATGATCGGCGCGAGCGCCGCGTTCACCTCGGGCATCCGTTCGAAGGGGATGTTCGGAATCTCGAAGCCCTGCCGGATGGTGATGTGGAGCGTGCCGTCCCCGAACCGCTCCGCGATCTGCGCGATGGTCTTCATAAGTTCGGCGTCGAGGTGTCCGCCCGGCACGCGGACGCGGATCGCCGTTGCGCCGCGCACCTTCGTGACGCGGAAGGCGTTCTTCGTCACTTTCTTTCTGTTGAGGTCGAGGGTCATCTCGCGTCACCTCTCAGTCGATGAGCCCGGCGGCGCGGGTGTAACAGAAAACCGGACCGTCCAGGCAGATATACGTGGAGTCGATCTTGCAGTGCCCGCACTTTCCAAGGCCGCAGGACATGAGACGCTCGAAGGAGACCCAGATATTGTCCTCAGGCACGCCCAGCAGGCGGACCTCCGCGACGGCGAACTTCATCATCACGGGCGGCCCCACGACGACGAACTGCACGTCGGCGGGGTCGTCGAGCTTCATCGCGCGGATGTGTTCGGTGACAAGCCCCGTCGGACCGTCCCACCCCTCCTGCGGTGTGTCGATCGTGACGAGAACCTCGCCCTTCGTGCGCCACTCGTCGAACTCGTCGGCGAAGAGTAGGCTCTCCTTCGATTTGAACCCCGCGATCACCCCCAGGGAGCGCACGGGAAGCGCGCCGTCGAGCGCGCCCCGGATGAGCGGACGCACCGGGGCCGTGCCGGAACCTCCGGCAACGATCGCAAGGTTGCTTCCGCGGAACGTATCCAGCGGGAAGCCCGTTCCGTAGGGGCCCCTGATGAAGAGGTTCTCTCCGGTACGAAGCTCCTGCAGGGCGTTCGTGAGCCGGCCGACGGCGCGGACGGTGAACTGGATCCAGTCCGGACCGAAGCCGCTGATGGAGATGGGCGCCTCGCCGATCTTCGGCAGGGAGACCTGGAAGAACTGTCCGGGCGTCATTGCAACGGAAGCGGCGATCGTCAGCGTGAACTCGCAGTCCGTCTCCGCCTTGATCCCGGTGATTTTGGCCGGGAAGGGGCGGTAGG
>PGYA01000022.1 GCA_002839435.1 Candidatus Riflebacteria bacterium HGW-Riflebacteria-2 | reverse complement strand
GAGGTCAGGCCCTGTACCAGGCCTTCCGGGTGATCCTGATAGACGTGCCCAAGTATTGTCCCGACGCGGTTGACATCGTCGAGTGTTATGACTTCTGAACGCCTGTTCAGTAACTGGTCAAGCATTTTCAGATAATCCCGTTGTTTCTGGGTTGAGGCTACCAGCATGAGATCAAGCATGGTTGACGGCTGACAGGATTCAAGATATTCCTGCACCGCTTTGATTGCTGATGGATAGGGATGTCTCGCCAGTATCATGACCATTATGCGAAGGTTTCTCAGTGATTTTTCAACCTGCAGCTGTCGTGCAATTACCTTGATGTCATTTTCTGAGAGGTTTGTCCAGTCTGATGCTGCTTCGGCTACATAAAAACGCACCATGTCGTTGGAATGGCTGAAGCCAAGAAAGACGGTGCGTCGCAGTGATACGGCATCTGCTTTTTTCAGCAACTGAGCCAGCCAGCGACAGACTTTTTCGTCGGGGTGCGTGAGCAGATTGAGAATCGTATTCACAACCTCTTTGGAGGTAATACTGGGAACAGAAGCCATTACCATCTCGATGCGATAATCGTCGCTGGTCTCAAGAAATCTGGTGACCGCCGGCACAGCTTCTGGATGATTCATCGACAGCAGTGCCGCCACAATATGTGGTATGAGCCCGGGGTCGGTATTTTCTTCGAGAATATTCTTGAGGGTTATGACAGCTTTGGGGCCAATCATTACCAGTACTTTTCTCGACCAGAACTGAATATCGTCAGAGTGAGCGTTGAGAGCTCGCACGATAGAGGTCACTGAGGCCTCACCATAGTTCACCAGACAATGGGCGGCGGCATTGCGTACCGGCCAGTTTGGGTCGCCGAGAAGGTTTATCAATACTTCTATGAGCTGCGGGTGTGGAGCGATTTTTTGCAATACCCCGAGCAGGAACAGACGTTCCTGCTTATTGCCGGCTTCGAGTATTTTGATTATCGGCGCCAGTGCCAGACCGCCAATTGAACCGATTATCTTGATGATCTGAAATCTGAAATTTTCGTCTTCGGTGTTCAGATGCTGTAGCAGCAGTTCTATGTTCAGGTTTGGCTTCTGAGAGAGGCAATCGGCAGCGTAGTCGGAGACGATCCGATCCTGGTCGGAAAGGCATTTCAAAAGAGTGCTGGTAGCTTCGTCGCTCTTGAGACGTATCAGGTTTTCTATGGCCAGCAGCTTATGTTCCTGCTCGGTGGCCGAAAGAAGCCGTTGAATAAGCGGCATTGATTTGTCGCCGAGCAGATCTACCAGAATTTTTATGATGTCATATCTGATCAGAGAATCACTGCGACCAAAAGCCGCCGTCAGTTTATCAAAGACCTTGGGGCCGAGCTTCATGAATTGCTCAGCTGCCAGTTGCCGGATAGCCCAGGATGCGTCAGACATCGAATTGATGAGAAAATCTATGGCCAGGGCTGAACCAAGCTCTCCCAGTGATGAAACTATCGAATAGCGCAGCGCAAAACTTCCGTCATGATATATTTTGCGGAGTTCTTCAATGACATTGTCCTGGCCAATTTTTACAAAAAGTGCAATAACACTGTGATTGGGCACCTTGGAAGGGGTGTTGATTATCTTGCGCAGGTCATCGAGAATATCTGTGGCGAAGGAAAGCAGTTGTTCGAAAACAAGTTTTCTGATCGCCCAGTTGGGGTCATTCAGCAGGGGATATAGAGTTCTGGCGTTTTCGATTTTTTTGTGGGCGGCAACAGCTCTTACTGCATAACCGCGTAGTTCGGCATCGCTATGATGTAATATCTGCTTGACTGCTGCCAGCGAATTGTCGTCTCCCAGCTGGCCCAGAACATGCAGCAGCCAGTAAAACTGATCCTGGTTCTGCTCATTGAGATGCTTAAGAACCAGCGGGCTGATCTCGGGGCCCCATTCAAGCAGTGCTTTTGCGGCTGCCTCGCGTTTGTGCCAGGCTTTGTCACACAGCATGCCGATTATAGCGGTACCTGACTCTGGGGTGTGCTCTATCAGCAGAGCTCCCAGGCCCTCACGCCATAGTGCATCGTCAGTGCTTTTGACCAGTTCGTAAGGCGAACGACTCATTCAGCTTCCTCAGCCTGTGTTTATCATCTTGCCATTTCCTCAAAGATTACCATATAATCTTCGGCAATAAAACAATTTTCAGGGAGTGAAAAACATGCCGCTCTATGAATTCAGCTGTGCAAAGTGTCGCAAAAAATTTACCGTGCTGTGCAGTATTGCCGACCGCGACAATCCGCAGGCCTGCCAACACTGCGGCGAAACTGATTGCCGGAGACTGGTTTCACGCGTCAAAACAGTGCGTAGTGAAGAACAATTAATGGAGAGTCTGGCTGATCCGGCAGCGCTATCTGGACTCGACGAAAACGATCCGCGTACTTTCGCGACCTGGGCCAAAAAGATGGCGAGAGAAATGGGCGAGAACATGGATGAAGAAATTGAGAGCATGGCGCAGGAAGAATTTTCGGGCGGTGCCGGTGATATGGAAACGCCGACTCAACCATTTTCTGGCGGCGATGACGACCAGTGACTGATCTGGCGAAGGGCTTCATAAACAGTTGCCGCAGCTGCCGAAGACACATTCAGACATCTTGCCGGTTCGATCATCGGCAGGGTGATAAGGCTGTTCGCAGCCTTGCCGGCCGCCAGAACCATGGCTGGAAGTCCACGTGACTCAGAACCAAAGACCAGAGCATCGCCTGGTTGGTAGCTGACCTGGGCGTAGTTGCGGTCGCTATGCGCTGAAAGGTAGTAAACCCGCCGCTTTGCGGCCCATTCCATGAATTCGTCAATATCGGCGAGAATGATCGGTTCAAGGTTTTTCCAGTAATCCATGCCTGCCCGCTGCAGAGAAGCATCGGTCAGGCGAAAGCCGAAAGGCCTTACCAGTACAAGCTCACAGCCAGTCGCATAACAGAGTCGGGCTATGTTGCCTGTGTTCTGCGGTATATCAGGCTCGACCAGAACGACCGATAATTTTTGGGCGCCGACGATTCTTGCAGCCTGGTCAGACATGGCGGCCTCCGGGTTTACGGGCAGAGGCGGTATAGAAGCTTACACGCTGACTGCCGCCATGATCAGTGCGCGATATTACATCGATAACCGGCTTGTCAAATCCGGCCTGCTGCCAGAGCCCATTGATTTCTGCCCGGCTGAAAAAGTGAATGGTTCCCAGCCCGGTAACCGGCCCAAAGTCAACGTTTCGGTAACTATGGCCGTCTATTTTCTCGCCCGTCTTGTAGCCGCTGGTCGAAGTGGTAAACAGAACCGAAGAAAATACCCGGCCGCCCGGTTTAAGAACCCGGCAGATTTCAGCCAGTATCTGTCTGATGCCTTGCCTGTTGTTCGCAGAAATGGCTCCAATATCGGCGACAACATCGAAGGATGTGTCGGAAAAAGGCAGCATGCCGGCATCTGCTTGAAGAAAAGTTGCCCCTGCCTTGAGTTCGCTACAGAAAGCGGCTGCCTTTTGTGTCGCGATAAAAGAGCCGTCAAAAGCGACTGTCGAAAAGCCCTCGCGGCAGAGAAACCAGGTGTTGGCACCGGTGCCGCAGCCGAGATCAAGAACTCGTATCTGCTCGCGACACTGATTGTAATAGTTCCGTGCCATAAACCTGACCAGTTCTTCGGCCGGGTAACGTCCCCAGTTGCGTGTGCCATGCACCTGGTTCCATTGCTTGTCAAAAGTCTGCATGCGTTAGGCCTCCGTAATATCCTCGTGGTAATGCAAGAGTATTTTGGGCTGACGGCCAGTTATAGCCTGCCATTTTTTTGAAAATTCGTCGTATTTTTCCGGCCGGTGAATTTTACGGGCTATGTAAAAATTGTGTCTGTTCTCTGAAAAGCCCGCTTTGAAACGATAGAGGCCGTCTTCTTCGGCCAGAGAAAGCCCGCCGCCGAGGTGTAGAATCTTTCTGCCATTGGCGGCAGCAGATCGGGCTGCTTCAAAAAGCATGAATGCGTCTGCTTGTAGCGCCCTGGCGTCTGTAACTGAGGCGCCAAGATGGTAATGCGCTGCGCTTGCATCCTGCAGGAATATTCCGCCAGCGATCAGCTTGCCGCTTGCATCTCTGATGCCGGCAAAAAAGCGTGTGTCGGTAGGCATTTCGCTGATTGCCGAAAAATAGCGATCGGAAAAATAATAATAATCTTCGGCGCCAATCCGCTGCATTGCCTGGCGATAAATTTTGACCAGATCGTCGCAGTCTGGCATGGAAAAGTAGCTGAGCCCTGACCGAACTGCCTTGCGGTAATTGCGCTGTCGCGGACCGGAGGCCTGGCGTAGTATGACAGCAAAATCAGCATTCAGCTCGATACTTATCGTTTTGCGGTTCAGTTCGGGATCGAAGAGCGGTGCGAGAAGGTCTTGTGCGAGAAACGGGTTGAACCTGACAAATTCTGCCACTATGCCAGCCTTTTCCGCCCAGGCAGCATGCAGTCGGCTGAAGTCGCCCAGGGTTTCCGTAGTGCCGCCAAAAACGGCAGGCCCGCCATAGCCGTATGCGCTCTGCATGTCAAAAAAGCCATCGCCGCCCAGAATGGCTGGTATTGGCCTGAGCAGAAAGGGATAAAATATTTCTGTCTGATCCTGTTTAAAGTATAATGCCGCCGGTCGGCCCTCATCATTAAGCTGGTAAGCTTTGTGATAACAGGCATTATAATAGGCTTTGCCGTAAAAATCCGGAAGGCTGTCGACGACCTGTTGCCAGCGCGCCGGATCAGTTATGAATTCAGGACGCAACTTGCACGACCTCTCCGAGGTGTTGCCAGGTTACGGGTTCATCCGCACTGAGACCCTGGCAGACGCGCCGGTTGATTGCCTGATGCAGAAGTTCCGGGGCAATTCCGCCGGCCGGGCGCTTGATCGCTACTTTATCAGCGGTGAGTATCTCGCCGGCCTTAACATCTACAGCGGCCACCAGACTGCGGCGAACCAGCAGCAGGTTCGCCTGTTCTCCGCTGGCGGCTGATTTATGGCCATCGCCGAGCATGACTGATGTTTTACGCACGGCAGTCACCAGTTCGGCAAACTGTTGAGGGTCGAGCGAAGCAGCGTGGTCAGGGCCGGTCATGCTGCGATCGAGCGTCAGGTGCTTTTCGATTATCTCTGCGCCGATTGCGGTTGCCGCAACTGCTGCTTCATGTCCCTCGCTGTGATCGGAAAATCCGACCGGAACTGCAAATGCCTGGCGCAGCAGCGGAATGCAGCGAAGATTGCAATCAGCTGGTGCTGCCGGGTATTCGCTCGTGCAGTGCAGCAGCATAATGTCATCAGCACCGCCGGCGCGAAGTGCTGTGTAAGCTTTTTGTACTTCGCCAAGGCTGCTCATGCCGGTTGAGAGTATAACCGGTCGCTGCCGGGCGGCAATTTCGCGTAAAAATGGCAGGTTGCTGACTTCGCCGGAACCGGTTTTTATGACCGCCACGTCAAGACTGCAGAGCAGTTCGAGACTGGCTGTGCCGTCCGGTGTCGATAAAAAAAGCAGGCCGAGCTTTTCGGCGTATTTCTTTAAACCGTAAAATTCAGAGAATGGCAGCTCAAGAGCTTTTAACAGCTGAAACTGGTCTTCGGCCGCACAGTTTTTCTGGTATGCGGCCGTTGCAGCGAAACGCCCGGCACATTCTTCCGCTGTGAAAGTCTGAAACTTGATCGCATCAGCACCAGCTCTGGCTGCCGCATCTATCAGTCGGTATGCCAGTTCGCAGCTGCCGTTGTGGTTGACGCCGGCTTCTGCGATTATGACTGGCTTATGGGTAAACTGTTCGAGGAACATTTCAGTAATGGTACTGGCGTGACTGTTGATATTCGCCGCGGTTGCTTTTCAGCCATTCAACCGTCTGACGCAGTCCTTCTTCGAGCGAATGCAGCGGCTGCCAGCCGAGTTGTTGGGCAGCCCTGCCGGCATCGCCTATCAGTCGCATGACTTCAGAATCAGGCGGGCGCAGGCGGTTTTCTTCTTCAATTATTTCGAGCTTTTTATCGAGCAGATTGCCGATGATCTCTACGGTTTCGCCGATACTGACCCCTCGGCCGGTCGCCAGATTGAATGTTTCTCCACGCTGGCAGTTGCCACAGGCGGCTGCAATAAAGCCCGCCGCAGTATCGGCGACGTAGTTGAAATCTCTGACCGGCCTTAGATCGCCAAGTCTTATCTGATGCCCGTCCAGCGCCTGGGTTATGATGGTCGGAATCACCGCCCGCATCGACTGTCTTGGCCCGTAAGTGTTGAAAGGGCGAACTATGACAACCGGCAGATCGAATGAGCTGCCATAAGCCCTGCCCATCATGTCGGCAGCAATTTTGCTGGCAGAGTAGGGCGATTGCGGTTGCAGCGGATGCTCTTCATCGATCGGCACCCGCCGGGCGGTTCCGTAGACTTCTGAGGTTGAGGTAAGCACGATCTGGCGTAATTTGTGAGCTTTGGCGGCTTCCAGCAGGTTGAGTGTTCCGTTGATGTTGGTCTCGAGGTAACTTTGCGGAGCCTGATAAGAAAAGGGAATCGCGATGAGCGCGGCGAGATGGAACACTGTGTCGATGTCTGTGAGAAAATTTCTTACCTGAAAGGGGTCGCGGATATCGCCGCTGATGATCTGCAGATTGGGATGCTGCTGCGAATCTTTCAGCCAGCCGGTGTCTGATCGTGAATTGTAGCGGATCAGGGCTTTTACCTGAGCTCCTGCTGCCAGCAGCTGTTCGGTAAGATGACTGCCGATAAAGCCGGCAGCACCGGTAACCGCAACCTTTCTGCCGTTCATGTTGATTTTATTCATATTTATCTGAAATGTTTGCGAAGTTTTCGTGGGCGCGCGCATAATCGACCGGGCTGCCGATATCGAGCCAGAATTCCGAAACCGGGTAGCAGCTGACACCACCTGCTGAACAGTTGATTGTCTTGATCAGATCAGGCATGTCGAGGCGCTGGCCGGCTTCGATATGGTCGAGAACCGAGGGTTCGAGAACGTAGATGCCGGCATTGATGAAGATGCTGTGCGCAGGCTTCTCCTCGATATCGATCAGCTCGTCGCCGCGCATCTGCAAAACGCCGTAGGGTATTTGAAAGTTGAATTCACGGGTGCAGAGAGTCATGGGTTTGCGGCCGGCGCCATGAAAGTCGAGCAGATTACCAAAATTGACCGGCGACAGAATGTCTCCGTTCATTACTATGAGTGGCTGCTGTACTGGCTCTTTCAACAGCGCAAGTGATCCCGCGGTACCGAGAAATTCTTTTTCTTCAAGATAGCTTATGCTTACACCCGCAACCGGATGTTCGTTAAAATAGTCTTTGATTCTGCTGGCATGGTAATTGATGGAAATACTGATTTTTTGAATTCCATGACGGTGCAGCTGTTCGACGATAAGGGCGATTATCGGGCGATTGCCGACTGGCAGCAGGGGTTTTGGCATGTTGCGCGTCAGTTCGCCGAGGCGTGAACCAAGCCCGCCGGCCATGATTACGGCCATGTTGTCACGCGGTTTGCGGGCGATCAGGTCTTTCAGCTGAACCAGCTTGATTATACGACTGTTGCGATCGACGACAGGAAGATGCTTGATCGAACGGTTGGTCATCAGAAAAAGCAGCTCGTCATCAGTGGTGTTCTGCCCGGCAACTATGGGCTGGCGATTCATCAGATCGACTATCGGGCTGTGAAGATCGGCTCCCTTAATGATTCCGCGTCTTATATCGCCGTCGGTAACCGTGCCAAGCAGTTTGCTGTCTTCATCGACGACCAGCGCAATTTCAAAAGCAGCATCATCGATAACCTTGAGGGTCTCAAGAATGCTGGTTGCCGGGCTGATCAGAATTTTTTCGAGCTGTGCTGTCATTTCTTCCTCTGCCGCACAGTATGTTGTCGCTGTCAAAATAACAGAAATGCCAGCATCGGTAAACCCCTCGCTACAGATTCGGCTAAATTTGCGCAGTGTGATCTATGATTTTGCATTGTAACGGATATTGTGTTAGTTTTAGGGAGTCTGCAGCAGTACCCGACTATAGGCCGGGTGTGCGAGTTCAATACTGCATTGCTTGGAAGATGTTATTTTGTAAGATTTGATATAACAGGGGAATGCGAATGGGATCATTGCTTCTGCTCATAGGTATGTTGTTGTTCATGATGAGCCTGATCTGGACAACCGGTGAAGCCTTGAAGAAAGATCTGCTGGAAGGCGCCGCGGCGCTTGTTTTTACGCCGATTTACAGCGGTTATTATGCTTTTGCTATCGATTATGCCAAATGGCACCGGCCATTTTTTATCAGTATGGCCGGCATTTTGTTTTCGCTTACAGGTTATCTCATCGGATAAAGGTTGTGGGCAAATTTTATGAGCAGAATTCTTGATATATCAGTTTCGCGTGAAGGTGAAAACAAGATCGTCGTCAAGCTTTTCGGTGAGCTTGACCAGATGTCGCTCAAGGAATTGCGCGATGATCTGAGTGCTAACAGAGCGGAAGAAGCCAGTCTGCTGATTTTTGACCTCGAAGAGGTTGATTTTATTGCCAGCGCCGGTCTGGCTATCTTTGCCTGGTATGCCGACTGCTTCAAGAAGCGCGGACTCGGGCAGAAGCTGAAAATCATTAATTGCAGCGAAGGTGTCTTCAGGGTTTTTCACCTGACCATGCTCGATGAAGTAATCGATGTAAGCAGCGCTGAAAATAAAACAGCCTGACCTTGCGGCCAGGCTGCATCAGCTCAGATAACTGTCAGATTCAGAATTTTACACCCAGTATTTTGAAGATAAAGGCATATTCAAAAGCGATTTCCTTGATATAGTCATAGCGCCCCGAAGCACCAGCATGTCCGGCGTCGAGATTGGTTTTGAGCAGCAGCAGGTTGCGGTCAGTTTTCATGGTGCGCAGCCTGGCCACAAACTTGGCTGGTTCCCAGTATGATACGCGCGGGTCGTTCAGCCCGGCGGTAACCAGCATTGCCGGGTAATCCTGCGCTTTGATATTGTTGTATGGTGAATAAGAATACATGTAGTCGAAGTATTCCTTTTCGTTTGGGTTGCCCCATTCTTCGTATTCTTCTCTGACCAGCGGCAGACTCGGGTCAAGCATGGTATTTATGACATCGACAAAGGGCACATCAGCGATAACAGCCTTGAACAGATCGGGGCGCATGTTCGCGACGGCGCCCATGAGAAGCCCGCCGGCACTGCCACCGTTGATCACCAGAAGATCGCGGTCAGTGTAACCCTGCTCGGTCAGATGTTCGGCACAGGCGATGAAGTCTGTAAAAGTATTCTTCTTCTTGAGCAGTTTGCCGTTGTCATACCATGGCCGGCCCATTTCCTGGCCACCTCTGACATGGGCAATCGCATAAATAAAGCCGCGGTCGAGCAGGGTCAGGCGAATCGAAGAAAAATAGGGGTCGAATGACGAGCCATACGAGCCGTAGCCGGTCAGGTAGGTTTTGGCCGGGCCCTTTTTGCGCAGATCCTTGCGGTATACCAGCGAAACCGGAACCATCGTGCCGTCTGTCGCCCTGGCGAGTAGTCTCTCTGACTGGTAATTGGCTTTGTCAAAGGTGCCAAGCACTTCGGTCTGCTTTTTAAGCTCGGCTTTGCCGGTGGCCATGTCAAAATCGAAGATCGACTGCGGCGTGGTAAGTGAGGTATAGCGATAGCGCACGAGCGAAGTTTTGAATTCCGGGTTCTCATCTACTTCGGCACTGTACACCGCTTCGTCAAATGGAATATACCTGGACTGCCCGTCCTTGTCGAAATAACGAATTTTCTGCAGACCGTTGTCACGCTCGCTGATCACCAGAAAGTCGGCGAAAGCATCGATATCATCGACCAGAACATTATCGCGCGCGGCGATGAATTCCTGCCACTTTTCGGGTTCGAGTTCGTTGTCGCGTGTGCGCATCACTTTGAAATTAACGGCATTTTCATTGGTAAGTATGTAAAAATAGCCGTTCTGGTGAACGATCCCGTATTCCAGCCCTTTTTGTCGCGGCCGGAACATTCTGAATTCGCCATCGGGATTATTGGCTTCGAGAATGCGCATTTCGGAAGAAGTAGAGCTGTTAGCGCCTAATACCAGATATTTGCGGTCGCGAGTTTTGCCAATACCTGCCCAGAACTGACCGTCTTCTTCAAAGTAGACCTCGGCGTTACCAGCGACATCATCGCCGAGATGATGCTTTTTAATGCGGCAGGCGCGGCCGGTGTCGTCCATGAGAGTGTAAAACACGGTTTTGTTGTCTTCTGCCCATTCGACGCCATAGGTTGTCGAGGCTATGCGGTCAGGGTATGTCTCGCCGGTGACCAGATTGAGAAAAGCCAGTTCAAATTTTTCGGCGCCGGTATTATCAATCGAATAGGCAAGAATGTTGTGGTTTGGGCTTACTTCCAGGGCGCCCAGCGCAAAATATGGCTTGCCTGCAGCGTATTTATTCTCGTCAAAAATTATTTCTTCCGGGGCACCCTCTTCTATGCCGCGCCGGCAATGAATCTTGTATTGTTGGCCTTTTTCTGTGCGGCTGTAATAGTAGTAACTGTCGATGCGGCTTGGAACCGAGAGGTCGGTTTCCTTGATGCGGCTCTTCATTTCCTCAAACAGCCATGTTTGAAGCTCTTCGGTATCCTGCATTATTTCAGAAGTGTAGAGGTTTTCGTTTTTGAGATAGCTGATAACTTCCTTGCTTTCGCGGTTACGCAGCCAGGCGTAGGGGTCGGTTAAATTTATACCGTGTATCTCTCTGCTTTCTGGCTGTTGTCTGGCCGTTGGAGCTACCGGTACATCACATTTTGCTGTAATGGCAGGAAGGCATAGTGCGAATATCATTGAAAGTAAAAGGTAAATTTTCATTCTGGCCTCCGAATTCGATTCTCGATTTGACAAGGCTCTTGCCTGACTGCATATTCTATAATAAATTTCATGGATATGTTACATTAGTTTAGCTGCATTTTATGTGAAAGGATAGATTTGATGAACAAGGCTAGTTTATGGCTGAGATTATTTGTCTGCTGCATGCTTATTGTGCCGGTGGCGGCATCTGCCCTGATGATCGCCAACCCCGATGAAATAGAAGTCACCGGACTCGTGAGTTTTGGTGAAGATGGCGCCGCCTGGTTGCACTGGCAGGGCCACGAGATTCTGGTAACCTCCGGTTTCATGATCGGAACCGATCTGCGCGTTGTCGCGATAAGACACGACAGCGTAGTTCTCTATCGACCTGAAAGCAAGCAGTATCATGTTATAGTGCCGGTAGAAGGCCTTCCGCACAAAGATCGCACCGACGTCATCTGGACCATGGAGTTACCAGTCTGGAAAATCACCCGTATGGTCGGACTGGCCTATCGCAAAGACTACATCTGCCATTACTCGACTGTGGCGCAGAATCAGGTGCGGCGGCATGTTCGCGGGCATGAAGCCATGATGGATCTTGTTGTTTCGCCGCATCATCGCTTTTATCCGCGCCGTGGACTGTTTTTTGTCGCTCCGGTTCATATTCAGGGCACAGGCTGGAAACATCTCATGGACAGAGTTCAGAACTACCGCAGCCGCACCCTGGCCGAGCATTATCCAGCCCTCAACCAGAAGGGAACTGTGATCAGCGATGGCAAACCACTCGATCAGGCTCTGCAGCGCATCGCTTTCGCAACCAATGTTCGCATCAGCTGGCAGAATCCGGTCGTGCTTCCTCTCTACTGCTCTTTACGCGACCGGCCCTGGCACGAAATACTCGAAGCCATCGTCATTTTTAACGGCCTCGACATATATCCAACCGCTGAAGGACTGGAGATTAGATGATGTTGCGGCTGCTGGCGCTTATAAGTGTAGTTGTTCTGCTCTTTCCGGCGCAGGTTTGCGCCCAGAAGGCAGTAGAACTTGGTGTCTACGCCGACTGGCGCGGTGACAACTGCATGTATAAGTCAGCCCGGCCATTTTTTATCATTCGTGACCTTTACGATCTCGAGCGCTTCTGGCAGCAGGCTAACGCAGCCGAAGGCATGCCTGCCATAGATTTCGAAAAACACATGTTGCTGGTGTGGGTTCCAGGCCCGACCATGTTCGATTACCGGCCGGCCGTGGTCGAGCGTTTTATTTATCAGGACGGCTTCTACATCGTGGTTATGGACATTCAGCGCAAGGATTCAGGCGGGTTCTGGCGGCGCCCTTTTGTTGCTACCATGCTGCCGAATAAAACCGGTGACATCTTCATAATGCGCAAGGAAGTCAGTGGCACTCATGTTAACTGGAAGCCTCTTTTCACGATCTGGGACATGACCGGCGAACGTACCCGGCCTTTTGAGCCGGTTAAAATAGCGAAGCCATCTGAGCCGGCAAAGTTCATCGAGCATACCCGGACAACCTCTACCGCAGGAAAAACTCCTGTCGCGGCAACAGCAGCGTCTACCACAACAGCAGAGACCGTTGCGGTCACAACCCAGACGACAAAACCTGTCGAATCGGTTGGCGCTGTAGCTCAGGCGGGAGAGCGACCGGCGGCAGAGGCTGCTGGCAGCGCTTCTGCCGTTTCGCAACCCGCCAAGGCCGGTGATGGTTTTGAAGATATTTTTGGCAGCCCGACCGCCGTTAAAAGTGAAGCAAAGACTGAGGCAAAGCCGCAGTCTACCGCGCCAACTGTAACGCAGCCGGTTAAACAGCCTGGACAGCCTTCTTTGCCGGCTTTCGCCGAAGATCCGCTGTTCGGCTCGGAATTCGATATCGAGTTTTAATATGATACATGCATACACTGGAGACGGAAAAGGTAAGACGACAGCAGCAGTTGGCCTTTTGATCAGAGCTTTTGGCTCAGGCCAGCGTGTTGGTGTAATTTTTTTCGACAAGGGCAGCGAAAACTATCGCCATAACGAACTGGTCGTTCTTGACCGCCTGGGGATCGAGTATCATATCACTGGTCTCGAGCGCATGCGACCAGATGAAAGTTTCAGGTTTGGCGTTCTCGAAGAAGACAAGACCGAAGCGCTGCGCGGCATCGAACTGGCAGATGAGATCATCTTGACCAGCCGTCTCGATCTTCTCGTTCTCGACGAAGTCCTTACCAGCATGACTTACGGTCTGCTCGAAAAAAAGGCGATTGAAGAGCTCATCGATCGCTGTCCGGAAAACCTCGAACTGGTTCTTACCGGCCGCTGCACCGACAAGGAGTTGCTCGAAAAGGCCGACCTTGTCACCAAAATGGTCAAGCACAAACACTATTTTGACCGCGGCGTAAAAGCCCGCCCCGGCATCGAATTTTAAGCGCTAGAGTTTCTGACTGATGGCGGTTTCGAGGTTCTGGCGCAACTTGACTATCGAGCCGGCGGCAAAATGACCGTTAACGCTGGCGCATGGGTAAAGCATGCAGTTGGGTTCCATGATGGTGCCCGGATTGGTTACCGAATTGCAGCCGAGCAGGCAGTTGTCGCCGAGAATAGCGCCGAATTTGCGGATTCCGGTATCGACGACGTGCTCGCCAATGCGTGTGCGCACGTTGGAGCCGTCGTTTTTGAGGTTCGACAGCTTGGTGCCAGCGCCGAGATTGACGCCTGAACCGAGAATCGAGTCGCCAACATAATTAAAATGCGGTGCCTTGGCGCCGGGCAGAAAAACCGAACGGACAGTTTCGCTGCAATGGCCAATGACGGCACCATTGCCGATAACTACATGCCCTCTGACAAAGGCGCCATGCCGTATTTCAACATTCTCGCCGATGATGGCAGGCCCGCAAACCATGGCACCAGCCTCAACTACCGACCCTTTGCCAAGGTAGATATCATTGCCGCGCAAAAAAGCACCATCTTCGACAGTGCCGAGAATCGCGGGTTTCACGAATTTTGCCGTAAAACCGGCCTGGATTCTTCTGAGGATATCCCAGATATTTTCGAGCCGGGCAAAGCCTTCGACTTCAGTTTCAAAGAGTTCGGGGCAGACAAACTCGGGCAGGCGGGCAAAGAATTCTCTGATTTCCAGCATTTTGTTTCTCCAGGCGTTTTTATGAATCGAGTTTACTCTCAGCTACCGGTCATGTCAATTTTTGACGGGTCTGGCAGCCTGACAGACCGATGCCAGCAGGCAACGGCGGCAGAGCTGCTGGTCTTTGCCGTGCGTGCATTCGCCGGCAATACCAAGGTGGCAGAGCGAAAAATCATATTTGATCGGGTCTTGCGGGCAGAAGCGGGCAAGACTGGCAGAAATCTCTTCGGCGGTTTTCCAGTCGTCGCTGCCTCTGGTCGTGAGGCCAAGATTACGGGCTATCCGGCTTATGTGGCGGTCAAGTGGAATCAGCAGCAGGGCAGGGGAAACCTCAGGCCACAGGTTCATATCGACGCCGTCGTCTGGCCGCACCAGCCAGCGCAGGAACATGTGCCAGCGCTTGACGCAGCCGCCAGCCGCCGGGTCAGGCAGAAGGTGCCTGGTGCCGCGCGCAAGCGGCCCGCCGATCTTTTCGGCTTCGTGGCACAGCGCTTGATGCAGGCTGATAAGGCCTTCTTTGATGCTTGTGTTTGGTCTGTAGCCTTTGAGGAATACTGTCTTGAGACTTTTATGCCGGGTTATCAGTTTGCCGGCAGCTCGCGCCAAAATGCCGATTTCGCTGCCGGTACTCAGGCGGTATGCCGGCCAGGCGAAATTGGCAGCTCTTGTCTGGTCGAGTATCAGATCAAGAAAGCGCCATTCACAGGCATTAAGCGTCTGCTCGATTTTTTTAATAAACTGCGCGGCCGAACCATAGGCAAGCATTGCCGAGAACAGGGCCACAGACTCTATTTCGGCCGGCGCTCGGCCTTGCTCGAAATACCAGCGCGGAAACTGAATCGGGTCAGCGTTTGTACGTGCGACCGGCGGGAAATCAGTGAGAACCTTTTCGAGAAGAGGTTTTAGATCAGCTGATTTCGCCGCCGGTCTTGTGGTCATACTGGTCGGCTCAATACTGGAATGAGCTGCCGCCGATAAATTCACGTAGAATAGAGGTTGGCGGCACTTCTTTTGGATCGAGTGGAGCGAAGAACGAGAGTGTTCTCAGAATCTGCCGGGCTTGCGTGTAAGACGAACTTTCAGGAGCTATGTCGAGAAGCAGTGGCTCTGCTATCGGTCGCAATACTGCCCACTCGTATGGTACGGCCGAGTTGAAAACCGTGTTGGCAAATTCCTGGAATGGGAAGATATTGCGTTCTTCGCCGCGCCGCACTGAGGGCCAGCGGTTGAAGGTGTTTTCGGCTGAATAGCCGCGGTATTTGCTGTCGCGCACCGTGCGCCTGATCAGGCGGGTGTCAGTGGTGGAAATGCGGTTGTAATCGTCGATAACCAGCTGAGTAAGGGCGCTGATGTAGATTTTGTATTTGCAGTCGGCTGGTACCGATCTGGTCAGTTCGTCGTTCAGGCCATGAATCCCTTCGATAATGACGATCTGGTCTTCGTTAATGCGCATCGGGTCCGTTTTGTCCTTGCGATGGCCGGTATGAAAATCAAACTCGGGTATCTGTGCAACCTTGCCTTCGAGCAGCTCTCTCAGGTGCTGGTTGAAAAGTTCGAGATCGAGAGCGTAAATCGATTCGAAATCATAGTCGCCATGCTCATCGCGTGGCGTGTGCTGGCGATCGAGGAAATAGTTGTCGAGCGACATGGCCACCGGGCGCAGACCATTGACTTTGAGGTGTGTGCACAGCCTTTTGCTGAAAGTGGTTTTGCCTGAGCTGGAAGGGCCAGCTATCAGCACGATGCGAACAGATGAGTGACTGGTGATTTCATCGGCGATTTCCTGAATCTTCTTTGAATGCAGGGCTTCCGCAGTCTTGACGAAATCTGAGATGGTGCCGTCTTTAATGCGTTCATTAAGGCGACCGACGTTGTTTACTTCAAGGATTTTTCCCCAATGCTTGCTTTCGCGGTAAGCCTGGAAAATCTTGGGCTGACGCCTGATCTGACCGGGCACCGATGGGTCATCATTCTCGGGAAAAAGAAGAACGAAACCCTGGGCATACTGCTTGAGGTCGAATACTTTGAGATAGCCGGCAGAGGGAACCATGGCGCCGAAGTCGAGGTCGATGTATTTCCAGCAGGAAACGATGCCGACCTTGTCGGTGTTAAGGTTTTTCAGCAGGCGGGCCTTTTCGGGGTAGCCTTCACGGTTGAACAGCGCGATGGCTTCGGTGCGGGTCATCGTCTTTTTGCCGAATGCTTCATCCTTGCTGATGATTTCGAGCATTTTGGTCTTGATGTAGCCAAGAATATGCTCAGACACCGGAACATCGGTGAAAAGGTCGTAGAAATAGCCGTTGCCGATCGAATGGTCGATGGCAAGACGGGCGTTGCGGTAAAGCTCCATGATAGAGCGGGCGAGAACGAAGGTCATACTGCGGCGATAACAGTCGCGGCCCTGCGGTGATTTATAGTTGAGAAACTCGACCTCGCAGTTCATTTCCGGTGAAAAATCGAGACTCTGCACTTCATTGTTGACCTTCGCACATATATAGGGCAGATCCTGCTGCTGTGGCAGGATTCGCGCCAGTTCAATAATGGGCCTGCCTTTGGCCAGTTTATGTTTGCTGCCATCAGGCAGCGTTACCGTTACCTGTTCGACTTCTTCGTTGTTCTCTGTTGTCTTTTCCTGTAATTCGTCCATCTGTCTACCTCTATGATAAAGTTAAGCCTTCAAAAAAATGACCCCGCATTGCTGCGGGGATAAAGCTACACAAAACACCCGCTGCTCAGGTATTGCCCCACCTGGCAGCATTATTCGCCTTGAAAATTTTGTTTAACTGAAGAATGTTTCGCAATCTCAAGCTGATCCATCTAAAATTTGGGAAGAAGTCATTCTACCATTGTGCTGGTGCGCTGTCAAGACTGTAATGCAAGTAAATCTAAAATTTTGAAAGTTATCTGGCTTACCAGAACTATGCTTTGGCGCGTTCCAATTTTCGGATGCCTGCCTGCGTCCTTGTATGAATTTTTACCAGGTGTGAATTCTTAACCAATCGACCCTATAATTCAAACTGAATTTTGACGCAGAGCTATAGCTGTTAAGAGAGACTCTCGACTGGCGAGAGTGGAGCGAATGAGATCACGCCGAGAGCCCGACGAAGGCAGTATATACTAAATTGAATTCTTAAACTCTTATGTGATAAAGGACCAGATCGTCAATTCTAATCTGACGCACATGGATATACATCATTCTACTTAGAGAGTCTGAATAATATCAGTATAATATAGTTGTGAATAACGTACACAAACGCCTTTTGATTATATTTGTCTTTGGGCTGACAGCAGTTGTATTGTTTGTTTTTTCGGGGCGGGAAACCGGCTCAGATCCTTCTCTACGCCGAGAGTTGCCCGTTGCATCTTTCACTGCGTCAGCAAGCTCCGATATTGCTGAGAATACCAGAATTTCTAATGCTGAGTTTGTCATTTCAGCAGAAACGAAAGTGACCATAGAGCAACTTCTCGACGCCGGATGGCACAGAGTAGCCAGGGTGTTGATATTGCAAAAAAAGTTTGTTGTGCCGCGCCAGATATCAACACGTCTGGGCACAGTTTTAGGTGATCCTGACTTTTTCTGGTCAGGCCGGTCTGATGAAGAGTCGGCGCAAAGCTACTGGTTTCGTAATGTTCATTCCACACTTCCGGTTGAAACGAAATGGCGAATTCTCATGGGGTGGCCTGCAGATGACCATTCCTATATGCGTTGGCTTCTAGTCGCGAAAGAGTGGTTGTTCCGGCCAATCACCGCATCGGATGCTGCTGTGACAGATATTTGCCGTGGTCTGGTCGGGCAGTTCTACGAGACGATGGGTCTCAGAAACTTTACCGAAGTATTGTTGCGCGCTGTCGGATGTATGAGGGTATTGCCTATGCTTTGCCTGCTGGGTGATGACAGCAGACAGAACATGATTATGGCTGCTACCCTTATGAACTTTGGCTGGTCATGGGTTGAGATTGTTGCGCTTCTTGATGTTCCGCCAGCGATGAACAGTGTTGCAGCTCAGTGGTGGCTGGAGTCCGGTTTTCCGCATCGGGCATGGGCTGTTTCAAGGCAAAACCCTGAGCCTTTTCTGGTAAGAATTTTTGAGGATGCTGCTCTGGCAGCTGCCGCAGAGTCGCCAGGGACGACCGGTCTGCCTTTTGATAAGGCATTTTTGCAAAGTGCGCGAAACAATTATCGGGCATGGCATACATTTGCTTTGTCAGAACCTTCCACTTTGTCAGCTTCACATAGTGACTTGCTCAACATTCTTATCGAGACTCTAAATGTCACTTTGGCAGCAGACAAAAGTTATTCAGGCCGCAACGTCGCCAGCAATTCAGCGGGCCGGTCTCTGCTGAGCGATTGAAAGGGGAGTTGTTATGTTGAAATTATCTTGCTCTCATTACAGGCTGGCCATTTCATCTCTTTTGTTTGTCCTGGCCGGACTTATGGCAGTTACCCCCCTTTATGCCGTGAATGCCCCGGTGATAACGCACGTAATGGGAAAGCCAGTTGTTGCTGGAGCGACGCAGTATGCGAATGTGACGACTGCTATCCAAATCAGGGGAAACGCCGAAAGCGGAACGATTATTCGCCTCTTTAAAGCAGGTTCGTTGGTCGGAACGGGTTTGACGGATGCTTCCGGCGTCTGGACAATAACTTTCAACACTTCAGAAGGCAAGGCGAATTACGACGCCGATGCCAACGACGGCACCTTTACCAGCGCAAAGTGCCCGTTTGTTGCTGTGCATGTCGATGTTCAGCCTCCATACGGCTATGTCTGTAATGCCTGGCCGATTTATGTGCGTTCTACCTATTATAACTCAACCTACTATTATCACAGTGTTTATGAAACTGGAGGCACATCTGGCTCAGGCCTTGATTTCACAACTGCCAGCATGACCATCATCGATAAGACTGCCAATGTAACTATTCCGACCAGCTTGACCAACGACAACGTCAACAAACTAATTTTTTCGCCGCTGCCAAACGATACGGCACTCAAGGTAAATGGCCATGAATATTGGGTTTCCATGCAAATTTCCGATAAGGCCGGTAATACGCTGATTGCTTCTAAGACCTTTTACTGCGATCTGATTGCACCCGTTACCACCGTACAGAAAATCTATGATCCGCTGCACAGCATCATTACCGGCACCGGAGAACCAACCCTGAATTCGCCCGATGCCAACGGCTTTGTGAACTACTATCCAAACATGACTATCAGCTATCAGCCTACTCAGATCCAGGGGATCACCGAGAATCCTGCCAACTACAATGAAGGTTTAGGCACTTACTACATCAGCATGAGCTACGCCAGCACACTTTATCTCAGCAACGGCCGCATCGATCCTACTGGTAGCTTCACCGCTCAGATCAACTCCAAGTTTTATACCGGTACTACGAACTTTAGTGTCTACACATATGACTCCGCTTCCAACTATTCTTACCAGAATATACCACTCAAATTCGACAACCCTTGCCCTGAGCCCATAATAACGAAGGTTTATGACCCGGCCCACAATGATTTCACCGGTACCGGCGAAACCTCGGCCAACACCCCGGATGCAGATGGCTACGTTAACTATTTTCCCAGTATGAAGCTTTCGACAAGGCCAACAACTTTGATCGGAACGATAGATCCGACCAATATGAGTTACTTTCGCCTTTACAACCAATTGATGGGAAATGTTTATTGCTATGTCGGCACACAGATAGACCCGGTTACCGGTAGTTTTACCGTTCAGCTCAATGGCGATTTCTGGAATGCTACCCACACTTTCTACTGGTACATTTATAACGATTCCGGCGGTAACCAGACCAGATATACCTACCTCACTTTTATTGATGGTAACCCGGCACCTCCAGGTCAAATTACCAGCCTGAATTATGCTCAGTATACACACCATAAAATAACTGCCGATGTTCGCGTGGTTCCTGAAATGATCGGAACTGCCAGTGTCTATGCATATCCTCAGACAATCTGGTTGAAAGGAAGTGCCGGGGGAACGTTTAACACCGATTACCAGTATGCTACCGTAGTTTTGCCGAACGGGCAAAACTATCCCAATGTTGCGGGTGTCTATGATCTTGGTGATGTCTGGCAAGACGCCGACCAGAACGGACAATGGGACGCCGGAGAAGCATATCTCGACATGCCGGCACGTGGGCTAAGCAATGGCAGGAGCTTTTCCATTCCAAACTTTCTTGGCATTGAGGCTCCGGATAACATGAACAACAGACTGCTTTTTTATGCGTATGCCCGCAGTCCGCATTATGATTCATCGCCATACTACGCCTATTATTGGCATTCTTCATGGACTTATCCGCATGTTATACAGAGCTTTTCACTGCTGCCAGCTTTGGCACACCCATATAGAAGGACTTTAACCAAACCGACCAGCGTCAGTGTCGAATGTCGTAAGCCATCTGGAACATATTCTCCGTCATATATCTATGGTCTCTTAACTTCTGAATCAAATATTTCGATTGTTAATGCCCTGAGTAATGTTGCGCTTGCCCCGGTCGCAAACTGGACCTACCTTGGCACGCCCGAGTGGCATCGATCGAACGTTGATCTTTCGGCAACGACCTTCAGCGAAGGAACCTATCGAGTTAAGGTATATCTGAAGAATCAGATGCATGTAATTACAGAAGACGAATCCAATTACTTTGTGATTGATAACACGGCTCCGATGGCACAGGACTTTGCGCCGGCAGAAGGTGCTGTATCCAATTCCTTTACCAGCTTCAACGCCAGAATAGTAGATCCGTACCTCGGTGATAACTCGGAAGGATCCGGTCTGAATCTTGATGTTGCTCTCTCACAGATATGGCCATTCCGAATTCTGACAAACCAGTATTACATTTCCAATTCGACTAATACCGACACTGTCACCATGAGCCTGACTGATGGCGAATTGTCAGCCAAAAATCATATTGGCCAGATACTGGCTGCCGGCTCGACCCTTGAAGTATGGCAGGTGGTGAGCGGTCAGTATCAAAACCTGGCAATTCCAGTCACTATTGTTTCGAACCCAGGTAACGGCACTTTGACAGTTACAACGATTTCTGGTGCGAACTTTCCCAAAAACGCCGACTATGTTGCACTTTTCGCAATCCCATGTTTTACCTCAAATAACGGCATAGACCGTGTAGGTGCTGTGCCGATTACACCGGTCACCGAAGACGCTCAGTATGTCTGTCGTGTTCTGACTCTCGATAAATCAGGGAATCCCGGCGCATTTTTTGCACCATACAGCAAGCTTGAGTTGGCGGCCGGGCCGATAACTCTGACTACTGATCGAACGTTCCTGTTCATGGGTCTTTTGCCGCCTGATGTAGCGACTTTTACCTCGAGCTCCATTTTTACCAGAAAGGGTAATATCGTTCAGGATAACCAGGCAGTTACTGTGCAGCGCGATCCGGAGGCGCTGACAACATTTACGCTTCCCGATGCTAACGGACTGCCAGGCGATGGCTACCAGGTGTTTACAGGCCAGAACGGTGCCATACCAGGCGATGGAATGTTCGTTTACGGTGTCGAGGTTACCGGCACAACGCCTGGAACATTGAATACCGTTTGCGCAATCGGTCTTGCCAGTGGCAGTTCTGCCCCTATCCCGATTGTACAGGTAGAAGCATTTACGCTGGTTCCGGCGACTACTACACCGGCAATTACGCCGGGCAATCCAAATGGTTCTACCTCTGTAAGTTCTTCGCTGGTTGGCTATGCCGGCACACCGGTGCCGAACGGTTCTCTGGCCACCTGGACGGTTAATGCTCACCAGCTTGCAAATCCCTCAGGAAGTATGTATTCAATGAGTGGATATCACACCTCCTACTGGAATCCATCTGGCATTTCTGATGGCAGCACTGTCAACCCTGGCCAGTATTTTTACAATCCTTCATATTCTACGCCACAGCCGGGAGCAAATTTTACCATCGATCTCGGTGCAGGTAACGAGAAAGAATGGGTCAGACTTGACGCCAAAACCTCTAACTCCAGTCTCGATCTGTTGTTCGATATTCAGTATTCTGACGACGGCATAGCATGGACAACAGCAAAAACAGATTTTAAACCAACCGGTTTCGACTGGACTAGAACTGATTGGGGTTATTTCGGAGCGCATCGTTACTGGAGAATGGTTCAAACAAATGTTCCGACCTATCATTGGAGCTATCTGTATGAGTTAAGCTGGTATACGAATCCAGCCCGTCCTGATGTAACCCCCGACCTCAGCCCGTTACCCGGGATTCAGGCCGAATTACAGGCCGGTGTGGCGACCGTTTTCGTTACAGCCGAGAAAAAGGGCCCTGTAACATTTGAAATGGAAGTTGCAGGACGTTCCGCTTCATGTGTAATTACATTTCTGGATCGCTATCCTCCAGACCCACCTGCTGGAGTGAGTGTTTTACCTCAATATTCACAAGGTACAACCCAGATTTCGTGGAGTGAGTCGATAGATCATGGCGGAGCTGGAACTCAGGATTATTTTGTTCAACAGTCTCTTGAAGCTGCACCGTTTGTGGAGGTAATGACAGTTGCCACAACCAGCGCAGCAATATCAGGTCTGGTCGATGGCACCTACTTGTTTCAGATAGTTGCACGAGATGCGGATGGCAATATTGGCAATCCGTCTGTTGCAACTTTCTGTGTTGTTGATACCGTGCCTCCCCCTGCCTTTGCCTGTTCAGATGTTGGCCCGGGAAATTTTGACCCGGATGAAATTTTTTCAGTAGATCCTAACATTACATTCTACTTTAATCCTACAGATGATCGCAGCGGTGTAGCGGAAGTAAACGTACAGATTGCAACTGCGTCAGACTTTAGCGTACTTGTTCATGATGTGTGGATTCCTGCGGCCACTTCTTACCAATATACAGACGCGCAATCAAGTTATGTGCATTATGCCAGAGTTCGTGCTAAAGATCGCTCTGGCAACATAGGTGCCTTTGGCGCATCTTCCAATGGTATTCACGTGCATTATACTGGCGCTACAACACCGCCGAATGCGCCTATCATTTCTTCAATTGATGGCAAGCCGGCTATTCCTGGCACGCCGATAACTACTAATAATACTGTGGGTGTTCCAGTTGCCGGTATGTCAGAATCGAGCAATCTCGTCGAAATATGGCTGAATGGAACTTATGTAAGGTCTGTAATCGCCACTTCAGCGGGTAATTACACGCATCTGCTCGATCTGCCGGCGGGCGTGCATACTGTTAAAACTCGTTCTCATAACGGTTTTGCTCAGAGCGCATTCTCGACAGAATTTCAGATTATTGTCGACACAACTCCGCCAACGCTGGATCTTCGCATCTATATGACTGGTAACTGGCTGGTAGACCGTAACTGGCTGGCTCGTGTGGGCAATAATCACAATATCGATTATCTCCATCTTGTCGTGTCAGACACTGGTGGCGCCGGATTTGACATCAATGTGGCTTCAATCACGGTTGTTGACATCGACAATTCAGGCGTACCTCTTCCTGATACCGCGAGTTATCCAAACCCGCTCATTGGCGCTGCCTCTGCCATTGCGGCAGACACAGCCAAATACGTCCCCAGTGCTGGCTGGCCAGCCGCATTACAGGATCAGCATAGATATAGAATACACTATGAATGTTCAGATCTCGCCGGAAATCGAGCTTACTTAACCAGAGACATAGCCATTGATAATTTACGCCCCGGCCAGGCCGCAGGAGTGCCGGCAACAGCAACTCCTCCGCTTAGTAATTTCAGGGAGATTTTTCTTTATAATTACGAAGATTATCCATCAGGATTGCCTCCTTATGCGGCATTGGTTCCTCTTGTCTGGAGTGCTGCAGACACTGCTTATATTGTGGATCCCACTTTCAACAACCCCGTTCTTGTCGATAACAGCACATCGCCGGTGGCCCTGCTTTTCAATACTCCCGCTATTTATGGGCATGTGTGGGAGGCTGGCACATATAACCCGCCACCTCAAACAGATCTCGACACGCTTGCTTATTCGACAGGCATAGCCTGGGGTTGGGGAAGCAGTATTTATCTGACGACAAGTACACTTGGCCATACAAAGTGGTTCAAGTATCCATATCGCACTATAGTTAACGGGCATCATACTTGCCAGTTTTACATTCAGGATTCGGCCATTTGTCGGGATATGCCGTATATGAAGCTAAATATTCAGTCTCCTGTACCTGCCCCGCACCCTCCCATTTCGGCACATTTTTATGACGCCACCAACCCTGCGCTGGAATTTCCGACAGTTGTCTGGACCGACCTGTTTGCAATTCCAGGCAACTGGATGTATGCACTGGATTCCGTTGTCACAAATAATTCCAACCCGCTGCTGGTAAAGGTTGAAGTTCCGATCGAAAGTTTTGACCAGACGGTGGTAGCAAAATACAGCAGCACTGTTTACGCTTCTGCAACAGTTCCGGCGGGAAGCAACATGGCTGTAATGCTCTTGACAATGGCTGGAAGCGAATATAGGCGGAAGTTTCAAATAGTAAGTACTGCGAATGGATACACTTCGATGAACCTGCCGAGAGAGTCGGTTGGTTGGTATTTTGGTTACATACGTGACGACGTTACCGAGCCGCTTGCTTACGATCTGATACCAATTGAGAGAAATTACAACGCTCTTGGTGGGGCCAGCGCCAGACCTTTCCCGACCAGATTTTCAATTAGAGCCAAGGATACAACCGATGGAACCAATATTTCATGGGTTCGGATTCCGTTGTCGCAGGCTGTGCTTCAGAACAAGGCAGAAGTCCAACTCGCCGGAGTTCAGACGAGAGAATATGATCCCCCTGCGACGGCTTATGGCTTCCGTTATGATTTGTCATCGACTCCGACCACCGAAGGCACATATTATTATTACGTAAAGCTTGTCGATGGTGCTCAGGCCTCTGCAAACTCATTTGTGGCGAGTTACGCATTCCGACTCGATAAGACACCGCCTGCGCCTTCGAATGTAAGCCCGGGCGACGGAACGATAACCAACTCTCTTCCGAGCTTCAGTTGTCAGTCGGTTGACCCGCTTCTTGCGGATGGAACCGAAGGCTCGGGACCAAATATGGATCCGACTCTTGCACAGGTTGTACCTTACAAGGAGATGGGTCGCAACACTCCAGTAAATGGCACAAGCATACAGGTGACCATATCCGGCATCGATACCATAGCTACAGACCATGTTGACCAGCCTTTAACTGTTGGCACTGCTGTTGCCTTCGCCAAGGTTTCAGGCGCCATGCTTGAAGTTCCATCGCGTTTTGGTACCATCTCAAGTAATGGTGGCGACTCCTTGACCGCAGCTCTTACCTCTGGTGCAGCCTTTGTGCTGTCTGAGACTTATGCGGTTATCTGGGCAATCCCCACATTTCAAAGCAATGACGGTATAGACCGCCTGGCAGCCGTTCCTATTCAGCCGGCTGTAAAAGGTGGGGCATACGTCGCATATTTTACTTTAACAGACAAGTCTCTTAATAAAGGCACTTATACATCAGCAAGCAGCATTTATGAAGCTGCTTACGGCCCTTTCACGCTGTCAGCTGACCGGACTTCGCTCTATGCCGGTCTGGTGCCACCTCATGCTGCCAATTACGTGAGCGGACCGATTTTGACAACAGAGGGCAATCCCGTTCAGCCCGGCACCCAGGTAACCGTGTTTACCCAGCCACTGCTTGGCTCGTTCGGGCCTGCCGACGCAAACGGTATTCCCGGCGATGGGCATCAGGTTGTCTGCGATGCCTCCGGTCAGCTGAACTTCAAACTGCTGGCATCAGGAACCAGCCTCGGCCTTGCTAAAGTCAAGGCTGTTATCGGCCTTGCGAACGGTTCTGACAGTTCGGTGGTCTTTGTGCAGTTGCCGCCTTATTCGGTTAATCTGCCCGCAACGTCGTTGACTATCACCGCGGGAAACCTTAATCCAAGTATGAATATTACGGCCGGCACCTTCGGGAATGCTGGTGATCTTGTGCCGGATGGAACTATGCTCAATTCGACAACAACGCTGGGAAATTTTTCGCCGGCAGATGCCATGTTGACCTGGTCAGGTCATCAGATCGCCATTAACAGCGGAAATACCTCTTTCTCCTTCTCGTCCGACAAAGCTGGTACGGCGAATCTTACGTTTGAATGCGGTGGTCTGATTGTTAACAAGACTGTTACTGTAATTGATCTGGCGCCTCCGACTGCGCCGGGTGTTCCTGACATCAGCCCTGTTCTTTCAGGAACAGGGAACCTTCTGGTTACCTGGGGTGCGGCGACAGATCCGGGAGATTCCGGTATTTCAAGTTACCAGTTGCAGTATAGCCTTAATGGAGGCGCCTGGACTGACCTGGCAGTTGTCTCGCTGCCAATCTTCAACACTGTCGGACTGGCGCATGGTCTGTATAAATTCCGCGCCTGTGCCGTTGACGGTGCTGGTAACATCGGCGTTTATGGTGGTGAAAGCATTCAGGTCGAAGTTGACCGCCTGCCGCCTTTTGGCAGTATCATCATCAATGCAGGTGCGTCGAGAACTGCGACAACATCAGTTTCTCTGGCTTTGACTGCCACCGACGCCAATGGTGTCAACGGCATGTCGTTTAGTAATGATGGAAGCAACTGGACTGCATGGCAGGGTATGTCCGGCACGTTTTTATGGACGCTTACTGCCGGCGACGGCAATAAGATTGTTTATGCACGTTTTCAGGATACACTTGGCAACATTTCGGTACCGCAGCAGGATGGTATAATTCTTGATACGACGCCGCCGGCTGGTTCGCTGTCAATTGTTGAAGGGGCATACTCGGCGACACATACTGTCAATCTTTCTTTGAACGCAGTTGATGGTGCCGGTGTCAGCGGCATGTCGATTCAGAATGAGGCGCAGGCAGCAGTTTCTGTCGCCTATGCCAGTTCATATGTGTGGAATCTGAGTGCTGGTATGGGCAGCAAAACTGTGTATGTAAGTTTTGTTGATGGTCTCGGCAACCGCTCGGCAAGCATTTCTGCCTCAATCGTTGTTGATAGCGTAAAGCCTGTAACTCCGGTCGTGGTCGATGACGGACTTTACTCGCCCTTTATTGACAAGCTGCATGCGACATGGTCCTCTTCTGATGCCGAAACCGGCCTCAAACATTTTATTGTTCGCGTTGGCAAAACTCAGGGCGCTGATGATGTTGTGGCTGATACTAATGTCGGCCTGGCCACTGAAACCACCTTTTCCGGTCTGGCCCTGGATCTTACCGGGGCTACACTCTACTACTTCACGGTGCGGGCATATGATATTGCCGAAAACGTTTCAGATCCCGGCTATTCTGACGGTATAAAGGGTGGCGATCCAACGCCGCCGGAGCCTTTTTTCGTAACCGATGAAGGCGAGTTTACTCTCGACAACACAAGACTGGCAGCGACATGGACCGACAGTAACGACCCGGATTCAGGCATCAACCGCTACGAGTTTTCTGTTGGTACAACCTCCGGCGGCAGTGATGTGGTTACATGGACCAGCGTAAATCTTAACACAAGCTACGCTGCCACCGGCTTAAATCTGACACATGGCCAGACATATTACATTAACGTCAGGGCTTTTAATAACGGCGGGACTTATACTCCAGCATACAGTGACGGTATAACGGTAGATGTTCTGGCGCCACCGATTCCGGCAATGGCGGCCGAACCAGCCTTCTCGTCTGGAACAGCCAATCTGGTAAACTGTTCTACGGTTGTCGATACTGTTTCCGGTGGCGTGCAGTATGACTTTCAGCGCGCAACCGATGCGGCATTTACAGCCGATTTGCAGTCTTCCGGCTGGCTTGTGCCTGCCAGTTGTAATTTCGCCGGTCTGACGCACGGAACGATCTACTATTTCAGGGTTCGCGCTAAAGATCTGGTTGGCAACATCAGCAGTTATTCAACCGCAGTGCTGTCGCGGCAGGATGAAAATGCACCAACGGCTACATCTTATACAGACAATACGGCTGCAAACAATGATCCTGATGACGTTTGGAGTCGAGACCTCACGCTGGACTTTATTGCTGACGGTCTGACCGACGATCTGTCTGGAGTTGCCAATGTATACGTTCAGATTTCCGACAGCGCCACTTACGCAGTCATTTTGTCAGAAGGCTGGCTGGGCAATACCACTGGCGCCAGGTCGTTTGTCGCACCTTCGGTCGATGGCAGTACCATCTATGCGCGTGCGCGCTTCGAAGATGTCGCCGGCAATCTTTCTGACTGGTATACTACTGATGGCATCAGTATCGACCTGACAGATCCTCTGTCCAACGCCACTACAGATTTGGCAGCCGGCAACAACGACCCGAATCATATTATCTCTTCTGATACCTATGTTTATTTTGAGTTTACACACTCAGATGCGATTTCGGGAGTTACCGATGTCTACGTTCAGATTGCACGCGATTCCGGGTTCACTGATGTAGTTAAAGAACTCTATCTGGGTAGCGCTGACACCTCTTATCTGTTCACCGAAGGTGTCGATGGTTCCACCTATTATGCCAGAATAAAGGCGCGTGACCGCGCTGGCCGCGAAAGTGTTGATTATGGCGACGGTTCAGATGGCATAAGGGTTGATATGAGTCCTCCCGACCCACAGGTTCAGGCTTTTTACATCAACCGTCGGGTTGGCATGGATTACGGCGATACGACTACTGCAACCACGACAGTATATATATCAATCACGCTGCATGACCCCAGCGGTATCAAGTTTGCATATGTCAGCAACGACAACCTGGCATGGACGCAATGGCTGAATCCTGCCTATCCTGGTTCGCAATACTGGGATCCGGCTTCGCTAAGCTGGTCTCTGACTTCGACAGCAGGTCTGAAAACTGTATACATGGAATTCGAAGATGGCGTCGGGAACAGGGGCACACTTGCAACCCAGACGATAGAGTATTACCCGTTCTTCAACGTAGCATCGGGAACTCGCGATGAAAGAATATATCCGGTAGATACCTACGACGAATATACCGGTCAGAACAAATACGGTATCGATCGCAGCACATCGCAGGATGCCGATCGTGGCAGCTCGCTTAAACTGGTTACTCCTCCATGATTACCAGTTAAACCACCATGAATAACTGGCCGGATTAGCCCCTTCCGGGATCAATTCCCGGAAAAGTCTCTGTTGTTGAGCTGATTCTGTAGCTAACGGAGTAATGGTGTAGTCTTTAGTCCAGGCTGAGGGCGCCGGTGTCGCTGCTGCAGGAGTTCCAGCCGGTGGATTCCATTTTTCCAGCATCAGGCCGTCGAGATAGACGGTATCTCCGCTGCTGCTACCGGCCTGTACAAGTTCAAGTCGGACCACCGCCGGCACTGAGTTGATCTGAAAATTGCCAAAATATCTTTTCCAGTTGGTTTCATCGGCTGTCAGGTCACAGGCGGCGATTCCTTCTGCTATAGGTGCAATTCTCCAGACGCGAACTCTGGCGCGGCTGGTAGGGGTGTCAGCCCTGGCCCAGAAACTGATTACATAGGTCGCTACTTCGGTGATTGCAATGTGTTGATCGGCGCCGCCCGATGTGAGAGTCCAGCCGTCGGGAACCCCATCGTTTGCGGTGAAATTACCCCGCCATGAGCCAGCTTCGATGAGAATTGAGCCGTCGTCTATTTCAAAACTGGGGTTAGTGATCAGGTTACTGATTTTGCGCCATTTCCTGATGTTTTGTCGCCAAGGTGCCGTACCGCTGGCAACACTTGGTCTGACCATGTTTTTATCAATGAGTATCTGTATCAATGTGGTCATTGAGCCATTATTGATGGCATCTTCAAAAGCAGGATCGGAGGAGCCTGACTTTGCCAATTGGTAG
The DNA here is from genome assembly GCA_002839435.1 of Candidatus Riflebacteria bacterium HGW-Riflebacteria-2. Lineage (GTDB taxonomy): Bacteria > Muiribacteriota > Ozemobacteria > Ozemobacterales > Ozemobacteraceae > Rifleibacterium. The sequence goes on along the minus strand of PGYA01000022.1, from coordinate 37,162 downwards.
CGGTAAAGGTCTATTCCTCGTCTGATAGCGCCAAGATCCTGACGCAAATCGTCTTCGCTGAAACGTTTCAGCCGGGTGTCCTGCTCGAGCACGGTGACCGAACTGCTCAGCCCGATGAAGGTAAAGAACAGCAGCATTCCAAGTAAAACGTAACCACTTTTGTTTGGCATACTGATATGATAACATTCGTATCAGCTTCATTCAACGAACGCGATGCAGTGAAAGCACAAAGACAACGACAACGACTAAGACAACGATTAAAAGAGAGAGAGGCTATTATTGAAGCTGGAAAAATATTGCAAAAAATAACGTGTTGGGTATAAACAAAAAGGTTGCATCTGTCGAAGAACAAGATAGTATTTTAATTGCAGACAGCTCACGAGAGGTTATAGTGAGTGGTGTCTTTAAACGAAAGGCAGTCGGAAGACCGATTAAACTTAACGTGATAAAAGACAAATCAGGCTTTACATTACTGGAACTGCTTGTCGTAGTGGGGATCCTCGCTGCTCTGGTGGCGCTTGCGCTGCCTTATTATCAGGATTACGTCAACCAGTCGAAACTTACCGCAGCCGAAGCAGACCTGCAGACATTCAAAAAAGCTCTCGCCATGTACGACCAGCTTGAGCCAGCAATGTTCAAGGAAGCAGATCTTCGAACTCTTATTGGCAAATATTTGCAGGACTACAGAGCAAACAGTACTCAGGAAATGCCGATGGATCCATGGGGAAATGATTATCAGATAGACGTGCAAGAAGGAGTTCTCTATTCAATGGGGCCGAACGGCACCGACGACAGCACTGTGACCATCTTGAATAGAGAGAGCTCCGGAGATGACATTATGGTTTCCTGGAAAGCTCCTTTTATCGTTGCTTCCGCCAGAGTTGTCAATAACACAACAATCGAGATCACTTTCAGTCGAAAGGTTGAAGATATCTCGGCCATGGCCTCAAATGTTGTCGTGACTGGAATTGTACCAGCAGTCGTAGTTTCAGCGAATACAGTGCAAAGAGTTTCTGATACGTCATATCGAATTATATTGACGGGGACATTGGTTGCCGCTACGCCCAAAACGTCATATGCGGTCACCGTCAGCAACACATTAGTCGCTCAGGATGGAAAAACAGGATTTCACAAGAGGCCAGAAGATAACTCCAATGGTAACGTGGTAACGTTCGAATATTGAAACGCGTACGTGGCTTTACTCTGGTAGAGGTGGTTGTCGTTTCGGCGCTGATTTTACTGGCGTCACTGGTGGCTTTTCATACCGCCGAAGTTGTTTCCCAACGTGAAAAAGAAGAGCGCATGCGTTATGCATTGCTTGAACTGCGGGCGACACTCGACAGCTTCTTTCAGGACTCTTACCAGAATCCGGCTATTCTTGAAGCTGATAAGCCAAGATTTCCGCTGTCGATACATGAGTTGCTCACAACGAAAAGGCCGGTAGCTGGCGGAAGTTTTTATCTGCGCCGTCTGCCGCTCAATCCAATGTTTGCTGCAACCCGCTGGCAGTTGATCGGCAACGATGGCATCGGGGGTGAAGAATTGAAGATAATTACCGACGCCAGCATGACATTTGATGGCGCCAACATGAAAATTGTCGATATACGGTGTCCCGACGACGTTTTTCCGGCTGATGGACTGAATGGGATTCCCTACAAAGAATGGTGAGCGCGGTCTGAGAACTGCTTTTAGGACTCTGGCAGTTTAATTGGTCTGGGCGGTAAAACGGTGTCCCTGTCAGCAATATATATGCCGCGTTTACCGGCTTCTTCAAGAATTTTTCGGGTAAGAATACTGTTCTCCTGGTTGAATAGATCACTGACTGCAGCAATATCAGCTTTGCGACCCGAGAAGAGCATTTCTTTCAGAGCTTCGAGTTCTGCAAGATCACCTGATTTCCAGCGGATGAAATGCGACAGGGCAATCTCCTGGCTGTTGCCGCTGCGCCGAGCTTTTTCCACCATACGGTCAATATTGCTGCTGAAAAAATTAATTTTTTGCATTACCACCTGTAGAGCCGCAAGTCGCACATCGCAGTTGTCGTGATCAACAGCTGCCATAAGCCATGGCAGTAATCTTTCCCAGTCGTTAAAATGTAGAGCAGCAGCAATTATTCGCATCAGCAGTTCAGGTTCAAGTTTGCCGGGTTTCCCGGCGCTTTCAGCCAGTTCGACGAAGATGTAGCTGTCTTCTGGATTGAGTTGCCTGAGGAGAGCGCTGGCCAGGCTTTTTTCAGCAACATTGAAATAGGTGCTGATTACGGCTCTGAGTCCAGCCGGGTCATGAATTTTGCACAGAGAACGCGTCGCGTTGCTGACTACCCTTGCATCTTTGTCGCTCAAAGCTTCCAGCAAAAAGGGCATGCGCATGGAAATCGGCAGTTCTCCAGCTATAAAAGCGGTTGCAGCTCGGACTGACGGATTGTCGGATTGCATGCGCCGGCTGATGAGCTGTTCGAGATCTTTTTCGGGAACAAATTGAGCCAGTGCCCTTAGAGCCTCATTCTGCACCCGCAATGCTTTGTCCTGCAACATGGGTTCGAGCAGTTCCTGAATGCGGGCGGGGCAGCACCTGGCAACGGCTCTGACAGCATTGGCTCTTACTCTGATATCGGTGTGCCTGAGGGCAGGTTTAAGGCATTCTACGTCGAGATGAAGTTCGGCGGCAGCGTTGGCGGCAGAAGCGAGCACAAAAACATCAGTTTCGTCGGCCAGCAGTTTGGATAGCGGCTGCGAGCATGCTTTAGCCATTCTGATGTTGATTGCCTGTACGGCGAGTCGGCGCACCCTGGCCTCGGGGTTTGCCAGCAGGGTGCAAATTTCGGCGGCACAGGCTTCCGGGTGATATTTTGCTGCCAGCAGCAAAGCGGTTTCTATCAACTCGGCATCTGCAAGCTTGATTGTCTCAATGAGGACTTCGACCTGTCCGCTGTGATCTCTTTCCCAGGCCTGCATAGCATGCTTTACCAGCGCCGGTTTGCGCGTGCGTATGAGCTTGAAGATATCGAGGACTTCCATAAGTGATTACCTTTGTGAAATCAGGCGGGCCATGCCAAATATCGGCAGATAAAGCGAAACGACGATTCCACCGATTATCACACCGAGAAAAACTATGAGCACTGGTTCAATAAGTGAAGCCAGGGTTTCGACCTTGCTGTTAAATTCTTCTTCGTAGAAATCTGCGACGTGATCGAGCATTTCGGGCAGGTTACCACTACGCTCACCTACCGCTACCATCCGATTGAGAAGCTCTGGCAACCATGGCAACTGGCTGTCGAAGCTTTCTGCGATCGGCTGACCGGTTCTGATTTTGTCGTTAGCGGCGGATACAGCCTTTTTAACTGGCACTCGATCAACTGTCTGGCTGATCAGTTCGAGCGCACTGGTTACGGTGATACCGCTGTGCACCAGCATCGAAAAACTTTTGGAAAACCCGGCAATTTCATAGGTATGAAACATCTGACCGAAAAGCGGCAGACTCAGGACAACACGGTCATAAATAGCCTTGCCTGCTGTCGTTTTTTTGCCAGCATAGAGCAAGCCGGTGCAGAGAACGAAAAGACCAGCGAGTAACGGAAAATAGTTGATCAAGATATCGCTGCATTTGAGAGTAAATCTTGTTATAGCTGGCAGTTCGCCGCCAAAACGCGAATAAATATCTTTGAATCTCGGCACAATTTTAATCAGTATCGCAACGACAACGACGAATGATAAAACCATAACCAGAACCGGGTAGGTAAGGGCCTTGATTATCATACCGCGCAGCTGAATGCGTTTGCGCAGCAGCACCGTCAGACGCTCGAGCACCTGCGGCAGTTTTCCAGACTCTTCGCCGACTTCTATAAGCTGCAGATATGATTTGTCAAAAATCTGCGGATGCTTTTCAAATGAGTCTCTGATCCCGTTGCCGTCGTTTACACTGTTAAAAATGTCGCGCAGGGCCGTCTTGAGATTCTGGTTGTCGACTCGGCTGACCAGCAGTTCGAAGGTTTCGAGTATGGGAATCCCCGCGCGCGTCAGGGTCGCGAAAAGCCTGGTAAAGTGATAAAGTTCGCTATCTGGAACGCGCCCGGAGGAGGTGGCTGCTTTGATTTCGTCGGGTGCTGCTTCGATAGCGTTGTATCCACGACTTCCGGCCAGATCGACTGCTTCGCGTGCTGATTCAGCTTTGACATCGATATAGTCAGAAGACCCGTCGCTGTTTTGGATCTTTACCCGGAAATTTTTCATACCGCAAAGTTACCTTTTATAATGAATTCTAGCGTTCGGTTATAGATGCAACATCAGTCGTTATCAAATCATAGCTGGTCTGTTTAGAGTCTTTGCCCAGCAAAACATTTATTGCGCGGCCAACATTGTCTTCTGTTGGTTTTTTGAGCGTGAGATCGTGGGTCGAACCGCCGCTGTCAAATACATGATAACTGTCTTCGCCAGTCTTTTCCACGACAATGCTGTCAGGACGAGTTTCTTCGCCTTCGTTTACCAGAAAAGCCCTTTCGTCTTCTCTTACCAGGTATTTGTTTCGTCCTTTCACCCTGAAAACAGCGAGGACTTCTATTGCTTTGGTAACAGTGGGAGTAGCAATTTCACTCGCTGGTTCAATTACAGGCGCCTCGCTTGCAATCGGAAGGGCAAGTTTCCAGCGAAACCTGTCATAATCAGACAGGTTCAACTCAATAACAAGGTCGGGAGGCGGCAGCGGCATTGCAAGATTTCTGAGATCCTGCCACATTTTATCGAGCCGACTGTTTATTATTGCCATCTGCTGCGCGCCGGCAGGAATCAGCACGTCGTTACCGGTTGCCGCATTGGTCGGATTCGCTTGACTTGCTGGCTGTGCGACAGTTTTACTTTGCAGGGAAGATGGCGTGCCTGAGGTAACAGCTGCAGGCGGAGTCGCAGAGATTGGCGGCGTCTGCGCCGGGCCAGAGGCTCGGTTGTATCGCACAAGCAGGTTGAGCCCGATCAGTATAAACAGGATCAGGGCTCCGACCACCACTCGTTTACTTTTGTCTTTGTTATTGTCCAACAGATTTGAACCTTACCCGACATAACAGTCGTAGTTTTGTCAGATGCTGGTCATCATCGAGGTTTACGAATTCAAGCTGCTCAATATTTATCCCGGCCTGATGTGTTTCAAGAGCATGCAGCATGCGGCGCATGCCAGGGTAGTTGCACTGGATATGAGCTACAAAAGGCAGATCAATGAAGTTTTCGATAGTTTCTCGGGCCTGATAGCCAAGATTCGTAACCTTGACGCCGGCTGCAGAAAACAGTTCGGGCAGTTCGTCGATAAACTGGCTGATATCAGTAGATCCAAGGCGTGTGAAAGAGGCATTGTCGATTATCTGGTTACGCGCAGAAATTTCTGAAGTTATACTTGCCGCTTGCGTTCTTATGTTCTCTATAAAGTCGTTCATGCGGTTTTCGCGCTCTCTGGTATCGGTGAGTTCAGCCGAAAGTCGTGAAAGTCTCGAGCTTTCTTTCCATATGGCCGGCAATCTCGCAAGCCCGGCGATTGCAAGCACGAGGATGCCTGTCCATGAAAGCAGCAGGAGAATAGTGTTTTTATGGTGTTGTTGCATAAGTTTCGTTGAAATTGAATTCGAGATCGACGTTCAGGCTTTGTCTGCCTTCCTGTTTCATTTCGCCACGCGGAGTGAAGCTCAGAGACTCGATTTCCTGCAGGGACGCGAGTCTGGCATAGATATCATTTGCTGCCTCTATGCCGGTGAGTGCGATTCTGATTCTAAACTGGCGGTCTTCTGCGGCAAAAACCGCTTTACCGCTTTTGGGATTATTGATTGTCAGAATCACCGAGTCTTCTGGCAGGGCAAGGTCGAGAGTGTTGAAAAGTTTCGTCCAGACGCTGTTTTTGCCACCAATTGCCAGATTATGCAGGCGGGTTCTGTTGATTACAGAGTCGAGGGCAGAAGAATCAGGCAGCATATTCGTAGCTCTCTGGATAAATGTCATGGTTTCTTTTTCAAGGCGGGCGCTGGTTTCCTGGTAAGACTGTTCGAGGCTTTCGGTATATTTATTCATGGCGAAGATGCCCAGCAGAAAGCAGGTAGCGGTCACCAGAAAAAATGCCAGTGACAGGCGAGGTTGTCGCAATTTGAGACTATTTGCCGGTATGAATTCAAATGCGTTGGTCATGCTGCCATCACCCGGTCGAAACGATTTCTGTTTACTGGTTGAAGACTGAGATTGCCGAGTAAAGGGGCTATGGTTTCCAGGCTTTCCGCTTCGGGCATGGCAGTTGCCAGTCGAACATGCTCAAGTTCGTCACTCAGTTTTACGCTGGAAATGCCGAGGTTATAAGCGACAAGACGGTCGAAATTTTTTATCAGAGCGCCGCCGCCGCTGATGATAATACTTGAATATCCGGTTTCTTCCGGATTTTCAGAATTGAAAAGCAGCAGCTGGCCATATACCTGCTGTAAGAAATCAGCAATCAGGCCTTCGATTAGAGCGAAAGCAGGTATTTCGCGCTGAGCTTTCGAATCGGCAGGATCATCGAGAAGCAGTGGTTCATTAAAAAGCTGGTGCACAGCCGAAGCTTCGTCGCTATCGGTGTTTTGAACAATTGCTGAGATGAGCGTCTGCACGCCGAAGTTTATGACAAAAACAGCTCGCAAACCGTTTTGATCATATATACCCATACTGGTATTCTGATTGCCTATATGCAAAAATACGTAAGCATGCTCACTTATGTTTTGATGTTGATGCAGAAGCTTGTGCAGACAGGCGAATGAGGGCTGTATCGAGACGGGAAGAATCCTCGCCCGGTTGCAGGCTCTTTCGATTTCCGACTGAGTGTTTAAGGGCAGAGCACAATACTGAATGTTGAGCTTTCCGTTGCGTGTTTTGCCACTTTCATGTCTGATACTATAGGCATTGAATGGCAGGGGTGCATTTGTCTGGATATCACGTTGAATAATGGGAAGAATTCCGGCCTTGCCTGCTGCCACCGGCAAGCTGACAGAGCCAAAATGAAACAGATGGTCGGGAATAATGATTGCAGCATATCTTTCTATTCCATATCTCATTCCGGCGAGAGATTTTAGACTGTCTGAAAGATTGTCATAGTTGATGCTATCGTTGGCTGCATTAAAGTTTGTGACCGGGTTCCGACAACTTTTGTATTCTTTTATTGTGGCAACTGATTGTCGCAACTCGCCATCGGCAAATCGTAGAATACTGCTGCCGATTTCCAGCACGCATATTCTGCTGATGTTCAGAAGCCATTCAGTTATGTTGGCAATTACAGACAAGGACCACAAACCCTTTCTAATTCAGAAAAATCGCTTTCTCCGGCCGCTACTTTTATCAGTGCTGATTCCATAAGGGTGCGCAGGCGGTTTTCGCGTATGTAGTTCATGCTTTCGGTGAGGCCTCGCTGCGCCACCATATCTCTGATCTGGTCGCTGATCGGTAAAAATTCAAAAATGCCGGTGCGGCCGCGATAACCCATGTTCATGCAGGCCGGGCAGCCTTTAGGCTCAGAAACATTGGCGACTCTGAGTTCTTTAAGCAGTGATGCTTCCCTTTCGCTGGCAGGACGGGTGACTCGACACTCCAGACAGAGCTTGCGGAGCAGGCGCTGGGCGAAAATCAGATTGAGAGAACTCATCATCAAGTGAAAATCGACACCCATGTTCTCGAGACGCCGCAGAGTTTCGACCGAAGAATTGGCGTGAATAGTCGAGAGCACGAGGTGACCGGTCAGACTTGCTTGAATCGCGATCTGGGCTGTTTCTGAATCACGGATTTCTCCGATGAGGATGATGTCTGGATCGAGACGAAGAATTGTGCGCAAGCCACGCGCGAAGGTCAGGGATCGGTCTGGCTCATTACGGTTAACTCTGACCTGAACCTGTTGAACGCCGTTGATTCTTCTTTCTACCGGGTCTTCAATCGTTATAAACTTTAATCTGGGGTCAGCAATAGCTTCAAGCAGACCATAGAGTGTCGTCGATTTACCGCTGCCGGTGGGTCCGGCTACCAGCACCATGCCGTGTGGAAAGCGCGTGGTTGTTGTGATCAGCCGCAATTCATCGTTTAACATACCAATGTTGCCAAGCTCGAGTTTGACCGCCTCGGCACCGGAGAGTAGGCGCAGCACGATATTCTGCCCATAAATGCCGGGCATACAGGCGATACGGAACTCAACATCGCGATTATCACAGGTAACTTTGAAACTGCCATCCTGTGGCATGACTTTTTCGGTTATATCAAGCCTGGCCATAATCAGCAGGCGGGATACAAAAGAAGATGCTGTCTGACTGTCGAGTTCAAGACGATCGGCGAGAACACCATCGATACGAAATCTTATTCGAGCGCCATTTTGCGTCGTTTCGACATGAATGTCGCTGGCATTCTGATTGACCGCCAGCAGCAGAATCTTGTTGACGAGTTCGACTACAGAAGGGGTGTCGAGAGAGGTGCTGATATCACTGATATGTTCTTCGCTGCGACGGCTTGCGTTGTCGCCAGCTTTGAGGGTGGAGGCGAGTGAGTTGATGCCTGAATAGAGATCGTTTTCGGGTATCTCGACCGCTTCTTTTGGCAAATTGCTCTCAATTTTGAGCGGAAGCGTTATCACGAATGTTGTGTTAAAACCAAGCGCAGCCAGCAACGGGCGCAGATTGTGAATTTTTGAGGGCTGGGAAGTGGCAACGAGAAGTTCTTTTGCGTCAAGAGATAATATCAATAGCTTTTCTCGCGTGCAGATCGATCCCAGGCGTTCAGGCAGATCGGCGAATGCTACCGGCACAGTCGTCGCGTCATATTCAAGACCGTATGACTCTGCCAGTATTGGAAAAAACACTTCGTCAGCCAGCTCTGAACTTGCATGCAGCACTTCTTCAAATGAAATGCCGATTGCACTGGCCTGCGATTTTAGAGCGTTAACTGTCTGCTGATCAAGTAACGATTTTTCTTCAATAATCTGTTCTAGCGGTCGCTTGAAGGCGCCTGCTGCAATTAGTCTGGCCATGGCTCTCCTGAACGAATGATAGAGATAAGAGTTGTCATTGTCTATACATCGGCAGATGATGAAAGTTAAATAATCAATGTAAAAGGTGAAAAATAATGATCAATCTGCCGAGTACAGAGATGTGAAAATGTATCAGTTCAGAAACAGAGAGCTGAATGGCAGCGAAGCCTGGCGGCTGGCGCTGCTGTTTCTAATGCTGGTCCTGGTGTTTGCCCTGGCTGGTTTTAAGGTCGTTCATGGGCAAGGCCAGGTCGGCAGATTCAGACGTGTCGAATACATACCGGAGCCGGCTGGCAATAATTCCGGAGCCGGCCGTCTCCTGCTTTCATTCGATCGTGCAGTAGAGACCAAGCTGATTCGCGAAGGTTCAATCCCCTTGTTTTATATGGATGTGTTAGGGGCAAAAGTCGATGTAAACCCATTTATAATAAATTTCATACAGGGTCCGGTAAAACTGGTAAGACTCAACCAGATTTCTGAAGAGCCGCCGGTTTTGCGCGCGACATTTTTCATGAAACGCAATTATCTGCCGACTGCCAAGCAAACTGCAAATGGGGTTGAACTATCGTTCGCTGAAGACATAGAAACGAAAGAGAAACGCTCTTCTTATACACTTATTGCGCCGCCTGCCGAGACTCCGGAAAGCAGCGTAAGCAAAAATACAAAGCTGGTTCCGGCAAAAAATCTATATTTGCCAGGCTTGCGTTCAGCCGATGAGGCTGGCGTTCTATATTCGGAAGCAGGAGAAAATCTGCGGATAAAGGTAACAGATGCTGAAGCCTGTAACCTGATGTCTGAGCTTGCCAGACAGATGAATAAGACCATCTATTTTCGCGATATCTTTGCTGGCCGTATCAATGTCGATATCGCAGCATCTGATGCAATGCAGGCTCTTCAGCAGATTGCCGCATTGGCCGGAGCCCAGGTTACTTCTGAAGACGGAGAAATTTGGGTAAGCCGTATCCATAACCCGCTTTTGCGCATTTCTGATAAAGACACTGTTGAAGGCGCTGACCTGTCAAGTCTGGCGCTGGGTGATGTTTTGAGAGCACTCGGCCAGATCGGCGAAATGAACGTAGCTCTGGACTCTTCTCTCGACAGTATCAAGGAAAGCCGGGTCGATATTTATCTGCAGAAGTCAAGTGTCAGAAGGGCTTTTGAAACCCTTATGAAGATTCATCAGTTGACAGTGAAACTGATCGATGACAAGACACTGATGGTGATGACACTTGAAAAGTCGAGACGCCTCGAGGGAAAAGTGATCAGGGTTGTTTCTGTTGATATTTCATTTGACAAGATAAAAACTTTACTGGAAAAGACATTATCTACTGAAATTTCCGGAAGGGTTTCTTTGCATGAGGATCTCGGTAATTTCATCGTAACCGGTGACCGTGAAGCAGTTGAGTTAGTGGTGGGCATGGTGAAAGGTGCTGAAAATAAGCTGCTTTCTGCTGGATCCAGCTTACACAGGGAATACTTTCAGCCGCTCAATACAAAGCCCGAAGAACTTATTAACACAGTAAAAGAGTCGCTTGGGGAAACAGAAAATGTGCGGGTCATTCATGACAAGCGCACCGACATGATACTCGTCACTGGTCCGAGAAACTCGGTTGAGCGTGCGATGACAATTTTCCGCCGGCTCGATCTTGAGCCAACCCGTCAGGCTCTCATACATATAAAGCTGATAGAAATTTCCCGCAGCGATCTCGATAATATGGGAATAAGTTTTCCCGAGCAGTTGGCCGCGGTAGATAATATCGGTGATCTGAAAGCTGTGTCAGTAGTCATTCCTGCAACTTTTAAAGGATTCAGCGAGAATTCGCGGATCAAGACTCTGGCAAATCCGACTATCCGCTGTATGGACAAGGAAGAAGCGACAATTGAAATCTCTGAGCAGATTCCAGTCAAAAATACTGTTACTGAATATCTGCCGATTGCCTCTGCGTCATTGGCAGCAAGAACCAGCGATAACTGGACGACTTCTGAGGTCGGTATAAAACTGAATATTAAACCGACTATTCATAAGGATAACCAGATCAGCATGCAGGTTGATGTCGATCTTACAGAACTGCTTTCGCTGGTCGAAGGGCACCCCAGAACCGCTCGCAGAGTAATCAAGACCATGGTCCGGGTTGAGGATAAAGAGACTGTTGTGATTGGCGGCCTGATTCGCACCAAATCAAATAAGACGCGTAATCCCGTGCCTTTGCTCAGCAAAATACCAATATTGAAACGACTGTTGCGCCGGATTGAATCGCGTGATAACGCAGAAGAAAAGGGCGAAATGGTTATTTTGATAACCCCGGCTCTGGTGGGCCCCGCCGATATGGATTCTGACAAAGTTGATGCTGCAGCTATCCCTCTGAAGCAGTCTGGCAAACATGCGAGAAATTAAAATAAGAGAATTGATCAGAAGGTATCGCAAGGCCGGCATTGTGTTGGTGACATTTCTGCTGGCAATATTGATGGGTTTTAGCGGAGTGCAGGGTGAGGGTTATCATCCAGGCCGTGCCCGTTATAGCGATCTCTATCATGAAATGCACAGGATCTTACGTATTCTGGAGCCGGTAATGAAGCCCTCTGCTGTTTCAGTTGGCCAGAAAAATGTTGGTGCCGAGGTAAAGGGGCTTGCCCTGTTAATAGAACGCGGCATAATAAGCCCGCTGGCCAATGGTTCATGGCATCCCGAAAGAGATATCAGCAGGGGAGAAGCTCTCTTTTATCTTGGTCGCATGCTTGAGGCGATGGAAGGTGATCTAATTCATCCGCCGATTATGCTGAAAATTCCCGAGACTTTTGCAGATGTGCAAGCTGGCCATTGGCTTTATACGCACCTTACGAAACTATCTGGAATCGGAGCGCTTGCAAATTTTAGCTGTAATCATCGACTGAACCCTGATGCGGTAATTCATCCAGAAGAATTACGTGGTATCAGCAGTGCTATGATTGAATACCTTGGCAGCAATCTGCTTATTGTTGATTTTGATGGCATCAGCGGCCGGGTTATTGCAAAAGGCGCTCTCGATGAGCTCAAAATTTCTGAATGGGAATACTCTTCTAATCGTCGCGACTGGTATCACATTGGTCGGGATGGTCTGATAGAACCTGAGTTCACAACTGGCCGCATGGGTTCTGTTTTCTTCAGACACCAATCTTATCGTGAAGCCGGGCCGTTTCTGGTAAAAGAAGGCAGTCCTGCCATCGGCATGATTAAACTGCAAAGAAATTATGCTGATTTTACCAGCAACCGCTTTGCAGCGCATGGGAAAGCGAAGGCGGCAGATACAGAAGAAGAAAAAGAACGCATCAGACTGCGACTCGCTCAACTGCTTGAAAGGAGCAGCAATAAAGTTAATTCTATTGTGCCACGACAGGCACTGCCAGAAAGAATCGATGTTGCTGCAGTATCCGGCCGGTCGCGTGAACCTTTGCCAAAAACAGATGTAGTGAACCATACAGACATGAAGCAATATGACATGCCAGATGTAAATGCATGTGAATCAGATAATACTGTCAAACAGCCGGTTGAGTCAGAATATACTGCCAGTATAGTAGATGCTCTTACCAGCGAGCCGCTGACGGGAGCGGCAGTTATAATTGCTGACAGACAAATCACTGCCGACAAGGCAGGAAAGGTGTCTTTTGCAGCCAGTCCAGGCTCAATTCTTGATGTTACGGTTTATTCCGAAGGATACGAAGCGCTTAAAATCAGACATCGCGCTGGCTATCGTGACGGGCCACTGAATTTTGCACTCAAGCCGATATTTGCCAGTTGTTCTGGTCGGATAACCAGCTTTGCCGATGCAAGTCCAGTTGCGAGAGCTTTAGTAAAGATTGGCAACCGGGCAACTCGTACATCAGCCGATGGCAGCTTCGTGCTGAGGGGAATCAGGCCGGGATTTCATCAGGTGTCGGTGTTTGCGGGTAACTTTATGGAAACACATGAAATAGCTCATATCGGCGCCGAATCACAGCAGGTTATCGATATGCAGTTACGTCCGGTCATATCCGCCGACAGTGAATTTCTGACTGACTATCAGACCATGTAAAAGTTCTCTAGTAAAGTATTATCAGCCGTTGCTGTCGAGTTCTTTTATAACCGCAGCCAGCGTGGAAAAAGCTTCAAGACGCCCTGGATAAAAGGTTTCATCAGTCCATAAAAGGGGTTTGCTGTTTCTGATATACAATCTGGCTCGCAGATGTTCTATGGCGTTACGTAGATCGATGTTAGTCATCAGACCTACACGGGACGAAGCCGCGTTGTCTGATGCCTCCGACTCTATGCCGAGCAGTTTGAAGAGCTGATCGACAGTCTGTTGCCAGTCTTTCCATGATATGGGTTCATATGGGTTGAAACAGCCGTCTTTGTCGGCCAGATCGATTTTAAGATCAAGAAGTGCTTTTAGAGCAGTGTGAGCTGGATGACTGCTTGAGATATCTGTGAAAGTTGAGATTGTTTCAAGGTTAGTGTTGAACTCTTCGGAAACACCTTTAAAGAAAGGATTTGGGAAAATTGTGAATTGTGGCTGCTGAAAAATATTTTGCAGGGTGCGTTCGATTCTGCCAGCTTGTCTGCTGTTGATGGTCGCGGCTGCATCAGGCATTTCGCCAAAGGTTTCGCGATAAATCTGGTCGAGTTCCTGATTAGTCAGTTCAAAGCTGCGCGAAAGAAAAACTCTGAAATCGACCCAGTTCGGATCCTTTACTTGATTCTGCTGTGTAAGACCGGTGAGCAGGGTTACCACTAAAAATGTCAGACAAATGAACAGGCTCATGGCCAGCCTTTTCCGCCAGGCCAGTGGGAAGCACTTGAGAAATCTGAACCTGAATTTTTTGGCCGACAAGCTGTCAGTTTCAAGCGAAGAGCTGTTGGTTGAGGAATTGTCAGCATTGCATGGTGCAAGCATGCTGTTTAGATTTCTGCTACCACGTATTTCCTGAACATTTTTCTTCAGGTCTTTGACAAGCGCTTCTGCCGATAACTGCAATTCCTGCAGGCTGCCGCAGCCTCCGCAGAATCTGGCGGTGGGCGGATTGTGTCTGCCGCATTTTGCGCAGCTTGCATTTATTCTGTTTTCAGACATATTATCGCTGATATCTGACATGTTTGGCTATCCTGGTCGATATATCGGCAAATGTTGCTTTCGGGGCAATAGAAAGACCTGATTTTCTGCAGTCTGGTGCCCAGAACGGAGAAATGCTTTGCAGCGGCGCGGATTCAGTCTGATCGAACTGGTAACAGTACTGACAATTTTGCTTGCTCTGTCATATTTTGCTTTGCCAGCTTTCGATATTGTTCAGGTCAAGTCGCGCGAAAAACTTCTTCGCCAGCGTCTGTTCGATATTCGTCGGGCTGTCGATGTTTATGTTAAAGTGAGAAACAGCAGCGGCAACCCATATCCGCCTTCGATTGCCAGCCTGACTGATGTTGTTCCCGATTCACTGCTGCGAATTGGCGCAGACCCCGGCCCCTTTCTTGCGGCGGGCAACCTCGGCAACCCGTTCTCAGGAACAGATGATGGCTTTATCTGGGATATACGCGACACCGACGGCGTCTGGCATAAGGCGCAGGCGAACAGTAAAATAAATTATGCCGCAGGAGTTTACGATGTCAGGTTTCCGGAAGACGGCGTTAGCGGATGGAAGAGGGCAATCGATGAAACATATTACAAAGATTGGTAGTCACAAAGGCTTCAGCCTCGTCGAACTGATAATTGTAATTGCTATAATTGCCGCGCTGGTTGGCATTGCCCTGCCTTATTACGGTGATTATGTCAACGAAAGCAAACATGCGGTTATGCGGGCGAATCTCAACACCTTCGAAAAAGCACTTATGGATTATCGTGCCGATAAGGGATATTATCCGCCAACTGCCAACGTCGGTGAACTGGTGACCGGTAATCCGCGTTATCTCGCCGAGTTTCCGGTCGATCCAACCGAAGGGGCGCAAGCTTCTTGGGGGTATTCACTGCCATACGCATTGCCACAGGATGTGCCGGTCGGAGAAAAGTATCGCTACAATCTGGATTCCCGTTATGATCCTTATCGCAAGCCGTAATCACCAGAGCAAACCACATTCCTGGCGTAATTTTGCCGAGCTGGGAAAATGAAAAGGGCTGTTTCGTGTTGAAACAGCCCTTGCATGCGTGCTACGAAAATATTGTGTTCAGCGATAGAGCGCTTGTTGTTTTTGACCGGTTCTGACAGCTTGTTTTACGGCAGAGAGAAACATCATGAATCTTACCCAGATCATCATCAAGTTAAACAGGATAATCATGCTGCCTTCTCTTTCTTGTGTGAATTACATGCTGTAAGTTAAACAGCAAGTGTTATGCCAATTTTCATAAAATTGAGCGTAAGCTTTATTAGAAAAGGATTTGCGGCCGGTTACCAGCAGATCGGTGATTTTCGCGAAATACCAAGCTTTTTCATTTTGGATTCGAGTGTTGTCGGCTTCAGTCCCAGTATTTCAGCGGCGCCATGCTCGCCGCGTATGCGCCAGGCCGTGCGCTCAAGAATCTGAGTGATGTGTAGTTTTTGCACTTCGGCGAGGCTGGATAATTTTCGGTAAGAGTGGTCTGACTCGTCAGAATGCGGTCTTGTCTGCGAGTAAGGGATTTCGAGCTCGAGCGTGTCAGTATGACACAAAATAACTGAGCGCTCGACGAGATTGCGTAGTTCGCGAATATTGCCAGGCCAGCTGTACTCGAGCAGATGCTGGCGGGAAGCAGGTGTGATCGCCTTTATGCTCCGGCCATGTTTGCGTGCGCAAAACAGCATGTAGTCGTTTGCAATTTCGATGATGTCGTTGCCGCGCTCACGCAAAGCCGGCAAATGTATGGGAAAAACATTGAGTCTGAAATAAAGGTCTTCGCGAAAGCGCCCCGCTTTTACTTCTTCATGCAGCATGCGGTTGGTGGCGGCAATTACTCTGACATCGATGTCGATGAGCTTGTGGCTGCCAATGCGCTCGATCTGGCTTTCCTGCAATACGCGCAGCAGCTTGCTCTGCAATTCGAGAGGCATTTCGCCGATTTCGTCGAGAAAAATGGTGCCGCCGTCAGCTATTTCGAAACGGCCGATTTTGCGTGCTATTGCTCCAGTAAAAGAGCCTTTTTCGTGACCGAAAAGCTCGCTCTCAATAAGGTTGGCAGGCAGTGCCGCACAATTCACCACTATTATCGGCTGTTCACCGCGTCGGCTCAAATGATGAATCTCACGTGCCGCAAGTTCTTTACCGGTGCCGGTCTCGCCTGTGATCAAGACAGTCGCATCGGTTGGTGCAACCTGCCTGATTTTGTTGACAGTTGCGCGCAGACTTGCGCTGCTGCCGACCATGTGTGAAAGTTCGCTTTCTCTGGTGATTTCAACTTTCAACAGCTGGTTTTCGCGACGTAATTTTTCTTCGAGCGCTCTGATCTGATTCAGGGCTCCGGCAAGCTCGCTTTCGGTTTTGCGCAGTTGCGTGATGTCATGGATAATCAGACTGACGACGGTGTTTTCAGATTCAGGTCTGAGAACAGGGTAAGCGGTAACAGACCAGGTGCACAGGTTGTCATCGAGACGAAAAGTGAATTCCTGCTCGCTACGAGGAGCCTTACTTGAAAAAACATCGGTGAGCAGAAAGCTTAATTCGCTGGCAAGCGTTGGCAGGAGTTTTCCGATGCACATGCCGATGCATGCTTCTGAGTCAAGTCTGATAAGTTCTGCGAATTTGCGGTTCAGTCTGATGACTTCCTGCTTGTTATCAACCACTACCATTCCGATCGGTGCAGCGTGATAAATCTGCTGAAGAAAATCGAGCGCCCGGCAGGAATGACCGCAGGGGATGGTCTCTAACGAGTCTTCAAGATAGGGTGTTCGGGGTTCTGGCATGGTTCGTCCGCTGTCTTTTTTGGGGTTTGCTCACTGATTATATCACATGCGACTTTCTGCACTTTGCGAATTTTGTTGGAAAGAGTTGAAAAAAAATGCCGAAAGCGATACTCTATGCCGACTTGATTATGAACCCAGGAGGAATAACAGGCATATATGATGAATCCAGCCAGAAAACTCAGTGATGAAGAAGTTGTCGAACTGCGTAAGGAAAAAATCGAGTTGAACCGCAAGTCACGTCGCCAAACCGGCATGAAGATTGCCTGTGTCGGCAAGACGCAGGGCCTGCTTGAATGCCAGACTCCAGAAGGTCGCTGCCCGGATTACGATATCTGCCACAGCGATTGAGCACGCCTTTTAGCTGAATTCGACCAGAACCGGCGCGTGGTCAGAAGGCTTTTCCATGCCTCTGATCTCGTAGTCGATTTCTGCACTGATGCAGCGCTCGCGTAGAGGTTTGGTCGCCAGCATCAGGTCTATGCGCAGACCTCTTCTGGGTTCGTCTTCGAAGCCGCCAGAACGGTAATCGAACCAGCTGAGCCATTTGTTGCAGTCTGGATGCAGCTCGCGGTAGAGATCGTGCGTTCCCCATGCCATAAGCCGGTTCAGCCATTCGCGTTCTTCCGGCAGAAACGAGCATTTGCCTGTTTTAAGCCAGCGCTGTGCATTTTTATCGCCGATTCCAATGTCGAGATCTCCAGGCGCCACATTCATGTCGCCGACGATCAGAAGATTGTCTGTCGGTTTGAAGTCGGAATTGATATAGCCGAACAGGTCAGCGTAGAATTTTCGTTTGGCCGGAAACTTCTCGGGATGTTCGCGGCTTTCTCCCTGAGGGAAATAACCATTCATAACCACTAGCGGACGCTTATTCGAATCAACCCAGGTGCCGACAATCAGACGGCGCTGCGCCTGGGGATCGCTGTCGGGAAAATTGCGGCAAACATTGACGGGTTTCTGTAGTGACAGCAGAGCCACGCCGTAGTGCCCTTTCTGGCCGAAGACTTCACTATGGTAGCCAAGTTCGCTGATCGCAGCTTGCGGAAAAGCATCATCGACGCACTTTATCTCCTGTACGGCGATTATGTCCGGTCGGTGTTTTTCGACGAGTCTCTGTAACTGGTGAAGTCTTGCTCTGATGCCGTTGACGTTAAAAGTGACAATTTTCATTGTTGTTCCACCTGCTGGTTAATTATGCGAATTTATATTATACTAGTTGCGTATGCTGTGCAAACTCACGCTGGAGTCCGCAATGATCGACGATTTAAGCGCGTTACGACGACAGGCTTTTATCTACCAGCCGGCCGAAGGCTTCTTGATAATAGCCGGTCGGACAAGCAACGATAACGAATTTATCAGCCTGAAAGCGGCGTCTCAGAATGATCTCTGGTTTCATGTGCGTGGTATGCCCGGCAGTCATGTGCTTTTACGTTCACTGAACGGCGATGAGCCTGACCGCAAGACGATCGAGGCGGCAGCCGCGGCGGCAGCCTGGCACAGCAAGGGGCGCAATGGCGGGGTGACGCCGGTTTCGATGACGCTGGCGCGCTTCGTCAGCAAGCCTTCGGGGTCTCCTAAAGGTACTGTGTGTATAAAAAACGAGAAGGTCGTTAAGGTGCGTCCTGCCGTATTGCCTGAATATAAACCTGTAGAGGGTGGGGGATAATTCAAATGAAATACCGAATTCTATTTTGCATGTGTTTCTGTTCTGCTATTCTTGCGGCGCAGCAGCCTGGCCAACGTTTTCCCAATCGGCCGCGCATTTTCCAGGGAATGAAGCGCGATAAGCCACAGACCGGCGCACAGCAACCGCCTGCTCCACCAAACCTGGATGCCAATGGCGACGGTGTTATAAGTCGCGAAGAGATTCTGGCTGTTGTCAGAGGGCACCTGAATCATGAGCGCGAAAACAATCCTATGGCATACCGCAGGATACTGCGGCGTTTTGATGCCGATAAGGATGGCAATATCAGTGATGACGAGGCTATGGAAATACATCACGATACTGAGAAGCGCATGCAGCAGGGCCAGCATCAGGGTAACCCGAACATGGCTGATCGGCCAATGCCAGGTTCGCAGCCGCCTGACGCAGCCCCGTATCAGGGCGGCGAGCGCCGCCTGAGCGATAATGGTCTGCTCAAAGGGATAAAAATAGAAGGCCTGAACCTGAGTTCAGACCTCTGATTTCAAACATTTTCTCGAGATTTCTTTAACGAAACCTCAGTTTTTGCAGTTTCAGCGACTGCCCCCGGAAAGACTGTATTCTTCCGGGCTTCCCGGGATATACAGCCGGGGTGGGCGGTTGGTGGCGAAGCCTTTGAAAACGCTGTCGCCAGCGATCGAATAGCTGCTGACAGCGAGGTTCTGCACCGAGAAAGAGCAGTTCATCAGCCATTGCACCTGTTCATTATAGATGTAACCGGCAAGGTCGAGCAGGTTGGAAAGCCGATCCAGGGTCAGCAGGTCGCTGTTTTCGGCGCCGGTCGGCGGGATATACATGGCTGAGAGAACGAACTGCCGGCTTTGCTGGATGTCGTTCATGATTTTGTCACGGGTGACAAAGAACTGCTGATCATTAAGTATCAGTGTGATCTCTGAAACCAGCAGAAAACGCAAAATTTCGTTGAGATATTTGTCGGATATATCATACGGGTCAGATACCTTGAGGCTGTTCTCAAGATTACGTACGCCTGTATATATCTTATCGACATCTGAATTCATCTTGTCACAAAGACTCTGAAAAGAATCTGGCATTATCTGGTCGGATGAATAAATAAGCCCGGGATTATCATTGCTGCGGAAAAACACTTCACGCATCGCATTCAGTGCTGCCACAGATGTGTTTTCGCTGGTGCTTCGGCAGCTTGCTGCAAGTTTTTTCATGACCATGAACTTGTTGGCGAATTCACTGCGCTCGTTGCCTGAATAGGCATGCAGTGCACTGGTTGCCGCCATTGCCAGCGCCAATATGGCCGCGAGTTGAATCTTTTTCATAGTTTCCTCCTGTGTTTCTCGTTATTCTCTGTTTCTCTGTTCTTTTTTTTCTCTGAGCAGACGTGCTATTTCAGCCGTTTCAAGACGGTATGTGCTGCTGCAGAAATGGCAGCTGACTTCCGGAATTTCATTTTGTTCCAGAATTTCTTCCAGTTCTTCTATTGGCAGGCACGAGATCGAGTAGAGCGCTTTTTCATGACTACAGGTGCACTTTGCCGCCAGCACGCGGCGCTCGAGAATTACCAGATCCGTCAGCCCGAGCATGTTGCTGAGCACGCCGATGTCTACAGCCTGCGCCAGCGCTTTTTCGATGGTCTTGTCGTTGAAGCGCTCGAGTAGAGGTATGAAATCTTCAGAACGTCCCTCGGACATTCTGCTCATGCAGATGCCAACGGCATGGTGCAGATAATGATCGCGGCTGGTGGCGCTTAGTTCTATCGCGGTGGGTTTCTGCTGGCAGTCATTAAAATATCTGGCCAGTCCATGTCGCAGGTTCATAGGATTGCATTGAATCTGGTGCTGTGAAATTACTCTGCTGCGGTTTGATTGTATAAAGGTCAGAGCTCCGGTATCCCCTAAAACTTTCTGTAATGGGGTAGAATCGGAGACGTCATAGTCGTTGAGTATTTTGATCATTGTGTAGCCCCGCAGATTACCATTGTGCGAGGCATCGACCAGGCAGCCACCGATGGGGCCGCTTACCTGAACCTGTAGCGAAATACGCTCGTCTTCGTTGCTGAGGCCCGCTGACAGAAGGGCTGCCGATGCCAGCGCTTCACCCAGGAATCTTCCGGCAGTTGGGCCGGAAAGGTGCTTTTTTTCGAGCAATTTTGCTGACTCGGTGACGTCGGCAAAAGTCAGAGAAATCATTTTCTCTTTCGAAAATCCGTAAAAAAGCTGATCCATGCGTCGCTCAAGCCTCACAGAATAGTTAAAAGCAGCTCAGAGAGTGTGGTGCACTCTAATTCAGTCTCGTAGAGAGCAGCGTACATTATACCCTCGCTCACGACTTAATTCAATGATTAAAATTGCTTCGCCAGAGCAGGGCACGATGTGTGTTGATTTTACCGCTGTGCGTGCAAAAATAGCACATGTGCGAAAAATGCACGTTGCGGGTTTTTTGAAAAGTCCCATTATTAAAGGATTTTAATGTTTTTGCGTGTTGGCATGATTGTTGCTTGTTACATTATAGCTCTTTGTCAACAATTGACTGAATTGTCAGGTGCCGCCGCGAAAGCGGTTATTGCTTAACTCTCATAGTTATTTCGTAACACAGTGGTCACACCAGGTTTTCTACAATTCAGTTTTGTTTTTACGCTTAGTCGCGTCCCCGCGCGACTTCACGTATCCTCTCAAAAGATCCTCTCACTTTGCCCCTGGCTTTCTGTCCAGGGGCCTTTTTTTTCCGGAAATTACCTGGCAAGCTCTGCTGACAGCCAGAACTATGGCGTCAATCTACGATTATCGGCAGGGAGACTTCGAAGCGACTGCCCTGGTCTGGGGCACTTACCAGGGCAATGTTGCCATTAAGCCAGCTGACAAGTTTTTTTACAATGCTCAGTCCGAGACCGATTCCGCCATATTTTCTCCTGGTGCCAAGACTGACCTGATAAAATGCTTCAAAGATCTTTTGCTGTTGATCTTCAGCGATGCCTATGCCCATGTCTGAGACTGCAATTTTCAGTGCGCCGGCTGATTTTTGGATTTCAAGAGTAACACTTGTTTTATTGCAAAATTTGAAGGCATTGACCAGCAGATTAGTTATGATCTGCTTGAGAACCTGCCTGTTGGCCTCGATTATGATAGATTCATCGGGGATGATTTCAGTATACAGACAATCACTTGCTTTTTGATGAGTACTGCTGATCGATCTGATATAGCTGAGAATCTCATTTAGGCTAAATACTTCTTTTTCGTATTTAATACTGCCACCCTCAAGTTGAGAAAATTCAAGCAGATCAGTTACCATCTGATCGAGATGGTTTGAATTAACTTCAATCTCACTGGCAACCTTTGTGACTTTCTGAGATTCAATAAGCTTTTCAAGTGTTTGGTTTTTCAATAGTGCACTGTAACCTTTTATTGCTGTCAGAGGCGTTTTTAGCTCGTGGCTCATCAGCGCCAGAAACTCTGATTTGGCGCGACTGGCCTCTTCTGCTCGTTCTTTTGCTATCAACAGTTCATTTTCAGTCTGCTTTCTGAGTCGAACTTCCTGTTCAAGAAGTCCGATTTCCTGCTGTTTATGCTGGGTTTCTTCACGCGACTTCAACAGTTCAAGCAGGGTGGCTTTAATGTTGTTCTTGAGGCGGTTGTAAAATACGAGTCCTTCGGTTTCTCCAAAAATTTCAACAAGAGTAATTGCCGCTGGCAACCGGTCTGTTTCGAGACTCATAAGAGCTTTAACTGTCTTTTCAGAACGCCTGATACCAAGGGCAACCAGTACATAACCCATGGCGATGAGAATGTGGATCGGATTCCCGGGAATGTGAAGCAATGGCACAGACGGAAACAGCCCGGCATAAATCGAGCATCCAAAACTGAAAATAACAGTCCCTATTGCAATAAGTCTGGCTGAATGAACAAGGCGGCCTTTTCCGGTCTGCCAGATAAAAAGGCTCAAAGCTGAAAGATAAGCGCCTACCAGTGAATAGATAATGCCGAAGATAAATTCTTTGATGTTGGGAATCTGGCTGATGGTCTCTATGTTGCCGGCATTGATCATGCTTCTTACAATTGTAAGATTCATATATGCCGGAATAATCGCGAATATTAAGACAAAGGGAACAAAATAAATGACAGGTTGTTTGTTGATTTTAACCTGACAAACCTGAGCAAGAAAGTGAATTCCAGGAAATGACAATATCAGCGAAAACACGAAAATCAGATTCGTCAGCATATTTTGCTTGAACAAACAGGTTTCGCTGGCCCAGAGCGCAAAATCTATCGAGTTGCCAATTGCCGCTCCGATAAAGGCAACTGCCCAGAAAAACATGAAATCGCGCGCAACGCTTTTGTTGCCAAGAACCGCCCAGCTGTAAAATGCCTGTCCAGCAGCATAAACATTGAAAATTGTAAATACTGCATAAAGGATCTTTCCGTGCAGGAAACTGCCATATTCGATTCCAGACTGGTAGCAGAGCAGATAAGCCAGTGCGAATACAAACAGCAGAATTCCTGTAACAGCAATCTCCTGCCAGAAGCATCTGGTAGAAAACTCCTGGTAGCGGGCAACCTGCTCATTAACGTTGGCTTCTGCCTCTGAACTGAACTCAGTTAAAGAAAAAAACTCTTCGTTTTGAGTTGCAGGGCGCTGCTGATCAATAACGCTCTCACGATCCATGATCTCACCACTTATATCGTATATCTGCCATGACTCTCTTCAGGCAAAAAATAATCTAATCCTTCGTCAACATTGAATTTGTAAGCATATGAAACCTCATTAAGGACTCCGGCAGGTTTCTCGTGCGCGGAAACTTCGAGCCAGGCTGCTTTGACGCAGAGTCATAGCTAGCCAACAACAAACTTGCCTGGTGAGAGTTGTAGCGAACGAGATTCTGCCGAGAGTCCGAATAAGCAGTATACCAATGATCAATTTCTAAATTCATTTTTGACTAAGGACTACTATAATGCTACCAAAATTTAGTTTCGAGAACTATCAGTTTTTTTGTTTTGGCAGAATGCTGATGAAATTATTTCAGGCCGTTTAAATTAGCGTTGCAACCAGCTGCTCGGCTGCTTTGAGACCATCTACGGCTGAGCTGACAATGCCGCCAGCGTAACCCGCTCCTTCGCCGGCAGGGAAAAGGCCGCGCAGAGTCGGCGACTGGCCTGAGTCGTCGCGCAGAATTCGCACTGCACTTGAACTTCTCGTTTCAGCGGCGTAGACCAGGCAATCAGCTGTATTGATGCTGCCGAGTTCCCGCAGCATTGGTGGAATAGAATGTCGCAGAGTCCGAGCAACAAAATCAGGCAGTATGGTGTCGAAAGAAGCCGGTTTCGATCGCTGGCATGACCTGTTTGCCGGAAGAGCGTCGGATACTTTTTCTGCAAGAAAATCGGCGAGCATCAGTGCTGGCACGACAAAGCCGCCGCCACCTGCCGCAAAAGCAGCCTTCTCGATTTTTTCCTGAAACAGCAGTCCGGCGAGTTCATTTCCTGATGTGGCGAAGGCCGGGTCAGCAAAGTCTTCTGGTTCTACCGGAACAATGAATGCTGCGTTACCCCAGATGCTGTCGCGGCCTGAATAGCTCATGCCGTTGGTGGTAAGCGCGCCATCTTCAGATGCGCAGGAAATTACCAGCCCGCCCGGGCACATGCAGAAACTGTAACAGGCTCTGGCATTATTTTCAGGGCGTCGGGTCACGCGATAGCTGGCAGGTTTAAGGCGTGGATGTCCGGCGAATCGGCCATATTGTGCGAGGTTTATCTGCGTCTGGGGTGCTTCGAGTCTGATGCCGATGGCGAGAGGCTTGCTGGCAAGGCTGGCTTTTTTTGCCTGCAGCAGGTGGTAGACGTCGCGGGCGCTGTGCCCGGTTGCCAGAATCAGGGTGTCGCAAGGCAACTCTTTATCTCCACATTTAATGCCGATGATGGCATTATTTTCGCAGATGATGTCAGTGAGTGTCGTATTGTAAAGGGTTTCACCACCATTCGCCTCGATGAGCCGGCGCATGTTGGCGACGACTTTGAGTAATACATCACTGCCGAGGTGTGGTTCGGCGTCGATCAGAATATCGCGTGGAGCGCCGCAGCGCACCAGAGTTTCAAAAAAAGTGCGTATGCGTGGGCGATCTTTGCTGCGTGCCGTCAGCTTGCCGTCTGAAAAAAGGCCAGCGCCGCCTTCGCCGTAGAGCGCATTGTTCTCAGGGTTAAAAGCTCCGTTGCGCCAGAAGTTATCGACAACAGTTCGCCGGCGGTCAGCCTGGTCGCCGCGTTCGATAAGTATCGGCCTGAGACCGACTAGAGCCAGATGGCAGGCGGCCATGAGTCCGGCCGGCCCGGCGCCGACGACGATTGGGCGCTGTGCCGCCGGTCGCGCCGGTCGCAATGTCTGTGAGTTGACTTCTTCTGCTTCTTTGAATAATTCGACGTCTTTTGGCAACCTCGCCGGCAAATTGAAACTGTCGGCCATGACGGCCTCGGCCGAGACGATAAATACCGGGGAAACTCGCCGTGGTCGAGCATCCAGCGAACGTCTGATAATTACAATGCTTCTTATCTGGTCGCTTTCGCTGCGCAGGCGCTGCGCAGCAGCCTGCAGCAAATCAGCGTCGCTATAATCGAGTGGCAGTTCAAGTTGTCGCAGAACAAGTTTCATGGTTGTATCCTGTCTTCAGAACGATTTTTGTTGCCGGCTTTAATTGCTGTGGCAATTGCCTGCCCGGCCAGCCAGCCCGTGGAAAAAGCCGCCTGCAGGTTATAGCCGCCGGTGTCGGCGTCGATATCAATAATCTCACCGGCAAAATGCAGGTTGGCGACGATCTTTGAGGCGAGCGTGTTCGGGTTGACCTCGTTGGTTGCAATGCCGCCGGCGGTTACTATGGCCTGCTCCCATGCGGCATGCCCGACAATTGTGTACTGTTGTTGCTTGAACCAGAGGCGCAGAGCTTTGCGTTGTTCAGCGCTCATCTGGTCGGCTCGCCTGCTGCCATTCAGGCCGGTCTGGTCGAGACAGTAGCGGCGAAGTTCAGCGGGTAACAGTTTGGCAACCAGGCCGGCGATGTCGATGCCGCGGTTGCTTTCGATTTCGCGCAGCAGGCGGCGGTCTAGCTTGGCATGGTCAAGAGCCGGTTTGAGGTCGAGAATGATCTCTACCTGCTGTTCGGCATGCAACGCCTGCACTGCGGCACGACTCAGGCTGATCATGATTGGTCCGGCGAGGTAGCCGTCAAGAAATGCCATTTCGCCAAATTCGGCCGCTTCTTTTTTGCCGTTGATACGGAGTTCAGCTGAGAGGTTTTTTATTACAGCTCCCTGTAATGAATCTGGCAGTGGCTTCTCTGGTTTAAGGGCGACAAGCGAGGGCAGGGGAGTGACTATCGTATGGCCGCAGTTTTTTGCCATTCTAATCCCGTCGCCGGTCGAACCGGTCAGCGGGTATGACATACCGCCTGTTGCCAGAAGCGTTCTGGCGGCGGTAAGCTTGCGTCCGTCAATCAGGGTGACTCCCTGGCAGCTTTTATCAATAACGAGCAGATCGCGAACCGGACTGCTGGTTAGCAGCCTGATGCCGCGTCGTTCAACCGCGTGATGCAGACATCTTACTGCATCGGTAGCCCGGCCGGAGGCGACAAAGACCCGACCGCCGCGTTCTTCGACCGTTTTCAATCCTTCCCGCTCAAAAAAATCTACGAGATCCTGGCTGAAAAATGCGGCAAATGCAGCCTTGAGAAAGCGCCCCTGGCGGTTGAAGTGTTTGAGAAACTCTGGCAGCGGTGCTGTGTTGGTAAGGTTGCCGCGACCTTTGCCGGCAATGCCGAGTTTTCGGGCCGGCTTTGCCATTGATTCGACGATGCAAACGCGCAATCCTTCGTCGGCTGCTTTAATGGCAGCCAGCAGACCAGCCGGACCAGCTCCGACAACCAGCAGATCGATGCCGCTCAAGTTTTCTTCACACTGAAGCCAAATTGTCCGATCTGACGGCCAAGCTGGTAGTAATGCCCATGTGCGAATCCGATCAGACCTGCGTTTTCGATATGCAGACAGTCTTTATCGTCGATCAGTTTCTGGGTAACCTGAACTGCGGTGACACGGGCGATGAACATGTTATGCGAACCCAGACTAATCTCCTGTTCGACCTTGCATTCAATATTGATCGGACATTCGACAATTATCGGCGGTTGAATCGTCTGACTGCGTCCGATGGTCAGGCCGGTTTCATGAAACTTGTCACGATCGCGGCCACTGATTACTCCGCAAAGATCACTGGCTTTGACAGTCTGGCGATCTGTGAGATTAACCGCGAATTCACCGGTTTCTTTGATCAGGGCATATGAGTAACGTTCCGGGCGCACTGAAATCGACAGCATCGGCGGTTCAGAACATACTGTGCCGACCCAGGCGATAGTAATGATGTTGGGGCGGCCCTGTTTGCCCTGGCAGGTGACCATGACTGCCGGAACCGGCGCCAGAATAGTTGTTGGCTGCCAGACTGTTTTTTCTTTATTGGGAGAATCCTGTTTTTTACTCATCAGCTTTGCTCTTCATTCTCAGATTTTTTTTCATAACTGGTCACCAGTCCGAATTGGCTGAACTGACTGCCCATGCGCGCCAGAAGCTGGCGTTTGGCATCTTCTGGCGCTTCGCGGTCAGCTTCCACCGGCGAAAAGATCGGGAAACTTTTAGTTTTGTCGCTATGCACAATGGCGATATACCAGGAATCGCGACCTCGGTAGGCATAGTGGCGCAGGCTGATCGACTCGAATTTGCGCAGCTTTTCCTGCCATTCGCGGCGGCCTTCGCGGGTAACTTCGAGAAAGTTGACCAGGCCGTCACTGATCTCGATCTGCTTGAAATAGGCCTTGCGGTCGGTGAAAACCCTGTAGAAATGATGCAGGCTGACCAGGCTGACTGCGATGCAGACCATCGCGATAGTTACGTAATAGCCGGGAACCGAAGGGTCGGTGCGGCTCAGCATCATGATACGGATCGACAGCATGATGACCCAGACCATCGAAACTACCGCGATAGTGACCGAAAAGTAGAAGAAGAGCGCGTTGCGACCCTTGAGGTCGAGGCCTTTTTCGACCAGTTTCATGGGAAAGCCGCCTTCGTTTGCGGACTCCCAGTTAATCTCGTTTTGCATAAGCTTCACCCATATTGATTTTCGACCTGCCGCATTATAATTGCAGGCCGCCACAAAGTCCAATAGGTACTTATTTTTTTATGGTTCATCTGATTAAGTAGAACAATTGGGTTGTCGCAAATGAATGTTAGAAAAAGCCGGGGTTAGATCTCAATCTCTGAGCGTGCTAACCCGATAGCTGATAAGAGATAGTTTTGTTTCCCGGAGGTAAATGTGGAAGAATTCGCAAAATGGGTCGAGACCGTTAACGGCTATGTCTGGGGCTATTTTCTCATGTTCATGATCGTCGGTACCGGCGTCTGGCTTACCTTTAAGATGAGGTTGGTGCAGATAAGGTTTTTCGCGCACGCCTGGTCTCTGATTTCCGGTAAGTGGGAGAATCCTGAAGACAAGGGTGAGATCACCCACTTTCAGGCTCTGTCTACTGCTCTGGCCGCAACGGTCGGCACCGGCAATATAGCCGGCGTCGCAACTGCTCTGGTCAGCGGTGGGCCCGGTGCGGTTTTCTGGATGTGGGTCAGCGCCTTTATCGGCATGTGTACCAAGTTCACCAGCTGTCTGCTGGCAATGAAATACCGCACAATCGACTCTGATGGCGAAGTCGCCGGTGGGCCTATGTATTATCTGCGCGATGGCCTCAAAATGCCAAAGCTTGGTATGCTCTTCGCCATTTTTGCCTTTGTCGCATCCTTTGGTATCGGCAATATGGTGCAGGCCAACTCAGTGGCCGGGCCTCTGCATAACTACCTGACCGAAGCCGGACTGGTCTCCGCCTCAACTGGCGAGGGATTCAACATGGTTAGACTGGTGATCGGTATTGTTATCGCTATAATTGTTGGCATCGTTATACTTGGTGGCATCAAGCGTATTGCCAGTTTTGCCGACAAAATCGTGCCTTTCATGGCATTTGGTTACGTGGCGGCATCACTGTACATTCTCTTCGTGCAGCGTGAGAACCTGATTCCGGCTATTAAAATGATTTTTGGATCAGCATTCGGCCTGCAGGAAGCCGCCGGCGGCGTGCTCGGCTTCGGCGTCGCCCAGGCGATGCGCTGGGGCATTGCGCGCGGGCTGTTTTCCAATGAAGCCGGACTCGGTTCGGCGCCAATCGCGCATGCGGCAGCCAAAA
The DNA here is from genome assembly GCA_002839435.1 of Candidatus Riflebacteria bacterium HGW-Riflebacteria-2. Classification (GTDB taxonomy): domain Bacteria; phylum Muiribacteriota; class Ozemobacteria; order Ozemobacterales; family Ozemobacteraceae; genus Rifleibacterium. Next base: position 8,360 of record PGYA01000022.1, on the reverse strand, counting down.
CTTCTGAACCGGTTCGCGAAGGCATGGTAGCATTGCTCGAACCATTTATCGATACCATCGTTATCTGCACTATGACTGCGCTGGTGATTATTACCAGCGGCTATTTCAATCCAGCAGAAGCCTCTCTGTTCGCTGGTCTCAAGGGTGCAGAATTGACAGCCGCCGCGTTCAGACACAATGTTCCCTGGGGCCACCATGTTGTCAGCTTTGGTCTGATATTTTTCACTTTCTCGACGATGATCGGCTGGAGCTATTATGGCGACCGTTCCGTGCGTTATATGTTCGACGAGAATCCCAAACGCGCCAAGAAAGCAGTCTTTATCTATCGCCTTGTTTATGTGCTGCTGATTCCTGTTGGCGCTGCTGTTCCGCTTGAACTGATCTGGAACCTCTCTGATATCGCCAATGGCCTGATGGCTTTTCCGAATCTTATTGCGCTACTGGCATTATCTGGAGTCGTCTCAGCAATGCTGCGCGATTACGAAGCGCGCTATCCCAGGATGCACCCGTTGCGCTGATCTATTTGCACGCTTGCCGCCGGTGCCGGGCACTGCTTAAGCAGTGCCCGGCATCTGGTTTTAGCCGTCTTTCATATATTACCTGGTTTTGCCCAGTTAGAATTTGAAACTATGCTTTAGCCTGAATGAGCATAATGGTATATTTATCAAAACGATGGTGCAGGGGATGATTATGATCTGGAAAAGTAGACTTTGCCGCGCCAGGTGCCTGCTGCTGGCGTTGCTGCTGTTTTGTCTGAGCGCGAGCCTGTCTGCTGCTGAAAAGCCTGTTTCCGATAGTGTTTTCCTTATTACAACAGTTGATGCGGCCGACGGGCGCGGCATCCCGCTGGTAGAACTTGAAGCCTTCAACGCGTTGACCTGGCAGAGCGACAATCTCGGCAATATTGCAGTAATCGAGCCAGACCTGATCGGAAAAACTGTGCGCTTTCTGGTGCGCGGGCATGGTTACCGGATTCCCTCTATCGACTTCTTCGGAGAACGTTCGGTTACTGTTAAAATCGAACCCGGCGCCAGCTGCACGGTTGCCCTCGAAAGAACCGCCATCGCTGAAAGGTTGTATCGCATAACCGGCAGCGGTCGTTATCGCGACAGCACGCTGGCCGGAATCGACGTCTCAGATCATCCGGTAGATCTGGTTGGCAACGTTATCGGACTCGACTCGGCTGTTCCGGTGGTGTGGCAGAACAGGTTGTTGAGCTTTTATGGCGATACACTGGGGTCTGATCGCATCAATTTGAGCGGTTCGGGTGGCGAAGTAGATCTGTCTAAGCCTGGCGTGCCAGACCGGCAGTTCCCGCTCAAGTTCTTCGTCGATGCCACAGGTTTTGCCAGGCGAATGGTGCCCCTGTCAGAACCGGGCTTCGTCTGGATAGAAACTGTGCTGCCTTTGACTGCTGATACTGATGCTGATAAACAGATTCTGGCGGCCCGTTATGTCGTTCATAAAACGCTAGAAGAAGCCGTCGAGACTGGCTATGCTGTGTTTGATGAACTTCAGGGTGTTTTTATCCCATTTCGCCGCTTCGAGTCAAAGCGGCAGCACAAATCGGCGCGGGCTATGCCGGTAAAATACGGTGATGTCACAGGTTTCTGCCTGCAGCCATGGGAAAGAATAACCCGAACGTTGAGCGCATTTGTAACGCCTGAAGAATACGAACATTACACCTGTTTAAGCGAAGTTGCCCCGGCCAGTGCAACTCCTGCTGCATGCAAGATAGATGACAGATGGTTCAATATCGAACGTGATGCTGATGGACACCCCGTGTTACGCTGGCGTCGAGGTTCATTGCCTTACAACGCCGTGGTTCAGAGGCAGCTGTTGAAAGACGGACACATCAAGGCCGATGAAATCTGGCTGAGACTGATAGAGATGGGTTCTGGTCGCCGCCTTGCCGATTTTACCGGCTCAATAAGTTACAACAGATATCGTGAGCGCTGGATCATGTTTGCTCAGGGCGATACCGGTGAAATCTGGTACAGCGAAGCCGACACCTTTACCGGGCCATGGCTTTATGCGCGCCGAATCATCGACCACGATGCCTACAATTTTTATAACCCGGTGCATCACCCCTGGTTTGACGCAGATGACGGCCGAACCGTCTATCTCGAAGGCACTTTTACCGCTTTCTTTACCGAAAAAGAGCACAAAAAACCACGAACTGACTATAATCAGGTCATGTATCGAATGAAGCTCGATGATGATCGCCTGTACATGCCTTGCCCGGTCTACCGGGTGAAACATGGAAAAGATGGCTACCGTCTGTTGACGGCAGAACTGATCGATCGCGCCAGCCGCTGGTCTGATATCGAAAAGATCGAGTTTTTCGCTTTTGACTCAGATTATGGCAAGCCCTGGCTGCGTGCTATCTACGATCATGCTGCCAATGAAGATCGCGAGCCTTCGCTTTTATTCGAATCTGCCGGAGGCGATGCTCCTGTCTTCTACGTTATCGACAGTGGCGACGGCACTATGGAAAAGCATGCAGAATGCGATATTCTTGAAAGTCTGCTGATACGAAGATATGGCAACGTGCTGCCGGCCGATAGTGCCCTGCTGACTTTCGATCCTGAGATAAAGCCTGATTATGATATGTATAAAATCAATCCAACCGCCAACCTGCCTGGGAGGAAACCATGAGCGACCAGCAGAACTCGCAGCCGACTTCGCTTCGAGAAATGTTTACAAAGCAAGAACAGAATAACGAGATGCCGTCTTCACTGCGGCAATTATTGATTGCTCAGTTTTTTGGAGCTTTTAATGACAATGCTCTTAAAATGATTGTCGCCTTTCTGGCGATTCGTGCGGCCACCAGCGGAATGCAGGCTGAAAACCCTCAATTCGACAGTGTTTCTCAGCTGCAGACCACTCTTACCTTTGTTGTATTCACCCTGCCAATCATGCTTTTTTCGTTGCCGGCCGGCTTGGTAGCAGACAGAGTCAGCAAAACCAGCATAATCGTTTACATGAAAGCTCTCGAAGTCGTTTTAATGCTGATGGCTGCCTTCAGTCTGGCTTATCCCGATTATTTGCCACCACTGTTCGTTCTGGCACTGATGGGAATGCAGTCTGCGTTCTTCAGCCCCGCCAAGTATGGTATTCTGCCCGAACTTCTGCCGCACGAAAAACTGTCGAAAGGTAACGGTGTTCTCGAAATGTGGACATTCGTTGCGATTATCGCCGGCACTGCGTCTGGCGGCCTGATGCTCGATCTGGTCGGAGCTGACGCCTGGCTGGCCGGTATGATACTGGCAGGATTTGCCGTTGTCGGGCTGTTCGCTTCGTTTGGCGTCGCCAAAGTTCCAGCTGCCCGCAGCGAGGGCGGTTTTGTCGATACGTTGAAGGGATCGTTCAATACCATTATCGGAGACCGGGTTATCTGGCTGGCTGTGCTTGGCTCGGGCCTGTTCTGGGCGATCGCCAGCCTGCTCGGGCAGGATATTCTGGTTTATGCCAAGACACTGACAGTTGGCATGTCGAATTCTGATACGATGAGCGGTTTGCCACTGGCATTCTATGGTCTGGGCGTCGGAATCGGCAGCGTCTGGGCTGGTCGCATTTCCGGCCGCCTGGTTGAATATGGGCTTATTCCGCTGGGAGCCATTGGCATTGGCCTGCTGACTCTACTCTTTGGACTGTTAGCGCCCGGCTATTATGCGACTCTTGCTATAATGGTTGCACTGGGCATCTCGAGCGGGCTCATCGTCGTGCCGCTTAATGCAATTCTGCAATGGCGCTCACCGGCCGAACGCCGTGGTGGTGTCATTGCCCTGGCCAACGTTTTTATTTTTGCAGCCATCATGCTTGGCTCACTCGGCGCGGCCGGGCTCGCTACTGCCGGGCTTTCACCGCTCGGCATCTTGATTTTCGCTTCGGTGATCACCACCGCCGGCATGTTGTGGGCCATCTATCTTCTGCCAGACTTCCTGATCAGGCTTATTTTTGTTATTGTCACGCACACCTTTTATCGCCTGACAGTAGTTGGTGGCGAAAAAATTCCATGCGAAGGCGGCGCCCTGCTGGTGCCCAATCATGTTTCGTTTATTGACGGCTTTCTGGTCATGGCCAGCACTGACCGCCAGGTGCGCTTTATCGTCGATGAAATTTACTACAACAATCGCTGGTTGCATCCTTTCATGAAGGCCATGCACGCGATTCCGGTGTCAGCTACCGGCGGTCTCAAGGTGATACTGCGCGCCCTGCGCGATGCCGGCAACTTTCTCGATGAAGGCGACCTCGTCTGCATCTTCGCCGAAGGCCAGGTTACCCGCACTGGTATGATGCTTCCCTTCCGGCGCGGGCTGGAAAAAATTGTGCGCGGCCGCACGGCGCCAATCATACCTGTCTGCCTCGACCGGGTCTGGGGCAGCATTTACAGCCGCTCTGGCGGGCGCTTTCTGACCAAGCTTCCCGAAACCTATCCCTATCCAATTACCGTTACCTTCGGTGAGCCGCTGCCCTCAGACTCGCCGGCGCACCAGATCAGGCTTGCCGTTCAGGAGCTCGCCACCCGTTCCTGGGAATGCCGCCGCAACGATACCCGGCCGCTGCATCACTACTTTATCAGACGCATGCGCACGCGACCATGGCGGGTAGCTTTTTCTGACTCTTCCGGCAAGGTGGTAAGGCGTCTTAAGGCTCTCATATCGACTATCGCCATAGCCCGCCAGCTCGGCCCGGTCTGGCAAGATCAGCAGTATGTCGGCGTTCTGATGCCGCCAACCGTCGGCGGAGCGCTTACCAACGTTGCTATAGCGCTTGCCGGCAAGGTCAGTGTTAATCTCAATTTCACCGCCGGCAAATCTGGCATGACCTCGGCCATAAAGCAGGCTGGCATTGTCAGTATCATCACCAGCCGCGAATTCATAGAAAAGGCGGCAATCGAGCTGCCAGAAGAAGTCAAGATCGTTTATCTCGAAGATGTCGTAGGCGCAGTCGGTATAATGACCAGGCTCAGCGCTCTGCTGGCAGCAGTCACCCTGCCGATCGCCTGGCTGGAAAGCTTTTGCGGCGCTAACACGCACCCGAACATAGATTCTACCGCGACGGTTATCTTTTCAAGCGGCAGCACCGGGGAGCCCAAGGGCGTCATGCTTTCGCACTACAACGTGATTTCGAATGTCGAAGCAGTAGGGCAGGTAATGACGGTCAACGATGAAGACCGCCTGCTCGGCATTCTGCCGCTGTTTCATTCGTTTGGTTTCATGTCGCTCTGGTATGCCATACGTTTCGGCATGAGCATCGCGTTCCATCCCAACCCGCTCGATGCCGCCAAAATAGGCGATATCATCGAGCATCAGGGTGTCACCTTCCTCATCGCCACTCCGACTTTTCTGCAGATCTACATGCGTCGCTGTTCACCCGGACAATTGGGCAGTCTGCGTATCGTCTTTACTGGCGCTGAAAAGCTCAGCGAGCGCCTGGCGCTGACTTTCGAAGAGAAGTTCGGCATCAGGCCGATCGAAGGCTATGGCGCCACTGAGTGCTCGCCCGCGATTACCGTCAGCACGCTTGACTACCGCGGGCAGGGCATTTACCAGTCGGGCTCCCGGCGCGGCTTTGTCGGGCACCCGGTGCCGGGTGTTTCGGTGCGTATCGTCGATCCGGAAAGTAACGAACTGCTGCCACCAGGCAAGCCTGGCATGTTGCTGGTAAAAGGGCCGAACGTTATGCAGGGCTATATCGGGCGTGCCGATCTCACTGAAAAAGCCATGCAGGCCGGCTGGTATGTCACCGGTGATATAGCGATCATGGACGAAAGCGGGTTTATCAAGATAACCGATCGTCTGTCGAGGTTTTCCAAGATTGGTGGCGAAATGGTGCCGCACGGCAAGGTCGAAGATGCTCTGCATGAGGCTTTAGGCTCAGAAATCAAGGTGTTCGCCGTCACATCGGTGCCGGATGAGCGCAAAGGCGAGACTCTCGCGGTGCTGCATACCATCGATGAGACAAAGATCGCAGAAACCCTCGAAAAAATGGCGGGAATGGGCTTGCCGAATTTGTTCATACCCAAGAAAGACAAGTTCGTGAAGGTCGATAAAATACCGGTTCTTGGCACTGGCAAGGTTGATCTGCGCGGTGTTAAGGAAATGGCGACAAAGGCACTTTGTCAGTCCGCATAAGGAACGCTGGCTATGAAAAAAATCTTTCTGTTTATTGTTCTCATGTTTATGGCTGCTTCGGCCCCTGCGGCGGAACTCACCACCAGGTTGACTCATGTCGATGCTTCCGGGTTTCCGGTAATCGAAGCCATGTTAAGGGTATATCATGATAAACCATTTGAACTGGCGAACGATAAGCTTATCGTTGAGGAGAGCGATGTCGCGGTAGCTGAATTCAAGCTGACTGCACAGGATTTTACACACTATCTGATTCTGGTCGTCGATCGTTCTTCCAGCATCGAAGCTGCCATGCCTGATGTCAAAAAAGCTGCGGCCGGCCTGGTAAAGAGTCTGGCCGACCCGGTTAATATTTCGATTATGTCTTTTGGCAGCGATATTGACACGGATCATAACTTTTCCACCGATAAAAAATCTCTGGTCGAGGCTGTTGCCAAGATACGGCCGTGGGGAGGCACAGCTCTTTTCGATGCCCTGTTTGAAGCCTGTGAAGAACTTAACACCAAAGCAGGCATCAATGATCTTAAAACCATTATCTGCCTTACCGACGGACAGGACAGCACGCCAAGTGGTCAGCATCGTCTTTCCCGGCATGAGCCGCATGAGGTTACCAAATCAGCAATAGATAAGAACATCAGAGTAATAACTCTTGGTCTTGGCAACGATATTGACGCTGAATTTCTCGGTGGCATTGCGTCTGAAACCGGTGGCTGGTATTTGCAGACAGCGACTTCCGATCAGCTTGCTGACCTTTGCGACAAGCTCAGCACACGTCTCAAGCTGAAAAAACATTACCGACTTTCCTACAATTCACCAGTTCCGCCGCCAGAAAAACCCAGCCGTGTGCTGAAGGTAACACTCAAACATGCCGGTCTGGAAGCGACGAGCAGCAGGCCATACCACACTCCGACCCGGGTCAAGTCTCTGGCCGTGGCAGCCGCTGAACAGGAAAAACCGCTCAGTATCGACGAAATGCTCGAGCATTTCAACCTTGAGCGCTCTGATTGCAGCCACCTGGTAAGCCGAATCAAACTGCCGGCCAATCAGCCAGTGCATGGTCTCAGCTTTGCTTCGTTCAATGGGCTTTCGGCAAAAGATTGCCGACAACTGATCAATCAGGCCCATCAGATGGCCGCCGAAAAGCATCAGCAGAACTTTGCCATCCGCAAAAAATATCTCGATGGGCACCTTTCCAGCGTTGACCGGCTGCTGAAAGAGTTTTACGCAAAAGCCGAGGCTCCCCGTGTCAGGGAGGCAGAAAGCATCAAGATTGCGCGCTTCATCGAATTTCTAAATCTCCGCCGCCAGGAAATAGAATTACTTGGCAAGCGGGCTTACGAAGAATACCTGATCGAGTTCAAATGCAGCCTGGCCGAACTGGAGTATTTTGAAAAGACCCTGATTGGTGGCGAAAAGTTTGACGAAGCGTTCTTCGCCAGCAACACTGCCGCCCGCACTCAGGCTCTACAGGATCTCGACAACCGCTTTGTTGAAGAAATCGCCGCAAATCAGCAGAAACTGCGCGAAAAATTTGCAGCCGACGAACCCGCCCAGTCTGGCAAAACCTCTCCGGCGGACACTGCTCCATCGCTCGACATTTCATTACCCGACCTGCCCGAAATCAAAACCCTCGATTGATTATCAGAACTGCCTGGTGCGCAGCAGCACCAGGGTGCAGGCTTCTACCACCTTGAGCCCGTGCTGACGCAAAGCCTGCATCAACGGCGGATTCTCAGTGCCTGGATTGAAAATGACTCTGCCCGGGTTCAGGTTGACTATGTCGGCCTGCATTGGTGTCAGCGTGTCTGGCGACAGATAAAGGGTCAGAGTATCGACCTTGCCGGTCACCTGATTGAGCCTCGGCACGACAGCCAGACCCTCGATTTCAGTTGCGACCGGATGCACCGGAACCACTTCGTGCCCGTATTCCAGAAGCATCTTTACCGCTTTGTTCGAATAGCGATCAGGATTGGTGCTTGCACCCAAAACGACAACACGCTCTTTTTTTGCCTGTTCAGTCATAACTACCTCGCTTGATTTTATTTTTTATTGCTACCAATAATATCTCCTTTTGTCCAGCAAAATAGCGTTTTTGCAGTAAAGATTCAGTTACGAGTGGAGTTATATTGTGAGTGCGCAGACAGGGATCTCATAAGCGAAAACTTCGAGCCAGGCAATATTGACGCAAAGCCATAGCTATTTACCATAGATTGCGCCTGGTGA
>PGYA01000157.1 GCA_002839435.1 Candidatus Riflebacteria bacterium HGW-Riflebacteria-2 | reverse complement strand
AGCGCGACTCAAGCTGAGAAAATTTAAACACATCAGAAGCCAGATTACCGGTTACCTGGCAACAAAACTGTTGCCGCCTCGTGACAGCTTTAGCAACCGCACAGGATCACGCATTCCACAACGGCTATCCAGCGATAATCTACATTGGGTAATCTTGTTACGCAGCTTCATTGTTTTGCCAATGCCCGAGAAAAATCTCTTCAACGCAAAAAAAGCAGACTGTGCCGAACCAGGTATCTCTGCTCTCACCGCCAGTTTTTCCTGCACATTCAGGTCAGAGCTGGCTGACGACTTTTCTGACGGCCTGCGACCAGCCAGAGAGATCGACCGTTATGCACTCTCTACATTACCTGATACTCGAATATTTATTGAAGCAAACCAGAAATTCACTTGCAGCGGCACATATGTCCAGGAGGCTTTCGCGCCGGCATTCATTTCATCAGCAAGCTACAATTGCATTGACGCAGAATGTGATTTCACCATGTGTATAACAGAGCGCCCAGACTATCGACGCAACATAGAACTATACATTTTGCACATGGCAATCGATATCGATGATTATAAACTCGATACAGGCGTTTATGTCAGACCTTTTGCCGGACAACCTGCAGCGCGAACTGCCAGAAGAGAGGAATACCACCAGCCACATATTCCTGAATGGTTCGATCTGCCACACCCCATGGTGCATAGAGCCAGAATACGTATTTAGGCATTTGTATTCATTTGCCTTAAATTTAGCTGCGCACGTTGACTTGCGCAGAACTAGAGATTAGAATACTTCTAGCTGAAGCGGGAGAAAATTTATGAGATTCTTTACCCTGAGTGATAAAGGCAAAGTGCGCCCCAACAATGAGGATTACGCTGAAAGTCTGGCGCTGCAATATTGCGGGCCACTTGGCAACCGCATAGAATTAACCGCGCTGATACTGTGCGATGGCATGGGAGGCGCAGCTGCCGGCGAATTCGCTTCGATGCTGGCCGTTCAAACAGTCAAGGAGAACGTTTCGAAAAATCTCTTTGAAAAACAGCCCGAATATCTCTTGAACTCAGACAAAACTGTATTTTTGGAAGAGTGTTTTACAAAAGCCAACGCGGCAATTTATAAAAAGGCTTGTGAAAATGCTGAGATGGAAGGCATGGGCACGACGATTGTCGTTGCTCTCATCTATCGCGACTCTCTTGCGCTCGCTCATGTCGGCGACAGCCGATGCTACCGGTTTCGCAGAAACGAACTGACGCCATTAACCAGAGACCATTCTCTGGTTCAGGAATTTGTCGAG
>PGYA01000021.1:7037-75710 GCA_002839435.1 Candidatus Riflebacteria bacterium HGW-Riflebacteria-2 | reverse complement strand
TCTATAAGCAGAAACTAACGCCTGGGGAGAGTTGAAGCGTTGGTATCCTGCCGAGAGCCCGGGTATGCAGTATTCCTAAGGTCGAATCTGTAGGTTCAACTTTGACAAAGCACTAGGGCTGGGGTGGGGAGAAGAGAGCCAGAAATTTTTCGGGGGAGATGTTTTCGGGGCGGGCTTTGTGGTCGATGCCGAGTTCGTCGAATCTGGCCGGCCAGTTTGTTTCTGGCATGCTTCGTTTGAGTAGTGGCAGGGCCATCTTGCGGCGTTGCTGAAACAGCGGGGATACTTTTTTGAGGGCGTAGAAGCGGTGCTCGCGTTCGGCAGAGTTCAACTGTAGAGGCTCGAGCTGCAGAATTGTGCTGTTTATTTTTGGCGGTGGGATGAAGGAGTCCGGACCGAAAGTGCTGCCAACAGTGGCACGCGCAAAAAAGCTGGTATGTACCGACAGATAGCTGTAATCACTGCTGTTGCATTGCGCCGCTGCTTTTTTGCTGACTTCTTCCTGTAGCATAAAAACAATGCGTTCGGCCATCGGGCCGTCTTCAAGAAAACGGCGGATAATCGGGGTTCCACAATAGTAGGGCAGGTTGCCACAGACAAGCAGGTGTTCGCCTCCTGGTGGCAGCCTCTCAGGGCTGATTTCAAGAAAATCGCCCCAGGTAATTTCAATATTGGCAAATTTTTGTGTGAGAATCGGGCGCATGCGTTCGTCTATTTCAAATAGATGCATGCTGGCGCCACTTTTGACCAGCTTTTCGGTCAGAGCGCCCTGGCCGGGGCCGATTTCCCAGATATGGTGTTGTGGTGTCGGGTTGAGTCGGCGCAGAATTTCTTCTGGAATGCGCTGGTCGCGGCAGAAATTCTGCCCGAGCGACTTCTTAGCCTTGATGAAACCATCGTTGCGATTGCTTTGCCGGAGTCTATTCATCGGGGTTGCTCTGCCAGAAATCGTCAACCGCCGTCTTTTCGATGTCTTTGAGAATCGTAAAATATTCGTGGCGGACAGTCTTTTTGAGAGAGTTTCCGGCGACGAGCTGCAGCACCTTGATCGAAATATCGCGGCGAGCCAGGCTTATATCGATTATGTCATCAGCCGCCACTTCGCGCGTCGCTTTGGCCGTCGTGCCGTTTACCTTGACCAGTCCGAGTTTGCAGGCTTCGTTGGCTAATGCCCGCCGCTTGATCAGCCCGGTTACCTGAAGATATTTATCTAATCTCATACTTGCTGCCTCATATTAGTATTCTTCGTTCTCGTAATCGTTCAATATTTCCGTAAATGGTATAACCTCTTTTCCCAATATAATCAACGCCCGGAAATAAAAGCGGCAACCGAATATATCTTATTCAGTTGCCGCTATATTGCTGTTCTATTCGAGCAGATCAGGGAGTGTTGGTCTTGATCATTTTGTCGGCACCGACTTTGGGGCCGTTGAGAATATTTGTAAACGAAGTATCGTCGGGGTTAATCTCGCCTTCGCGCGAAGCCTGATCAGGACGGACGGCAGCATTGGCCTTTTCATTGGCCTTCTGGCCTGCGTCCTGGCCGCCATTGACCCGGTTAATCATTTCCTGGCGCTTGAGGGAGTCACTTTCGTTGGCGATTGCTTTCATGTCTGACTTATCAGGGATAACTATGACTTTGCCATTGGGAATCGTGCGCGGATTGCTGATATTGTTGACCTGCAGCAGTATGGGATAGAGCGTCGGGTCGCCGTAGTGTTTGGCGGCGAGCTCCCATAGAGTGTCTCCGGAACGGAATACGTGGGTCGTGGCAGCATCAGCTGCGGCTGTCATCAGAAGTAAAACGGTTACCAGAAGAATCGTCTTTTTCATGTGTTTCCTCCTGCGCTGGTGCGCGCCAGATTCCAGAATTTTTCTTCATCACTCAGAGTTTCGGTGAAAAAGCGCGGATAGAGAACGGCTTTCAGTTCAACCTGATTTGCCATGCTCGTTTCAGTTCGCACTTCCTGATCTTTTTCATTGTCAACGACGACAGCAATTGATAACAGCTTGCGATCTTCTTCGCCGACTTGTTCTACTTTAAAATCGCCGACTTTAGTGAGGCTGATAACACGACTTATGCCGCCGATGACGTCTCTGACCACTTTTCCCTCGGTCGGGTTGAAGGTATAGGTCACCATGCGTCTTTCGCCCTCGTCGGTAATGCAGAACGAGAGTTTCGCCGGTTCGATCACCGGGTTTTCCGACTCATCGATCGGAATCAAAGCCAGTCTGATATCAGCCTTGATGCGCTCAAGAATGATGCTGGCCGCACGCAGATTGGTCAGCTTCGACTGGCTCTTGAAATACTGCGAAAACGTTCCGCTCATAAGTCGATAAGCGATTCCCGAGACAATCGCGACAACAAAGGCCACCATAATGATTTCAACCAGCGTGAATCCATGTTTCTTTTGCATGTTCAGTCCATTGCCATCGAGAAAAGTGTTACGTCGTCTTTCTCGGTGGTGTTCATTTTGGGAAATTCAACCTTTACACAGATCAGATAGTTAGGAACAGATCGGCGCCGGTTGATCAGGTCGCTGAGCCAGCCGATTATGCCGGCTGGGCCGGTGACATCGCGGCCCGAGAATTTTTCGAGCTCGAGTCTGCGGCTGAACGGTTCTTTTACCGGGGGAGGCGCCGTCATGCCAATTCGCGAAAAGAAGGTAGCGATCTGTTCGTCTGAGGTCAGCGTAACTTTGTTTGAATTGCCGGCAACAGTCTTTATCTGATGCGCCTTGATATCGCGGGTGAAATTGATCAGATCGGCTGCGTAATTAGAGGCGGTAACCTCGTATATGTTGTTTACCGCACCCTGGCTGCCGAACCTGAACAGGTTGTAAATCGGCAGAAAGGCGACTGCTGCAATGATCAGCGCTATAAGTATTTCAAGCATTGAGAAAGCCTGGCGTTGCATCTCAGTTTCCGTCCAGTTTGAGTGGTTCGTCAGCAAACGGGTTTTTGCCGGGGGGCTGAGTTGGATCGACCCAGGTTGCACTGCCGGGAACTGCCTCTACGGCAGGAGTCGCGGCGGAAGCGTTAGCGGCAGAGTTATCGATTATGCAGGGTGTTTCTGACATGCAGTCGATTATAGCATCGGAAGCGCAGCTTGTCGATGCGACGGAAGGCAGATGGGCAGAGGGCAGATCAGGCCTGTCGGGTGCCAGGTCTGAGGTGTTGAAGGGCGCCGGTATAATGGTTTTGCGCTCGAGTTTAAGCGGACTGCCATTGACCAGTATGGTTATTATCGCTCCGGAGACAAGCTCAAAGGTAGCTTTGGCATCAGTGAATTCTGGCAGTCCCTGGTTGATGCGTGCAATTGCCTGGCCCGACATCTTGAATACCGACGTCTGACCGCTGGTAACGGTAAACAGGAAGCAGCCATCGAGCTTTGCCGGTTCGACAGTCGCGAGGTCGCATACCTGATCGACAGCCAGTTTTTCGCTTTGCAGCATTGACTTTTCGTTGAGTGCCTGCAGCATGACGGCACCGACGCGGCCATGGTATTTTGCCGGTGTCGGAGTATACAGACTCACAACTGTGATTATGGTGAGCAGAGCAAAGGCTGTCAGCCAGAAGTAGCGCCAGCCTTTATGAGAATCAGCAACAGGTGTGGCTGTTTTTTCGTTGCGTATTTGCGCCATTATGCGATTGCTGACACGATGTCGGGCAAAGGCCTCATCAATGCCAGCGCGGAGGAGAGCATCGTCGGCTACTGTCTGCTCGAGCTCGCGGCGGCATTCGGCGCAGGTTTTAAGGTGCAGTTCGAACTGCGACCTCTCGACGTCGGAGAGCTCATGTTCACAGAAGAGCAATATTTTGTCGTTTTCAGGGCATCTGTTCATAGGCTTTCTCTTTTTTCCCTGAGGATCTCCCTGGCCTTGAAGATTCTGTTCTTTACCGTTTGCAACGGCACTTCGAGAACTTCTGCGATCTCCTGATAGGGCAGTTCGTTGATTACCCTCATCAGGAACGGCGTCCGGAGTTCTTCTGGAAGCTCCTGAATCATAGCAACTATATTTCTGAACCTTTCGCGTCTAACTACAACTTCAGCGGGCTGAGATGCTGCTTCTCTGACGCTGTCGGTAAGCATTACCTCGTTTACCAGATTTGTCGAAGCTATGCTGCGTCCGGCCTTACGGCGTGAGTCGATCAGGAGATTGCGGGCAATGGTGAGTAACCAGGCGGCAAAACGTCGCTCGCAATCGAAACTGGCCAGATGTCTGAACGCTTTGACAAATGTTTCCTGAACAATGTCTTCGACCTCCTGCAGGTCATTAAGTCGTGTCAGCAGAAAGCTGAATACCAGCTTTTCATATCGTTCAACCAGTTCGGCAAACTGTTCGAGTTCACCTGCCAGAACTGCCTGAACCACTTCAACATCGGTTCTTTCTTGCCTGTTCATCTACTATACCGACTTCTTTGCAAAAAGTTTTTATTCTTCTTTTATTATTTCTATATCGCGCGGCCCCATGGCCAGGCCGTAGAATCCGGGGGTTACCAGATCCTTGTTGTCGCCAAATTCTTCTGGTTCAAAACCCCATTCAATTACGCAGCCTTTCGTTACAATACTCTCAAGGTCGTCGCTGGCAACCCCGCCTATGATGTGAAGAGGCTTGGTTGCCGTAACCTTGCCATTGTCTCCGTTGACACTGATGAACATGGCGTGCGTCTGCGGCAGTTCGCCGAGACCGCTGCGCCCTTCTTCGATTGTGATGCCCTTGTCGCCAACCAGGGTCAGCAGGCCGAAGGCATCGTCATTGTCGGGCGTGTCATTAATATACTTGTTGATGATTGGTTCTTTTACGGTAATATGGCCGCTGGCAATAATAATGCCGCCTTTGGCAACTTCGAGCGGCATATCAATAACCAGGTCGCCATCAATCGCGATTATCTGGTTGAGATAGAGCAGCTTTTTCCTATCTTCTTCAGTTATGAAATGGTTGTTGAAAAACTCGCTTTTACTGAGATAAACCGGTTTGCCGCCCTCGGCCGGAATCTTGAAACTGACCCGGTCACGCAGGTAGCTGCTGTCGGGTTTGATGTCGCGAATTCCGCCGGAATAATGGATTTCCTTGTCATTAACGAACTGGTAATCGGCAGTGCATAACGGTTCAGGGTCTTCATCGACATAACCATTGTCTGGCACAGCGTCTGTCCATTTGCGGTCGGGGCCACCCGGGTCGCAGATGTTGTGCAGGGCTGTCATATATGGTTCCCAGTCGCGGACTTCAGGGTCTATTCCGCAGAGAGAGGGAGAATTGTCAGGAAACCCGACCTGAAACTTGCGATAGTCGATATTTGTTAAAAAAGCCGAAATAAAATCGTTGAAAAAAATATCATCGGCGGTGCCGCCATTGATTTCTTTGAACCAGTCCGGGATGGTTGTGTTGATAAAAGCATCGAGCTCGTCAGTGTTTGGAAAGGCAGGAATCGGGTGTACGCGTGAAATCTCAGCAAAATAGAAGGCAAAAGTGCGCAGATAGCGGCGCTTAATTTTTCCAAAAATCAGTGTGGGTGTACAAAAAGCCGGAGTGCCGTAAAGGTGCATGGAATTCCCGACGTCAACAATTTTGTTGATATTGCTTTTTCCCAGATGCTGTTCGTAAATATACTTGGCCCATCGGAAGAGTTTGAAATCGCGGAAGCGGATGTCCCAAAGACCTTTGTAATAACCGTAATCGACAAAGGCAACCATCAGCTTACTGGCATCACCCTGGGCATTGCCGGGTATTTTGTCGTTGAACCATTCGGTCCAGTCTTTTGAGATAAGCCAGCCGGCAGAGTTAGAATTGAAATAAAAATGAAAATATTCGCCAAAAGCACTTTTAAGAATGTCGTCATGTGCTCCGGCCAGTACATTGAGGATCAGGTTGCCGTCGTCACCCTTGGAATCTTTTGATGGCCCGCGGCCGCCTAGATATATCCAGCCGCTTTTTACAAAAGAAGGCGTGCCGTTTATGCTTTTAACTATGTTGTCGGCGCGGTTAAAACGAAAGTCGAGTCCTTCTATGCGTTCGCGCTTTTTTCGAACCAGACGGTTTATGCAGGTCAGCGGCCTTCGACTGTTACTGCCAGGGTTCTCCATTTTGCCATCATCCCTGTTTAAGGTCTGGTTGGCGAGTTTGTTGATCATGCTCTCATCGTGATGTGTACCGACCGAGGCTCCACGGTGAGAAAACAGGGTGAACCGATGAAATGGCGGCGCCAGAAGATTGCACAGCAAAAATTCCTTGCGTATCCGGCAGACTTTCTCTATGCCGAGGTGGCTTACCCTGACTATAACTTCAATATAGCCCTGACGCTCGTATGGATTTTTTTCCAGACCGCTGATGGGTGCCCTGAAAGGAAATTTGTCACCGAGATCGACTATGTAGGTTACCTTGAAATCAACTTCCCCATGGCTGCCCCATTCTTTTTTGAAACGGGTCATGATTTCCTTGACCACGTCGAGCGCTTTGATACGGCTGGTATAGTCGATTTCGTCCATAGTACCGGTTTGGCCGGCAAATGCCGCTTTTATTATTCTCCGCCCATAATCAGGGTCATCAGGGCTGTTGGTTTCAAAATCCTTCTGCAGTTTGCGCACGGTCAGACGCCCTACCGCCGAGGCTAGCTGATAAAGGCGCTCATTCACCGAAACACGGTTGGTTACCGCACTTTCGTGGCGTACACGGCCGACCAGTGAGGTGAAAACGATGGTAAGAAAGAACAGCACGCCGGCGACGATAATCATTATCATCCCGTTTCTCGCGCGTCTGTTGGAATGTTTCATGCCGCCGCAACCTTCTTGAGCAGAGCCGCTGCCCGGCTGTCTGAAGGGTCGAGCTCGAGAATGCGTTTGAGATGTTCGCAGCATTTGTCGGGTTTTCCCTGTTTGAGTGCGCATACCGCTGACTGGAAAAGAACCGGGCGGTTAAACGGAAAAAACTCGCGGGAACGCTCAAGCCAGGCGCTGGCGTTGTTGAAATCGCTTTTTTCAATAAGAATCGTGGCGCAGACCACCATGGCGGTCGCACTGTCGCGGCTCGACGGAAAGTTCTTGATCAGGCTTTCCAGGGTTTGCAGTGCTTCTTCCGGCTGGTTCATCTGAGTCTGACACTGCGCCAGTTCCAGCATGGCATTAGTGTCGAGAGGGTCTATCTTAAGAGTGCGCCGGTAAAGTTCGGCTGCCTTGCTGTAATCGCCTTTAAGCCGGTAGGCATCAGCCATATCATTGTGGGCATTGCTGTCTGAGGCATTTTTTCTAATTGCTTCGCTGTAATATTCTATGGCCCGGTCAAGATCGCCTTTATCAAACCAGGCATCTGCCAGCCAGTTGGCCAGTAGTCCACATTCCGGTGAAAGCTGGTAGGCTCGCTGCAGATGTTCGATAGCCTGATCGAGGTTGCCGGCCCGCGCCTGCGTGATGCCCATTCCGGCATGCGCTTCGGCGCTGTCCCGGCTGTGCTTAAGCGCCTTCTCGTAATGCTTGATTGCGGTTTCGATATCGCCGTTCTCAAAACTGGCTATGCCAAGCGCGATCTCGGCATTGACCAGGTTCTTGCCCTGTCGCAGGAAGGCATTGGCCTTTTTTACTATATCTGCTGTTGTGTATCCCATGGCACTCCATTATAGCAACAAAAATTGACGGTGACAGTAGATATTTTACTGTATAAAGCAAAAAAAGTTTTTGCAAAAACAAAAGGCGGCCGCATTAAGCAGCCGCCTGTGATTGTAAGAAAAATCAGATTTCTTCGAGAATGTCAGTGTGGCGTATTACATAGGCCTGATTGTTGAGGCCCTTCAGGAAATAAGTCCAGACTTCTTCCTGATATGTACTGCGCAGTTTGCGTTTGAGCTGAGTTGTAACATCTTCACTGAGAGTCGCTTTTACTCCGGGTTTTTCGTCTTCGTCAAGCATGGCGATAACGTAGCCGTAGGGAGTTTCAATGACGTCGGTGATTTCGCCTTTTTTGAGATTCCAGACGGCTTTGTCAAGTTTCTCAGAAAGCTGTCCGCGGCGCACTGGTGCCAGCAGACCGCCATTGCCGGCCGATCCGTCGATGCTGAAACGGTTTGCCAGCAAAGCGAAGATTTCGCCTTTCTTCAGGCGATCGTGCACTTCCTGGGCAGTGCGTTCTTCACTCATAACAATCTGGCGAATTTTACGGGTAGCCGGGATATCGAACTTGTCGATATTGGCTTCGAATTCTTTTTGAATTTCTTCCTGTGGCGGTTCAAGGGTGACCATGCGCCGGATCTTTTCTTTTACTTCTTCAAAAGGCTCGTAACGGTTGGTTTCGAAAGCGGTTATTTCAATGAAGTGGTAACCAAGTTCGCTTTTGATTGGGCCGGCAACCTTGCCCTGCCATTTGCCGTCTTTGACCAGGTTCATGAGAGAGGCATGCAGTTCGGGCAGGTAAGTCCTGCCATCTGCAGAAATCTCGCCGGCACCATCAGAAATAGCATAACTCGAAAAGCCTGGATTGGCAGAAATAGGCAGCGGGCCGAAAGTATTTTTGGCTTCCTTCTCTTCTTCTTTTTCTTTGTTTGCCAGCTTTGCCAGCTCAGCTACGGTAGCTGACGGGTTTTCTGAGCGAAGTTTCTCGGCTCTGGACAGAGCCAGTTTACTGCGTGCTTCTTTTTCAAGAATTTCGTGAATCTTGAGCGAAAGGGTCGGGGTCAGGGCGAGGTTGATCGGCTGATGTTTGGCTTCAAGCCTGAACAGGTGATAACCGTCAGTAGTTTTGATTACATTGCTGAGTTCGCCGGGTTCAAGGCTGAAAACGGCTGCTTCGATTTCCTTTGCAATCACATCGCCGCCATTGCCAAGCTCTTTGCTGATGATCTTTTTCTGTTCAGCGGAATAGTCGTCGGTGATGTCGCCGGCAAAAATGAGTGGCAGTTTGCCGCCCTCTTTGCGGGAACCAGCCATCGAATGGAGCTTAGCCAGGTTTTCAAAGGTGTCGCTCTGATCGATGATTTTTTGTCTGGCGATTTCAAGTGTGCTCTCGGCCTTGATTTCGGCCTGAGCTGCCTGCATTTCGGCAGCAAGTTCAGCTTTGACTTCTTCAAAAGGGCGCACTTTTTCGGCGATCTTGCCTTCGACCTTGATCAGATGGTAGCCGAACTGGGTCTTAACCGGTTCGGTAATCTTGCCAACAGCGGTGCTGAAAGCTGCGTCTTCAAAGGGTTTTACCATGGAGCCGCGTGCGAATTCACCAAGATCGCCACCTTTTTCGGCAGATCCGGCATCTTGAGAGAGCTTTTTCGCAAGCTCTGCAAAATCGGTGCCGTCTTTGAGTTGTTGCTGAATTTTTTCTATTTCACTATAGGCGGCTGCAAAAGCTTTTTCAGAGTCAAATGCAGTTTTGACGTCGATTTCCCGGCGTTCCCCGGCGTGCGAAACAATAAGAGTAACCGGTTCGGCACCAATTTTGGCGAAAATACCGATTTTGCCGAACAAGGCTGATTTGGTCGCGCCGTTTAGTGGCAGTTCAAGAGCGTTCTCGGTTTTTTCAAGACTGGCATCATCGGCGACAAGTTCTTCGCCATCGGCGGTTACCAGAACAAAATTCTGGCGATCAAGACTGGTTGTGCTCTGTAAATTGGCAATGCCGGCGTCAAACGAGAGCAGGACTTTGCCATCGACTTCGGCTGAGGTGAAGTTGCGCAGGTTGATGCTGAGTTCGCCGAATTTTTCGTCGAAGCTGTTTTTGGGCTTGATGAGAATATGGCGGGCTTTGACCTTTTCGGGATCCTTGTATCGGTTGAGGTTGTCAGTATACTGACGTCTAATTTCGCTGTCGCTGATTGATATCGCCTGGCGGAAGGCAGGCAACTTGGGATCAATGAAAATATGAGACAGTCCGAGGCGCTCCGAACTGCTGAATTTTTCACGGTGTTTGTCGAAATAATCTTTGATGTGGGCTTCGTTCACTTCGGCCATGCCGGCAAAGTCGGTCGGCGATACCAGCAGGTGATTGAAACTGATCTGATCTTCGTCTTTAAAGCGGATCTTGTTGGTTTCATAATAGTTCTTTATGAATTCCTCAGTGGCGCTGGCGGGTGGTACAATCTGCATTATCTGCTGTGATACCGCTTGATAGGTGAGCTGCTTGATTCTCTGCTGACCGTATTCGTCGAGAGAAAGCCCTTCGCGTCTGAGTTGACGGTCAAATTCGACCGGCGAAATAGTCTGGCGATCCTTTTCGATGATAGCTGCTTCAGTAATTTCCGGCTTGATATTGTTGGCGCGTGCATAGAGTTCGAGCAACGACATCGAGATGAGACTTTCGAGGGCCCTTTCCTTGAGCATCTTCCCATAGAATTCGCGAATGCCGGCAGGCAT
Source organism: Candidatus Riflebacteria bacterium HGW-Riflebacteria-2 (assembly GCA_002839435.1). Lineage (GTDB taxonomy): Bacteria > Muiribacteriota > Ozemobacteria > Ozemobacterales > Ozemobacteraceae > Rifleibacterium. The sequence goes on along the minus strand of PGYA01000021.1, from coordinate 65,377 downwards.
CGATTCATTCTGCAGTTGTTGATATTCAGGCGAATCTTTGATGGAGCGCCATACGGTCTTGACGTCGATCATGGTGGTGAGCGACGCATTGCTGGTTGGCAGTGAAACGTGGGCCACCGGCAGGTTGAGCTTGTTCTGCAGGTGAGTCGGCACCAGGTTGCGCAGGCTCTCAGCGCGCTGCTCTGACTCATCGGCCTTACGTTTGCGTTCTTCCTGTTGTTCGATCGCTCTGCTGGTACCGTAACCGATAACGAAAATCGAACCAACAAACAGGAGCACAGTTGCCCAGATGATCTCCTTGATATGGAGTCTGAGCCATCGCATCGACATGAAACTTGCCTTGGACATTCGCTTGTTACCTCGTCTATCTTGTCTTGTTAACCACCTGTACCCTCATCTTCTATGGTATGGGGCACTTCGGGATTGTGGATTATAACACCCTATGACATACATGTCAAAAACTGCTTTTTTTTGTCTTTTGATTGACACATTTAAAGTGACACTGATATTATGTCAATATGAAGCTTGGTAATGATAAGTCTAAAAGTATCAGGAGGATGTAGTATGAAGCTTTTTATCAGTCTTCTCGTAGTGTTTTTGATGGTGGGCTTTGTTGCCACACCGGTTATGGCATGCGGTAACGACGGCTGCCAGGACGGTGGAGACCATGGCGACGGTGACTGTGGTGATGGTTGTGGGCACGATCACGAAGGTGATCCCGGTGACGACCAGGACGGCGGTGACGATGGTCATGGCGGTTGCGACGGCGATTCATGCCCTATCTGACAATAAATAAGTAAAGTAAAAATGCCCCGTTTCGGGGCATTTTTTATTGTCGTTTATTGTCTGCCGCAGGTGCGATCAATGCATGAAGTTTTCTGAGGTAAGAACCTGCTGGGTTTGGATGAAATCTTCGCGGTCGCCTTCTGGCAGGAATACGGCTGCGGCAAAGTTCTCGAGCGCCTCAGACTTGAATACTCTGGTGTTGCCGCTGTGGCTTTCTTTCCAGATTTCAGCGTTGGGCGAGACCATAACAAACTCTGATGGTACGCTGACTTCTATGCTTGATTTGATGAAATCTACCGGGAAAAGCCCCCACTTTGAAACCAGCGGCCCGATCATGAAGCGCCGTCCGAATTTCTCGCGTTCAAACAGTCGGCTAAAGTCTTCCATCAAAAAGCCCTTTTTGCGTTTGATTTTGTCTTCCTGTTCGCGCAGGGCTTTTCTGACACTATCTACACTGTAATTAACCGAGGTTCTCGCACTGATTTCAAAGTTGATCATTGCGCCGGGCTGAAGCTCAAAGGTATGGCGCGGACTGGTGCGGTCGAACCGGACTGATTTACCGTCTACTCGTATTCTTACATGACTTTCCCCGGCTGGATAGAGGATTCGGAACTTCATCGAACTGCTCACCGGCTTGTCAGCTTTGTTTTTTATGGTCACCTTCAGGGTTGAATCCGCATCGTTGCCGGAAATGCTGACTTTAGCGGCACACTCACTTACTTCAAAGCTCTCTGAGAGCCCCTTTTCAATTATGAGCTCGGGAAATCGTGGCAGCATGTTGCGCTGCTGCGCCTGAATTGAGACTGTGCCAACCAGAAGCAGCACTAGAGCGACTGCAAAAATTCTTTTTATCATTTGTTATACACTCCATCAAAGGTAACTAATTATATTGCTTTGTATCTCAGCTTGTCAAACAACAGCATTCGCATTTTCCAATTCGCTTGTGCTCGTACTCTTAATCGCAATCGTTTGTTCTGGAAGTTTTGCAGGCTATGCTGTAATATAAAAACATACGGCATTAGTCGCAGTGAAAGGAATACACATTGAAAAAGCAGAAGAATATTTTTGCCGATCTGCACACGCATAGCACAGCCTCTGATGGCCTGCTGACGCCAACCCAGCTCATTGAAAGCGCTTGTGAAAAGGGACTTTCGGTGATCGGTATAACCGACCACGATACCGTTGCCGGTCTGGCCGAAGCTCGGCGGTCGGCGGTGCGTTCTGGTATAAGGCTGGTAGAGGGAATAGAATTGTCATGCGGCTGGAAAGGTCGCGATACATCGGTGCACGTGCTCGGACTTTACATTGACGAAAATGCCACGGCTTTGCAGAAACTGTTAAACGAACAGAGAGAGCAGCGTTTTCAGCGTGCTCTCAAGATGGTTGATCTGCTGGCTGGGCTGGGGCTTGACGTTGCTGAGCTCAGGCAGCGTTTTGAGCAGACCCCGGAAAAGGTTCTCGGGCGCCCGCACATTGCCCGCTATTTGCAGGAACGCGGCTATGTTAAAGATTTTCAGGGGGCTTTCGAAAAGTATCTGTCGCGCGGGAAGCCGGCTTATGTGGCCAAAGATCATGTTTTGCCGGAAGTTGGTATAGATGTCATTCATGCCGCCGGCGGCATAGCTGTTGTCGCTCATCCCGGACTGACGAGCGACTGGACCGAGGTCTGGTCACATATTTCAGGCCTTCGCTGGGACGGCATAGAAACCTACTATTCTGAGCACACGCCATCAGATGTCAAAAGGTTCGCGGAACTGGCAGGCAAGTATAATCTGGTGTCAACCGGGGGTAGCGACTATCATGGCGAATACGGCAAACATACCAATCGTCTCGGCAACTATGGCCTTACCCAGGAGTTGTATTTCGACCTTGTCAGTAAATGTGCCGCCAAGGGCATCAATATAGTCTGATCGACCTTTTCAGCTTTCAGACAGCATTGGCAGGGTCAGTGTGAAAGTTGTGCCCTGGCTTACTTTACTGGATACCGCTATTGTGCCTTTCAAAAGCTGCACTATGCGGTGAGAAACGGCCAGTCCCAGTCCAGTTCCGTGCCAGTCGCGCTTGGTCGTGAAAAACGGGTCGAAAATTTGCTCGAGCTGCTCTTCAGGAATGCCGCAGCCGTTGTCGATTACCTTGATCTGAGCTGATGGCACTGGAAGTTGTGCCTGTGTCAGCTCGACTTTTACCGTTCCCCCATGGCTGTCTATCGACTGCGCGGCATTTAGCAGCAGGTTGACCATAAGCTGCTGAAACTGGCTTTTGCTGCCCTCGATGCGATATTTGCGTCCGTCGTGCTGCAGTTGCATTTCTACATGTTTGCTTTCGCTCTGATAACGCAATAGCTTAAGGGTTTCTTCTATTGCCGGAATCAGTTCGAATCTGTCGGCGTCAAGGCGTTCCTGTCGCGAAAAAACGCGAAGATCATCGATTATTCTGGTGATCCGGCCGATGTTGGCGAGAATCAGTTCAAGCATCTCCTGGCGCTTCGCTGCGCTTACCGAGTCTTTCTGCAGCATCTGTATCGCATTGGAAATGCCAGTGAGTGGGTTATTTATCTCGTGTGCTATACCTGCCGTAAGAATACCGAGAGAATTGATTTTTTCGGTACGGGAAAGAAGCTTGTCCATATTGTGTTTTTCGGTTACATCGCGCAGAACTACCTGCACCATAGATACTTTAGACCCCGGCAGTTCTGAAGGAATGCCGCGAATTTCGAGAACTGATGGCTGGTGGCGCTGAAAGTTGGTGCCCACTGTGCGGGTGACGATCAGGCGGGTTTCCTGCACCTTTTTAACCAGACTGGCAACTTCTTTGAACAGCGGTGAGATTTCGCCAAGCTGTTTCAGGGTGCTGCCTGTGTCGAGACTGTCACTTTTAATGCTGATCATCGATCTGAGACGTGAATTGGCAAAAAGCAGTTTTTTGTCGTCGGAAAAAAGGAGAATGCCGTCGGGCGAATGCTCGATAAGCTGGCGATATCTGGTTTCAGAAAGTTCAAGGTCGCGTGCCAGCGTGTCTATGCGGAGATGCGCTTCAATTCTGGCAAGCAGTTCGCTGCTTGAGAAAGGCTTGACGATAAAATCGCTGGCACCGGCCTGAAAACCTTCGAGCTTCTCTTCCAGCGAACCTTTGGCCGAAATGAAAATGACGCGGATTGTGCGCATGTTTTCGCTGGCACGTATACGTCGGCAGACTTCCAGCCCGTTCAATCTCGGCATCATTATATCGAGCAGAACCATGTTTGGTTTGAACTGAGCGATTTTATCGAGGCCTTCAACACCGTCATAAGCCTGAGCAACTTCGTAGCCAGAAAGCGTGAGAGTCTCGTAGAGAAAATCGCTGATATCTGGCTCGTCTTCGATAATCAGTATGCGGTTGAGCGTTTGTCTTTCGACCAGTTTTTGCAGCAATTTATTGCCCTCTTGAGAACAGGCTCAGGGTCTCCATGTGGAATGTTCCGGGGAAAAGGTCGAACGAATAGACATTTTCAAGCTTGTAGCCCATTTGCTTGATGAATTTCGCGTCGCGCCGGAACGTCATTGGATTGCATGACAGATAAGAAATGATACGCGGTTTGATGCCGGAGAGACCACGCATTACGCGTTGCGATATGCCGGTTCGTGGTGGATTCAAGTGCAGCGCAGCGATGACGCCTTTGGTCATTGGCGTGTTGAATATGGTTTCAGCCTTGCGGCAGATGAATCTGGCTTTTGAATTAGAGCGGGTTTTCTGAAAGGCGAGGGCGTCCTGATATGAAGAGATATTGCTTTCGACGCCGTAAACATCTTCAAACATCGATTCGAGCAGAAAAGTCTGGGTGCCACAGCCACAGTAGAGGTCGATGAACTTGCCCTTGTGCTGGTAGGCCTGGTATAGCGATATCAGCGTATGCAGAATTGCTTCGGCACCTTCGAGGTTGTTTTGAAAAAAGGAATTCACCGATATGCGCCAGTTCCGCTTCATAAAATTGAACATTCCTTTTTCGCGCACCAGGGTCAGATGATTGCCCATGTCGGAATGTGCTTCAAGCCGGCTGAGAGTCTCAGTCTGGTCGAAAAACGCCTGCATCGATGCCAGCATGTCAGGAGTTGGCGGTGAATTCAGATAAAAGGCACAGTGCTGCTGCGGGTCGAGGGTGCGCACCACTATGCATTTTGTGTTTTCGGCCAGAGCTCGCTGTTGCGGGTTGTTCATGTGCGCGTCGAGTTGTTCATAAACTGCCAGATTGGCCGGGCACTGTACGATGCAGCCACGCAGCTGAACTACGTCGTGTGAGCGATATTTGTAGTTGCCGAGAATAACCTTGTCGCCGTCGATTGCCAGCTTGAGTTCCATCTTATTGCGGTAGCCACGATCTGGCAGGGGTTCCATTGGGTAAATGCGCCCAGGGGAGAGGGGCTTGAGAATGAAATCTAGCACTTCTTCTTTTTCGCGACGCTGCGCTTCTGTCTTCATGTGCAGCCAGTGACAGCCGCCACATTCGGGAAAATTCGGGCAGGGGGAAGTGCGACGATCGGGTGACTGTTCGATTATATCGACTATTTCTCCGCGCAGATAGTCGGCTTTATCTTCTATGATATTGGCGTTGACCTTGTCACCGGGCGCACCGTAGGGCAGAAAAACTACCTTGCCATCATCGGCGTGCGCGAGAGAATCTATGCCATAGGTCATTTTTTCGATAGAAACAGTTTGCATCTTTAATCCTTAAAGCTTGTTGTTGAGCTGCCTGGCAGCTGATCGGCGCTTGTTCTGGCGCCGGGTTAAACGAAAAACGGCACAATTCCGTTTTCCTGCCCCACGATAGCGCAGTGCCGCATTTTTGTCAACTTCGACTAGCATTAATTCTTTGCCCGCAGGCTTTGAATGTGGTATAATCTTGCCCGTATGTAGATCTAGGGTCGACCCAAAGTGGCGATACTTGGTTCTACAACTAAATGTTAAGGAGTTTCCCATGACCGTCACCAAAGAAGGAAAAGTAAAGGTAATCGAAGATTACAAACTGTCTGACAAAGACACCGGCTCACCTGAAGTCCAGGTAGCATTGCTCACTGAAAGAATCAACAATCTTTCGTCCCATTTTGAAAAGAACCCCAAGGACCACCATTCCCGCCGCGGTCTGCTCAAGATGATCGGTGCCCGCAAGCGCCATCTCTCTTATCTCAAGGGCAAGAGTGTTGAACGCTACCAGTCATTGATTCAGAGACTCGGCCTGCGCCGCTAAGGGGAAATAATGCAGAAAATAGAAATAGTAGCATGTGAATTGAACGGTCAAAGCATCGCTTTTGAAACAGGTGCACTGGCCGGACAGGCTTCCGGTGCTGTAGTTGTTCGCAGTGGCGATTCTGTCGTGTTCGCCGCTGTTGTCGCCAGCAAGGAGCCGCGCGAAGGCTGCGACTTTTTGCCGCTGACTGTAGATTACTCAGAAAAGACCTATGCTGCCGGCAAGATTCCCGGTGGTTTTTTCAAGCGCGAAGGTCGCCCGACGACCAAAGAAATCCTGACCTGCCGTCTGATCGACCGCCCGCTGCGCCCAATGTTCCCAGAACATTACCATAACGATCTGCAGCTGGTTTCATACGTCCTTTCGTATGACAAGGTGAATCAGGTCGATATCCTCGCGATGAACGCCGCCAGTTGCGCTCTGATGGTATCAGAAGTGCCTTTGGTTGAAGCGATCGCCGCCGTGCGTGTCTGCAAGATCGATGGCAAACTGGTTCTCAACCCCTCACCCGAACAGGTCGAGACAAGCACCATCGAAATGATAGTAGCCGGAACTTCTGAAGCTATAACCATGGTAGAGTGTGGTTCTTCAGAAGTTTCTGAAGATGAACTCATCGAAGCTCTCGGATTTGCTCACGAAAACATCAAAAAGCTGGCTGCCTCACAGAAAGAACTCGCCGCCAAAGCTGGCAAACCCAAGACTGTCGTGCCTGAGCCGGCTCCTGAACCCGAAGTGGAAGAAGTCGTGAAATCGCTGATCGGCGATATCAAAGACACTCTCAGCACTCCCGAGAAAATCGAGCGGGTCGAAAAGTTCAGACAGATCGATCAGAAACTCGACGAGCAGATGATTGCCCGCTTTGGCGAAGACGTCGCCGGCGAAAAGCATGAAGCCGCCAAGCGAATTCTTGAAGCGACTATCTATACCGAAATGCGCCGCATGATTCTTGAAGATACTCATCGTATCGACAATCGCGGTCTGTGTGATGTTCGCCCGATAAGCTGTGCTGTCGGCTTTCTGCCACGCACACATGGCTCGGCCCTGTTTAACCGTGGTCAGACCCAGTCTCTCGGAATTATCACCCTGGGTGCCAGCCGGGATTCGCAGATTATTGACGGCCTTGACGACGAGTATAAAAAGCGCTTTCTCTTGCACTACAACTTCCCGCCGTTCTCGGTTGGCGAATCCAAGCCAATGCGTGGCCCAGGCCGCCGTGAAATCGGTCACGGCGCTCTCGCCGAACGTGCTCTCAGGCATGTAATTCCTGACGATTTCCCTTACACCATCCGCATGGTCAGCGAAATCATGTCGAGCAATGGCAGTTCTTCAATGGCTTCGGTCTGCTCCGGCAGCTTGGCCATGATGGATGCTGGCGTGCCAATCAAGGCTCCAGTGGCCGGTATCGCTATGGGTCTGATCAAAGAAGGCGAAAATTATAAGGTTCTCAGCGATATCCTTGGCGACGAAGACCATTTCGGCGACATGGATTTCAAGGTGGCCGGCACCGAGCATGGCGTTACCGCCCTGCAGATGGATATCAAGATCACCGGTGTGACTCTCGAAATTATGCGTAATGCTCTGCAGCAGGCCAAAGAAGGCCGGTTGCATATTCTCGGCAAGATGAACGAAGCAATTCAGACGCCGCGCCCTGAACTTTCAGCTTATGCGCCGCGTATCGTTACCATCGAAATCGATCCCGAAAAGATTCGCAACGTTATCGGCCCAGGTGGCAAGATGATCCGCAAGATCACCGAAGAAACCGGCGTCGAAATCGAAGCCAACGACGATGGTCGCATTCTCATTATCAGCCCAGATGCGGCTGCCAATGAGAAGGCCGTGTTCATGATCCGTCAGGTTACCGAAGACGCCGAAGTAGGCAAAGTCTACGTCGGCAAGGTCAAGCGCATCATGAATTTTGGCGCCTTCGTCGAGATTCTGCCTGGTATCGAAGGCATGGTTCACATCAGCCAGCTCGAACATCGCAGAGTTAACAAGGTTGAAGACGTTGTTAACATCGGCGACGAAGTAACCGTAAAGGTTATCGAGGTTGACTCTCAGGGTCGCGTTAATCTTTCTCGCAAAGCCTGTATGGAACAGCAGGGCGAGCAAAGCTGACGCTTTACACCAAGTATAAAAAAATGCCCCGGAAACGGGGCATTTTTTTATGCTTGGTGCTTGCCTGTCCTGCGTAGCTTCAGCGAAGCAGGCTAATCGAAAAAAGTGCTCTCTACTGCGTTACCTTGCGCGCGATTTCGAGGTCGAGTTCTGCCCGCTTGAGCATTTCGTACATCTGCGGTGAATCTGATTTGGCCGCGAGTGAGCGCATACGCAACAGCTGCTTTGACGCTTCCTGTGTCGTCGACCAGTCGAAAACTTTCATGCTGCCGGCTTTCTCTGGAAAAGCGGCCTGAATGACCTGTTTGAGACGGCGCTCCATGCGCACCTGTCTGATCTTGTTCTGAATGTAGCCGTCATCGCTTTTCAACTTGAGATAGCATTCGGCCATCATGCTGTAAATATCTATGTGGTGTTTGACATCCATCTGATCGATCTTTTCGAGAGCGGAATTGAAATGCTCGAGCGCGCGCTGGTGGTCGCCGGCGGCAAAATACTGCATGCCCGACTGAAAATCAGGCACCGGTTTCATCGAGAGATCGATGATTTGATCGTATTGAGCGTTGCGCACCGGTTTTGGAAACTGGGCGCTGGGCGATGGCTGGTTCTTAAGAGCCTCACTCATGTGTGCATTGTATGTGCTGATTGTAGCAGTCATTACATTCGAAAACATCGTGCGCTTGATCTCGTTGGCTTCCTGGGCGGCCTTGTAGGCGTTCGGGTGGCGATAAGCTGGAGCGCGGGTCGTACGCGTTGCCGGTGCCTTGTTGCCCTGGCGGTAGTCAGAGTAATCAACGAAGATGCGGTCGTGGTTGAACCGCTTCTGGTCTGACTTGAAAACAGTGGTAAGAAAACTGTAGATGAGAAGAATCATCAACAGACTGATGCCTATGATTGGCCAGCGTTTTTCTTCCATTTAAAACCTGCCGTCTCTGTCAGTTGATGCAAAGGCACCGGGGTTAGCCACTTCACTCAGCTTTACACTGCTGTAGAACTTGGTGACAATGTCGAGCTCCTCGTCGCGTCGCCTTTCTGACAGTTCATCGATTTTAGTATGCAGCCGCAGTACAATAAAGGTTGCCTCATCCATTTTGTCGGGCGCAGTTACTGGATCGATAACCGGGGTAAGAACTTCGCCCTCGCGCTGTATTTTCTGGCTGTAGGCTTTTACCTCAAAATCGGCGATATCACGCAGTACAGTCTTTTCCATGCTGCTGTAACGGGCATCTGTCGCCTCGGCTTCCGTGAACCGCATCGGGTTCTGTAGAAAATTCAGCTTTCCGGGGGTGCGTCGCTTGATCACCTTGCCGTCGTCTTTCCATTCGTATTCATACTTAACCATCGACAGGCTGGCTTCACTATCTTCGCCAGTATTTTGAGGCGTTCCGTCTGTCTCATATAAAACGTCATCAAGATGCGGAGGTGTAAATGTGTATGAGTAGAAAGAGAATTTTTTGTTCTGGGTATCTACTTCTGAAAACGCGTAGCAGGAACTCATCTCGATTTCGAGATGGTCGAGAAAAAGGCGGGTGTCGAGCTGAATCTGGCTTTGCGAAACAGTATGTCGCATGGTTTCGCGGCCACTGAAGTAAAAATGCCAGGCAAAACCCATGAGCAGTGTTACTAATACCACTACTACCATCATTTCGGTCAGGGTGAAGCCTGTAGATTTCTTAATTGCCATATTTTCCAACTACCGTTCCAAAGCCCAGATTAAAGTCGCGGGTGGGCTCTTTCCATTCTATGTCAAGTTCTACACGAATTTTTTTGTTCTGCTCTGTGCTGGCGCGTTCGAGTTTGACGCTGGTATTGAAGCGCTTGTAATACTCGGGGTAAATGGTCGATTCGCCGTCACTGCTGACGAGAGGGCCTTCTACCGGCCTGCTGGTATGTATAATGTTGAGGCGGGAGTTTTGCATTTCCTGATCAAGCACTTCAAAGCCGAGGGCGCGAATTTCGGCAATCATGGTGCGGCCGAGACTGTGGGCAATCATCAGGTTTTTGGCCTGTGCCGTCTGTTTGTGACTGCTTTGAAAAAGCACGATAAGCGGCAGCAGGCCGAATGAAAAGACCACGATGGTCATCAGCAGTTCCGGTGTAGTAAAAGCTTTGCGTTTATTCATCATCTTCATCGTTGCCGCCCATGCTTGCCACATGCATAATCTTGGGACTCATAAAAAATTCATGTGTCATCAGCTCATAAGCTTTGCGATTGTCTTCGCTTTCATCAAGCTTTGTCTGCACGGTTTTATAACCTGTTGCATACTTGTCGAAGTAAAGCGGGCTGTTAAAATTATGGACTATCCAGAGGTCGCCTTCCTGTTTGTCTTTGCACATATAGAAGTTCACGTAGTTGCCGTAAATCATGTTGGATTTTTCTGATATCTTACTCAGACAGTCACCGCCCCACTCGTTGGTCGGGCGGTCGGGGTGAATACCAATAGCAATCAGCTCCGCTTCCGAAATGTCGCCATCTGTCGTTCTGATACCGTAACACGAGTAAACGCTGGCCTCGATCATATTGCCTTTGCCTTCCAGGATCAGCATGCGATCGGTTGTATCAGAAATCGACTCGTCATTGGGATTGTAGAAAATATTGAGATGCCCGAGTGGAGTTACGTGATCTTCAGCTTTCAGGGATACGATGCTACCTCTGATCTTAAATGGGCGATCAGGGGTGAATTGCGAAACCATGATTGTGCCGGTGCCAACGTAAGTTACCGAGCTGTCAATCTGGCAGGAGTCAAGCCAGTAAACGCCATTCAGTAACCAGCGACCTTCGGCATCTCGCGGTATTTCGCTTTCGTCTGCGAGTTTACGCGTTACAATTCCACGAAAATTATATTTGAAGTTGTTGGGAAACAGATTTCTGAAAAACTGTTCGGCACTGGCAGAGACTATTGTGTCCTGACCTGGCCAGATTCTGTTGATCAGCGGCGAAGCGATAACCGTGATCGCTTCGAAGGGCATGGTAAAATTACGCCAGAAACTTTCGCCGATCGATGAGAGTGAATATCCTAGCTTGCTAAGAAAGCCTTCTGGGTCTGATTCGTTGTAGTAGCTCAGTGAAAACTCCATCAGTTCTTCTTTTGGCGGGGTTTCGACGTTGTTGGTGACGTTATTGTATTTGATCTTGTAGGCACGCGCGTAAATTTTGCTCTGCTCGGCTACCTTGACGTCGTCGTCGCGCCACCGGTGTTCGATGCGGAGATGCAGGTCATCTTTCGGAAAAACTTTGCTGACGGCGCCGCTGAAGTCTGCCGTGCTGTTAGGCAGATAGCGGTCTTCGCCCATCAGGGTGGGGGATACGAATTTCCATGGGGTGCGGCAGAAGGGGCCGCCTGGCAGAAATTTCTGGAAAGCTGTGGTGCCGCGAAAATATGTATCCTGGATGCCGCGTGAGCTGATGTCGCCTAGCACCTCGCCGAAGGTGCGATTGCGGTGGGGCAAAAGGCCGCCATAAGCCGTTTCATCGGTAAACAGACCAAGATAGGTGTCACGGTTGGCGATTTCGTCTGACTTGCGGTCCTTGCCGGGGCGCCACCAGACAGCGATAGAGTCCCATAGCGTTTTTGACGGAAATATGGCTCTGCCCATAGTCGGCAGGTAAGACATCCCGTAAAAAGTGTCGCTGTATTGAAAAGCCTGATTAATACCCGGTTTTGGGTATTTGGGATCGTAGATGTTGTAGGCGCCACCAAATTGTCTTTCTCCAGCCGCCGCCAGTTCAGGGTTCTCCAGATTGATTATCGATGGTCCGTGGAGATAGACGCGTGACTGGAACGGCATGTTCCAGAGAATCAGGCGGCCGCCGGCGCGGGTGGTGGGCGAATTCATTTCGTTGCGCAGCCTTGCCTGAATGGTTGCCGAATCACCCGAGGGTATCCGATGCCCGTTGATACTGAACATCGTATAATTTCTGGCGATCGGGCCAAGGTTGAGCAGCTTGACATCCCGCGAGATGGTGTAGTCGATCCTGAAATTACGCTGTTTCTGAAGTGCAACGGTAATGTCGAGCTGTATGACCAGATACCAGTCGCGCGAGTAGTGGTCGTCAAAGCCTTTTGTCCGGTCGGGCGAACGATGGTAAGCGGCGTCGTCGTCGAGCGGGCCATTCGGAATGGGGCGGCATCCCTTGATGCTGGGCAGAATCTTTTCGATGGTAAAGCCGGCCCGGGTCATGTGGTAGTCTTTGAGGGTCAGGGTCTGGGTGACCTTGTCCTTGAGGTCGGTGAAGTCGTGCAGCAGGGTGGGGTTGAGGCCGGTAGAACCGCCACCTTTGGGAGTCTGCGATCCCGAAGCCTGCCACAACAGCTGTTGCATGAAACCAGTTTCGCTTTTGTCCTTGAAACGCTCTTCGAGCATTACATAGGCTTCGTCAGCCGCTGCTTCGGCGAGCTGGCGCGACATGGTGCGATAAACCGAAATGGCGGCCTGCGAGTATTCGGCCGAGCTGCTCTGAGCCAGGAAAAGCCCCATAAACGCGAGCAGGCCCAGGATCAAAACCGCTACCAGGTATGCAAAACCCTGTCGATTCATCGCCTTTCTCCAGTCCTCATATTTTTCGGTGAGCCTTAGTCATTTCTTTAAGTGTAACACGCCCTGTGATAAGCGTCAAACAGACGAATGACTGTCTTCTGAAAATATATCTGCCGAAAACTTCAGCAGAGTCGCTCCTGGTTGAAGATGCGAGCCCGGCGGCAGTCCGGCTTTGTGGCAGAGATTTTCGAGAAATTCCTCGACATCCCAGTTCCATTCTACCGGGACCTGCGGCAGCAGAAGCCCTGAATGCCCTCGATACTGCAGCATCAAACCGTCTCGCCCGATTTTGATGTCAGAGATATCTGCGACCTTTACCATCGGAGTCAGCACTGAAATCTCAATGTTTATAGCTGACAGTTCATCGAGTTTGACCGGCGGAAAACGCGGGTCGTGCGTCGCGGCTGCTACGGCCATTTCGCTGATTGCCTGGCTGAGAGGTTCTACGCCACGTACCAGACCAATACAACCGCGCAGTTCGCCATGCTTTTTGAGAGTGACAAATATGCCGCAATGTTCGTTAAATCGAGGGTCCGAAAAGCTGAGAGCCGGTGACGGCCTGCCGGATAGAACCTCTTGCAGAGTTTTACGTACTGCCAGCAGCGCTTCTTCTGCGAAACTCATGCGCGGCTCAGGCGATGCGCCATTCCAGAAGAAATCTGGCCAATCGCTACTTCCTGTACCGGACCGGTCATGTAGAGGAGCCCTTCGGCATCCTGTTCGATAACCAGATCGCCGCCCGGCATGTGTATGGTAACCTTTTTGTCAAACAGCCCCTGTTTGATGCCGCCGGCTGCTACTGCAGTAGCGCCGGTACCACAGGCTGCTGTCATGCCGCAGCCTCGTTCCCAGACGTTTACCCGGGCTTCGCTGCGCGACATTACTTCGACAAATTCGACGTTGATGCGGCGCGGGTGATTGGCGTGCGTTTCCAGCCAGGCACCGGCTACCTTCATTTCATCATGCGTCAACTGTGTTTTTAGAAAGATTACGGCATGCGGATTACCGACGTTAACATAGACCGGATCAAAGGTCAGCGAATTCCATATCAGCGCTTTGCGCTTGTCTTCGCTAATCAGCTCACCGCTTCTGGTCAGGTCAAAATTGGCCTGACCCATCTGTGCCCGATAGAAGCCTTCGCCATCGCTGACCTTGACGAAGCTGACTTCCTTCGTGCCGCTGCGGGTTTCGATAAGAACCGGCGAAACGCCCAGAGACTTGCGGTCATAAAGCATGGCGGCGCCACGGATGGCGTTGCCGCACATCTCGGCTTCGCTGCCATCAGTGTTGAACATTTCCATGCGGCAATGATGCTTGGTATCGCGAGGCGGTGCTATAAACACCAGACCGTCTGAGCCGAGACCATGGCTGGTTGTGCAAAGCAGCTTGATTTTTTCGGGAGTCTTTATGAACGACAAATCCTGGTTGAATTCGTCAAAGAAGATAAAACAGTTGCCGAGTCCGTGCATCTTGTGAAAACCGATCATTTCATTACCTCCCTGGCACTCAATGTGCGAATTTACTTATCAGTGTGAATGCAATAATTATAAATACCACAAACAACAATATCTGTCTGAACTCTTCTTTTTTAAGGCTGAGATGTCTGAAATTGCCGACGACAAAGAGCAGCGCCATGAAAGGCAGCACCGGCAGGCCATGCCCAAAGAATATCGCGGCGGCAACAGCAATAAAGAAAGAAGTCAGCAGCAGCAGAACGTTCTTTCTGATGCCAAGATTGAAGCGCACCGCCGCCTGAAAAAAGATGGCGAAGAAGAGAAAATCGGTCAGGCCGATCAGATACGGAATCGTGCCGTAACCCGGCATTGGAAAGCGCAGCAGAAAATAATTTATTGCTGATGAAACCACGATTTTGGCGGTGGCGCCGGCTGAGACGCTCCAGATATCAGCTACTGTCGCGACTATTGCTACCGGCAGCAGATGGGCGATTTCATCTATGCCTTCGCCGATCCACAGGCCGATGCCTGAAGCCAGTGTCAGCTGCGCCATTGCCAGCATCAATATCAGCCAGGCCGACTCGGGAAATTCTTCTTCGAGCTGGCTGTTGATCTCTTTGAAATTGGCGTTACGAAGTGCCAGCAGCAGAGATTCTGAAACCCCGGCCAGACCGTGCTGCTCGCTCGTTATCGAGATAATATGCCCGGGGATGTCACCACTGCGGTTGAGTAACTGACTGCGGTTGACCAGTGGTCTGGCGCAATAAAATGTGGCAGCCAGGCCGAGAAAGCCGATCAGCAGATAAACGTTGCGGTGCTGCTTGAGTCGCGAAAAACCGGCGACTATAAGCGCTGAGGCAAGGGTCAGAATTGTGGCGGCGACGAAAACCGCGATCTGCTGAGGCAAAGCTGCCGTTGCCGGATAAAAAAGAGCGGCAAGATAAAGTAGAATCCAGCCACCAATAGCTGTTGGCAGAAATACCAGATTACGACTCATGTACTTTACCGTCAATGCGAGGAGCGCTTCGCGGTGAAGCAGTCCCTCTGTTCAATGAGATTGTCACGGCATCTTGCTGATGCCTCGCGATGACAGTGTTTCTGACTTCAGAGCATGTCACTGCTTGTCTTTCAGCAGGTGCAGGCTTTCTGATGCTATTTTTACCGAAGCCGCATCGGTATTGCTTTTGATGGCCGCTTCGTAGGCTGTGCGGGCCTGCTCGTAGTTTTTCAGTTTCTCCTGGATTTTGCCGAAGTGCAGGTGAACTTCGCTGGAAACCGGTTCATGCGTCAGGCCGAAAATGCGCAGGGCACGGTTCTGGATTTTCAGCGCCTGCTTGTAGTTGCCGCGGCGATATTCGACCCAGGCAAGCGAGTCGAGATAGGTCGCACGATTGGGGCGATCGAGCTCTATCGCTTTTTCTATAAGGTCTTTGGCCAGGGGAAGTTCCTGGTTCTGGTCGGCGAGCAGGTAACCAAGGGTGTTGGCAATGCTGCCGTTGTCGGGCATGAGTTTGGTCATGCGCTTGAATACTTCGATGGCGAGATCGTATTCTCTTTTTTCAAGAAACGCTGAGCCCATGACTGATAGCACTCTGACGTTGTCAGGGTTTTCCTTGAGCAGTTTTTCCCATTCGGAACGGGCGTTGGCAAAGTCGCCTTTTTCGTAGTAGACGACGCCAAGGTTCAAGCGTGGACTGATGTCGGTCTGGTCGAGTGAAATCGCGCTGCGGTATATTTTTTCGGCCTCAACGAGGTCGCGTGTGCTCAAAAACACGTTGCCAAGATTGATTCTTGCCTTGATGTTGCCATTATCGATCTTGAGTACCTGATTGAACAGATCGATGGCGCGTTCCTTTTCGCCCAGTATCGAGTAAACGAGTCCGAGGTTATTGAGCGCGTTGATGTGGTCAGGCTCCTGTTTGAGCACCTGCTCGTAGGATCTGACGGCTTCGAGATAACGCGAGGTTTCGTGATAGGCGACACCAAGGTTGTAGTGAGCTTCTACCGGCAGGTTTGGTTCCATCGAGAAGGCGTTTTCGTAGGAAGTGATCGATTCGCCGATTTTGCCGCTGAAGTATTGTGCCATTCCCAGTAGATACCAGGTATAGGGCTGGTTGACATCGAAAGAAAGAGTGCGGCGCAGATATGTGGTTGCTTCGTCGAAGCGGTCCTGGCGCAGATAAAGCTTGCCCAGATTGCGCAGGGCCTCTGGATACATGGGTTCGATAGCAATGGCCTTTTTCAGCATGTCTTCGGCTTTTTCGAACAATTCCTGTTGCAGGTAGATGAGCCCAAGGAAGTTATAAGCCTGTTCTGAATAGGGATCTATCGACTTGGCCTTGATGAACAATTCTTCTGCCTTCTTATGCTGTTCCAGTAGCAGGTGATTCAGGCCTTCCTGAATCATTGCGACAGCTCTTTCCTTTGTCGTGACCGGACCCTTTTCGGCAGCGGTTAACGGCGCGACCAGCAGGCCAAGCAGCAGTGATACAGTCAGAACTTTTTTTGACCAGCCGGCAGAAGGTTTCATCATGTTTCTCTTTCCTTAAGACGCTTAAAGGTTTTCCTTGAGGGCGTCGGTTTCAATTATATTGGCATTTATTGAGCGCTCGAGGCTGTTGAGCAGTTCATTGATCATGAATACTTCTTTCTCGATGCCCTGGGCCGAGGCGAGATAGAGTGCGTAGTTGTAATCCTTGTTGGCTCTTATCGCGCGTTTGCTGAAGGTAACCATACTTTCGACGGTTTCGAGAATCTGGCTGTAAAGCTGTTCTCGGTTCGGAATCTCGGTGTGATAGAGCAGGCCATTGATGAGTTTGAAGCGCGATACCATCTTGCGCGAGAGGACCATGATTTCACGGGCATGTTTGTCGCCGGGTTCAAAGCGGAAGCGCTCACGATGACGTTTTACGGTAAAGGGTCTGGCCTGGTGCTGCATTTCCTGAGAGTGGCGCAGTACCTGTTTCATGTATTCGTAGTTGTCGCCAAGGAAACCTGACAGCATGAAGGTTTCCTTAATTTCCTGGGCAGCCTGCACTGGTTGTAGCTGCGCCAACGTGCCGAAAATGGCTGCCAGCATTATTGCCAGCAACAGTCTGTCAGCTGTGTTCCTCATTCGTAACTCCTTTGATCACGGTATTATTCTACCCTTTCTAAACGCATAAATGCAATAACCCGCAAAAATATGCGCGTCAGAATCTCACAAAGTATCGTCAGCTGTTGATGAATTTATAACAATCTTTGAAAAAATCAACCGGTTGACCTCGAAGCTGTAGAGGTAGATAATTACCCTGTTATTAAATTCAAGCTATGATGGAGGAATGTATGAAAAGACAGATTATCAGCACCGACAAGGCGCCGGCCGCCATTGGCCCTTATTCGCAGGCGGTCAAAATCAACGGCATGCTCTTTACCTCAGGCCAGGTTCCGATCGTGCCCGAAACCGGCAAAATCGAGGCGACCGATATTGAAGGTCAGGCTGAACAGGTCATGAAGAATCTCGAAGCCGTTCTAAAAGCCGGCGGTGCCGACTTTTCAAAGGTCATCAAGTGTACTATCTTCTTAAAGGATCTCGCTCATTTCGCCAAGGTTAACGAAATATACGGCGCCCGTTTCAAATCAGAACCGCCAGCACGCTCATGTGTGCAGGTAGCCAAGCTGCCGCTCGACTGCCTCGTAGAAATCGAAGCCATAGCCCTGACTGAGTAATATTTACGGTCATAGAGAGTAAAATAAAAAAGCGGCTGTTCATGTTGAACAGCCGCTTTTTCTCGAAAAATCTATTCTTTGGATTCACTGGCATAAGCGTGAATTGTGATTGCACCGGGACTGTTTTCGCCGCCTACCAAGGTCCCGATAAGTGGAGTAATCATGTCCAACTTGTATGCTGCCCGAATTTCAACTGTAGGCGAAGCTGTGCCGATACCTGAATGAGAGAACAGAACTGGAACTGCAATTGTGTTTCCATCCTCATCAGTGTAAGTTGCGGCATTCTGATCAAGATAGTTTGTGGCTGTCATCATCGGAGAGCGATACTGGTTGAATGTCGTCGCCGTCTCAGTAAGGGTAGGGAAGGCGGACGGAATCATGGCACTGCCTGTGAGCAGCGGGTTGATGCGCCTGGTTGATACCCTGGCTGCTCGTACGCACTGGTAGTTAAGGGTTCCCCAGCAGTGGAGAACCCTGCCAAAATCGAATATCCCTATTATGACGAATATGAAGAGAGGCAGCACCAAAGCCATTTCAACCAGAGCCTGGCCTTTTTTCTCCTGCTTTCTCATATGAATCTCCTGTTAATAGCGTTTCAGCTGGGTAAGTCTTTTGTATGAGGCCGTTGTAGCCAGCTGAATGCCGTTGTTGCCGGTTGCTGCGCTGAACATGGTCTGGTAAAACGGGGTATAGGCCGGAGAGGTGTAAGATACCGAAATGTTTATCAGTCTGCCACTGGTTGTGAGGTCTGTCCAGATTGGTGTGTTTACTGTGAAGGCACCTGTCCACCAGCTTGGGCGCTGACTGTTGGCATATTCAGTTATTGCGGTTATATCGGTATCGTCTTTGAGCGATTCAGCAGCCCACTGCGCTGTGTCATTCGCGATCTGTTGCAGCGTCTGATAGTTGTAGAATGCAAAGCCGAAGTCGATTATGCCGCCAACAACGATCAGCAGAAAGAACGGAAATACCATGGCAAACTCTACTATTGCCTGACCCTTTCTTTTTCTGCGTTTGTACATATTTATTCCCCCTGCTTATACATAAGCAAAAATCATGCTCACACTATAAGTCTATCATTTTATACAAAATATACAACAAATCAACAGAGATTTTCATTGCAAATGAAAACTTTATTCTAGTTGTAGATGCCATCTCTATCAATTATCTTTCTCGTTTTCATGCTCATGATCATGATCATGATCGTTCTCGTAATCGCCAGAAATCTTATCCGCAGATTTCACAGATCATTTAGTCGAGCAGGCCGGTCAATACCGATACCGATTTAACCGGTCATTGCGAGGAGGGCTTCAGCCCAACGAAGCAATCTCAAAATTTTTGAGAAGTTTAAGCAGACTGCGGCCATGGCGATTCCGATACTGATTTATAAATATGGATGGGAAAAATACCCCGATGCGAGGTAGAATTACCCCAAAATCTGACAGGTTTGCCTGTTAGATGCAGGAGAAATACCTGATAGAAGGTGCGACCACAAAATAAAAAGCGCCCGGAGGGCGCTTGATAAAGGGTCTCCCCTTTGGTTGGTTGTTCAGGACTATCTATTTATATCTCTAAATTATGATCATGGTGTGACGTAAGGATCCATTCCCTCGACTTCGCGTGGATCGACAATGTAGCGTACGAACTTACCTCTCACCTGCCCTACCTGATAATAGCCGAGTTCTTCAGCTTCTGAATCCTCCGCATCAATAAGCTCGAATTCTGCAAATCCAATGATGCGAACTGATGCAGTAAAGCTTGCCTGGTCTGGTGTATACTCACCATCGGGATGGTCGATTCCCTGAAGTCCGTAGATAGTGTCTATTAAGGGCTGTTCCGCCTTTACTTCAGGTGGAACATCTGTTATTGGAACTATAATGAATCTTCTACTGGGGTAGTCCTCGTCAAGTCGATAATCGACCGCCTGGTCGGTTGGGCCGCGCATATTACCGCTTTCTTTGATAACGCGATCCCACAGCTGTAGCGGCTGGTTGAAGCCATACATGAAGTAGTCGCGATAGTCATTGGCACCGCCGCCAACATAGTTGTCGGGATCGATAGGCCCGTATCCGCTCTTCTGGCGGCCGATAGAGTAATACTTTTGGGCAGAATCACTCAGAGAAGCGTAGAGAATGTTATTGAGAATAAGACGCTTTGCAGGAATCGAATCGGCATTACCGGCGAGGTAACAGTATTCACCTTCTCCTTTTGTGCCTTGCAGGTATTTTGCATAATTTGCATCTACTGATCCTAGATATGTAGAACTTGTAACGAGTGCTTTTCTGAAAGCATTGTTCTCACTCATACTGGTAGATGGAGAAACCACATGGTTCTGGTTGCGGGGAAAGGTGAAATCTGAAAGCGTGAAGGCTGCATTCGCACCTGCCGCAGCGCAGTTGATATCAGTAAAGTGTACGTAAGGCAGGCGTTTCGGGAAATCCTGTATGCTCATGTTATTGAAAACCAGACAATCAGCGTATGAGGTCATGCCGCTCATCTGCCAACGAGACAGGTCAAATGTTTCGGCAGCGAAACCCTTTGCGAACAGATGTCCTCCGCCAACAACGTGAGCGATAACCTTGGCTTCGACTCTCCATTTCAGTTGTTGAATGAGATATGGCTGGGTTAAAAATGGCGGTACATCGCCAAGAGTCGCACTCTTTTTTACAAAATCATAGCAAAGTGTCTGGGTGGAAGATCCACATATCAGATCAGGATTTGCTGGAGCATTCTGGTTATTTACTGCGCCCCAGGTGAACAATTCCTCTTTCCATTGATTACCGCTCTTAACTTCTATTATATGTTCTCTCTCCGCGCAGCGCTTGCCTTTAACTAGACAGTTCAAGCCTGGAGTAGCAGTTTTAAATTGAAGTGTGCCAAAATTGTATTCCTTTCGGCATTCTTCACACATCTTGTGGGCAGCTTCTTCTTTTTTATTGCTCAGGTCGCCGAATAAGTTGTTGAAGTAATAGTATGGACAAGCATATTCGGTGTTTTTACATCCTCCGCAGTAGCCGGTCATGTCTTCGTCTGCCATCAGCAGGATGTCGAAGTTTCCCAGTCCTGCTGTGTCAATCTCTGAATCATTTACTACAAAAGCATCACCTGAACTGTCCACTTCGCTTTCATCGACTATGCGGGCGGTTATAAGAGCTTGAGCGATATCACTGTTTCCTGGAGCACCGCTGTTCGAATATATGCCTATTCGTGGACGATTATACAGAACTTTGGTGTCGGTAGCGGCCGCAGCCAGCAGTATGTCGGCATCGATGTCATTTAGAACGAGATAGTTTACATCGTTATCATCGAGGAAATCCTTCAGGTCAACGCCGTCATACAGAAGAAACCCACCACCGTTAAATCCTACAAGCCAGTTTACGGGCACGTTGCCATTTGGATTGGTGGGAGCTCTTAGACAATGATAAACGGCCCCATACGCAGTTTGTAAACCGGTGTCGGTCTGGTTAACATTAGGATAGCCTGCTTTATTCGTAACCGGTATAAGGGCTAGCGATGACAGATCCTCGTTTTTCATTGGGATGTAAATGAAGGTTCCGAGTTCTTGTGCTTCAATTGCATCTGGGTCGGTTTTGATCGGCGCTTCTTTATCGCGGCCGACGCCGCCGGCGCCGAGTTTGAGAACGTATTCTTTGCCTTCGACAAAACCTTCGTTTCCTTCGAATTCATCGAATCCGAAGACGTTTCTACTCATGTCTATCATGTCTCCATGCGGAATAGCGAGAGGAACAATCCCCTGACCCAGGTCATTCGGGTGGTTTTCTCGCATGGCATAGACTTTAGAACTTGCTATATTCATGACATTTGCAAAGAATAGCCCTACTTTCTGTGTGCCTTCAACTCTAAGGTAATAACCTTCATACTTCCTCGGGGTCAGCGGAGTGTAGGAGATCGTGATGACCGTGTTAGTATCATTGATACCATTTTCTCCCATTACATCGAGAATGTGAGCCCTGATAGCCTTGTCTTCTGTAGTGTTATCAGCCGGCGCGACTTTACCGAGTTCGAGCATACGGTCGTATCCGGCTTTCCAGCCGGCGTTTACTGCGGTCTGCAGATGCGATTGGCTATAATAAAGATAACCAATATCGGTAACCAGTGCGGTCATGCCCAGCATAAAAATAGCCGAAAGCGCTGTCATAACAAGTGCGCCGCCCCGCCGCAAATTCATAAAATTTTTCTTAAACATGGAGTTGCCCCCTTATGGCAAAAAACGTTCACTAATAATATAAGCAAAAACCATGCTCAAATAAAGCATGAAAATTTTTCTTTCAGGTAATCCTCTTTTTCGGTTTACAAAAAAAAAAGGAATGAACCTGCCTGGTAAGACAGGTTCATTCCAGATATTTTATCTATTCCTGTTCAGGTATCGGAGTCACAAGGCCTGGAGTGACGCCGAGCCAGATGCGGGTAACCAGCTTGCTGGCCGGAGTAAATGCCCATCCAGATATGTTGCCATCTGCGTCATAGGTTGCTGAGGCTGTCCAGTTTATGGTTGGGGTTACATAGTCGTTTGCATTAGCCAGAACATATTCGCCTGCCGGCAGATTCTTGAACGAAACATAGCCAAGAACGTTGGGTTTGACATTTGGAATGATGGTTCCTGGGCCTACCGGATCTTTGGGGGTCTTGAGATAAATCAGGTCGAGTTTTGTTGTTGCAGGAATTGGAATTTTATCTGCATCGAGCAGAATTCCGGCAAGGCCGCCAGTGTTGGTAAACTTTGGCGACATGAGCAGTTCGCCAAGATAATAGCCGGTTCTGCTGGTACCACCACCGTCTTTGAAAGTGGCAATATCTGCAGCAACTATTTCCTGGTTTCCAAACATGATTTTATCGCTGATAATTAGTGTCTTTGATACATCGACATAGCCGTCTTTAGATATTTTAACTGTATAAGTACCGGATGCCAATCCCAGAAGGGAAAATTCACCTGTTTGTAGAGTCGTTGCCTGGAATGTCAGGTTATTGACATTTTCAATAGTCACATCTACAGTTGCAAACATTATCGGGTTTTTTAAAGATCCATCAAGAACAGTTGCAAAGAAATTCAAAGACGAAGTCGTTGCAGTGCCTGTTTTTGGCGAAAGTGGTATGGTCAGATTGACTTTTCCCGCTGACAATTCCTGAATCAATGGGTTCGACGGGTCGTAGACGCCGCCTTTGTCTTCAACCGTGATCATATACTGACCTTCTGGAAGTTCGAAGAACGAAAAAGCACGATTTTCAACAGCAGCAACGGTCTTTTTGTAAGACGTGCCTATGTATTCTATCGTGACATAGATTTCGGCATCTGTAGACGTGATAAGGTTTTGTGTCGTCAGATCGACGAGCAGTCCGTTCAACGTTACGCTTCCAGTTGCATTTGAAGGGAAGTTGTCATAAACAGCGGCTGCTGGCGTTGCACTACCATCCGGGCCGGACGGGTTGTTGCCACCGCCGCAGCCGGTGATCATTGCTGCTGCCAGCAGGCAGCATGCCAGTGAGGCGAAAACAAATTTGAACATGGAATATTTTTCCTGCATGCCTCGATCTCCTTTGAGGGCACTAGATTTACCAGAGTCAGTTAACATTCTGTCCTCTCCATTCTCAGGATATCATCGATCCTGACGCCTGTTTTGTTAATAGTTCCTGACTTAAGTTCAAGAACAGAATTCACATCTTTATGTATACTTGAAAAGCCGATCCAGGGCGGCAACTTTTCGTAAAGCGCCTTGATTTTAAGGCTGGCATCAAGAAAAATCGCATCGATCGGGTAGAGCATGAACATCATGTGTATCGAATTACAGGGTGACAGCAGCAACCCTTCACCATCAGCCGGTTCAGGTGCCAGCATCATGCCACGAAACCGCTGCCAAAAGGAATCAGCAACCCTTACCCGGTCGGCGACCAGGCTTTCATCTCGCGTGTTGGTTACTTTAAGGTTTATTGTCACCTTTATTCGCCACCACCCATTTTGGTTTTGCTCATTTCATCAATGATCTGGAACGCTGCCGGCGCACCGATTACAATACCTACATTCGGAAAGATGAAGAAAACGAGAGGAATCATCATTTTAACCGGCGCTTTCGCGGCTTCTTCTTCAGCACGCTGGCGGCGTTTGTCACGCAACTGCTCAGACTGGATGCGCAGAACCTGACCAATCGAAACACCTAATTGGTCGGCCTGAATGATTGCCGATACGAAGCCATTGAGGTCGGGGTGATCGACACGATCAGCCATGCCTTTGAACGCATCGCGGCGGGCTTGTCCCATTCGCATGTGGCGCAGTGTCAGGCTGAATTCTTCTGGAATAGGCCCGCGCATTTTTTCTACAACCTTGTCACAGGCGGCATCAAAACCAAGACCAGCCTCAACTGCAACGGTCAGAAGATCTAGAACATCAGGTAACTGGCGCTGAATCTTGTGCAGGCGATCGGCTATCCTGCGTTGAACGAACAGTCTAGGGGCAAGAAAGCCAAGTATGGCGCCAACGGCGGTTCCCAGGACGAGCAATTTAGGCAGGAAGACAAGACAGAAGGCAGCTATTGCCGCAGGAAAAATAACACGGAAAAGATTCTGTATAACGGCAAATTCGGTGACGGTCAGTCCACCAGGATACCCAGCCTGAGCCAGTTCTTTTTTGAGTGAACTTTTCTGTACTTTTTTGAGATCCTTAGGGTCTCGTTTGCCAGCCATCTTAGCGAGAAAAGGCCTGATGACACGGTCGATAAATGGTCGGTTAAGCTCAGCTTCCTGCACTGTCGCGACCGAATCTGCCGGCATCCCTTCGTCGAACGCAGCAAGACGGTTCTGTATGTCGCTCTTGCTTCCTGAAGGAAACAGCAGCAGTATTACAAGAAACGCTATTATTCCGCCAACAATTATAAAAAGCAGGTTCATTGTTGTTTCCTCACACTTCGATGTCAACTATTTTCATGATAATATACATGCCGATTATTTCCCAGAAAATCCCTGCTACAACTACATACCAACCCCTGAAGCCGCCATGTTTGAAAGTGAAGAGCTTCATAATGAATTGGGGATTGATAAGATAAATCATGAAACCAATTCCTAATGGCAGTGCGCCTACCAGCAAGCCAGAAATCTTTGCCTGGGCTGTTTTAGTCTGAATCTCGCCTTTGATTTTCATTCGCTGACGAATGACGTAGCCGATCTTATCGAGAATTTCAGCTAAGTTACCACCAACCTGTCTCTGAATGAGGACTACAGTCGTTACAAGATCCCAGTCTTCACTGTCTACGCGAGCATTGAGTGCCAGAAGGGTATCTTCAAGATTTACGCCCAGGCTGTTTTCCTTGAGAACCCTTTTGAGCTCCTTGCCCATGGGCGCTGGCGCTTCACGCGATACCATTTCCATTGCCTGCAGAAAAGAGTAACCTGCTTTCAGGCCATTCGCCAGCATGATCAAAGTATCAAGGATCTGATCGTTGAACTCGCGTATGCGCTGAGACTTCTTGATTTTTACCCAGATCATGGGGGCCAGGTAGCCGAAAACAGCAAGACCGCCTGCAAGGGCAATGTTCTTGAACACTAGCATGCCGAATGCCAGCGAAAGTGTTACTCCCAGAAACTGGATCGCGACATATTCATTTGCCTTGAGCGGCACATCAGCCTTGGCAAGTTCTGCTGCAATACGCATTGCCATGCTACGCGGGGTGATAATCGAACCCACGTTGGCAAGTATCTTTTTGGCACCGCCTTCGCCGCTGCCCCGAGTTTCTTTTACCCAGTCGTCGTCGTCTATATCTAGATTTTCGCGAGAGCTGTCATCTTCGTCTGGATCATGGTATTCGGAAGCGGCCATCTCAGTTTCGACCAGATACTGCTCCATGCGGGCACGGACTTCCTCGCCCGGTGGTTTGCCCAGCAACGAGAACAGCAGCAGCACGAAAAACAGTGTTGCAATCGCCGCGAATATGATGAAGATTATCTGTAGCAAGTTATTACCATCCTCTCGATGTATCGCTGAAGATATTCTGCGGCAATTTTATACCAGATTCCTGGAACTTGGTAGCGAACTTTGGTCTGATACCGGTAGGTTTGAGTCGACCCTGGATTTTTCCCTTTTCATCGATGCCTGTCTGCTCGAATTTGAAAATGTCCTGGGTGACGACTTTGTCGCCTTCCATGCCTTGAATTTCGGTAATGAAGGTGATTTTACGCGAACCGTCCTTGAGACGGGACTGCTGGATAATCATGTGAACAGCTGAGCTTATCTGTTCGCGAATTGCGCGGACAGGTAGATCCATGCCGGCCATCAGAACCATTGTTTCGAGACGGGCCAGCATGTCACGCGGAGTATTGGCGTGGCCGGTGGTCAGTGAGCCGTCATGACCAGTGTTCATGGCCTGAAGCATGTCGAGAGCTTCGCCACCGCGGCATTCTCCAACGATTACCCGCTCCGGGCGCATGCGCAGCGTATTCTTAATCAGTTCACGCATTGCAACTTCACCTTTGCCTTCAATGTTGGCGGGGCGAGTTTCAAGGCGCACTACGTGTGGTTGGCGCAGCTGAAGTTCGGCAGCGTCTTCGCAAGTGATGATGCGTTCGTCTTCGGGAATGAATGAGCTGAGAATGTTGAGAGTAGTGGTTTTACCCGAACCAGTACCGCCGGATACTACTATGTTCAGGCGCACCTTGATGCAGGCTTCAATGAAGTCAGCCATTTCCTGAGTCAGAGTGCCGAATTTTACCAGGTCAGCAATACCCAGCGCTTCTTTTTTGAATTTTCGGATAGTTATGGTCGGGCCGTTGAGGGCCAGTGGCGGAATGATGGCGTTAACACGCGAACCGTCTGGCAGTCGGGCGTCAACGTAAGGCACAGATTCATCGATGCGGCGCCCGATCGGGGCGACGATACGTTCGATGATACGCATGACATGGTCATTGTCTTTAAACTTGATGTCAGAAAGTATCAACTTGCCCTTTTTTTCATAATAGATCTGGAATGGCCCGTTAACCATTACTTCTGAGATATCTTCTTCTTCTAACAGTGGTTGTATGGGGCCAAAACCTATCATGTCGTCGAGCAACGTCGCTGAAAGTGCTTCGATTTCACGTTGTGCCAGGGTAATATTTGCCTTTGGACTTTCTTCGGCCACTACTGCCAGAATTCGTTCTCGCAGCATATTGCGCTTCTTGTCAACGTTCTGCTCGGCCATTATGGCAGCAGGCATGTCATCGATAAGCTTGGTATGGACACGATCTTTCAGTCGTTCAAAACCGGTAATTTCACGCGTTGAAGCGGCATCGATAATTCCCGATTTTTCAGTCGTTTTCTTTTCTTCGTTGAGACGTGACAGCAGACCACCCATTTATCTACCTCCAGATTTAAGAGCCAAAAAGCAGGTCTTTTATTTTGAATATTGCACTCTTGCCGGCCTCAGGGCCGGTAGTAGTGCCTACCAGACGATCTGCCATGCCAAGAATTGACCGGGCGATCGCGCTGGACGGTGACTTGAGAACAAAGGCTTCGCCATGATTGAGAGAGCGCTGGGCGATCTCAGATTCCATGGGAACAGTTGCATATACTGGTATTGCCAGGCCGGCCTCGAGGTCTTCTTTGCCGAAGCCAACGTTGGGAATATCCTTGTTAAGGATCAGCTTAATTTTTGAAAGGTCGAAGTTAATATCGCTGAAAGTCTTGAGGCATATCTTGGTGTTTTTCAGCGAACTGATTTCAAGCGTTGCAACCAGCAGCACCATGTTGCTACGGTCGAGAATTGCGAGCTCTTTTTCGGTGACACTGGGCGGCATGTCGAAAATTATGTAGTTGTAAAGGTTTTCGACGGTTTCAACGATTTTGAGAATATGTTCACTTTTTACCGCATCGGCAAATGCTGGTTCTTTGGGGGCCAGCAAAAGGTCGATGCCTGATTCGTGTGTGATGATATTTTTTTCTATTGCGCCAAGTGTGATTTCGTCTCCGGTTTCTACCAGATTATAAATCGTGCGTTTCGCTGGCTGATTAAGAGTTATCGCGACATCGCCAAACTGCAATGAAGCATCGATCAAAAGAACCTTTTTCCCTTTGCTGACCAGCCCGGCTGCCAGGTTAACTGCCAGCGTCGTGCGGCCAACTCCACCCTTGGTCGCGAAAAAGGCAAGAACGTCAGCCTTGGGTTCGTTTGAGAAAAGCTCTGGTCGATCTTTAACCCATTTATTGAATACATTCTGGATGGTATCTATCAGGTCGTTGGTTGAGAATGGCTTTACCAGAAAGTCTTTGGCACCAGCCTTCATCGCCCGTCTGAAATACTCCTGCTCGCCTTGAATAGACATGATAACGGTCTGAACATTGGGGAAGTCTTTCGCCAGCATTTCTGCTGCTTTCAACCCGTCTATTTCAGGCATGTTGATGTCCATGAGAACAACATGCGGTTGCAGCTCCTTAACCAGATCGATAGCTTCACGCCCATTGCGCGCCTCTCCGATGATCCTTATGTTGTCCTGGTTATTTAACATTCTTCTTACATTCGAGCGCAACTCGTCCATGTCGTCTGCTATGAGCAGTTTTATTCTTGGTGTTATCGACAATGTTGGACTTCCGATTTGTAAGCTTTCCAGAGCCGTTTTGCGACCCTGGAAAGCCTGGGTTAGCTATTCTTTTAAAGGGACGTGACTTGACTTGATTTCCTGGAATATGTTGTGCAGTTTTTCAAGTCGGTCTGAACGCCTTGGAACGGGAACTTCCTCGAACTTGCTTTTTCCTGCCAGATCAGTGTCGCGTTTGGTGATCTTGGGAGTGAGCAGTATAACAAGTTCATTTTCGCTTTTGGTCGTAGACTTGGTTCTGAACAGACGACCGAGCACAGGTATCTTGCTGAGCAGGGGAATGCCACTGTAGGATACCCCTTCTGAGCGGTTGATAAGACCACCAAGAACTATGGTTTCCTGGTCTTTTATTTTAACCGTGGTCATGATGCTTCTTTTGAGGACATCAGGCACCTCGGCCCCTCTCAGGAAACTTGGTTCTTCCTGTTTGGCGAAAACTGAGAATTTGAGTTCGCCATTATGCACATACATATCTCTGATAACAAGCTTGAGCGTTGCTTCGATTGAATCGTATGTCGGTCCACCAGCGGCATCTATGCCAGCCGGGTATCTGATTTCCTGGCCAACATCGACAAATGCCAGACCGGCATCCTGCTCAATTCCAGTGCTACTGTCAGTAGAATCTTTTTCTTCTGTCCAGCCTGCCTCTGCCATTTTCTGCATGCTGGCATTCGCGTAAACAAGCAGTTTGGGATTCGCTATTACTTTTGCTTTGCCTGATTCTTCCCAGGCTTTGACCATTGCGGCAATACGTTCGAAGCGGTTTATGTTGTTCATGTAGAACGGGTTCATATAATTGGGCACCGGTGCTCCGCCACCAGCCACAGTGCCAAGAAAGTCGTTGCTGGCGTTTTCAAGATATTTCAGTGAACCAAGCCCGCTGTCATTGCCACCCCATTCTATACCGAGGTCTCTGGTGTTGTTTTTACTGACCTGCAGAATGTAGGCCTGAAAGACCACTTGAATCGGATCCTCGATAATGACAAGATTGCTGATTTGTTCTTCACTCGCAACAAAGCCAAGAACAGTTTCTGTCAGGTGTATATAATCATTCTGGTCTTTTACTGTACCCGCGAGCATGACCCGGATGTTCGTGGAGGCAGAGGCGTTTGCCGTAGCGTTTTGGTTTGTCGCATCATAATCGGGAGATAGAACCGTAACCTTAACGGTTGGCAGTTTAATGGCGGCTTCGATTCTCTGTTGCAGCGAAGGTGCCGAAACTTCGAATTCAATGAGGTTAACGATTTTTCTGTCCTGAATCAGGCTTGCCGCAACTGTTTCTGCTCTTTTCTTATCTTCTTCAGAGGAGACCTGACCCTTGAGATAGACAGAGTCAGGAAACAAAACCAGTTGTATGTTGGGATTTCCGATAATCGAGGAGAACTTTGCCATGATGATGTCGGTTTCCGAATAAGTCTCGATGTCATAAACGCGGCGGCCTGTCATATCCCAGAGAATCAGTTGTGTGGTAGCAGCTGCCTCGCCAAGACCTGAGAGAATGATTTCTTCGTCTGATACGTTGAGAACATCAACAATACCCTCTTTGACTGCAAGGATCTTTTTAACGCCATGGGCCGGAATCGCAATAGACTTGCCAAGTGGGATCATCAGTTTCTCACTGGCGTGAAGCCGTGACTGAATAACCCCGGCAATTGCTATGCTCAGGAGAATAAGCATGAACAGACTGGTTCTGTTAAAAAATGTGTTCTTTATCATGACTATTCTCCTGATCCTGATGGGTTCTGTTCGGCCGAATTCGAATTTATTCCCGGTACATAATTCGGTATTTTATCAGGCAGCTGTTGGTATTTCGACGCTGCCGGGCCGCCGTATTTATAAACTTCTCTGATTTTGGTGGCTCCGTACATGACCTCGACCTTGCCATCGTCAACTGGTGCAATTACCATCTGGGGTGATTCACTGGTAGTGGCTGATGGCGCTTTTACCTGAACGAAGTCAGGATGACCGATTTCCTGCAATACCGAGCGTTGCGTCGCGCCCTTGGTAATAACACGCTTATCTTTGTCGTTCGGATTTTTGAGAACGAACTTGAACGCTGTGCTGTCGTCTAGTTGAATAATTTTTTCAAGTTCTTCAGGGGTTACGGCAAGTGTAATCAGGTCTACTTTGGCCGCTGAAATGGCAGGCGTCATAGTAGGAATACCACCGGCGAACTGGTAAGAGCCGCCTACCGCAAGAACCTGGATATCCTGTAATACAATCTTGGTGACGGGCTCGCTGCCACGGGGTTTGAACGTGGCAATGACATCAACGAAATCACCCTGCTGGATAAATCCGCCGACTGAAGTAACCTTGGAAACGGCGATTGAAACAGCACGCTTGCCGCGAGGAACTGCCCGCGCCAGGTTGGGAATCTGGTTCGCATCCATCAGGCGGTTCTCAGTCATAATATCGCCTTTAAGAATGGTAATCGCAGTGTAGCGACCGGTCATAGAGGCGATGTCTGATATTGCCAACGCAGGAACAGCTGAGGCAATAATTTCTTTTACCTCAAATGAGTCCTTGATGACAGACTCTTCAAGCCGAGTGCGTGCTGCAACTGCTTTTTTACTGACAACAACCGGTTTTTTGACCTCTGCCGGTGTCTCAACGACGGGCGGTGATACCTGGCCACCCGGGGCCTTCTGTAGCTTACTCCACAGAAGCATCGCAATGGCCAGACTGGCCAGCAATGCTACAACGATCGCTCTTCTGTTCATCTGGTGAGGATCCTCCTCGACACTGATTTTAATCCGCAATATAACACAGGTTAACGCTCCAGGCAACGGTTAAAAAATCGGCCAGATGGCAGATTTTTGTTACAGAAATAAAATGTACAATTTTATGTACATTTTGCAAGATAAATTTGTAAAATATATGAGCTTATTGTGCGATGCTGCTGGGACAAACTACCAGGTAATATTAAAGACATGATACCAGGCAATAATACAGGCGATGAAAATATCGACGCCCATAAGAAACCGGTATCGCCCAGACTTAAGCTGGTCGCTGTTTTCTTTGTGAATGTTCTTTCGAAGAAATGCGCCACTGCTGAAACTGGTCAGAAGCATGCCGAATGCGTTTCTGCCATAATTGAGCAGTTGAACCAAAACCGCATGCGGAAGTCCGAGCGCGGAAGAATACAGAAATATTGTGAATACGTAATTAGAACCACCGATAGCGCCAAGTGCCCCAAGCAGCTTCACGTCGCCCATGCCAATCAGGCCGAAGATACCGCCCGGCATGTACAGTAAAATGCCCAGCAAGGTGGCTGCCATGCTGTAGCCGAGGCCTGAAAGTCCGTGCAGATAAAGATTGAAAAGCCAGCCGAGCAGCATGGCCGGGAAAGTCAGCCAGTTGTAGACCCGACCATGTCGCAGGTCGGTTATAACTGCGATAAAGGCAACGATTGTCGCCAGTATCAGAGGGCCATGTGTTGTCAGATCCAGCTGCATTGATTTTCCTTCGTCCGGCTTTTTGACGAAGTTATTCTAGCTGTCAGTTGCTGGCTTTGCAACCTCAGATTTTAACGTAACCGAATACTTTGGCCCGCACGTTGTTCAGGAGCTTGCGCGAGGAATGCAGATCTTCTTCGGGCTCGCCTTCACGATGCAGAAATACCATGGCGCCAGTGTGTCCAGCCATTATTCCTGCTTCTGGATACTCAAGCAGGGCCGGGGTGTCGATAAGAATGATTTCAACACGTCTTTTGAGGTTGGCGAGCAGTTCGATCATTTCCTGTGAACCCAGAGCTTCTGCCGGATTGGCCGGAACAATGCCAGCGCTGAGCAGTGAAAGTCGCTCAACTGAAGTTTCTTTGATCAACAGGCGAGGGTCAGTACCTCGCAGCGCTTCAGAAAGCCCTCTTTCATTAGTGAGGTCAAAAAGTCTGTGTAGTTCTGGCTTGCGGAAGTTGGCATCGACCATCAGCACTGAATAGCCAGCCTGGGCGAGAAGAATTGCGGTATTGGTGAGAAGAGTTGTGCGCCCGGCGCCGCTTCGTGATGATCCGACAAGCACAATACGGGTCTGTGATTCAGAAATGCTTATCTGTAGATTCGATACCAGACTTTTGAATGGCTTGAGCCTGGTTGAATCAGGATCGTTGAGTGCAATGAGCCTTTCATCAAAAATGGTTTCGCATATGTCTGTCGAACTCGGACAGGGCAAAGCCAGTGGTTCTGATATCAGTGAAGGCACTTCGAGTATAATCTCAGCAGGCTCGGCAAGAAGGGCCGGGCGGTTATCCATGTTAACCGCGCCTGCGAGAATATTGCCTGAAACGCTGACCAGCTCAGCTCTTACTGGAGCCGGTGAATAAAGCAGGAAAATGGCAAGCAGAACGCCCGATGCCAGAGCGATAGCGTCGCGCTGCAGCGAGGTAAAGCCAACAGCCTGCGGCGGTCTGGCGTCTTTTTTAAGAACGTTGATGCGCCCGGCAGAAGTGTTGTGGGCAATTTTTGTTTCTTCAAGCTCCATAAGGGTCTTGCGATGCAGTTCTTCAAGGGTTTTTACGCGTAGCGCGAAAGTCTCTGGCGAGTTTTCGCTGACGGGTTCGCTGCTAGTTTTGTAAGCGGCCTGCTTGGCAAGTTCAGACTTAACCTGCTCGAGTTTCTCGCGATCACTGGCTATTTCGGCAGAAAGCGCGACATATTCAGAGTTCGACCTGCTCTTCTGAATCTTTGTTCGGGCTTTTTTCAGGTTGCCTTCTATCTCTTTTATTCTGTTCTGGCAGGCGATTACGCGTGGGTGCTTCTCCTTGTAGTTTTTAAACAGCTCGGCCAGTTCGTTGCGTTGGGCGCTAAGCTGGCTGTTGAGTTTTTTATATTGAGGAGTCTCTTCTTCCTGGTAATAAAATACTTCCTTGGGAACGGTCTGGAGTCTTCGCCCATTTATATCTATCTTTTCTTCCAGCTGATGCGAAAGATTTTCCAGAACCAGAGTACTGTCGTCAACCTTTGCTGTGGTTACGGTTTCTCTGGTAGCGATTTCCTGTCTGATGTCGCTGATGCTCGTTTCGAGATGCGACAGCTTCTTTTTGAGCGCCTTTATCTCGAATTCCTGCGCTTCAGAATTGTAACCAAGGAAATTTTCTGAAAGAACTGCAATTATGGCATTGCCGAGTTCTTTGAGCAGCACAGGGTTCTCATGACGAACCGTCAGCATGACCAGCCCGGGGCCATGATCAACCAGAGAGATAACATCTTCGCGTCTGATCTCGCTTTCGTTCAGACCGCTCTTTTCTGCTATTTGAGTGATAATTGACTTTTGCGCAAGCAGCCCATGCATAGATGCCGCTATGCTGACGTCATGCCCAACTTCTGTTGTCATAACGCGTAAAAGCGATTCACTCTGATATACCGTCGGAATGTAACGGTTCAAAAAAACCGCAAAAACAACTGACAGACCAATAATTACGGTTGCCCAACCTGCATTTTTGCGAAAACTTCTGACAATGCCTTCAATCAGGCTCTCCTGAACCATTACTGCTGCCTCCTGAAATACTGTCTACGAGAATCTTATCTTTCCAACTCATCGACAGTTTTCAGGAAATGTCTTAGCAGTATTAGCGTCAGGCGTTAGTGAAGGCGTTTATGGTTTCGGCAACGTAGCGTATCTGTTCCTCGCTGAGTTCCGAAAAAATCGGCAGTGCAATAGTGGTCGCTGCTGCGCGCTCTGATTCAGGGAAGTCGCCCTGCCGGTATCCGAGATTGGCGAAGCAATTCTGCTGATGCAGCGAAAGCGGGTAGTAAACCGAGCAGCCAATTCCCTTTTCGCCAAGATGGGCCTTGAGTGCATCGCGATTATCGACACGAATAACATACTGATTGTAGATGTGGTAGCGACCGGATTTTTCAACCGGGGTCACAACTTTTTTATTATCGGCAAAGAGTTTGTTGTAAAGACTGGCGTTGTGTCTGCGTCCTTCGGTCCAGCCAGCCAGCAGCGGCAGCTTTACTGAAATCACTGCGGCCTGAATCGCGTCGATTCTGGCGTTGAGACCAATTTCCTGATGTTGATACTGTACTACCCCGCCATGTACGCGCAACCCCTTGAGGCGTTCCTGCAGAGCACTGTCACTGGTCGTGCAAAGGCCGCCGTCGCCAAAACAGCCGAGGTTCTTGCTCGGGAAGAAACTGAAACAGCCTACTTCGCCAAAAGCTCCGGCCTGGGTGCCATCATATTTGGAACCAATCGCCTGGCAGGCATCTTCGATTACTTTCAGGTTGTGTTTCTTCGCGATTTCCATAAGCGGCTTCATGTCGACGCACTGTCCGAACAGGTGAACCGGCATGATGGCCTTTGTCTTAGGTGTTATGGCCTTTTCAATCTGATCGACCCGCATCAGGTAAGTGTCAGGTTCGATATCGACGAAACGGGCAACCGCGCCGACCCTGGCAATAGAGCCGGCAGTCGCGAAGAAAGTATATGGTGTGGTTATGACTTCGTCGTCACGACCGATGTCGAGCGCCATCAGCGCAAGCAGCAGCGCGTCAGTCCCCGAGGAACAGCCAAGCGCGTGCTTTGTGCCAATGTATTGAGAAATCTCGCTTTCAAGCTTGTCAACGCGGGGCCCGAGTATGAATGCCTGGTTTTCAATTATATCAAGCAGTTCGGGAATTACTTTATCTTTGATCTGAGCATATTGGGGTTTAAGATCGAGAAGAGGAACCTTCATTAAATGCCTCCGCGTTACAGCGATAGAATTTGTGAAAGAAATAACACCGCAGAGATTAGCACCACACACCTATCCGCGTCAAACAATTTGCACAACCACAGGATTTGCTTGTATCACGGAGCTGGAATCAAATGAAATTCTTATGTGATTGTAGTTCAGAGGGCGTTTTGAAGAATATCGATCTTGTCTTCGAGCGTGATCTGAAAAGGGTTGGTTTTTGCATTACTTTTAGAAGCTATGAGCTCAATGAATTCTGACTTTACAAAGATCTTTACGCATGTAAGGTTGATCATTTTGTCCCCCATTTTTTAGTTAATACAAGTTTCTGGATATGACTTTATTCAAAAAAAACAGCGAAAATAGTCTCCAGACGCTTGATGAGTATGGGTTTGGTTGCAAAATCGGTCATGCCGGCAGCGAGACATTTTT
Source organism: Candidatus Riflebacteria bacterium HGW-Riflebacteria-2 (assembly GCA_002839435.1). Classification (GTDB taxonomy): domain Bacteria; phylum Muiribacteriota; class Ozemobacteria; order Ozemobacterales; family Ozemobacteraceae; genus Rifleibacterium. The sequence continues at coordinate 29,871 of PGYA01000021.1, read as the reverse complement.
CCTGCTCTTCTGTAGTCGCTCCAGCTGTCAGAGCAATAATCGGGGTGTGCCTACCGGAAGAAGTTTCCTGTAATCTGATTGCTCTGGTGGCTTCAAGGCCGTCGAGTTCCGGCATCTGCACGTCCATGAAAATTATGTCGGGGCTGTGTTTCTGCCAAAGTTGTACTGCATCGATACCGTTTCGGGCCGAAATAATCCTGGCTTCTGGCGCAATTTTTCTGATCATCGATTCGATCAGTATCATATTCATTTCTATGTCTTCGGCAATCAATACTGAGATTGCCAGATTTTTTCTCCGGGGGTGCAACGCATCATGCCCATTCGCATTTATCTGCTGTTCTCCCAGGCTGCTGGCGGCATGAACGTTGTTGTCTGCATTCTGAAGAAAATTCAAGAGATGATACTTCTGAACCGGTTTGGTAAGGTGAAAATCTATGCCTATCTCGTTGCAGCGAGCGTATAAACTGCTGTCGTCAGAGGAAGAATGCAGCAGGATTATCGGTATTTCCCGGCCCGCAACTGCTGTTGTTTTACGAATCTGCTTTATGGTTTCGATGCCGTCAAGGCCTGGCATATGATAATCGCAGATCAACAGATCAAATGGCTGTTCTGCTTCGATCGCAAGAAGCGAGGATGCTGCATCTGATGCGAGAACGCAGGTTAAGCCCCACTTCGACAGCATGTGATCAAGAATCATACGGTTGCTTTCGTTGTCATCAACGACCAGGCATCTTTTAAGCCTGGAGAATCCTTTAAAATCAATCTTCTCGCCAAATTCAACGTTGGTAACAAAATCAAAAGAGAAGACAGAGCCAACACCAACGCTACTCTCAATTTTAATCGAACTCTGCATTTTTTTAGCGATCAGCTCAGAAATAATGAGACCGAGGCCGGTACCACCAAATTTTCTTGTGGTTGAGCTGTCTCCTTGCGAAAAGGCCTTGAACAGCTTTTCTCTTTGTTTTTCAGAAATGCCAATGCCAGTGTCGCGAACCGAGAAAAAGAAGTGCCCATGCGAGGAATCAATAGATTTGAAGTATACCCTTAGTTCTATTTCGCCGCGTTCGGTAAATTTGACGGCATTACTCAAAAGGTTGGCGATGATCTGCTTGAGTCGCAGCGGATCGACAACTGCATATCTCGGCATTTCCGGGGCAACATTCAGCAACAATTCTATATTTTTAGCCGATACAGCAGGTTTGATCAAGCCCACACAGTTTCCCATCAGTTCATGCATATCCGTGCGGATCTGCTCGAGATGCATCATACCGGACTCAATTTTTGAAAAATCGAGAATGTCGTTGATGATACCCAGCAGCGTGTGAGCGGAATGGTTTATATTGTTCAGATATTGTGCTTGAAGCGGACTGGTGTTTGTACCCAGAAGAAGCTCTGAAAAACCAATAACCCCGTTTAGCGGGGTACGAATCTCGTGGCTCATGTTAGCCAGAAATTGGCTTTTAGCATTGCTGGCGGCCTCGGCGTCTGACTTGGCTTTTTGCAATTCCTCTTCAGCCTGTTTGCGTTCGGTTATATCTTCGACCGAGAGCAAAATGCCCGAGACCTCACCATTGCTGTCCAATAGCGGAATTCTCGATACGTCAAGCCAGAGCGGTGAACCGTCTGCCTTCTGTCGCTTGCGTTCCTGGTGTATTTCTGCCTGTCGGTTTCTGATAACTTCTTCGTCGCAAATCTTGAGATACTCGGCATCTTCAACACCAAGGATATCAAAATCGGTTTTGCCGGCAATATCAGCCGGGCTCTCAAGTCCTAAAAATTTTGCCCCATTATGGTTGCAGCCGAGATACACCAGATTTCGGTCTTTCCAGAAAATATGTTGGGGAATGCTGTTCATAACAAGTTCGAGCATCTTCTGTGAATAGGAAAGCTGGCGCTCGGTCTTTTCGTTTTCAAGACATGCCAGGGCTGAGATTGCCAGCTTGTTCATGAGTAATTGCAGTGACAGACAAAGGCTTCTTGCGATTTCGGCGCCGCTTTTGTGAAGCACCAGTATGCCAAACTCAGGAAGATTGAAAAACAGAAGATTCTTTCCTTCTAATGAGTGTGTGATGGGAAAATCTGCTGTTGCCGCCTGCCATTTTTCGTGGCTGTCGGGAAACTGAAAGTCGCGAAAGCTACTTTCAGATGTTCCGGCACGAGGTATACAGCTGAATTTCGACCAGGCCAGTCCGATGCCGTCAGGTGTTCTGCACTGCTGCTGTTGCGAAAACGCCACGGTCGGCCGCCAGATCTCTGCGGCTGAACAGTTAAGCGCCCGCATTATTGTAATCAGCGACTCTCTCAACATGGGGACAAGTTTCAGCGAGTTACCTATTGCCAGCGAGATCTGATAGAGAATTTCGGTTTCTTGTAGATAGGTCATGTCTTGAGGTCGCTCAGCTTTGCTGAGAGTTCTTTTCTTCGTCGAAAATACCAATAACTGTGGTCTTATTGAAAAATTCTAGGTAATCCTGGCCGCTGTTAGCTATTTCTCCGAGAGTGAGTGCTCCAAACAGCCGGTGCTTACCGCCGGCAGCCTTCAGTTCTTCGGTAATGCGGTCTTCGAGAAAAAGAACTCTTGATATGCAATCGATGATAAAGGCGTTGCCTGAATCAGTGTGGCTGCGGGTTGCCTGTTCTGCAAGCTGGCGGGCTTTTGTTGCGGCATCGATCAGAGATTCAGGCCGGCCGTGCAAAAGCCTTACAAAAGAACCTGGCGGTATTTCGCCGACACAGACAAGGCAGTTGTTCTGATTTTTCATCAGCGGGTCTCTGACAATAACTTCTGTGTCAAGCCTGCTGATGCCAAAAGGATAACTTTTTGCGATGTCAAAAAAATTGTCTTCTGTGAAGTGCAGACCACTGTGGGCTTCGACCAGTTCGCGATAGACATCGAAGGCCGGTCGCCAGTCGAGTGTCTGAAGCACATTTCCCTCGGCCTGAGTAACTTTCATGCCCTCACTTATTGCTTCCCAGCCGTGTGCAACGCCGGTTCCGCATGAAAGTGGAAGCTTGGCTATTACAGCGGCATCTTGCAGCAGACCTTTGGGCGTGATCAGGCAGGGTTTCTGGCAGAAAGAGAGCGAGCCCGCCCCGCCACCGATGTAGTTTCGCTGCAGCCCGAAGCAATAAAACATATCCTCGATGAGTGAAGATATTCTTCGACTCAGACCGTCTACGAAAACTATGAAGGTTTCATCGTTGCTGTTCTTCGGTTGTCCCCATTTGTCGCTGAAAGGTGCCAGCTGTTCTTCATATAAGGCTTCGGAGTCGCTTAGATTTTTAACACAGACAATCTCTGGTGTCACATGCATGGCTACAATTACAGAGCCTTTTACGTGGTTCTGACCGGAATGGATTATCTGTGGGAAAATGCCGCCGAAAACCGGGGTTTTGAGGCTTTGTAAAACTGGATCAAGGTTTTCAGGGGTAAAACCATTCGCGTCTGCTGCCAGGATCATCAGGCCGGCCGGCTCTTCTTCTTTTAAAAGGCTTTCAACTGCCTGTGCAAGTCCTTCCGATGTTCCGGTGCTTTCAAAAATGGCTTTCATAAGTAACCCTCACTGACAATATTATATGCTGCTTCTTTGTGCTGCTTCTCCGATTGTAAATTACACTCGGCCACATTACAATAGCTGTGAGATTTTAAAATTTGTTGCAGTAGATTGTTGGCGGAGTTAATGGTATAATCGCTGTCTATGAAATTCGTTGATGAAATGACTATACAGGTTTCTTCAGGTAATGGCGGCAACGGTGTCATCGCTTTCCGGCGCGAAAAATTCGTGCCGCTGGGCGGACCTTCTGGCGGCGATGGCGGTCGCGGTGGCGATCTGATTTTCGAAGCCACCGATGATCTGACGACGCTTTATGAACTCAGCTTTGTGCGTATTTACAAAGCCGAAAACGGTGAACATGGCCGGCCGCGCGACATGATCGGAGCCAACGGCAAGAATCTGATTATCAAAGTGCCGGTTGGGACACTTGTTTACGCTCATGAAAGCGGACAATTGCTGTGCGACCTCGATCACAAGGGGCAGCAGGTGATAATCGCCCATGGTGGTCGTGGCGGTTTTGGTAATGCCCGCTTTGTCTCAGCGGTCAGACGCACGCCGCGTATTGCCGAAAAGGGCGAACCTGGCAAAACCCTGAATTTGCGGCTTGAACTTAAACTGCTGGCTGATGTTGGCCTGGTTGGCCTGCCGAATGCCGGAAAATCAACGTTTTTGCGGGCAGTAAGCAATGCCCGTCCGAAAGTTGCTGATTATCCTTTTACCACACTGCATCCCAGTCTTGGCATCGTTAAACCCGAAGGTCTGCCTTCTTTTTGTATGGCTGATATTCCGGGTCTCATAGAAGGTGCGCATGGCGGTGCCGGTCTTGGCACGCAGTTTCTCAAGCACATTGAACGCACCCGGGTTTTGCTGCATCTTGTCGATGTCAGCCAGCTCGATATGGAGAATATCACAGGCAATTACGACGTCATAATGTCAGAATTGCGCGAATTTTCAGAGGAACTGGCAGAAAAGCCGGTAATTGTGGCTGCCAACAAAATGGATCTGCCAGACTCACGCGAGCTTTTTCCCGAATTCAAAGATGAACTCGAAAAGCGTGGAGTAAAGGTGTTTGCAGTGTCTGGCGCGACCCATGAAGGTGTCGATGATCTTCTCAAATACGTGTGTCAGCAGCTGAAGGAATTGCGCGAGCCAATACAGATTGCCGGCAACGAAGATGAGAAGCTTTACGAATATCTTGAAGCATACCATATCGAGATGGTATCTGAAGGGCAGTGGCAGGTCACCGGGCCTGAAATCGAGCGTCTGGTCGCCATGACAGATTTTACCAGTGATGAGGCCATCGCAATTTTTCGGCGCAAGCTGAAAAAACTTGGTTTTATCGATGATCTGGCTGAGCTGGAAGCCGGTGACGACGATGTCTTCTCTATTGGCGAAATGGAATTCGCCTACCGGGAGTTCTTTATTTGAGAACCGGCATTCTCGGGGGCAGCTTCAACCCGGTTCATAACCAGCATATTCAGATGGCGCTGGCGGCGCAGAAGCAGTTCGAGCTCGAAGAAGTCTGGTTTATACCTGTGTTTCATCCGGTTCACAAGCCGGGGAGCATTTTGCTCGACTATGATGCCAGGCGGGAACTTCTGCAGACTGCCATCAACGGCCTTGCCGGGCTGCGCGTGTGTGACATCGAGCGTGCGCTGGGCGGCGCTTCTTATACAGTTAGAACGGTAGCAGAACTTCAGCAGCAGTATCGTGGTCGCGAATTTTTTCTGGTGATCGGCGGTGATTCGCTGACAGAACTGCATTCGTGGCGCGAAATAGCACGCCTTGCCGAAATGATAGAGTTCATCGTTATTGAACGACCGGGGTGCCGTCGTGTTTCGCAGGTGCCGTCAGCAAAACTGCACTGGGCTGAATGTGAGGTGTCGGCCGTATCTGCCTCAGACATTCGCACCAGACTTGCCCGCTATGAGTTCTCAGGTTTACAGCTGGCGCCCGGAGTGCTGTTTAAAATATTGCTTAACAATTATTATGACAGCCTTGGAGAGCCATATAGCGGCTGGCTCGCAACAATTTTTGAGCAGTTGCGTCTGTTACCAGAAGGGCTTGTCGGTCATATCATGTCGGTAGCAGAAATGGCAGTTGGGTATGGTCTTGAGGCCGGTCTCGATCCGAAAACATGTCTGCTGGCAGGACTGTCACACGATCTCTTCAGGGTTGCCGATGCTTCTGAACAGCTCTTTTATGCAGATTTGTGTGGCACGCAACTGAGCACCCTCGAACGCAAAATGCCGATGCTGGCGCATGGTGCCGCTGCTGCCGGTTTTCTGCGACAGCGTATTCCGGCAATCGATCCTGACATTGTAAATGCGGTGCGCTGGCATACTTTTCCGGCTGATGATGCGCCTTTACTGACCAGGGTGCTCGTTCTGGCCGACACTCTTGAACCTTCGCGCGGCATAGCCGAACGTGATATCCTTCGTCAGGCCGCAATGCCACTCGATGATCGTTATCAAAAGGTTATAGAGCTCAAGCGCAAGTCAGCCCGCAGTCACTGATCAACCTGGCAAGAGCATTAGGTGAATTAATGCTGGAGTTTGCTGCTGGCCTTTGATAAGATAGCACTGTCATGAATCCTCACTGCAAAAACCATCACAGCTTGTTTCGCCGTCGCCGGTTGTGTCGCGGCGGTTTTCTCTTCGAGTTTGCCTTCGTCATTCTAGCGATGCTGTTTTTCGCAGGAGTGATCAATAAGTGGTTGTTCAGCAGTATTTCGGCGCCGGCCGGCGCCAACTGGACGGAAGTTAATCTTGAAACAGGCAGTTACCGAAGAATTGGCAATATAAATGTGCTGGTTCTCGGAGTTGACTCGGTTGACGGCACGCATCGCGCCGACACCATGTTCGTTCTGGGTGTCAACCCGGCCAAGTCACGCGTCAGCATGCTGTCGATTCCGCGCGATACGAGGGTGCTGATCAGCGGTCGTGCCCGCAAGATCAACGAAATTCTACCGCGTTACGGGCAGAGTGTGTTGCGCTCGCTGCTCGAAGATCTGCTTAACATCCAGATCAGCCGCTTTGTCGAAGTCGATTTTCAGGGTTTTATAAACGTGATCGATACCGTTGGTGGAGTCGAGATAGAAGTTGACAAACCGATGCACTACGATGACAACTGGGGCAAGGTTCATATTCATTTCGACCAGGGAAAGCACCTGCTTGATGGCCGGCAGGCGCTCAACTACGTGCGTTTTCGCGCCGATGCCGCCGCCGATCTTGGTCGAATCAAGCGGCAGCAGCAATTTATCAAGGTTCTGCTGGAAAAACTCATGCAACCGGCAACAGTAGTAAAGCTGCCCCAGATAATCAGCGAAGCATACGACCATGTAAAGACCGATTTTTCGCTGGCCGAGCTGTTTACTCTGGTAAAGGGTTTCGAAAGTTATCAGGTGAGGTTTCAAAACGCTTCACTGCCTGGTGAAGCGCGTTATATCGATAAAATCAGCTATTTTCTGCCTTACCGCGACAAGGCCATGGAAATAGGCGCCAGCCATTTTTCTGATCTGGCAGCGGTCGAACTGGTCGCCAGTTTTACTACTCCGATCGAGCCAGATATTGCTTCGTCCCCGGAAACAACCAATGAAGACTGATCTTTTCGATTTCGTTCTGCCCGGGCACCTGATTGCGCAGACACCAGCCGCCCGTCGCTCTGCTTCGCGCCTGCTGGTTTATGACCGCGGCAAAGACCGGGTAGAACATCGACAGTTTACCGATATTGTCGAATATTTTGCTCCCGGCGATCTGTTGATTCTCAACAGCTCAAGAGTTATTCCTGCCCGCATCTTCACTGTTGCTGGTCAACATGGCGGCGCAGGCTATGAGATTCTATTCGTCAGACAGCTTGAAAACCACAGCTTTGAAGCCATGGTGCGCCCGGGCCGAAAGTTTCGGCCGGGCCGGCAACATCAGTTGCCTGGCGGTCGTAGCGTAGATGTCGTTGCTGTTCTCGATTCGGGTTTGCGCGTATTGCGGGCGACAGATGGCGAAGACATTCTGCCGGTTTTCCGCGAATTTGGCGAGATGCCACTGCCACCATATATCACTTCACGTGAAAGCACCCCAGATCGCTATCAGACTGTATATTCGTCGATAGAAGGCTCTATTGCCGCTCCTACTGCCGGTTTGCATTTTGACGACCAGGTTTTTGCGGCGCTGGCAGAAAAGCAGGTCAAGGTTGCTGAGGTTATACTGCATGTCGGGCTGGGCACTTTCAAGCCGATCGAAGCCGACAGCATCGCCGAACATCGCATGCACGAAGAAGTTTTTTATGTCTCTGAACAGACTGCTGACCTTTTCCGACAGACGCGTCAGAGTGGCGGCCGAATCTGGGCCTGCGGCACGACGAGTGTGCGCACGCTGGAATCGGCAATGAATGCGGCGGGCGAACTAACCACCGGCTGGCAGTCTACCGACTGCTTCATAACCCCGGGTTACCAGTTTCGCGCAGTAGATCGCTTCATTACCAATTTTCACCTGCCGCGTTCGACCTTGATCGTTCTGGTTGCAGCATTTTGCGGCCGTGAAAAGGTTCTTGAACTATACCAGGAAGCCATAGCAAAGGAATACCGATTTTACAGTTTCGGTGACTCAATGTTACTACTATGAATAACGCAGAATTTACCTTTACCGTTGAACACAAGTCGCAGGAATGCCTTGGTCGGGCCGGTTTGATCAATACCCGCCGTGGTCAGATCAAAACGCCTGTTTTTATGCCGGTTGGCACAGCCGGCACGGTCAAAACTCTTTGCCCGGATGAGTTGAGAGCTGCCGGTGCCAGCATCATTCTTGGTAACACTTATCATCTCATGTTGCGCCCGGGTACCAAAGTGCTCGACCATTTTGGTGGCCTGCACAATATGATGGGCTGGGATCGCCCGATGCTTACTGATTCTGGCGGTTTTCAAGTGTTCTCTCTGAAAAAGCTCAACAAGATCACCGATGAGGGAGTCGAGTTTTCATCACATATCGACGGCTCAAAACACTGGATTACTCCAGAAGAGTCGATGCGCATACAGCGATCGATCGGCTCAGAAATAATCATGGTGTTCGACGAATGTTGCCCCTATCCGGCAGAAGAGAGTGTTGCCCGCAAAGCCATGGAACGCTCGGTGGCCTGGGCGAAGCGTTGCCGTGCCGATCACCCGCACATGCGCAACGGTCAGGCATTGTTCGGCATAGTTCAGGGCTCGATGTATCTGCCACAGCGGCTCGAATCGATTGAGCGCACGGCTGAGATCGGCTTCGAGGGTCTGGCGATAGGCGGCCTTTCGGTTGGCGAACCAAAGCCTCTCATGATCGAAATTCTCGATGGTATGATGAGTCACATGCCTGAGCATCTGCCGCGTTATCTGATGGGCGTTGGCACGCCAGAAGATTTGCTGGTCGGGGTAGAGCGTGGCGTCGACATGTTCGATTGCGTGCATCCGACTCGCATCGCACGGCATGCGACTGTGTTTACGCGCAACGGTCGCATTAGTCTGCTCAACGCGCGCTGGCAGCTTTCCGACCAGCCAATAGACGAGGGCTGCAACTGTTACGCCTGCCGTACTTTTTCGCGCGGTTATCTGCGCCACCTGTTCAAGGCCCGCGAAATTCTCGGGTTACGCATGGCGAGTTTGCATAATGTGACATTTATGGTTAACCTGATGAATGAAATTCGTCAGGCATTACTCGACGGTAGTTTTCTGGCGTTGCGTGACGCCTTTTTGGCAAAATATCTCAGCAAGGAGATCTGATATGGCCTCAGAAGAAAAGAAAATCATGGATTCAGGGATTGCCGCATTCAGGGCTGGCGAAGTCGATAAGGCCGAAGACATCTTTCGCGCTTTTATCAAGGACTTTCCCAGCAGTGGTCTGGCTGACAACGCTTGTTACAACCTCGCCAAGATCGCCCTGAGCAAGGGGCAGCAGCAGCGTGCGCTGAGCTGGTATGAATACCTGCTCGACACATACCCGGACACCGATGCAGCCTACTTCGGCAAGGACGAATACGTCGAACTTTGCCGTGAGATGGGGAAGGGCCCGGCTGAGATTGCAGACGAGTGCTACTTCAATGGGCGCAAGCTGATGGAAAAGGGCAAGCTTGACGATGCTGTTGCCGAATTCAACCGGCTGATCGAACAATACCCTGGCTGTGAATACGTTGATAACGCGCATTACCAGCTGGCCGCGATCTGCAAAAAACGAGGCGACAAAGAAGGCTGCAAGCGGCATGTAGAAATCATCATGACGCAGTATGCTGAGACTGATGCTGCTCTTTATGCAAGAAAACTGCTGATCTGAACTGACGTTCCTCTGCTGACAAAAAAACGCTGGTCACCAGGCTTTGTTCCTGCTGACCAGCGTCATTTCTGCCAATAAAAAAAGGCCTGGCGGCATACCAGGCCTTTTTTGGGAATTCTTCTATGGTCTCAGCTGCACGTTGTAGGTAAAGGCTGAGTTGCCGTCTTCCTGAACCTTGAAAGCATCAGACAGCACCTGGAAATAGCCTTTGGTCATATTCACAACATACACATTCATGTCGTAACCGGTGGTTACGCCAGAGAAGTAGGCTTCAGCACGATAATTCACACTGACCACATCAACGTAAGGCACGATATCCTTGCCACCCTGACGCAGATACACGCGTGCCACATCTCCTGGCCTGAAGGAAGGAGTCTGGCCCTCTTTTGGCTCAGTGCTGATTACGACAACGCGCAGGTCACGCCTGATCGGTTCAACGTTGGCAAAGTCGATATCAACGCCGGCAATTGTGCCACCCGGCATATTGCTGGCAAGGCTCACAGCCTGATTGATCGTTTGCAGATCATACCCTCTGATTTTGCATTTGACTGCGACACTGCCTGCCGAAACCGGTATATCGTTCATTTTATAAGTTACTGAACCCTTGTAGGCATCCTGGACAGCGCTGTCGGTAAATGTTGCGACAACTTTTCCGGCTGCTTCGGCCCAGATTACGATGTCTTTGTTGTCAGCATCAAGAACATACCCTGGCAGGTTGCGCAAAGTGCCAGCAATGCTTACCTTGAGCGGTTCTACCTTGATCGTGCCAAGATCAATTGCCGAAGCGCCAATTGAAATGTATGCGGCGGCCTGTCCTTCGGCCGCGGCATTGGCAGTATTGTATTCAACGTAATTGTTGGCTGAGATGGTATAATGATGGTCGCCGCCTTCCAGGCCACTCCAGCCGATATCCCTGAAATCAGCAGCGGTTTCAAACAGTTTTGATTTGCGCTGAAGGTATGGATAAGTCTGGGTAACCGTGAAGTTGGTAAGTGGTCGACCGGTGACTGCATCGATAGGGTAACCTTTGAGAACACCCTTGACCAGCTCTGCGGTCTTGGCCATCTTGATGACCGGAGCGGTAACCGTTTCGCCATTATCGACGTTTATGGTTGCGGCGATAATGTTCTCAGTCTGCGTGCCGACAGCTTCAGAATTTATCAGATTGTGGCCGTATTTCTCTACATAAAGGCTCCACGCACCCTTGGTCAGATCGGGCATGGTGAAACTGCCGTCACCACCAGTATAAGTGCTGCTGTTTTCGTGAGTGTCGCTGATGCCTCTTACCAGAACATCCGGTATTGGCTGGTTGGTGTTGGCGTTAATGACGAATCCATTGATAACGCCACTTTGGATGCCGAGCGAGCCCTTTTCACAGCCAGTAAAAACTATACTGGCAAGCGAAAGAACAATCAGCAGCAGCCAACGTCCTTTTACAGTTGTTTGTTGTCTTACCATGGTTGCCTCCATGAAAAATCTCGAAAATATCTCTGAAACCTTATCGGCTGTCTCGGTAACAAATTGAAGAGTTTTTTCATCTTTTATTTTTTGCGAATGCCGGCTTCGGGAAAAGGCAATCCGCAGTCGCCCACAGGAGGTGGGTGATACTTGGGCGCATCAGGATTAGGCTGCTCTTATGGCTTTAGCCATTAGAGCAGCGTATCCCGCAGGGCTCCCCGGGGCGAAGCGCCCGGGTGATTGCACAGATGTGCTCAGATTGAGGTAGTAATCTCTCTGACAATAAGATTGCCGCGTCGGGCTGGCACCCTCCTCACAATGACAGATAACACCCAGATTCAAATGTGACAAAGGACTATAGCCAGATCGGCCGGTTTTTCTGTAAGCAGCCATGTCTGCGTAATCTGTAAAATCTGGGTAATCTGCGGATTGTTTTCTACTTGTCTTGAAATGCATGAAAGATTTTTTTTGGTTAAGTTTTCGTCAGCCTTAGCCGATTAAGTAGTGAAGCCGACTCTTTTAAGATTCCTGTTGGAGGCGTTAACATGATTAGAGAAAGGCGGAACCCGAAGCCATTCGGGATCCTGGCAGCACTGTTTATTGTGCTGATTGTAAGCCTGGTTGGGTGCGAGAAAGGCACTCTCGGGCTAAAAGGTGGTGGTATCTCGGGCAGCGTTCTTGACAGCCGCACCCTGGTCGGAATCGCCGGCGTAAGCGTTGTTGCTACATCTGGCGAAGAAGGTGAAGATGGGCGTGCTACCAAGTTTACCACCAGCGACAGCAACGGGAATTACTATCTTAGCAGTATGCGGGCAGACGAATGGAGCCTCAGCTTTGACAAGTTCGGCTATGTTCCACTGGGCGATTCGGCTTCTGCCGCTGTGTCTGTGGTTGTCGTCAATGACAACACTTCACATGTGCCTTCTGTTCGGATGCAACAGATGTACGAAAATCAGTATGTAACCGTTACTGGCACTCTTAAGGACTCTATAAATGGTACTCTGATCACCTACGGCAACGCTCAGTTCGTTTTTGGTCAGCAGACCTTCAGCAATCGTCTACCAACTGAATTAACAACCGGATTCAGAGTTCCAGCTTCGGCGGAACCGATTCGCCTGGTAATCTCAGTCTCAGGTTATGAGGTGTATTTTGTTGAATTTACTGAAGGACTTCTCTCAGATCGCGACATTGGAACTATTATGCTGCAGCCTGAGACCTATTCGATTGTTGGGCGCTGGCAGGATGTGCCAGGCTGGGTTTTCGAAGCAAACCCGACTGCCAACATCTTTGCTTATGCCGGCAATCGCGCAGTTGCAACTGCCACAGCTACCATTAACGATCAGTCGTTCACTATTTCAGGTATTCCTAGAGGAGTTTCGGTATCGATCGAGGCTGAAGTCAAAGGTTATCGCATGAACGGGCCGATTGTGGTTTATCCATCCGGCGACTTTCAGGGAACCATCTACCAGACTTTTTCACTTAAGAACAATTTTTCACCGATCATGCGTGATGTGCGCGTAATAATCACCGGTGAAAATATCAGAACCAATGACTTCGTCGGTGCTTACTGCAATGAAACCGGAACCAGGTGGGCCCAGACCATTGTTACCAACCCGCCAGGCTGGACAATCGGCACGCCGCGCGTAATCGAACTTGGAACAAACCAGGTTCCGACCGGGTATGAGTTACACTTTGTTGGTTATGTCGTCGGTGACGGCAAGTCGAATGAAGTAACAACTCGTGTGGATGACGACGGGGCCGAAGCCCAGATCGTAACAATACAGGTGAACTGATATGAGTAATAATTCTTCTCAAGCGTTCGGGAGGTTTGACAATATGCAGCTGAGATTCTGGGGCGGCTGGTTTCTGGCAATTGCCGGGCTGGTCATTATGCTGAGTATGGGTTGCGAAAAAGGTGCCCTTGGCGTCAAACCGGCAATGATTACCGGTCGTATCGTCAGGGCTGATAATGACACTGTTGGTATTGCGTTTGCAACGGTTCGTGTCATGTCGAAAGAAGCTCTGGGAACTTCTGAACTTAAACAGGGCAAAAATTTTCTATCCACTGTGACCGATGCCGATGGCTATTTCGTTTTTGAAAACGTCATTCCAGATAACGTATTGGTAGAATATCAGAAAGGCCAGAACAAAGCGACCTATCCGAGCACGACTACCAGCAGCCAGACCGATGATGGCACCACTGCCGAATCGGCAAAGCTTGAAGCCGTATTTGTCAAAAGTGGTGATATTATTAATCTTGGTTCTTTGCCACTTACTGAGGTAACCAAGAGTCTCCCGCCGACAGCTCTTATCAAGCTTGATCTATACAGCACCTACAACAATGTTGCTCAATCGGCTGTAAAAGTTCAGGATCTTGAAGAATTCTACGTGACCATCAATGGTGAGCCACTGCAGGATGCCCTTGGCAATACAAAACTGACCGCCGCAGCACTGCGCGCTGGTATAGAGCGAGAATCGGCAGAGGAACTGGAGATAGCTGTGCGTCATGCCGATGATCCGCCGCTTTATACGCCTATGGTCATGGAAAGTGTAGAACTGCTTGGCAGCGAATACTACGGAAAGATTGTTCTATCACCCGTCACCTACAAGCTTCAGCTGAGATGGGTTAATGCTCCTGACTATCTTGACGGTGCCTCGGCTAACATTATTGTAGAAACCAACGCCGCTCCGGCTCATGTGCTCACAACAACCAGTCTTGTGGTTGCAAATGATGCTCTGCCGAATATCGTTCAAGTTTCTGCCATCAATCTGCCGGTAAGCCTGAGAATCCAGATGCTTGGCTATGAGGACGAAGTCATCAGAATAGACTCTTCACTGACTGCATTCGGCGGTTCTGAAGGAAATTACCGCATTGACGTAGACTTCACAGACGATAACGCCAAAACAGAGTTTGTTTATAACCCCAACGTAGCAGCTGACAGCAAAGCTGGTATGTATGACAACATTATTTCCCGCGATGTAGTTTTCCAGATATCAGGCGCTGATTTGCTGGTCGGTGACAGAGTAACTGCCAATCTTTCGCTTCCTTACGATCCTGCCAAGATCGAAGTTAAAGACCGCGGCGATGGCGCGTGGATTCCATCAGTCGATAATCCAGTGATAGTAACAACTACCGGCGAGGCTTTTATAAAATTCAACGCTGCTACCGGTCATAATTTTGCTTATCAGGTCGTCATTGACCCTGGACTTGGCAATGCTTCACCTACTTTCGTTATCAGTGAGCATGATGAGTCAAAGATTCCGGTTCCGGAAACTGCAACTCCGACTGTGCATACTGTCATAGTTGATGCCGCCAGACCTTAGTTTTATCGCTTAAACTCAAAACCGGCCAGCAGCTTATAGCGCTGGCCGGTTTTGCTTTAAGGAATAGATGTTCTTCTCTTCTTAATCTTCGGTAATTCTGTAATCTACGGATCGAAGTCTGCTAGACTCTCCTGCTTACAGTGCCGAGGTGCCGTTTTTGTAATCGACGCCGAGGTGGGCGGCGATGGTGGCGGCCACATCCCAGAATCCCTGGCGGATGCCGAGGTCTTTGCCAGGTTTGCCCTTCTGGTAGACCAGCAGAGGCACGGCTTCGCGGGTATGATCGGAGCCCTTGTAGGTCGGGTCGCAGCCGTGGTCAGCGGTAATGATCAGCACGTCGTCGTCTTCGAGACGATTGATGAAGTCGGCCAGCCAGGTGTCGAATTCCATGAGCGAAGCCCGGTATCCATGAACATCGCGGCGATGACCGTATTTCATGTCGGTATCGACGAGATTGGTAAAGATAAGCCCTGACTTGAACTTGTCGAGTGCTTCGAGAGTCCGCTGCATGCCGTCTTCGTTGCTTTTCGTAGTTACATGCGGTTCCACGCCCTGGCCGGCAAAGATGTCGTAAATCTTGCCGATGCCGTAGGTCGTTATTCCTTTGGCTTTGAGCACATCAAGGACAGTTTCAGATGGGGTAAGACTGAAATCATGCCGGTTTGGGGTGCGGGCGTAATTGCCGGACGAGCCGAGGAATGGGCGTGCAATGACGCGGGCCGCACCAAGTTCGGGTGGCTGCAGCATGTCGCGGGCAATCTGGCAGATGCGATAAAGTTCAGGCACCGGAATCACTTCTTCGTGGGCGGCTACCTGAAAGACCGAGTCGGCCGAGGTATAGACTATGGGCTTGCCGGTTTTAACATGTTCATCGCCGAGCTGGTTGATTATCTCGGTGCCGGAAGCCGCGTAGTTGGCAAGAGTCTGGCGGCCGATGGCTGCTTCATATTTTTCGATGAATTCTTTCGGAAAACCTTCGGGGAAAACCGGAAACGCGAAGTCGAGTTTCATTCCCATCATTTCCCAGTGCCCGGTGGTGGTGTCCTTGCCTGGTGACAGTTCATACATCATGCCGTAAGATGCTGTAGGGAAGGCTGCTGGCGGCACTCCCTCGATTTCAGCTATGTTGCCGAGGCCCATGTTCTGCATGGTTGGCAGATCAATACCACCGGCTGCCCTGGCGAGATTCGGTATAGTCGCGGCGCCGATATCGCCGTATTCGTGCTGGTCAGGCATCGGCGCAATGCCGGCGCTGTCGAGTACTATGCATATTGCTCTCATATTTTCTTTCCTTTACTTACTGTTATTTTATCGTGCTCATAATCGATGTTTCTGATTGTCCAGAAATTTTCGTAAAACACGATTTCTAACGAATTATCAAATTGCTACCAAAAATATACTATTTCAACTACGCACATGCAAGTATTCATCTTCCTCGTGCTCGTGCTCGTAATCGTAATCGATACCGATACCGCTTGATTCCCAACACATAACAACGCGGGGTTCAACATGTTGAACCCCTGTGCAATGTCGATTGCAAAAGGTAAATCAGCCGGTCAGGCGTTCGAGCTGCATTATTTTGGCAACGCGATTGGCGTGGCGGCCGGGTGCCGGGGTTGTCTCGACCCAGAGATCGACGATCTGTTTCATGTAGCCAGTGCCGATAACCATGCTGCCAAGAGTTAAAACATTGGCGTGGTTGTGTTCGCGGCTGTTGCGAGCGGTGTAAAGATCGTTGCAGCAGGCGGCGCGAATGCCGGGAACCTTGTTGGCAGCCATGCAGGATCCGATTCCGGCTCCATCGATGATTATGCCGAGGCTGTGCGGGTTTTTGGCAACTGAAGCGGCTACCAGATAGGCAATGTCAGGGTAATCGACCGGCAAAGTTGAGTAAGCACCAATGTCTTCGATCACGTGACCCTTTTCGATGAGATGCTTCTTAAGCTCTTCTTTGTGCGGAAAGCCGCCGTGGTCGGCGCCGAGATATATTATGGGCATCAGATAAACTCCCTGAAAAGCTCGGGTCGCGGTCGTGCAATAACGACGTGGTGAACGACAAGGCCTTTGCCTTCGAGTGATTCAAGACCGGCACTGACCGCAGCTTCTACCGCAGAAACATCGCCAGTCATTGTGTAAAAAGCCTTGCCGCCGATAGCCATGGCTATGCGCAGTTCGCAGAGAGTTACGTCGGCCGCCTTAACTGAGGCATCAGCCGCGAGAATAGTTGAAACGATGTCGAATGTCTCGACGACGCCGAGCGCGCCAGTGGTTTCAATCTGGTTGGTAGCAGTAATCGCCGGGTAAATCTGGGAATGCAGGTTCGGAATGACCAGGTCGTTGACAAGATAGCCCTGACCCAGCTGAATGCCGGCGGCAACGCTGGCTTCGACGGCAGCGACATCGCCCCAGACGAGGCAGATGAATTTGCCCGGGCACACGGTTCGCGAAAGAACCAGCTCGACCGAAGCGGTCTTGAGCATGGCGTCGGTCACCAGATAGCCGATAGAAATGCTGGAAAGCTCGATCAGGCCGATGGCATTTCCGTGGATATTCATTTATCTTACCTCATTCTCTTACTATAACAATTGCCTGGTCGCTGACCGAAGCTACTTTGCCATTTATCGATGCATGCAGCACGGCACCCAGCTTGCCTTCCGGTATAACCGCAATCAGCTGACCGGCAGTGACCCTGTCGCCAGTTTTCACTACTGGAACAGACGGAGCGCCGATGTGCATCTTGAGCGGCAGGGTTACCTTGTCGTAACTTTTGCTCACCTGCTGTAACGGCGCCTTGTGGTCGTAGTCGAGCAGGGCGAGCTTCTTGATCAGGCGCTCGATACTTACGCGGCGAACCGAACGCATCGGATGAACCGTTGGTTCACCGGGAAATTCTGCAAGTTTTACACCCTTGCCGAGATGATATTTTTTCGAAATCATGCACATTTCGCGGGGTGGCAGGTCTTCCGGACATGAGAACAACGAGCACAGGCCGCACTCGCTGCAGAATATCGAATCAATGGCATAGTTGCTTTCGGCGTAGGGTGCGAACTGGGCTGTGCGCATGGCCTTGTGCGGTCGTATCGGGTAGCCGAGCAGCGCACGCGGGCAGAGTTCTGAGCAGTCAGTGCACTGGTCACAGGCTGAACGCGCTATCTGCGAATTTTTTTTGTCGCTGTTCGACATTTTTTTGATCAAAACGTGGTCTTCCGGTAGTGCGATAAGTCCGCCACAAGTTTTGCTGACGATATCGGTGTCAGGATTGGCAACCAGTTTGCCCATCATCGGGCCGCCGTCAATGATGCGCATGCCGCCGATTTTTTTCAGACCGCCCAGTTCGAGGGCTTCACGCACAGTAATGCCGATTGGAACCTCAATGGTGCAGGGGTGTGGCACTTTGCCGGCCAGGGTGAGAAACTTGCTGATAAAAGGCTTGTTGCGACCAAGATTCAGCAGGGTTTCGACGTTCATGACGACGCAACCAATGTTGAGCGGGATGCCGCCATGTGGAATCAGGCGTCCGGTAGCCTCGTAGACCAGTTCGTATTCGTCGCCGGCCGGGTAAAAGTCGCCGAGTGGCAGCATTTTCATGCGTGGGTCGGGCAGATTTTTCGAGAGCCAGTCGAGCAGATCAGCATATTTCTTTTTCATGCCGATATAGCCGGTTTTGGCACCGGTCACATCGAGTACTCTGGTAAGGCCTTTAAAGAAATCATCGCTACAGTGGCGCATGATTTCTTTGTCTTTGTGCAGCAGTGGTTCACATTCGGCGGCATTGACGATAACCGCCTCGACGTTACGGGCGGCCAGTTTGACATGTGTCGGAAACCCGGCGCCGCCACAGCCGGTCAGGCCTAACTGTGAAAAATCAATGTTTACCATTTTTATTCTTTACACAATTCGGAACGAATCGACTATCACGCAGCGTCGCAGGCGGGTGAAAGACCGCGCGGTGGTGATGCCTTCGCCTGTCGGCGAAGCGATGGTCATGGTTGTAGTGCCTTCACCGCCAAGACCGAGACCGGCGTAGCTGGGGCCGTTCTTGACAAAGATGCTGCAGTCACACATGCGTGCCATCTTGTGCAGATTGTCAATGTTCTTGCTATGCATGGTGGCAGTGTGGCGGTTGCCATTTTCGACTTTAACCGCAAGGTCGATGGCAGCGTGTACGTCGCGCACTCTGACCAGCGGAATAACCGGCATAAGAAGTTCTTCGACGACAAACGGGTGGTCCGGGGCTGTCTCACACAATATGATGCGGGTTTCGGCCGGAATCGTGACGCCGATTTCCTGCATGATGACTGAGGCGTTACGCCCAACCAGTTTGCGATTTGGCTGGCCTTTGTCATTGATGCAGATCTTTTCGAGCTGTGCGATTTCGCGGGGAGAAGCTTCGTAAGCACCGCTGTTACGTAAATGCTTTTTGAGTTCGTCAGCCACTGATTCGACAACGATAATTTCTTTTTCGGCAATGCAAAGTACATTGTTGTCGAGACTGGCGCCAGACACGATGTCACGCGCCGCCTTTTTGAGATCGGCGGTTTCATCGACGACGGCAGGTGGATTGCCCGGTCCGGCGGCAATATACTTTTTGCGTGATTTTGAGGCTGCTTCAACAACAGCCGGGCCACCGGTAACAGTCAGAAGCCTGATGCCGGGATGAGTCATAATTTTCTGGGCATTTTCAATGCTGGCGTTTGCAACGGTTACCAGCAGGTTTTCGGGACCACCAGCTTCAACAATGGCTTCATTGAGCAGGCACATGGTGAATTGGCTGCATTTGACAGCTGCCGGATGCGGCGCGAAAACTACCGAGTTGCCGGCAGCAACCATGCTGATCGCATTGTTGATAACTGAGGCGGTCGGGTTGGTCGACGGCGTAATTGCGCCGATAACGCCGTAGGGAGCACGCTCAGTCAGAGTCAGGCCATAATCGCCAGTGTTAGCTTCGGGCACCAGATCTTCGACGCCGGGTGTTTTTTCGATAACGAGCTTATTCTTTTGAATCTTGTCATCGACCCTGCCGTAGCCGGTTTCCTGATTGGCGAGCTTCGACAGCTCTTCAACCTTTTCGAGTGTGCGCTTGCGCATGTTGCTGATAATGGCGGCCCGCGCCTTGACTGGCAGATCGGCCAGCTGTCGCTGGGCACGATCTGCGGCAGCAACCGCATCATCGACCGAATCGAAAATGCCTTTGCCTCTGCCGCCGGCGGCAGAGGGCATCGGGAGCGTGCCAGTGCCGATTTTTTTGAGCACTTCCGACACAATGAGTTGCAAATCTTCCCTTGAAACGCTCATCTTAATACTCCGGGTTCAATACAGGCCCGGACACCTCAGGAACGTTCTGAATCGAAGACCACCTGATCGACTATCGCACAGACTGCGGCGTCAACCGGCTTTTTAAGCGTGCGCTCGGTCAGACGAGCCGAGCTGCCGGCTACGACCAGAACTTTCTCTGAGGCGCCGGCTCCAACCGCGTCAGCGGCAACAACATGATTTCCGGTCGGTTTGGCGCCGTCGAGGGTTAATTCCTCGACGACAAGCAGTTTGAGACCGACCAGGCTCTCATCTTTGCGGGTACAAACAACTGTACCACATACGCGGCCAAGTATCATGGTGAAATCCTGTTCCTGCCGCTGCTTTCATCCGTGAATCGAGCGGCAGTAATTATGCTTACTTTTTGGAGCCAGTTACTTCGCGGATCGGGAAAATTTCGTCAAGGTTCTGGTGGGGGCGCGGAATGACATGAACTGCGACCAGCTCACCAAGCTTTTTGGCAGCAGCAGCGCCGGCGTCGGTGGCGGCTTTAACCGCGGCGACATCGCCTCTTACAAATGCGGTGCAATAACCAGAACCGATTTTTTCCCAGCCGACCAGTTTTACGTTGGCTGATTTAACCATAGCATCGCTGGCATCGATGAGAGATGTTAATCCACGTGTTTCAATCATACCCAGGGCTTCCTGCATGACGACCTCCTGAAAATTTTCTTGAGAATAAAGTGATTATGCTACTATTTCGACCATGTCGCCGTTCTTGATGCCGGCGGCGTTGGCTTCATCCGTATCGAGATGGAAATCGAGAGCGAACTTGTCGCTGACGCGGACAAGAACGTTGTTAAAAATCACCGACTTGGTACCGGAAGACTTGATGGAAATCCTGTCCATGTCCTTGAGTCCGAACTTATCGGCTTCAACAGCACTTATGTGCATGTGGCGGGCGGCGACGATGACGCCTTCCTTGAGAGTGACGGCTCCGGCGGGACCTACCAGAACACAACCTGGAGTGCCGGCAGTATTGCCCGAATCCCGGACGATCGGAGCAACACCGAGTTTGAAGCAGTCTGTGGTAGACACTTCAACCTGAGTGGCAGGGCGAACCGGGCCGAGAATGCGGCATTTTTCGATTGAACCCTTGGGGCCGACGAGCAGAACGGTTTCTTCAGCGGCATACTGACCGGGCTGAGACAGAGGTTTCATCTGTTTGAGCTGGTAGCCTTTGCCAAAAAGGGTTTCGAGATCAGCCTGTGATACATGCAGATGCCGGTTACTCACTCCGCAGGGAATAGAGCCCGACTTGATTCTGCCATGCAGGTCAATGTGTTTGAGGACTTCTGCTACGATTGTTTTTACCTGTTTTTCGTCCATCATTCCGGTTCAGTATCCTTTCCTTGAAGGGATTCGCTCTAACAGTTCACGATTCAGCAGTATTGCTGCCGGGCCGCCTGGCAGTTCGCCGGCGCCGATCATATCGGCACTGTACAGCGGAGTCAGCGACACCCGATCAGAACTTTCAGGGGCAATTATATCACAGACGCCCGAAGACGCAAGCGTAAAAGTCGAAAAAAGAGTAAGTTCGTATTCTTTTGCCTGCCCGAGCAGGCTCGCAATATGTTTTGGCTCTGTATATGGCATGCAGGCTGGTACTACAGCGCCAGTACAGCGCAGGTCGGCGAGCATGGCTGCTGAAGTTTCGCCGGTATAGGCGCCGTGACTGGCCCAGTGAATGACCGGAGAAACCGTTTTGCCTTTAAAGGCGGGGTAAAGATCATTAAAGACTGGCAGATATGCCGGATTTACCATGAACAGGAGATCAGGGTGTCTGGTGCTCAGGTCAAACAGCTCTTCATGCATGTTTTTGAGGGCGGCTGCGGAAGCGGTGGCAACCGGCCAGATAAGTTGTAGAGCCGCGCCAGTTTCGCTGAAGTTGAGTGACTCAGCCAGTTCAGCCGCCCAGGTGGTAAGCTGGCTGCCGGCCGGGATTTTTCTGATATTCTGTTTGTGCAGATGACGTATGTCGTCGGCAGTGAGCGGACTGGTCCGAATGCCTGTATCGTCATCAAAGTTATGACGCACTTTACTGACAGAAGGATCATTCAGCAGCAGATCAAGGTTTTCATAGAGCAGGTAATCTATGCCCAGCGCAATCATGTCGCTGCCCGGTCTGCTCATTTTGTCGACCAGAAAAAAGACGCGAGTTCCGTTTGGCTGTGCAAGCAGTTGCCAGAGTGCATCAGAAGCAGCGTCGTCGCGAATGCCCAGACTGACCTTGCGCAGAGTTTTGTCGATACTTTTTGAATCAATGACAACAGTGCTCAGGTTCGCAAAGCCGATGTAGCGCAAAGACTCGAGGCCGGTAAGCTGGCATTTTTCGAAGGTTGCCTCTGGCAACCTTTCCTGTAGTGCTTTTCGGTCATCGGAGATGACCAGGATCTGGTTTGTGCTCATGTGCCCATGATAAACGCACTTTCTGCCTAAAAGCAACAGAAAGAAAGTTTTTTCGAGCAATTATCGGTCATAAAGTGCAGAAACCGCTGGTTCCAGTGATTGGGGCGCAAATAAAAAACCGCCCGTTAAGGCGGTTTTTTGAACCCCGCAATTGCCGTGTAAAGGAGAAATTGAACCCACTGAAACAGTACGGTTGTCCGCCTGTTTTATCATCGAGGACTTCGTAGCGGCGTTTAGTCCACTCGTAAGTGTTTCTCAGAGATAAACAGAGACAGATTCCCTTTCAGATACAGGTGTCGGCTCAATTTGACCTGCACCATCACGCACAACGCAGGGAAAAATTGTCAAATAGCTTATACATTGAAAATAACAAATATGGGGGTACTTAGCAAGCCCAAAAGCAAAAAATTTTTACAGGGTCAGGATGCCGCAGAAGGGCGCCGGTTCGCCCTGGCGTTATGACCAGCCGTAGTGGCAGGG
>PGYA01000021.1:0-6998 GCA_002839435.1 Candidatus Riflebacteria bacterium HGW-Riflebacteria-2 | reverse complement strand
GCCCTGCCACTACGGTGGCGGGCGGCACCTTTTTCTTTGCCGGTCTTGAGGGCTTGACCGAGCTGGCTGAGAACGCCAAGCTCAAGGTGTTCTTCCTGCAGGGCAATGATTTCATCACGAATCATCGCGGCTTTTTCGAATTCCATGCGGCCAGCGGCGGCATTCATTTCGGTTTTCAGCGCATTGAGAAGTTCTTCGAGTTTCGCTTCATCTATATCCTTGTGTTGGCGTGCTTCCCGGCCATCACCAGGCAAAAACAGCGCCGGCAGCTGTTTTACGATCGTTTGCGGCACTATGCCGTTGTCGATGTTGTACTTTTCCTGGATGGCGCGGCGCCGGGCGGTTTCGTCGATACAGTACTGCATTGCCTTGCTGACACGATCGCCAAACAGAATCACCTCGCCGTTAGCGTTACGGGCCGCGCGCCCACAGATCTGCATGAGCGACCAGGCCGAACGCAGAAAGCCTTCTTTGTCGGCATCTAGAATGGCTACCAGAGAAACTTCCGGCAGGTCGAGACCCTCGCGCAGCAGATTGATACCGACGAGAACCTTGATGTCGCCGGCACGCAGGTCTCTGAGAATTTCTATGCGTTCGAGTGTGTCGATTTCGTCATGCAGGTAACTGGATGGAATATTGAGGTCTGACAGGTAGCCTGATAATTCCTGGGCCATTTTTTTGGTCAGTGTCGTTACCAGCACGCGCTCGTTCTGCTCGATGCGCTGGTTGATCTGGTCGATCAGGTAATCGATCTGCCCAGCGGTTTTGCGCACGATTATTTTAGGGTCGAGCAGTCCAGTCGGTCTTATAAGCTGCTCAGCTACGCGATCCTGTGAATTTTCGAGCTCGTAAGGCCCCGGGGTTGCAGAGACGAAGAGCAGTGGGCGCTTGCGTTCAAGAAACTCTTCAAAGGTCAGGCAGCGGTTGTCAAGCGCAGAAGGCAGGCGAAAACCGAAGTCGACCAGCGTCTGCTTGCGACTGCGGTCGCCGTGTGCCATGCCACGTAGTTGTGGCACTGTCATGTGCGATTCGTCGAGAATGATCAGGCAGTCTTTGGGAACATAATCAACCAGCGTGTCGGGCGGTTCGCCCGGTTTGCGCCCGGAAAAGAGGCGCGAATAGTTTTCGATGCCTTTGCAGAAACCAGTTTCGCGCAGCATCTCCATGTCATAACGGCAGCGCTCAAATATGCGTTGCGCTTCGATCATTTTATGGTTTGCTTCGAAATACTTAACCCGCTCTTTCATCTCTATTTCAATCGCTTCAAGAGCTTTTTCCATCTTTTCGCCGGTAGTGACGAAATGCTGGGCAGGAAAGATTTCTACAGCCTCAAGTTTTTGGGTAACTTCGCCGGTGAGCGGGTCGAACTGCTCGATTTTGTCGATTTCGTCGCCGAAAAACTTGACGCGTAGCGCCAGTTCGCTCGAGGCGGGAAAAATATCGATGGTCTCGCCACGCGCCCGAAAACGGGAACGGTGAAAGTCCATGTCATTGCGTGAATACTGAATGTCGATGAGGTCTTTAACCAGTTTCTGGCGCGGCATTTCCTGATTGACCTTCAGTGATACTCTCAGGTCGGCATAATCAGCTGGTGAACCGAGACCGAAGATGCAGCTGACAGAAGCAACAACGAGCACGTCGCGCCGCGAAAACAGCGAAGTGGTTGCTGAATGTCTGAATCGATCGATCTGTTCGTTGATCGCCGAATCCTTCTCGATGTAACTGTCGGTTGACGGAATGTAGGCTTCAGGCTGATAGTAATCATAGTAGCTGACAAAATATTCGACGGCGTTTTCCGGAAAAAATTCCTTGAATTCGCTGTAGAGCTGCGCTGCCAGAGTTTTGTTGTGGGTGATCAGCAGAACCGGTTTCTGCACGCGTTCGATGATGCTTGCCATGGTAAACGTTTTGCCTGAGCCGGTTACACCAAGCAGAGTCATGCGCTCCTGCCCCTGTTCGACCCAGCGGCTGAGCTTTTTGACGGCTTCCGGTTGGTCACCGCGCAGTTTGAACGGGCTGTGCAGCTTAAAATACTGGTTGTCTTTCATCTTCATGTTGTAGCATGGTATAATATCGCTGGTTTTACGTAAACAGTGAATTTTTTTCAGGCAGGTTAATATGAAAATTTATGTCATAGCAGATATGGAAGGCATCGGCGGAGTGGTCAGCCCTTCTCAGACCGGTGGTGAGTCATGGCTATATGAGGGCGCCCGTCTTCAATACACCCGGGAAATCAAGGCAGTGTGCGAGGCAGCTATAAGCGCCGGGGCCGAAGAAATATATGTAAACGATTTTCATGGCAACGGCCTGAATCTGGTTACTGACACGCTGCCCCGCGAAGTGATGGTAATCAAGGGCGGCTTCAGGCCTACCTCTGGCTATGACTTGCTGGACGAGACCTTTACCGGTCTGGTTATGCTCGGAATTCACGCCAGAACCGGAACCAACGGTGGAGTAATACCGCACACCTATTCTGGCAAGCTCATGTTCGAAATTTTCGGTCAGCCGGTCGGTGAATTCGACATTCTGGCTCTGGTTGCCGGCGAAAAGAAAGTTCCTGTCATATTGATCAGCGGTGATTCAAAGTCGCTTGAACAGGCTGGTACAAATCTGCCATCGACTCCCGGTGTTATCACCAAATATTCAATTGGCACTGAAGGCGCTCTCTGCATGCATCCAGATCGTGTGTGCGAGCTGTTGCGCGACGAGATGAAGCGTGCCATAAGACTTATCGACAGTATTGAACCGGCGCAGATTTCCGGTGCTATTCAGCTTGGGGTAAAGGTTGCAGATGTGTGCCTGTCGTCACGGATCGAATGGATTCCTGGCTGCCGGCGCGTCGATAATACCAGTTTCGAATTCACCTGCAGCAACATGACAGAAGTCATCAACCTTGTTTACGGCTGTTCAACCCTGGTTGAAGCAAAGTTCTAGTCTTTTTCGATGCCAAGGAGTTTGAGACGGCGTTGCAGGGTGCGGCGAGATATGGCGAGAGCATCGGCGGTCTTTGACACATTGTTACCGTGCTTCTTCAGCTGGTTGCTGAGAATCTCGCGTTCGGCGTTGGCCATAAGTGCCTCGTAGGTTGCATCAGCTGACATTGCTTGAAATGTCGAATGTCGGCTGGTCTGATCGAGCATGATTGGCGGGAAATGTTCGGGCATGATCTGCTCGTCAGCAAGAACTACTGCGCGTTTGAGGGCGTTTTCCAGCTCGCGGATATTGCCGGGCCAGCTGTAATTCTTGATCAGCTGCCATGATTCTTTGGCAACTTCTGGTATCTGGCAGTTGTTTTGCTCGGCAAATTTTTTCAAAAAGTGCTTCACCAGCAGGGTCAGGTCTTCCTTGCGTTCGCGCAACGGAGGCAGGGAGATGGTCATTTCATTGACGCGATAATAGAGGTCGTGGCGAAATGTTCCGTCTTTAGCCATCTCGAGAATGTCACGGTTGGTTGCGGCTATGATGCGGCAGTTGGCCGAAACCGGCTTGGTGCCACCGACACGGTAGAATTGCTTCTCCTGAAGCACGCGTAGCAGCTTGACCTGTGTCGTAAGCGAAGTTTCTGTGATTTCATCGAGAAAAATAGTGCCCTGGTCGGCTATTTCAAAGTAGCCTTTTTTCAGGCTGCCAGCGCCGGTAAATGCGCCCTTTTCATAGCCGAAAAGTTCACTCTCGATAATTGTGTCTGGCAGGGCGCCGCAGTTAACCGGAATAAAACTGTGTGAGGCGCGCTCAGAAAGCGAATGTATCGCATGTGCGACGAGTTCCTTGCCGGTGCCGCTCTCTCCCTGAATGAGTATTGACAGGTTGCTGCTGCTGATTTTCTTCAGGCAGGCAAACATCGATCGCATGGTTTCAGACTGCCCGACTATGCCGTTGAAAGCGATCTCGCTGCCATCATCACTGTCGCTTTCGCTCGAATCAACCTTGCAGATGCTGGCTGGCGAAATTTCGACAACGTACTTGCGCGAGATTCCGGCAAGCCATGAAGGAAAAATGTCGATAAGCTGTTGTATCTCATATTCAAAAAGCCGCATGCGGCGGCCTTCCTGCCAGATCATGCCGGCAATCTCCTCCTGGCTTATGGCCTGCAGGTTATCACCAACTTGATCAAGCAGTTTTTTTAGAATCAGCAGGTAAGGCACATAACGATCGGCAACCGGTGGGGCTGCGGCATCTTCGATGCCAATGCTGTAGAGCACACGCTGCCGCATTTCAGGCGGCATGGCAAGGCCAAAGTTGACTTCGAGTTTGCTGGCAGTGTCAGATTTTAGGTGCTCAAACAGGTAATCGACCTGTTTGAGCATGTCGGGCGAGAATCTGGCAAGAAATTCGCCGGCGAGCCCACGCAGTTGATCATTTTTATCCATCATTACTTGGCAGGTCGGCGCAGGTGATCTGGGATGTCTACCCGCAGTTGCCGCAGGAAATGCAAGAAACTCTGGTCGCCCGGGCGTGCTTCGAGCGCTTTAAGATAAGCCTGCCCGGCTTCTTGCTTTTTGCCGGTTTCGTTGTAGATGCGCCCCGCCCAGCCCCAGGCTTCGGCATTCATCGGATTGGCTTCGACTGCTTCAAGCAGCATGGTAATTGCACTTTCCATGTCTTTCTGCTGATAGAACAGATAGGCCCATTTGCGCAGCGCTTCGGCGAGGAATATCTTTGCTGAAGACTTTTTTTTGCTGGCGGGAAATTTCTGTAGAAATTCGCGCCATGATTCTGCTTCGCGCGAATGGAATTCCATGCGATTGAGCAGTTTTGAGCGCTGGTATATGAGTTTTTCTGACTGCTTCGGCTTTTTTTCGAGCAGGTAGGCAATTTTCATGAGTTCTTTGTCGATAACAGCGCGGTCAGACTGGCCGAGTCTGAGCTCGTCACGAGTCTGTTCGTTGATTGTGCCAAGAACGCGCATCTCAGCTAGAGGCGCGTTGCATTTGCTGCAATAATCACGGTCGGCAGGATTCTCGGTACCGCAGTCAAGGCATTTGTTGAGTGGAGTCAGGCAGTCTTTGCAGCGGACTGCATCGGGCTGGTTTACGGCCTGACATTCTTTGCAGACATTACGCTGTGCAAATGCCTGAGGCACTGTCGCAAGCATGAGAAGAACGACAAACAGCAGTTTGAGCCCGGAAACTTTAAAGCGCGCAATAGTAATCATGATAAACTCCATCATTCAATGGTATGAGCTCTGCCGCCTCGAGGGCCCGGTCATTCAGCATTATGCGGCCGGGTTTCTGTGCAGCGACGGTTTTAAGAACCGAAGGGATAATCTCTTTATCGCCCTTGAAATCGCCCTGACGGAAAACATGCCATTCTCTTCCGTCGTGGCAGGCAAGGTAGATGTTGTCCTGGTGAAAAATTTCGAACGTATCAGGCTTGCAGTGTCTGAATACTGCGTAATCTGCCCCCATGAAGGCTTTCTGGATAATGTATACGGGGGGCAGCGGTGAGCCAAGAAATGGCTGCAGGTTGAGGCCGGCGATGTCGTCCGGGTGCAGCACGACGCGTTGCGAGCGGAGAATACGACCATGCTCGGCGCCTGCGACGTCGGCATAGCGATAGGCGCGGTCGGGCATCATTCCAATCATCGCCAGTTCTTCTTCTACTTTGCTGTTGTCGGCAAATATCAGAATGCCAGAACATTCACGCTTGCGCGCCTGCTCGCTCAGGCCTTCGAGCATAAGCCTGACAATCTGAGGAAAACGGTAGTTCTCGTGAATTCGCCAGGCAAAAGCGATTGCCGTGTTGTCTGCGTTCTTAATCATATCTACGTGGGCAAAGATAACGGTATTATAGGAAAGCACCCACGATGACCCGGGGCATCTGACGACGACCTTGCTGTGCATGCGACAGGTGTCGGAACGGTCAAACCATGACCCTTCCAGCACTTCAGTGCAACAGTGCATGTCGGCGACACCTTCGGCGTCTTCCTCATACGAAAAACTTCTAAATTTTAGACTGTTGAATATTTCCTGCATATTTTTTTCTTCCGCAGCCAACATCTAAACAATTTTTAGGCTTAAAAGTCAAGTGAATTGCTGAGAATTGCCGAGGTTGCTGTTACAGTTGACGATTTGTTAGAGCAGCAGTTATAATCAATTACTCTTGCGTTTTTGGAGTAACTATGGTCAAGGTTTACAAGAAGGTTGTAACATCTTTCAAGATGCAGGTTAAGCGCCGCTATTTGATGCTGCTCAAAAAAGAGGTCGTTGAAAAAGGCCTCCGACGCAGAAGAGGAGAGTGCCTTGGCTGCGGAGCCTGTTGTAAGTCTTCCTTTCCATGCCCGTTTCTTTACGAGAAAGATGGCAAGTTGTTGTGCAAGATTCACGAGAACAAGCCAGATGTCTGTAAGACTTACCCATTCAACGAAGAAGATATTTTCCCGCATACCAGAGCAACCTGCGGTTACTATTTTGTCGATGAAGACGAAGAAGAGAAATCGCTCTAGACTGATTTAAAGCCGAGAAATAACGAAATCCCCGGGAACTTTCCCGGGGATTTCGTTTGGCGTGCCTTATCTTACCCTGTGCAGTTTCATGAGGTTGGTATTTCCCTTAACCCCGAGAGGGACTCCCGCGACTATGACTATTATATCGTTCTCGTCTACGATATTGCGTTTCTTGAGCGTTTTTTCAGCCATGATGATCATCTCGTCTGTGTTGTGCAGGTCATTGACCAGTATCGCAGTGACGCCCCAGCTCAGCGCCAGTCTGCGGCAGGCTTCGACCCTTGGAGTCAGGGCAATAACCGGAGTGGGTGGATGGTATTTTGATATGTGCAGCGCCGTGTTGCCGCTGTGGGTGAAGGGAATGATTGCCCGGGCCGAGGCGTCAAGCGCGGCTTCGCAGGCAGAATGTGCCACGATTTCTTCGATGTTTCGGCTGACTTCGGGCAGAATGTTATTGAGGCGGTCGTGCGTCTGGCAGTTTATCTTTTCGGCTTCCATGGCGATGGCGGCCATCATTTTAACGGTTTCGACCGGATATTTGCCGACTGCGGTT
>PGYA01000020.1 GCA_002839435.1 Candidatus Riflebacteria bacterium HGW-Riflebacteria-2 | reverse complement strand
TCGCGACAAGACAGTAACCGCCAGCGATAAAAAGATTTGAAGTTCTTTTGTCCGGTTTCATTCTTCCCCCGGTTCTGATACTAGCAGATATCCTCTCCCAATGCAATTCGCTCAACTGCTGGAGCGAAACTTAAGTGAGTGCAATTCTTATGTACACAACTTTAGGAAAACTTTTCTTTAACTGATTCGTAATGTGAGAACAGGATAGTATGCCAGAGAGTATTCTGGCGTCATCTGAGATAAAGATATATAATTATATGAGATATAACATGAGAAAGTTTTTGCAGAACTGGGGTTTGGCAAGACATTGCAGCTGTAACCGAGCACGGAGTGGCTTCACTCTTGCCGAGATATCAGTTGTGGTGGGACTTGTGTCGCTTTTATCGGTGATGATCTTTAAGTTCTATTTTCAGTCCAATCGAGCCCAGACAAACCTGATCGAAGGATTGCAGATGCAGAACACCATCGTCACAGGCGTCAACAAAGTACTAAGAGAAATCAGGCTTGGTACAGAGTTTGTAGTTCCTGATCTCTCAGAGCAATCTACAATATTGGTCTTCAGCGACTTCGAAAACAATACAGTCGCCATATTTCCGGTTCTCAACAAAGACCTGACCAAAAACGAAAGCGAAAACATCTACGACCTTTATCGCTATAAAGCTGTTACCAAGACTTTCGACCTGTCTGCGCCAGTTCATGACCCGGAAAACCTCGACCTGCTCTGCTCTGACATCAGTGATATAAACTTTCGTCTTGCCAATGCCAGATCTCTGACAATCACCTTTGCCTTCAAAAGAGCCGGCAAGAGCTACCAGACAATTACCGAAGGCTCGCTGATGAATTCAGGAGACGTAAAATGACAAAACGTAAGGGCTTTACTCTCCTCGAAATTACCATCGGGATGTTCATTCTTGGTGGCGTTCTCGTGATTTATCTGCAGTCCATGCAGTCTTCACGCAAGAAAAACGAATTTTATTCAGAGCATTTTATCGCGTCGATAATGGCTGCCAAAGTGGTTGAATCATGCTTTCAGGAGACAGACATCAACCTTTACGGCATAGAAGCCCTTGGACTCGTTGATGAAAGCGGCAGCAGCCTCGATTTCAACACTCCAGTCACCGATGGACAGACAGTTTTCTTCAAAACTCCCGAGATAACAGAAGAGAAGCACCCTCACCTGTACAGCATGTTTTCGAAAGACTTCATGTTGAACATTGAATCAGAAAAAGCAGCCAAACAGCATTTTACGCTAAATACCGCCTTTGCCTGGAAAGCAGCGACCGGCGCCGGCAAATTCAACTTTACGTGTAACTTTCCTGGCAGTGTCCTGCGCAAAGAACCCCTATCGACCTTTGCGTTTCCCGAAGATAAGCTTGAAAAGAAGCTGGTCGAAAGATTCTTCGAAGAAAAAAACAAGAACCTTGGCGCTATAATCAGCTCACCGGGAGCACGTGAAGTCGCTCTGGCAACCGGCAGAATCTATTTTTCAACATCCAGCCTGCTGGCCGACAAACCATTCACTGAATCATTCGCCACAGCAGAAAAGCTCTCTGGCGAACCACACGCGCCAACTTCGGCAAAGTATTACCAGGCAACCGAAATGTATTTCAACATAGCGCGCGAGGTTCTCGACCTGATACTCTATCTGAAGCCTGAACTAGAACGGATAAACCGTGACCGCAGCATGATAGATTCAATGAATCTGCGCAACAAAACAAGACTCGAGGTATTTATCAGGCGATCAGGCCAGGCACTCGATAAGCTGCGTCAGATATTCCTGATCTCGGTCAACGAGGCGGCCAGCCGATACCGCGAACAGATGAAGTATTCGACATCTCTACGTAATCAACGCCTGATGATTGAAAAATGCCTCAGCATGCATCGCCTGATGATTGTCAGCGCTGACTTCTGCGACGGTGTATTTGTCAGCGGCGACGCGCGCAGCATTATCCGGGCTGAATATTCCCGCATGCTGGCCACTACCGAAAAATTCTTTGCCGACAAAGACCAGTCAATTATGCGACTGGCCGCCCAGGAACGAAAATTTGTGCAGAACAATCAGCTCAAAGAACGCTACTTTGTCTGCGACCTGGTTTTCCAGCTCTTTGCTGATATTGCCCGACTTAAAGACAACCTGCCAGACCCGGACCCTGGCGTGCCCGACCCTGACCTGACAGTAATTGGACAAGCGAGTGGCAACGGAACTGCCGTTGGCGCCACGACCTGGGCCCAGGATCAGCTCAATGGCGGCAGCGGCAAAGGCCTCAATGTCAACAACGGAAAAATGGTCAGCGAAGATCCCACTGCCTGGAACGACTGGTGCCTCGCCTTTGTCAACACCGCCTACAATCGAGTGATCCCGGAACTGGCATATGAATCTGCCATAGAATCTTACAACGCCATGAAAAGCGCAGGCAAGATAGTTACCGGCAACCGACCACCGGCAGGTGCAATCATGTACACTGAAGCGTCTTCCACCAATCCTTACGGGCATATCTTCATAGCCACCGGCAAGACCAATGAAAATGGCGAACCTATCATCATTACATCAGGCTCTGCTTCGACATTCGATGGCGTTCGTGAAATGACCTTGAATCAGATGATTAACCTGACCTCAGGTCGATATCTGGGCTACGTAGTTCCTGAACAGGTGATCAGATAGGGGTAATGCTTATGAAAAACGGTAAGTCAGGATACATTTTTCCACTGATTCTTATGGCAACGCTGTCTATCGGTTTCTTCACCATGACTCTGGTGCAGCTGCAATCATCTCATCACGACCAACTGCAGCATCTCAACAATTACCAGCATTCACTGAATCTGGCCTATTCTGTCAACGTCGAGGTTTTGAGCGAACTGCGCGAGAAGCAATGGGAAGAACGCTTTTTCAAGGACAAGCCGGTATATAGAATGAACCAGAAATTGTTTGGCGGCACTTATGACCTCTGCGTTGAAGACTATGACACCAGCAATTATACTTTTAACGTCAAGATCCGAACCATAGTTGGCGAACGCAAAAGTCTGTTCTACTGGCGCCAGAGATATATTCCAAACATGCTCGACTTCACCAGACTTTCTTTTACCGTAGCCTTCGGTGAATATGATCCTGAACTGTTCGAACCCGCCAGAAAATCAGAAATAGACAAAATCGTCGATGATAAACTGAAAAATGCCGTAGACAACTACGAAGAGGCTGTTAAGATCGCAGAAAATCTCAAAAAAGAACCCACGCTCGGCGCTATAATAGAAAAACTCGGAGCACTGCCTCAGGGAACAGACAGAAGCATGATCAAGGGAGAAAGTCAGATACGCCCCTCTGCCCCAATCCTGGGCACACAGGCGTCGAATCAGCCTAAGACCAAGGTAACAGATGCCTTGAACGACCTGACTTCAATTGTCGACCCAATAGACCGACTTGACCTTCCATCCACCGGCAATTCTGTCTGTAACAGCAACTTGATGATAAGATCAGAACCTTGGGGCACGGTCATCGGAACGATTCCCCCGGGAGCAACCTGTGAAGTGCTCGGCCTGCAGGGCGACTTTTTTGAGATTACTTACAGCGGCAAGAATGGCTATTCACACATCAACTGGGTGGCAGTCCCTGGTCACACCCCGGCAAGGGTCGAACCACCCCGCCCACCGGGTGCCCCACCGGCGTGGTAATTACTCTCTGATCATCAGAACAATTGCCTGGCAGGCTATTGCCTGCCTTTTTCCTATCGCGTCAAAACCTTCGTTGGTACCGGCTTTAAGCGAAACCTGATTCGCTTCTATTTTCAGGGCTTTTGCCAGGGTCTCAATAATAGCCGCGCGATGTGGCGCTATTTTAGGCACCTCGCAATGAATCATGCAATCGAGATTGCCGATTTTGTAACCAGTTGCAGCAACCTTTGCGACGACCGCGTCAAGTAATTTGAGCGACGAAATACCCTTATATATCGGATCAGTATCGGGAAAAAGCTGCCCGATGTCGCCAAGAGCCAACGCTCCAAGCATCGCATCCATGATTGCATGAATCAGAGCGTCGGCATCTGAATGGCCCTTGAGACCCAGCTCAAAAGGAATTTTCACGCCGCCCAGCCATAACTCACGCCCTGCGACCAGAGCGTGAATATCATGTCCCATACCTATTCTGAATGCCTGCATCAGTTCATTCCATTCGTCAGCATGGCTGAAGCCTTTTCACGCGCCTGAACGTCAATTTCGAGCAACTGACTGATAGAAGCAGCCGGCTGGTTTTTGAAAGAATCCATGGTTTTTCTGATCAGCGCCGGGATCTCTATAAAACCGATCTGGCGCTTGAGAAATGCCGCAACAGCCACTTCGTTGGCGGCGTTAAGCACGCAGGGCATAATGCCGCCGGCGCGACCGGCTTCGATAGCGTAGGCCAGGCAGGCAAAACGGCTCATATCAGGCTGTTCGAAAGTCATGCTGGCAACCCTTGCCAGGTCAAGTGCCGGCAAAGGCGGTGCCCAGCGTTGCGGCCAGCTGAGCGCATATTGAATCGGCAAACGCATGTCGGGCCAGCCCAGCTGGGCTATTACCGACCCGTCAGAGAATTCGACAAGGCTGTGAATTATCGACTGTGGGTGCACTATAATTTCGATATTGTCATAATCGACATCAAATAACCAGTGCGCCTCAATGACCTCTAACCCTTTGTTCATAAGTGTCGCAGAGTCAATGGTGATTTTGCCGCCCATATCCCAGTTCGGGTGCTTCAGAGCCTGTTCCGGGGTCACTGCCAACATCTGCTCACGACTGAATGTGCGGAAAGGCCCGCCGGAAGCGGTGATTATGATTTTGCTCAGCGAATTTTCCGGGCTGTTCTGAAGACACTGAAAGATGGCTGAATGTTCGCTGTCAACCGGCAGCAGATTTACGCCGGCTTTTTTTATCGCCTGCATGACGAGGCTGCCACCAACCACCAGTGTTTCCTTGTTGGCCAGGCAAATCTGCAGCCCCTTTTCGACAGCGGCCATTACCGGTTGCAGACCGGCAGCGCCGACAATCGCTGCAACGACTGCATCGAGAGGCTCAAGGTTGACCGCTGCAATTACAGCTTCGTTGCCGGCCTCGACTCTGATTGAACTGCCGGCAAGAGCCTTTTTAAGATCGCCATAAGCATTCTTGTCAGCGATCACAACCAGGTCGGGTTTGAATTCAAGTGCCTGTTTCGCCAGTTGCGGCCATTTTTTGCCGCCGGTTAATACGCGTACACGCAACTTTTCAGGATTATTACGGACAATTTCGAGAGTGCTGCCACCAATAGAACCAGTGGCACCAAGTATCGCAAGGTTTTTCATGTCAGCTGCCTCAGGCATTCTTTCGGGTTATATGTTCGATAAAGACGTTGACCGCCATGCCGTGCAGTGTTTTGACCGCCTTCATAGCATGCTTACGGTCGTTAAACAGTGCAAAAACAGATGGGCCGCTTCCTGACATCATGGCGACTCCGTCTCCGGTCGAGGCAAGCAGCTCCTTGATTCTGAGAACTTCAGGGTGACGATGCAGGGTCACCGACTCAAGATCATTGAAAATCAAGGCCTTGAGCGCATCGATATCGCGCCGGCGGTAGGCTTGCAGCACTTCTTCGAACGCTTTTTCCTTGGCCTGGTTGTTGCCGGGTTGGTAGTTTTCGTAGGCCCAGCGCGTCGAAACGCTGACTCCAGTCGGCACCGCTATAACCACAGCATAAGGCGGTCGCGGCGGCTCATAAAAGCTCAGTTTTTCGCCCCGCCCCTCGGCCAGCGCCAGTCCGCCATGCACGACAAAGGGCACATCAGAACCTATCGTTGCCGAAATGTTCATGATGTCCGGCGTTGTTACCGACTTGTCGTATAAACGCGCGAGACCGGACAAAACAGCCGCAGCGTCGGTACTGCCACCGGCCAGGCCTGCAGCAACAGGAATTTTCTTCTCGATATTTATCGCCAGATGCGGCTCGATCGAAAAATGGTCAAGAAAGACGGTTGCGGCACGGTGCACAAGATTGCTCGCGTCAAGCGGCACTTCCGGGTTGTTGCAGAAGATTCTGATGCCGGGTTCGCCGATTTCCTTTATGGTAATGGTATCGGCCAGCGAAATGGTCTGCATGATGCTGCCGAGTTCATGAAAGCCATCTGGTCGCTTGTGCTTTACCCAGAGAGCTATGTTGATCTTTGCCGGAGCCTGCACTATCAAGGTCTTTTTCATCGTTTCACCTATTTGTCGCGGTCAGCGAGAAGAATTTCGAGCGTTGCCAGATCCTGTGGGCAGGTAATCTTGTTATTCAGCTCAGAACCTTCTGCCAGATGTATTTCATGTCCCAGTTTTGCCATTATACTTGATTCGTCGGTAAGCGCAAGGTTGTTGCGGCAGGCATGCTCAAGCGCTGTCAGCAACTCATTACGCCGAAATATCTGTGGCGTCTGCAGCCGAAAAACCTCGCTGCGGTCAAGCGACGCAACAATTCTGCCGGCGCTTGCTCTGACCAGCGTGTCGGTTGATGGCACCGCGCAAACAGCATTGCCATGTTTTTCGGCAACGAGAAGTGCGGCACGCGCCAGTTCTGGCGTCATGCCGGGTCGGGCGGCATCATGCACCATCACCCACCCTCCTGCGGCGGTGCGCACACCATTAGTAACCGAGTCCTGGCGGCGCTCGCCGCCAGCCACCAGTTTAAATGGCCTTGCCGGGCTGAAACCGCCGAGAAGATCACGCCCTTCGTCTATGCGATCGGCCGGGAGCACCAGAATTATTTCATCGACAAGTTCGAGGCGGTTGAAGCATTCGAGGCTCCACTGCAGCACAGGACGCCCGCCAAGCAGCATAAACTGCTTGGGCATCGGAGCATTCATGCGGGTTCCCATGCCACCAGCCACTACAATGGCTGTCACTCTGGAATTATTGAACATAACGCCGCCTCACTTTTGCCGGTAATAAAAGTAGTCGGCCATGTCGGCCAGCAGCGGCAGTGGTCGGTTCAATTTCTGAAGAAGCTCATGCGCTTCTTCAAGTGTTTTGCGCGCGTAATCTCGTGCCGGCTGCAGGCCAAGCAGGCCTGGAAAGGTCGTCTTGCCAAGGGCTGCATCGCGACCAGCCTGCTTACCGAGTTGCGACAGATCTCCCTCGACATCGAGCAGGTCGTCTTTTATCTGAAAAAGCAGGCCAATTTTTTCGGCAAAATTTTCAATTATGCGGCATTCGTCAGGCTCAAAAGCGGCCAGAATCGCACCGGTCCGCATTGGCGCCTTGATCAATGCTCCAGTTTTCTGGCGATGTATGGTTTCGAGAGTCAGCAGATCTGTTTCGCGATGCTCGTAGGTCAGATCCAGCATCTGACCGCCCACCATTCCGGCATGCCCGGCCGCCTGCGCGGCCAGTGCGAGAATTTCAACGGTCTTGTCAGCTGTGATACCATGCTGCACCAGCCCGGCGAACCATGCGAATGCGAGCGTAAGCAGGCTGTCACCAGCAAGAATGGCGACGGCCTCGCCAAAAACCTTGTGGTTTGTCGGCTTGCCGCGCCGATAATCGTCGTCATCCATGGCTGGCAGATCGTCATGAATCAGCGAATAAGCGTGAATCAACTCAAAAGCACAACCGGCACGCAAAGCCGCTTCGCTTTGTTCCCCTTTGCTTTCGGCAATCATCAGGCAAAGCGCCGGCCTGATGCGTTTACCGCCAGCCATGGCACTGTAGCGTACGGCTTCGTTAAGGCGACCGGAAGCATGAACATCGGGGAGCGGCAACCACTGGTCAAGCGCCCGATCGACACGTTCGGAAATGCTTTTCAGCGCCTGGATGAAGTTTTCGCCGTGGCCGTTCATCTGCCATCTTTCTCGGGGTCAAAAGGAGCTTCAGACTGGTTCTGAATATCGCCAAGCAGCTGCAACATCTTTTCTTCGGTCGAATCGAGCACTGCTGCACATTTTTTGCTCAAAGCCGTGCCCAGTTCATACAGTTTGAGACCAAGCGCCAGTGGCGTGCCCTCCTGTTCAAGGGCACCGGTCACCATTTCAAGCTTGGCCATGGCAGCTTCGTAATCGAGCTTTTCAACCTGTTCGGGAGTGATTTTTATCAATTCGAGAATTTCTTCTTCTTTAAGACGCAGCATCGGCGCTCTCCTTTTTAACTTTGATAATTCGGGCGGCGGCGGTGCCGTCGGCAAAGCACAGGCTGACTTCCTGTTCAGGCTGCAGTCCGGAAGTTGAATTAACCACCCTGCCCTCGCTGTCAATGGCCATAATATAGCCCCGCTTCAGCAATGTCAGTGGATTCAGACCCTGCAACCTCGATGCGGCAAGGGCATAGCGATGTTTCGCTCTTGTCACAAACTGCTTGAAACCAGATTCGAGCTCTCGGCTGAGCGTCATTACGCGAACCCGGCGTTCTGCCACCATCAGCGATGGTTTCACGAGAAACCGGCAGGAAGCGGCACTGCGGTAGCGTTCACGCGCCAGCGCCAGCATGCCCTTTATCGACCGGTTGAGACGCCCGACCTGACGCGAAATCAGTTCGAGAAGTTCGTCTTTAACCGGAACGACCAGTTCACCTGCTACCGAAGGGGTTGCGGCACGGCGGTCGGCTACCATGTCGGCGATTGTCGTATCGGTTTCGTGACCGACTGCCGAAACAACGGGTTTGAGCGAGGCGCTGATCGCACGGGCAACCGCTTCTTCATTGAAGCACCAGAGGTCTTCAAGACTGCCACCGCCACGCGCGACAATTATTACATCGACGCGGGCATCCTGATTCAGGCGTTCGATGCCGGCGACTATTTCGGCGGCGGCACCTTCTCCCTGTACCTTGGCGGGCACAAGGTAAATCGGCATATTCCTGAATCTGCGTCTGATTACGCGAAAAATATCCTGCACAACGGCGCCCCGAGGCGAAGTCACCACGCCGACGCCACGCGGAATCAGCGGCAGGTCGAGTTTGCGCTCGGCATCGAACAGGCCTTCCGCCTGCAGTTTTTTCTTGAGCTTCTCATAAGCCTCATACAGGGCACCGATTCCGGCCGGGCGCAGATCGCTGACGACAATCTGGTATTCGCCGCGCGGCGGATACACTGAGAGAGCACCAAACACCATGACAAAATCGCCATTTTTGAAGTCATGCGCGATTTTTCGGCGGTTACCGGCCCAGAGAGCGGCCTTTATTACGGCCTGATCGTCTTTGAGGGTAAAATAACAATGCCCTGACGCGGCTTTAACCAGATTGGATATCTCACCCTGCACCCAGAGTCCGGCCAGCAGACGGTCGTTCTCGACCAGGCTCTTGAGATGTCTGGTGAGGTCATTAACGCTCAAGACCTTTGCCGGAAAGGGAGTTTCCTGTTTGAACAGATTCATCAGAGACTCAGCTGGTTGCTGATACTGCTTTCTCGACTGGCAGGTTGTCGTTTAGATCTTTGAGGAACGCCGCAAAATGCTTGTCAACAAAGCTGGTCGAGAAGTTACCAGATCTGAAATCAGGGTGACTCATGACGTAAATGTGAAAGGGGATAGTGGTTTCGATGCCCTTTATTTCATATTCGCGCAAAGCGGCACTCATGCGGTCAAGTGCTTCATCGCGGGTTCGACCCCAGGCTATCAGCTTGGCAACCATCGAATCATAGTTAGAGCTGATCAGGTAATCCTGATATGCGGCTGAATCGACGCGCACCCATGGGCCACCTGGCACCAGATATTTTTCGATGCGGCCAGGACAGGGAATAAAAGACATGGCAGGGTCTTCGGCATTGATACGACACTCTATCGCCCAGCCGTAGGGCTCGACGAGATCCGCCTCGATCGGCAGGTGTTCGCCCGCGGCAACGCGCAGCTGCAGTTCGACGAGATCATAGTTGCAGACCATTTCGGTTACCGGGTGTTCAACCTGCAGGCGGGTATTCATTTCCATGAAGAAAAACTTGCCATCGCTGTCGAGCAGGAAGTTCTCGGCGCAGATCCGGGCTGACGGCCGGAGATGGCGATTCTTCAATCAGCTTCTGGTGGCGGCGCTGTATCGAACATTCGCGTTCACCAAGCGCCACAACCTTGCCGTGGCGGTCGCCGATAATCTGAACTTCAATGTGTCGTGGATTGCGCATGTATTTTTCGATATAGACACGCTTATCAGCAAATGAGGCCTCTGCTTCGCCCTGCGCCATGCGGAACAGGTTGTTAAAATCTTCTTCACGCTCAACCAGACGCATGCCCTTTCCACCGCCACCCGAAGTTGCCTTTACCAGCACAGGAAACCCAATCTGTCTGGCTATTTCAAGCGCTTCGTGTTCGTCTTCCACACTGCCCTGCGAGCCTGGCATAACCGGTAC
Source organism: Candidatus Riflebacteria bacterium HGW-Riflebacteria-2 (assembly GCA_002839435.1). GTDB lineage: Bacteria > Muiribacteriota > Ozemobacteria > Ozemobacterales > Ozemobacteraceae > Rifleibacterium. The sequence goes on along the minus strand of PGYA01000020.1, from coordinate 69,289 downwards.
GCCAGATCTGATCATCAGGTCACGCGCCACCGACTTCTGACCCATGCGTTCTATGGCACGATATTCGGGGCCGATAAACACAAAACCGCATTTTTCGACAATTTCAGCGAAGCTGGGGTTTTCTGAGAGAAAGCCGTAGCCGGGATGAATTGCTTCGCAGTTCGAAGCGTGGGCGACAGAGAGAATATTCGGAATATTGAGATATGACAGATCCGGGCGGGCCGGGCCAATGCAGTAGGCTTCGTCGGCCATCTGCACATGCAATGCGTTCTGGTCAGCTTCAGAATAGACTGCAACTGTTGCAATGCCCATTCTTTTACAGGTTCTGATAACACGAACGGCGATTTCACCGCGATTAGCGACAAGAATTTTTGAAAACATCAATAGTACTCCTGAAAATAAGAGTGCGTTAACTGCCAGACTATGGCAGACTGTGGATTAGTCAATATTAACGACGAAGAGCAGGCGGCCATAATCTACGATAGTGCCCGGCTCAACTTCCACTGAGGCGATAGTGCCATCGAGAGAGCATTTGACGCGATCCTGAAAACTGATGCCCTTGATCGAGCCAAGTATCTCGCCTTTTTTAATGTGGTCACCAGCTTTAAGCTGCCGCTCAGCGAAAGAAAATGAGCCAACTTTGTCAGACCTTATCTCGACCTGGGTTGAAAGAACTCCGTTTTCGTGCTCTGCTGCTTCCGGGGGGGCGTCATTCGCCGAATCCCAAACTGGTGCATTGTCGAGCTGCATTCTGATCTTGTGATCATCTCCCAGTTCCAGCTCGATACTGTTGAAGCCGTTGTCATTCATGGCCTCATAGATTTTTCTGATCTGTTCTGCTTCCATTGTGTTTTTTTCCTGTTAATATAATTTTGCAGGCTCCACATGCTAGCACAACCCCGCCCCCGATTCAACCCGCCGCAAACCTCAGTTATGCAATTGCCTTCAAAGCAGCCTCCCTATTATTAATTTGCTGGGCAAACAGTTCAGGCATGATTCTTGACTATCTAGTGCCACATGTGGTTTAATTTACCATTATAAGAAGGTATATGCAGTTGGCAACTACTTTACAAGTAGTGAAATCCCGAATCACTAATATAATAAGCAGGATCTAAATGTGGGCCTAGAAGCTACGACAAAAAATCAATATCGGTTACTGGTATTCATTGTTGCTTATAATGCCAGATCTTCTCTGGAAAAAGTCTTTGCAAGAATTCCAAAAGAAGTCTACGAGTATGACTATGAAATACTACTAATAGACGATTCATCTGCTGACGATACTTTTCAAATTGCAAAAAAATACCAGGGAGAAAACCGGACCCTCAATTTGACGGTTCTCTACAACCCCACGAACCAAGGCTATGGTGGCAATCAAAAATTGGGCTACCGGTATGCAATAGACAATAACTATGATGTTGTTGTGTTGCTACATGGCGATGGGCAGTACCCTCCTGAGATGATTGAACCGATCACAGAGCCAATAATTTCAGGGGAAGCGGATGCAGTGTTTGGTTCAAGAATGCTTAAGAAATGGGGCGCATTGAGAGGGGGAATGCCCTTATACAAATTTATTGGAAATAAAATTCTTACATTTTTCCAAAACAAGCTTTTAAATACTAGCTTAAGCGAATTTCACTCTGGTTTTAGAGCTTATTCTGTGGAATCCTTAAAAAAGATTCCATTTGAACGTAATACCAATGATTTCCATTTTGACACAGAAATTATTATTCAGCTTTTACATGCACAGCTAAAAATCAAGGAAATCCCTATTCCAACTTATTATGGCGACGAAATCTGCTACGTGAATGGAATGAAATATGCCTTTGATGTGGCAAAAACGACGATTCTTTTCAGATTACACAAAATGTCATTGGCTTATCAGCTGAATTTTGATTTCAACCTTAGCGATAATTGCTACTATGAACTTAAAGAAAGTTATCCGTCATCGCATTCTTATGCCTTGGAAAGCATAATGAATAAGGCAAAAGTTCTAGACATAGGCTGCGGAACAGGAGCGTTCTTGGACTTATTGTTAGCTAAAAAATCAGTTGATGCTTACGGAATTGATTATTATGACTTGCCTCCTTCAAGAACCAGTAAAATAAAGTTTATCAAAGCCAATCTTGAAGATCCAGAGCAAATTCCATGCTTGGAAGAATTCGACTCTATACTAATGCTTGACATCATTGAGCACTTGTCCAATCCTGAAATTTTTCTCGACAGAATTCGAGCACAATCAAAACTAAAAAAGCCTCAAATTATTGCAACCACAGGCAACATTGGCTTTTTTGTCATGAGAATTCAACTGCTGTTCAACAACTTTAATTACGGCAAACAAGGAATTCTTGACAAAACCCATAAGAGACTTTTTACATTTCATACATTTAAAAGACTCTTTGAACAATGTGGTTATATAGTTACTAAAATGGAAGGCATTCCAGCACCTTTTCCTAAAGCTATTGGGAAAAACGCCCTCAGCGCACTTTTGATAAACATAAACAGCTTCCTTATAAAAATGAATATGGGCCTATTTTCTTATCAAATCTATATAGAAGCAAAACCCACCCCGACAGTAAATGAATTGCTAAAACTATCACTTCGGGAAAGTGGTATGAAACGCCAGAAGCCAAGCACTTCATCGATCGCAAAATAAGCATGAAGATTCATAGCTGCCGTGTCTCTAGAGATTTGACCACTCCAATGTATGAAAGCTAGTAATAATACCCTGCTCGCGTTTTACTTGTTTATGATGCTTTTTGCAATTTATATTTTGACAGCATCGTCACTAAGCGCTCATATATTTGATGTTAGCGTTATGAGATCAGAAGTTATTAAATCAATTATTGAAAATTTTGACCTAACCGTGCCGACTGGAACAGGTGTTGTAGGAGCGGATGGCAAGGAATATTCATGGCATGGACTTGGTTCTGTAATTATTTATCTGCCATTTTATCTGCTTGCCAACGCAGCAGGAATTCCGCCAACATTTTTTGTAAGCATACTCAGCGCATTTTTTGGAGCTGCAACAGCAACACTTGTGTTCTTATTTTGCTTGCTTCTAGGCTATTCTAGACAAGCATCTGTTTATTCCGCTGTGTTATATGGCATTGGAACTATGGCATGGTATTATTCAAAAGATCCTGGGGATCACGTTTTAGAGACTTTTTTCATACTCTTGGCAGTCTATGCAATGCTGAGATTTACCATGTATAAAACGCATTGTGACGTTCTGGCCTCTGGATTTTCTCTGGGAATAGCAGGACTCGTCAGGCCTTCTTCATTTATGATGATTTTTCCGCTACTCTTAATGCTCATAATGCACTTAACTTCGAAATATAATTATTGTCTGGCCATAAAGGCAATAACTAAGCATTTTTGCCTGTTTATCTTTCCTGTAATACCATTCGTCGGTATTTATCTATGGTACAACCTCTACAGATTTGGTTCTATTTTTGAGGCTGGATATTTTCTTATCGCAAATCGAATCGGGGTTGACTTTTTTCAAGGAACCCCTGTTTTATCAGGATTAGCTGGGTTGCTACTAAGTCCAGGAAAAGGCTTCTTTTATTACTCACCCATTACAATACTCTTTTTTTTCAGTTTCACAGCTTTTTGGAGAAGACATATGAAAGTAGCAATATGCTTCATCTGCACAATTACTATATATATACTTTTTTTCTCCAAAAACCATTTCTGGCATGGTGATTGGGCTTGGGGTCCACGTTATCTTTTCATGTTAACTCCGTTTTTGATTATAGCGTCAGTAGAGTTCCTCCAAAGGAAACTTCAAAATCACAACTTTCTGGAAAAGACAGCAATATCATGCTTAATACTTACAAGCGTATTTGTCCAAATAATTTCAGTTTCTATTAATTCCTATAGCTACTTCTTGTTTCTCGAAACAGAAAAAAGAGTAAAATTTACAATAGCCAACGGAGTTGGCGTTCAACCAATTAAGGGGCCAGTATATTCTACTTACTATGATTGGAGGCTTTCACCGATCTTGCTAAATTGCGAAATGCTATCCCGAATACTGCCCAACATGAATAAAATATCAAGATCATATAATTCAAACAAAATGAATAAAAACAAAATAAAAATCACTGATCTACCGCATATGAACTGCATTGATTTCTGGTGGTTCTACATCTATTATTACAGCGGCAACCATTTGATATTTATTATTCCATTGATTTTAGTAATTTTTGTGTTTATAACTGCCTATAAAATTCTGGCTTTAATTAGAATGCTGCCTCAAACAGATGATAAAATTTCGGATTTGATGACGAGTTATGATTAAAACACTTAAAGATAATGTTTCTGATAAGATGCCAAGCAAAGCAATTCAGCATTTTGTTCTTATTTTTGCTCTATTGGCCGGAACAGTCGTAAAGTTAAAATTTGCATTTACTACCATTGGCACAAATGACGTAACTACCTGGGCATTTTTTATGAATTACATTGCAGAGAATGGCTCGGTAGATATTTACAAAAACATTTCGCACTACAATCACCCCCCACTTATGAGTCAGGTCCTTATATTATTCAATATTCTGCAACATTATGTTTATAATGGATTCCCATTTCTGATAAGACTGCCAGCAATTCTTGCAGATATTGGCAGTTGCGTCCTAGTGTATAAGTTATCAAATGAATATTATGATGAAAAATCAGCATTCTTTTCAGTCCTCATTATGTCTTTCAGCCCAATATTAATTTTTGTAAGCGGTTTCCATGGCAATACAGATACGGTGTTTATGTTCTTAATTACTCTTGCAACTTACTATTATTTGAAGCGAGAAGGAGTAATTTTAGCCGCTGCAATTCTTGGTTTATCCTTAAATATAAAAATTGTACCGCTTATTACACTGCCCGCATTCTTTTTTTTCCTCCGAAGCTGGAAAGAGAAAACAGTTTTTGGCGCGGTGCTTTTTACAACGTTTGTTATTGGATATGGCTATAATGCGCTTATGGACTTTAATAGCCTTTACAGGAATGTGTTTTCTTACAGTGGGCAAGACGGCTTATGGGGAATAGGACAATTTTTGCGCGACCAATTCGGTTTTCAGGCGGCAATTAATTATAGCCTGTTAGGTAAACTGTTGATATTTTCTGGAACCACCATTTCGATATTTGCGATATCTAAGTTCTTCCACAAATTTTGCCGACAAGAGAAACGCGAAGAAAAAACCATACGAGGAAAATTTTTTCTATTTGCAGTAAGCTGGACTTTTTTGTTGTTTTTTGTTTTTACACCAGGCTTTGGCGTTCAGTATTTGTCCTGGATGGTAATTCCGAGTATATTTCTCGGCCAAAGAGGAGCATTGTTCGTTAATCTGGTGGGTGGATGTTTTTTATTTCTTGTATATACTTCATGGTGTGGCGGTTTACCATGGTATTATGCAGACTCAAGCTTGGGTCGCTGGGGCGGAGTTACAATAGATGTGGCTTATATATTATGGATATTTTTGGTTCTCTGGATGTGTCAACTAATAAAAACGAAAATTTTGGATCCCTGCAACTTACTAAAAGAAAGAAGTTAATCATAGAAAGATATATAATTACCACCAAATGGATGAAAAATTAATATTACTTTTCAGTTCCTATGAAATATCATTTTGCAGAACTAACTACTATTTTAATTCTTTTGGCTATGTCAGTAAGCCGATTTATTGATGCGGATGAAGGATATTACCTCTATGCATCCGAACTAGTATCTCAAGGATACGTCCCTTATCTAGATTTTTTTTATCCCCAAGCACCTATATTGCCTTATATATACTCGATTGCAGCAAAACATGGAACTTTATCGTGGTATTATGCCCGCATTTTAAGTGCTCTATTTTGTTCAATTTCTTGTTTAATGATGTCTAGAGCGATAAGATCTCAATATGGTGATTCAACTGGCACTCTCTGCTTAACGATGTATGCATTCTCTGGCTGGATGCTTAATTGGGGAACCGTAATCAAATCTTATCCAGTCTCAATCCTGCTCACTGTAATCTCGACCTGCATCATATTGACAAACCGAACTAGATTGCCTCACATAACTGCCGCAATAATAATTGCATGTTGTACCGGAGTCAGATTGCCAATGGCTATTTGTATTGTTCCTATTGCAGGCACAATATTATGGTCGCCAATTGTCAATATATCAACGCAAAACAGAAAGAGAGCCTGTCTTGAGTTTTTAATTGTTTTTGGGTTTGCCTGTTTTATAATATTTGGCTTCTTCTATAATATGGATCCCGATAGATTTTTGTTTTCAAACTTTGAGTATCATGCACTTCGAGGGGATTCTGGGCTTATTGGAAATTGGCGTCAGAAACTTGATACAGTCTTTCGCGCATTAGGTATATATGGATCAGAGCGTGACATGGGAATCCAGAGCTGGATTATTTTTTTTGCAGCCTTAGGATCTATTTTGTTAAAAAAAAGCAGAGATCATAGCCTACCAATATTTGGAATTGGAATTGCAATTGCAATTGCACATTTACTACCCAGTCCTACTTACGAACAGTATTTCGTTATGCTTTTTGCAATGCTAATCCCTTTGGCTTCAGTCTTTTTGTCTTCCGAAGCGACATTAAAACCTGCAACAAGGATTTTAGTTACAGTAATATTGATAGTTTATTACGTCTCAGGGCTTTCGACAGTTACAAGAGCAACATTAACAGGTAACGGCATTACAGGACTCAGTGGTCATCTCGAAAAGTGGAGAATCCAAGGCATAATTCGCATGACGAAAATGGCATCTAAGCTTGCTTCTGGCGACAATGCCATGGTTTATTCAACTTGGTCTGGTTATCTCGTGGGGTTGGATAAGAAAATAATTCCAGGCACTGAAAATCATTTTGCACAATTTATTGCTCCGAAGCTTTCAGAGAAAGAGAGAAATCGGCTGAATATTCCAGTTATCAGCGAAATTTTTGCACGAGCAAACAACAATCTGATAGTCATTAAAGGGGTTTGGGTCGAAAAAGCTGAATTTGCGAAAATAGATTCTTTGGTGAGGCATAAAGTAGTTTTTGATCATGCTGATCAGCAACTGCTTATCTATGGTTCATTTGAAAATGACGCTCAAATCTTACGCAGAGGAATTGGAGAATGCGATCTTCCTCATTGGCAGTAATGCAACACAAGTGTTTGTGAGCATATTAAATCGGTTAAGAGCGGTGGTCTGAGAAAATTGGTCAAGCCGATAAGTGATGAAGCAGGAAATATTTAAACCGCACTCTGTTTCTGGTAAAATTCTCTGAGAAAATACCGGGACGTTTCGTTGAGAATCAACAAGATGCAAGTATTTATTTATAAGCACAGCCACGAACGAACTTTCTTGAACGATAAGTCAGTCTGGCCGTTAATAATCATTTTGCTGCTTTCTGTAGCTGCCTCATGTTTTCCATGTTTTAGAAACTCCATGAACATTCTGGATGACATGCCGTTCCACCTGGCACGTATTCAAAGTATAAAGGCGAACTTACAACTGGGCAACATATTGCCAACTATCTACGGCGATTCCATAAATGATTTCGGCTACGCCTCATCATTGTTTTACCCGGATTTGTTGCTGTATATACCTGCGATATTAGCCTTAGCAGGCCTTGAACTTATTAGAGCATATCAGATATTTCTTGTTCTGATTACAATCACTACCGCCGTTTCAATGTATTTTGCAACGAACAGATTGCTGTCTAATTTAAAAATCAGCCAATACTATGTTCAGAACCCAAGTCATTTTTTTACCGTAGAGCAAGAACTAGCAATCCTGGCAACACTATTTTACATAGCATTTCCATATCGCCTGATAAACATTTATTTACGCGGCGCGTTAGGAGAAATTTTGTCGTTTGTTTTTCTCCCAATTGTTGCCTGGGGGTTAACAGAAGTCTTTTGCGTCAAAAAGGGCAATTGGAGAATCCTTACATTTGGCATGCTCGGACTTCTCTATTCACACGTCATCACCACCTTAATGGTAAGTATCTGCATTTTGATGCTCATAATAATTAAATTTCGGCAAAGCTGGCAGCAAAAATACATGCTACTAAAATCAATTTTAATGACTGCATTCTTGAGTGCCGCTTTTTTACTGCCGTTGATTGAACAAATGCAAAGCAACCAGTTTTATTACAACGTTAAAAACCCGTTTGGATCTTTAACCGAGCAGGCAATAACAATATGTACGCCCCCGCACAGCAATTTACTCCTGATAATTTATTTAATGGCGATGGCTCTGATTTACTACTGCTATGTCTGGCTAAAGAAAAAGCAATGGTATCCAAGAACAGCATTGCTATTCTTAACTACTGTCTTTCTCTGTATTATGACAACCAATTTATTTCCCTGGTCTCTTGTAGAAAATATTCCTCTGATGAAGTACATTCAGTTCCCATGGCGCATATTCCTTCTGGTAGCGTATTCATTTTCAATGCTATGCGCGATCGTATCATTTCATTTTCTGGCCAGGAAATTCTCATTCTGGTATTTCTCTCTTACGACAATAGCTATAATCTCAGGATTCCTGACATCAAATATCCTGATGCTTATTGCAGACAACTATGCAGAACCCATAACTTATAAACCTCCTGTTATAAGCATCGGAAGAGGTGAATATTTGCCAGCGAAGTTCAATCGTGCATCAATGAAGAGGCCGGCTACACCGATCCCCTTAACAGGTGAACTATCTATAGAAAGATATGCCAAAACCGGCAATAAAATTGATTTGATCTTCAGCAACGCTTCTAATGAGCTGACACTTGAATTCCCGGTTATCTATTACATAGGTTATAACGCTTACCTGAACAACAAAAGGCTGCCCATTTCGCAAAGCGAGAACGGACTTGTTCAGTTATCGATTCAGGCTGCGAAATCAGGCCATATTACAATTCAATTTGAACATTCCACACTCAAAATCATTGCGTACATTATATCTATAACAACTTTGGCCGGCATGTTTTTCAGACGCAGACACACAAGCACGCGAAATTAAGATTCCTTCTAGATAAAGGCGTCTCTTGTCAGTGACAGTCACACAAGTGCAGCTGCCAAGACTCCCACATAACGTCATTTACTCAACGAACATATACAGAGGCGTATTTCTTGACATTGTTGAGGGGGGGCTATATCATGGCGGTGGATGTTCATGTTAAACGCAAACAAAAAATGAGGAGTAACCTATGTTCAAGAAGTTTTTACTGGTAGCAGTAATGCTGGTAGCTTTTACCGGCTCGGCCCTGATGGCCCAGGATCTGATGAAGCTCATCCCCAGCGAAGCTGACTTCGTATTTCAGGTAAACATCAGCAAATTCGTATCTAACCCTGACGTCAAAAAATCCCTCATGGAAAACCTCCAGAAATCACCGGAACAGAAAAAGGCTTTCGATGAATTTGTTGCCAACACTGGCTTCAATCCGATGGAAAACCTCTCTCAGATCATTATCTTCACATCCGGCAAGATCGATCCCAAGGCTCCCGCTCAGAATGCGGGCGCCATCATGGCCGGAACTTTCAATTCCAGCAGAATCATGGAAGCCATCAAAAAAGACCCCAATGCTGGCAAAGACGTTGAAATCACTAAAATCGATGGTTTCGATGCCATAGTTCCCAGAGACAAAAAAGATGGATTCGGCATATTCCTCGATGACAAAACTGCAGTACTCGGCACCGAACTTGGTGTTAACGCTGTTAAAGATGTCAAAAAAGGCACCAACAAAGGCGCAGCTTCTCGCAAGGACTTCTTCGCAGTTCTGCAGAAACTCGACCTAAACGCCTCTGTTAGTGGCGCCGGACTCATTCCGGCCGACCTCAAAGAAAAACTAAAAGCTAACCCGCAGGCAGCTCCGCTTGCCGCGCTCAACTTTTTCTTCTTCTCTTTCAACCATGGCGATACCATTGAATTCAATTTCAACGGCGAAGTCGATAAGAAAGAAAATGTTGAAACCGTTACCACTTCACTCAACGGCTTCCTGGCCATGCTCAAGATGCTCACCGCTCAGGCTCCTGAAGTCGGCGAAATCCTCAACATGGTAAAAATCAGCACCGGCGCAACGACAGTTCAGATAGCTCTGAGTGTTCCCAAGGCCAAGCTTGATGAAATCAAGGCCAAAATGGAACAGAGAATCAAAGAAATGAAGGAAAAGGGCGCCACTGAAGTTGACACTGAAGGCGACGTTGAAGTAGAAGAAGAAAGCGAACGCGAATAATCGCTTAAACGCAAACACGAGGGCTGCCGAAATGGCAGCCCTTTTTGTTTGCGGCGAATCTGTTCATTTAAGCAGACGGCTTGCCGATAATAGATATGCATGCACAGACGTCTGTTAAAACTGATTCTGTTTCTCGGTCTCATGATGACTGCGGGAAATGTTTTCGCGCAGCCGTTCGACCTTATCGTGCCGGGCGAAGAAAGCCCTGATACGCTGAGTCACGAACTGCGCGCCCTGCAGGCAATTGAGCGCGATATCGCCATCGAAAAACTCACCCGCGAGCCAACCCGCCTCGAAGCCTATATCGAGCTCGGAGAACTGCGCCTGTCACAGGGAAAACTCGAAGAAGCACAGCGCTTTTTTGAAATGGCGCTCGAGATTCAGCCGAAAAACATGAATGCCAATCAGGGCATGGTAATGGTACATTACCACAAGGGCGAGTTCAATCTGGCGCGCAGCCGCATGGACGTGGTTCACAAGTTCTATCCACTCTCAGATCAGCTGAAGGAAGAAGTCGAGAAATACCGCATGAATCTTCAGAACCAGGCGGTGTTAGGCTCTACCATTCGCGAAGATGACCGCGGCATTCGTGACATCGTCTCTTCAATCGAGGGCGTCTTCCCATCTGGCGAGATGAAAAAGCTTACCGGCCGCTACCGCTACGAGGCCTGGTCGCACGAAGACAACAACCAGCGCGAAACCAGCCAGATATACTCAGCAACCATGGATTATCGAGCTGACCGCAACACCAGCCTGTCGCTGACCTGGGCTCCAGAAATATTCTCCAATGACGACAGCGTCGGTGGCTACAGCGCACAGTTTGTCGCCGGCACCGACAATCTCAAAACCTCGTTCAGAGGCGGCAAGGCGACCTTCAAGGAAAACCTGTTCACCCTGCGCAACCGCTATGCCGAAGAGTTCAAATCTTTCAGCCTCTTCGGCGACCTGCACCAGAGAACCCGCGCCATTCAGACCATTACTCTGGCAGACATTTCAGACGGCAATTCGCGGCGCCGATGGGACAGCGAGCTGATTCACAGCATATTCAGACGCTCAGAGCCATTTCTTACGGCAAACCTGCGTGTCTATCAGGCCAGCTACGAAAAACAAAGATACAATGACGATACCCTGCTCGATTACTGGGCGCCATCAGACTTTAAGGGAACCGAGTTGATGCTGGCCTGGGAAAGGGCCATTGGAGCAAGCTGGTGGTGGGGCCTTGACACCAGCGTAACCGCGAACTCCTACCGTTTCGGCAGCGACGAAACAATATACGACAGTGGTGCCGGCGCGACGATTCATCTCAGCTACAGATTTCCCAATGGCAGTTTTTATGTTTCGCTCGGCGACCGTCTCTCCGGCTATTTTCGCGAACGCCGCCTCGAAGCCTACGGCAGCGTAACTTTTTAACCAATAAACCAGTTGATTATAAAGCTTATAACGAAGCCAGTTATGAAGCCGTCGGCAAAAGCCCAGCCGGCACCAACCAGAATGCCGCGCGGCGTAAAATTGAAGCCTTCGTAGATATAGGCGACCAGCAGCAGCCATGGGCTGGGTTCACCGGTCGTGATTTCGGCGAGGGTCCAGACGACCAGGGCGAAAGCCCAGATCATGCCAGCCAGTATGCCTATTTCAAAAGGCGTCATCCAGGCTCCTCAAATATAATTGCGGCATAGCCAACGCCACGCTCGTGTTCCATGACATCCATCGATGTCGCGTATTTCAGCAGAGTGGCGCGAACTTTTTGTCGCTGCAAGATCACCAGCAACGCGGTTATCGGCATCAGGCCACAAACAGAGCGATCATCTTCGACGATCAGATCGTAAAAACCGCGGGCATCGAGGCCGGTTATGCGGTCAATCACCTCGGCGTCGAGGCGATAAGCCTCATCGCGTGGGGTGTCGTGCGAAAAATCGGAGCTGCAGATATAGCAGACGCTTCCCGGCGGCTCAGTCGCAACAATCTTGCCGATAGCGGCCGCTACTGTCTCTATTTCTTCGAAGGAAGCATAAGCGAAGGCGATTGGCACTATCTTCGGCATGTCTGGCAGACTGTATTGCAAAAAGGGCAGCTGAACTTCAAGCGAATGCTCGTAGAGATGTGCCCCGTTGTCTGATTCGAGCTCAGGCACTTCTTCGACAAGGCGACGGCAGAGAGCCTGATCGACCGCCAGATCGCCGAGGGGCGTTTTCCAGCTGGCGGCGGCACTGACTGAAAATCTGGCGCCATGATGGGTGTGTTTCGGCCCCATCAGAATGATCGTCTGCGGCAGTGGCTTTTCCTGACGCAGGCGGGCGAAGGCATGTGATGCAACCGGCCCGCTGAACATATAACCGGCATGCGGCGAAATCAGGCCAAGCAGACGACCCGAAACAGCAACAGCCTTCTGACCGACGCCCAGGCTATGTTCGAAGCATTCCCTGATCTGCTGACGCAACTGCTCAGGACGGCCCTGATAAAATCTGCCGGCCACTACCGGTTCACGCTGCATGCTATTTCTCCTGTCGATGCTTAGAGATACTTCTGAGTTGAAGAGGTTCGAAATATCAAGTAGAATAAGAATATGATAAATATTAAACGCATCATTTTACCAGAAATTATTTTTCTGGTGATGGCAGCGTTATTGCTGGCGCCAACACCGGCTCTGACGAGGGTCAAAACCGGCATTGATGTGCTGGCGCGCGAACACCCCGAGATGGTGCGCGGCAAAAAACTTGCCTTGCTGACTGCCAGAACAGCCATAGACAGCGGTCTCACCCACACCATCGACCGCCTGGCGCGTGCCGCAAAAGTTAGATTGATTGTAACCGGCGACAGTTTTTTTCGTGAGACGATTCCCGGGGAAGTGCCCGGCGAAGCTTATGACGCCCTTACCAGCGCGCGCGTAATCGAAATACTCGACCCGCTGAAGCGCCCCAAAGTCGATGTTTTTGGCGATGCAGATCTTCTGGTAATCGACTTTCAGGATATCGGCATACGCTATTTCAAGTATCTGACCCTGATGGCACAGTTTCTCGACCTGGCCCGCGAAGCTTCGATACCGGTGCTGGTGCTCGACCGGCCCAACCCGATCAACGCCGTTACAGTGGCCGGCCCGGTACTGGAAGTCGGTCTGCGCAGCCGTTTTGGCGTTTATCCAATCCCTCTGCTGCATGGCATGACGATTGGCGAACTGGCCTTATATTTCAACAAGGTATACGGGCTTGGCGCCAGTCTAACCGTCATCGGCATGGAAGGCTACAAACGTAACATGAGCTGGCACGACACAGGGCTGCACTGGGTGCCGCCTTCCGACCATATCCCGGAACCCGACACGTCGGCCTTCTATGCCGCAACCGGCTTTATCGGCGAAATCGGGGTGTTCTCGACCGGGGTCGGCACTAACCGTCCCTTTCACTACGTGCTGGCACCCTGGATCGACGGTGAGATGCTGGCACAGCGACTCGAACGCCACCGCCTGCCGGGGGTGCGATTCATCACCGCCGCCGAAAAGCCTTATTATGGGCTGTTTTCCCAGCGCAAGGCTACCGGTATCGAGCTGGTGATAACCGACCGCTTGACCTTCGACCCGTTCCTTGCCGGAATGGCAATTCTCAAAAGTCTTTATGAACTGTATCCAGATCGCATTCCTCTTTCGAACGCTGCTGCCGCTGAAGCGATCGACACGCTGCTCGGCAGTCAAAAAATCAGACAGAATATTATCAGCAACCGCCCGCTAATGGAGACCTGGTCAGCGCTGCAGCCTGATATTGCCACTTTTAATCTGAAACGACGCGAATTCATGATTTACCCGGAGTAATATGCGTAAAAGCACAGCTGCCATGTCGATGATAGAAATCATGATCGGTGTCATACTCCTGGCTCTGATCATAGTGCCTTCGCTGCAGGTCATCGTCGGGCAGACCAGAACCGTTACCGCCACTCGAGATCACTCGTCTGCAGCCTTTATTGCTCAAAAGGTGCAGGAACTCTGCCGTTCGTTCCAATTCGACATGATTGAGGCCGATCAATACAACTCTAATCCCAACATGCAGAAACAGACTTTTGAATGGAAGCTGAAAAACGATGATGAATATCGCAAACACATAGTAAACGACATCGTCTATAATATTGACCCGGAAGAGACCAGCATAGAACCGATAAAAGGCAAGCACGATGGTGCCAACACGAAGTTGGTAGCGCTGGCATTTCACTTTACCATCAATTATAAGAGCAAAGATCAACGCGATCATCAGCTCAAAATATCTACCGCGATCACAAGAAGGGAATGACATGCGCAGAGGCGTAACAGTTGTCGAGCTCATGATAGGATTGATAATCATGTCCATCCTGTTTACCGCTCTGTTTCAAGCCTTTTCAACGAGCCGGCGAACGGCGACCGAGATCATAGCCAACCATTCCATCAATGACGACCTCGACCGCACGCTTCTGCGTATAACTGACGATATAAGGGAATCGAATGTCATAGTTCCAGGGTACCCGGCCACCATCGAGCGCATGGAAGTCAGCACCCTAAGTACCAGTAAAGAAAACAAGCTCAAATTTGAAAAATATCTCTACGACTATACCAAAGACCCGACTTCGCTGGCGGCCGGTGAGGTAAACTATACCAAAAACGAAATCACCTATTACCTTGAACCCGAAGACGACCAGGATCCAGACAGCACATGGACTCTACAGCGCAGCATGCTGCCTTATAACAACAAAAAACAGCCCGAAAATTCTCTGGCAACAGTCTTTACGATCATGCGCGGAATAAGGGAATGCGTTTTTTACCGGCTTAATGACGCTAATACCTCAGGAGGAGGCAACGTCTATATCAGGCTCAAGCTGACCCGCACCGACGCCGAAGACGAAAGCAAAAAATATTCAAATGAGATAACGATTTCGGTAAAAGAGAGAGGAGCGAATCCCGAATGAAAGGCAATAACATGAAGTCTCGCCATGGTTCTGCAATCATAACCGCTATTGGCATGGGGACAGTCATGCTGTTCATTATAGTCGCCATTTATACCTTCTCAAGCTACCGCACCCAGACAATTATTCAGGAAAGCCGGCGTGTCAAAGCTCTGGCCATAGCCGAAGCCGGCCTGGAACTGGCTCTCGCCGAACTTACCAAGAACTCTGCTTTCGCCACCCACAAGCTTACCAAGGACTTCACCTGGCTGGCGACAGAAAACCGCGAGCATATGATGCAGGACCTGAGCGGGCATGGCCTCAAGATCAACGCGGCGACTTCCGGGACCTACAGCGGCAAAATCGGCGATGGCACTTTTCGCGTCAGGGTCGGTGTTATTCCATACGCTGACGATCCAGAAACGACCACTATCGACGAAAGTCACAGCTATGTAAGAATTGAATCGCTCGGCAGATACGACACGGCGATACGCCGCGTCGATGCGGTTATCAACCGCAGATACCCCGCCCGTGAGTTTCTGATGTATGACGGTAAAGTGCTCTCGATGGTTTACGGTCTGCCAGGACTCACAAACACAAATGTCTTCTCAACCGGGCATCTTTATGGGCACGAGGGCATAGAGATCGGACGCATCATGCTTTCGGCGCACAATCCGACCTCGCTTGGCACTACCCAGGAACTCAACGACATGAATGCCATTATCAGTGGTGCCGGCGGAATTTTCATCTACAGCCCGATAAAAGCACAGTTCAGAGCGCGCCGTGGCCTGCCGGCAAAGACAGCCACGATACCCACGAATACAGTATTTCCGACAGGCGGCACTTTCAGCAGTCCCGAGGCACGCAAAAGTGGCGAAATGCCTGCTGAGATTGCCAGCACAACGCCAGCACTGCCAGATGAACTCAAACCATGGATCAAAGACCGCAATGAAAAAATGTCGATGCCTCTTTCTGATCCTCCTTTCGCCAAATACAAAAGCGATGCCAAGGCTGGCGGACTTTTCTTTGGCGCCAGTGACAGCAGCAACAAAAGCATCAAATACCATATGCCGACAGGCTGGACTGAAGACGGTTCGACCAAGTTGAATGCAGTGTTTCTTGATTTCGGCAGCAACCTTCGTCAGGGAAACGTAAGCCTGCCCAATAACTTCAATGGTGTCGTATACTCAGAAAAGCACATTGTAGTTAAGGGAAATCCGCCCAAAGACATTCATATAGTCAGCGACGGCAATGTTTTCATGGCTGGCGACTTCAATCAGGCCGGCAACGCAACGGCAAGCTTCGCAGATTATTATGGTATGGCACAGGACTACAAACCTGGCGAAAACGCCATGACCGCGATGGACTACGCGGATCACATAAAGGAGCGTTTCATTGAAGATGCAGAGCCAGGGGCTACTTTCAGACACCATGTAGCAGCGACAGTAGTAGCACAGGAACGCATCGTCTATGATTACCGCAGCCCGGTCGATTGCTTTGAGAACGAGATCTACCCTTTCATGAAATACAAGCTGGCAAGCGCAATGGGTTCAGAAGCAAATGCCAAGGACAACTGCCTCGACCGTAACCGCAATGGCACGATCAATTTTAAATCTGGCAGTACAGAATTTGAAGAAGCTATAGACCAGTTTTTTACTGACTACCCGATAGAAGGCACTGATGCTGCGAACAGCACTCCGACAGAAGACACGCTGAAGCAGAAGCTTAAAGACCTGCACACAGATGGCAACCTCAATTTTGACGATTTTGATAATGTCTGTCGCGAAGTCTGGAAAGGCTATGCCGATAATTACGAGATAGCAGCAAGCGGCGAACGCGGCGCGCCGAGCACCTTCGCCCAGAGCGGCTCTTACGGTGTATACAAACTGCTTTCAGGACTTCGCGACAAGATGGGAGTTCCGGGCAACGGCAACGCTCAAAATTTCAACCCTAATGTCATAGATGACGATCCCGACGATTTTCTTTATTATCCTGAGTTAACCACTAATGCAATGTTCATTTCGTGCGGCGAGCGCGACACCATATTCTATGCCGGCCCTGACGTCGTTAAGTATTACAACAAAATCGGCTGCGTAAATAACAATGTCGGTCGGCGTCATTCTGAAACCAACCATTTCGTTCATCGCGTTTTCGGATCTGAGATAAACCTGCGCACGCACGATGTTCATCGCATCGACGCCAGTTATTATATTCCTCCCACCCGGCGCAAGATCTATGACCCCAGCCTGCCCCACATGGGCCTGACCGGCAATAAATACGAGTTGACAGCTCATATTGTCATCTCGTGGAAAGACACCGCTGCGAGTGAAGAAGAATATAACGGGTTCTGAGGTATTGAACCCTGGCGAGAACTGTGCTAAAATGGCACTCAACGGAGATATTATGGAAGACAGATGTCCGCTGTGCCTTCAGATAAAGCAATTCGATATCGAGAACGTAAGTTATCTCAAGTTTCAGAACACCGAACGGCTCGTGTGTAAGCAATGCGACGCCGAAATTCGCGGGCAGATGCGGCCGACCTGGCAGATAATTTCTGGAAGGGTTTTTCCACGCAGCACCAAGTCGTTCTAAGAAGTAAGCAAGATGAGTAATCGCTTCAGCGCAAGAGAAATCAGTGATTTTTGCCTGTACCTCAACCGGGAATACGGGTTGAGCTTTCCAACGGCGCGATATTCTTTTGTCGAGAACCGGGTTGAGCCGATATTGCGGGATTTTGGCTGCAGCACGCTTTCTGACATAGTCAGCAAGGCAAAAAAAGATCTTCAACTGCGTATTGAGCTGCTGAACTGCCTTACTACCAACGAAACCTGGTTTTTTCGGCACCCCGAGCACTTCAAGATTTTGCGCGAACATATATTGCCCACGCTGCTTGAGAGTTCTCGCCAGACCGGCGATAACCGGTTACGCATCTGGTCGGCCGGTTGTTCGATCGGCGCCGAGCTATATTCGATTCTTTTCAGTATTCTCGATGCGTTGCCAGATGCGCAGAAGCTCAATATTCAGCTGACCGGCAGCGACATTTCGAGCGATGCCATCGAACGCGCGCGTTCGGCAATATATGGCACAAACGAGCTCAAACTGCTGAGCGAAAAGATGCTGGCGAGATATTTTTCGAAGCACTCACACAACAACTGGCAGGTGCTGCCGGAGTATCGCAAATATTGTTCTTTTGAGCTTTTGAACCTGCTTGACAGCTGGCCGGCCCGCAGCTACAACATAATTTTCTGCCGCAACACCATGATTTATTTCGATGAAAGTAACAAGGAAAAGATGGCGCGCCGCTTTTTTAAGGTGCTCGAGCCAGGCGGATTTTACGTAACCAGCGCGAACGAGATGCTCAAAGCCGGCGCAAAACAAGATTTCACCCAGGTTTTCGTCGAAAACGAGATTGTTTACCGAAAAGTCCAGCAGAGCACCGAATTGCAGCTGGTCAGATTCAAAACGCCGACCGACCTGCTGCGTGCCCTCAACCTGCTTAAAAACAACGGCTTCTTTTTTCAGCTCGAAAAAATACAGCAGGAACACAGCCTGGCACCGCGACGCGCCATCTATCTGCACAAAAAAGAATCGGCAAAAGTCGAAGAGCTTTTCGCGCTCAATTCAATAAAAGTAGCCAGCTCCCGTCTCATCGTAAAATAATCTGTTCAATTTGAGCAGCTGCCTGCCGATGTAGATAGGTGTGCAACAGCTTAATAACAACTCGATCCGGATAAGGGTTTCTGTGCTGCTCAAACGCGATGACGGGCGGATCTGCTTCGTGCGTCACTGCAAAGATGGCCGGCGTTACTGGCTTCTGCCGGGCGGCGGTCAGGATGCAGGCGAATCGGCAAAGGAAACGGCAGCGCGGGAACTGGCGGAAGAGCTGCAGATAAGGGCGGAAGATTTCCGCCTGCTGTTTATCAGAGAATCTATCAACAAAGAAACGGGTCGTCACATTCAGTTCATGGTTTTTGAGGGTATCAGGCCGGACTTCTCGACACTGGCAACCGGCATTGATCCCAGGGTTGAGGGGTTTGACTTCTTCGGGCCCGAAGATATCGAACAGGTAACCATATACCCGGCAATGAAGACCGATCTGTTGGACTACGCAGGGGGTAAAACCCCGGAGCTGTTCAGAACATTAGACTGGATAAGCTGACACAGGAGGCAGGCATGGCAGAACGAAAGCTCGACGAAATCATAAAGGATTGCAAACGACGGATTGCTGCTAATCCGCGCGACTTTTTCGCTTATTACCAGCTTGCCCGCGCGCTTGAAATGTCAGGCGAAACTGACCGTGCCATCAATGTTTTCAAAGATGCGATCACGATCAACCCCAAAGACGCCTACGCCCACAATTTTATCGGCCTTGCCTACCGCAACAAGGGCATGCTCAACGAAGCGATTACCGAGTTCAAGAAGGCGATCATGTATAACCCTGGCTACGCCTTTCCTTATGCCAATCTCGGGGTAATTTACAAGCTCAAGGGCATGTATGATGAGGCTATTATCAGGTTCAAGAAGGCTATTTCGCTCAAATCCGACTTTGCCTTTTCGCATCTGCAACTTGGACTGATATACAAGCTCAAAAAGTTGTATGACGAAGCAATAGTGCGCCTCAAGAATGCGATCGACCTCAACCGCGATTATGCTTACGCGCATTTTTCGCTGGGAGCGGTCTATCTTGAGATCGGCAAGCCCAAAAAGGCTATCGTTGAGTTCAAAAAGGCCGTGTTGCTCAATCCGCAGGACGCCTACGCTCTCTGTCAGCTTGGCAGAAGCTATATCAGCCTCGAAAACTACGAAGAAGCAATCAGGCATCTCAAGGATTCAATAAGAATCAACCCCGACAACGCCTTTGCCTTTTTGAATATCGGTATGGCGCATTTCTTCAGCCAGTCTTATGACGAGGCTGTCGAAGCGTTCAAAAGAGTGCTTTCAATCAGCCCGATCTTGCTTGAAGCACATGTATATCTCGGACAATCCTTTCTGAAGCTCAACATGGACGACGCGGCGCTGGCCGAATTTCGCAAGGCGCTCAAAATCGATCCAAAATATCCGCGCCTGCGCTTTTTCATCGGCATGGTCATGCGCAAGAAAGGCGAATTACAGAAAGCTATCGAGCAGTTCAGACTCGAGAACAACCTCAACCCGAACGACGCCGAACTGCATTTCAATCTTGGCCTTTCCTATAAAGACCGCGGCATGCTCGACGAAGCGACCGGCGAACTCAAACGCAGCCTGTTTCTCGATGCCCGCCTCAGTCGCGCACATGACGTGCTTGGCGAAATCTATGACGTAAAAGGCCAATGCGAGCAGGCGGTCTTTCACTGGCGCAAGGCGACCGAACTGCGCCGTAAAACGAGCGGGGAACAGGCGCCCAAGCCTTCAGCGGTCATCAGAAACAAGACCGAAATCGACATGATGATCGAAAAATACAAGGCTGAGATCAGCAACAATCCGAACAACCCCGAGGCCCATTACAAGCTGGCTTCGGCCTACAAAAACAAGGAAATGTATGACGAAGCGATCATCGAGTATCGCAAGGTCATCGCGCTCAACCCCTATGACAGCTTCGCCAATTACAACCTCGAAGTCATCTACCGGCTCAAGGGCATCGATGACCAGAACCTGACCCGTTGGAAGCGTTCTGTTACCATCAATCCCGACAACGCCGGCGCGCACTACCGACTTGGCCTGGCTTACCGCGAAAAGGGAATGATCGATGAAGCGATCAGGGAATGGGAGAAAGCGATAGCGCTCGACCCCGACTTTTCACACGCTCATATGCAGCTGGGTATTGCCTACAAGAGTGTTGGCAAATCCGATCAGGCGATCAGTTCGTGGCACAGAACCATCGAGCTCGACCCCGATTTTCAGGAGGCGTTTTTCCACCTCGGCAAGGCCTACCTCAATCAGGGACGCCTCGAAGAAGCCATCAGTTCGATCAAGCGCACGATCAAGCTCAACCCTGAAGACACCGAAAGTCGTTACGTGCTTGGCCTTATCTACAAAAACAACGGCATGATGGAAGAAGCGCGCGAAACATTTGAAGATCTTCTGAAGTATCAAGAAGAGAACCCCTCTGTTCTGATGATTCTCGGTGCCGTTTACAAGAGTCTGAATCAGCTCGAAAATGCTCTGAACTGCATAATGATGAGTATCCGACTCGACGGCGAAAAATTCTACGCGCACTACCTGCTGGGCAGTATTTATCGCGCCATGGGCAATCGCGAACAGGCAGAAGCCTCATTCAAGAAAGCAATCATGCTCAATCCTGACGACGCCTTTTCGCAGTACAGTCTCGGCGTGCTCTACAAGAATTCGGGGCGTATTCCCATGGCAATCAAGGCGTTTTCACATGCTATTGAACTCGATTCTGACGACGCCTATTCGCATTCACACCTCGGCCTTTCATTCTACGAACAGGGCCAGATCGATGAGGCCATTGTCGCTCTGCAACGCGCGATCGAAATCAACCCCGAAGATACCTACGCCCTGTATAACCTCGGAGTAGCGCATCTCGACAAGCACTCGGCCGACGCTGCTATCGACGCGCTGGTTCGCGTTGTGAACCTGTCGCCGGGCGATTCTTACGCCTGCTTCTATCTGGGCCAGGCGTATGAAGAGAAAAAAATGCTCCGCGAGGCGAAAGCCTGCTTCAAACGTGCGTTTGACAACGCTCCGGCCAACACCCAGATATCGAAGTTTGCCAGAGAAGCCTTTTCGAGGCTGAAATAGAAACCGTCATTGCGAGAAGGCGTAGCCGACGAAGCAATCTCATGGAATTCAATACCGATTACGAGCACGAGAACGAAAGAGAAGAGAGATGAACCTTAACCTCAACCGAGTGCGGGCAACAATACTGGCGGCCTTAATGCTGCTGGTTATGGGTATGGGAATTATCGGCTGTTCGGGCAACAGTGTCACGCCGCGCGAGGGCAGCCTGCAGGGCCGCATCATCGACAAAGGCGGCCTGCCGGTTGAGGACGCGCTGGTGACCTGGGAATACGACAACACCCGCTGGGCACTAACCGATGCCGATGGCAAATACCATTTAGAAGCCATAGGTTTTGGTGACCAGACATTTCTGGTGCAGGCTTTCGCTTATCATCCTTCGCGTTTCGGTATTGCCATTTATTCCGGTCAGACCAGTACGGCAGAAGATTTTGCGATCGAAGCCAAGAGCTTCGACTATCTTGAAGTTGAAGTCGAAGAAGTCTCGGCGACCCACGCCGTAATCTCCTGGAAGACAACAGACTACACCAATGGTCTGGTAGAGTACGGGGAAACCGAGTCATTCGGCAGAACCGTACGAGAAGAAAGTGGTGTCTATGCGACAACCCACAGTGTAAGACTGATCGATCTATCACCTGAGAAACAGTATTTTTTCAGAATCATTGCCAATCGCGAAGGGCGCTCAACCGAAACCTCTACTTCGAGCAGTTTTGTGACCCAGAATTCGCTCGAAGACAAAACACCACCTTCAGCGCCCACCGGCGTCTCAGCCGCACTCACTTCGACACCGGGTCAGGTCACAGTTTTCTGGGCAGCAGTTGCCGACCCCGATCTGAAAGGCTATAAGGTCTACCGCAGCGAGCTGGCTAACGCAACATTCAGTCAGGTCAGCAACACGCTTATTCCAAAGGGTCAGGAACGTTTCACCGACTACACCGCGGTTGCCGGCAAAAAGTATCATTACCGCGTCACTGCCATAGATCAGGCCGGGAACGAGGGCGGCTACAACAATGTCGCCAGCATGCTGGTGCCCGGCAATATCTCGACCGAAGTCCGCTGGATCCGAGCCAACAGCCCATATATCCTGGCCGGCGACCTCAATGTCACTGAAACCGGCATTCTTAACATCGACTCAGGCGTAGAAGTGCTGATAGCCGAAAGCGACGCTTTCAGGCTGGGCGACAGCAATCTGGTTGAGATTACCGTATCTGGAGCTATTGTAGCTTCCGCCGTGGCTGATTTTCCGGTGCTTTTTGCTTCACAGAAGTCGAATCCGGAAAAAGGCGCCTGGGGCGGCATAAAGTTCGAAAGCGTAGAAAGCACGGTTAACACGCTGGTTAACGCAGTTATTTCCGACGCCACGACAGGTTTGCACATCAGCAACTCGGCGGGCATTTTCTCAACCATTGCTATCAAGAACTGCAACACTGCGGTCAAAGTCGAAAACTGCCTCGACCTGCAGATCGATCGGATCACAGCCCAGCGTTGCCCGACCGGGATGGAACTCAAAAGCAACACGAATATACTGGTCAGCAACAGCACGATCGTTCACCCGGCAATTGGCATTACTTCACAGCTCAACGATGGCATCGAGATCAGCGGCTGCAATTTGCTGGAATACACCGAAACCGGTCTGGTCTCTAATGAGGCCGGCGGCAATATCAGGTTCACCAACAACCTTTTCGTATCGTCGCTCGGCACTGGCATAAAGCTGACGCAGCGAAATGCCACAATTGATTACAATACTTTTGATTCGCCATATCTGATACAGATCAACCAGGGCAGCCCGGTGATCAGGAAGAACATCTTTATGGCACGGCGCAGCACTTTCGCTACTGGCCAGAAAGGCATCGAGCATCTGGTCGGCACCCCGCCCCTGCCTGTTTTCGGACCGAACAACATGCTC
The DNA here is from genome assembly GCA_002839435.1 of Candidatus Riflebacteria bacterium HGW-Riflebacteria-2. Classification (GTDB taxonomy): domain Bacteria; phylum Muiribacteriota; class Ozemobacteria; order Ozemobacterales; family Ozemobacteraceae; genus Rifleibacterium. Next base: position 45,547 of record PGYA01000020.1, on the reverse strand, counting down.
AACTTCAACACAGACGTTGCCTACGTCGGCTGCACCGCATCAGACGACAGCACGTCAGAAGCAGTCCTGATGGAAATGGAACTCTCCGGTGCCACATACGACTACCGCCTGCGCCAGCCCTACCCCGACACCGAAGACATCTGGGGCATCAACCGCACCGAACTACCCTACGAAGATTGATATTACAATCCTGTTCTATCGCAAACTGCTTTTAAATTTGTCATTGCGAGGAGGGCTTCGGCCCGACGAAGCGTATGCCAGAGGCATAAGCCCAGCTCTGAGGCTAATCCCATAGATGCCACACTTCTATTCGAATCGGGAAAATCTGCGCAATCGGCGGATTCTGGCTTCTTTTGAAAGCCTATTATCGTTTGCGGCAACTTTGCCTCACTCGCGGTAAAGATTACCTGCAATTTCTCCCCTCGCCTTTGACGCAAAAGTACCGCACCCAGCAAACCCCGCCTGCAAAAGGACTTCTACAATTTTCAGCAAACAATTGCATTTTGGCATTGTATTTGCGATAATACATATTGGCAGAACGCCAAAATATTTCAGGAGGATTCATATGGAACTCATTCGCAGATTTGTACGTGAAGAAGAAGGCCAGGGCCTGGTCGAATACGCTTTGATCATTGGTCTCATCGCAGTTGTTGCGATCGCTGCTCTGACATTGTCTGGTGCAAGCATAAGCTCAATCTTTAGCAGTATCGGCAGCGTACTTAGTAATACTGCCGATGGCATCGATTCAGCAGGAGGCTGATCTAGTCTTGCCAATAGTTTAGAGTAAGGCGAGCATCCGCTCGCCTTACTCCAGATTATTTTAACTGTGGAGTTACCACTCTCTTCAGGAGAGGGATATGCATTATAAGAAGAAAAATAGAAGAGGCCAAGGATTGGTAGAATATGCCTTGCTGATAGGTCTCATTGCAGTCAGCGGTATTGCTGCAATGACATATTTTTCAAGCACTTTCAATGGCAGTCTTATCGCAAAGATCAATCAGGTCCTATCTAATGCCACTGATTACATATCCGAAGGGCTTGGAACCAGTGGTGGGGATGCACCACCAACTCCTGAAGCCGCGCCAACTCCAGATGATGGGAGCGCTGATAGCCAATAGTTTGTTTTTGGCATTTGTTTTGCGGATTCACAGTATATTCTTCAGATAAAGCGGAACCAGAATTATGCTCAATTTTGTTTAAATCTGATGGAATTTAGATGCAATAATAATTTAGATTAAAATACTTATCTACTGCTTTTCAGGTTCTACTCCAAGTCTTTTTCCGCTTTGGTCTTGGGTTCATAAATGTTACAGTATACTGCTGAAAGATATCCCAGCTCTTGCTTATTCGACATAATCGTATTCTATGATTTTTTTAGACAGATTGTAAATCGAATAGTAGCCGGCTACATCAATTGTATCAGAACTTATCTGCAAATCTGACGCATTAATAACAAATTGAAAACCTAAAGAATCGTTGTAACCATCCTCAGCCTGATAAAAGATTCTATCAGAGTTCCTGCCACAGCCGTTTTTATGTAACACAACACCAGGTTGATCAGAAAACACAGAGTTGCCCAGAAATCTTGAAGGCTTTTTTCTGCCTAGGACTGACAGTATGGTTGGTGCAATATCTATTTGCCCACAATACTTTGCGACAAGTTGAGGCTCAAACAGCCAGGGGGCATAAATCATACACGGGATGTTGGAATTCAAAAATCGTATCAACCTTTCCGAATCGGGGAAACTCCCGTATTTCCTCTTCAAAATATCAGCCTGAGAATCTAGTAAAACAGGATGGTCACCGTATATTATAATGATCGAATTCTGCAAGCGATTCATCGATTTGAGCCTGTTTATAAAATTGCCTACTGCCTGATCTGCATAATTCAAAGCATTCGCGTAATTTGCCAGTTCCAGCTCAGCACCATATAAACCCGTTTTTGGCATAACTTCAGGAAGACCGGTAATGTTAAATGGATGATGCGTACTCGACGTAAAAATCATACAAAATAGTGGCTGTGGACTAAGCGCGATCTGATCTGCCATTTTTTCCAACAAAGACTCATCGCCTAACCAAGGACCTACTTTTTTACCCTTGCCAAGATTTTCCTTAGCAAAAATTTTGTCAAAACCCACATTGGTATTGAAACGACTTGTGTTCCAGAAATTTTTGGGAACCCCGACTCCATAAATATTATAATATCCTAATCGTTTCAGCTCGTGTGGCAGCGATGCAAACCTGTTTCCTGAATATCGCAAGTGCGCACTTTCAAGTCTGAGAGGAAGCAAGGAAGTAAGCATAGAAAAGTCAGAATCTGCCGACGAAACAGCGTGAGAGTAAAAATTCTTGAGGTAAACAGACCGACTAGCCAGATCACTGAGAACAGGCATCACTTCTACACCTTTAAACTTTGCGTGTAAAAAAGTGTTCATCAAAGACTCTACCTGGATAATAATAATGTCTGGAGAAGCGACCTTAGTCTGATCCTTGAACGGGATTTCTATTTTTTCATCAAGGCTTCTGAGCTTCTGCAATTCAGCCCTTATCTGCATTTTTGTTTCAGTATTCAGCCTTTGCGGGATATAGGTTCGGTAAACTCCTCTTGCCAGCTCAGAAGTGAGATGGCCTATCGGCCCATACGAAACCATTGCCATAAATCCTCTGCGCCCAAAAGGTTCTGTCCATGCGCCTATGGGGCATATATTCCACCACCAGGCAATCATAAACATCAGCAAAACAGCTGTGATTTTTTTGGCCGAAACTCCGAATAGGAATTTGTCTGTCATGTCCATACGAGACTTCATTCTCGGCCAAAAGAAAATAGCAATAATCACTATATCAAGTACATACATAATAAAATCAGATGGCTTGAGTAGAGTAACTATGCTGTCGCTTATATCTATGACATTACCACCGAATAGAAATAGAGAAAAATCCATTGGCATTGCGAACATACGATAATACATATAACTGGCATTGCTATATATTCCGAGCACGATATTAAGCAAAAACGCAAGCAAAAACCTTAATTTGTGACTTCCAATTTTTCTTAAAATCAGGAGCACAACCAGCAATTGCGCAAATGTAGCAGAAATATAAACAAACCCGGGAAATGCCGGCAACTCAGCATAACCCGCTATTACATGCCAATAGTGAAAAACTTTTATCAATACAGAATATGCTATTAACAGTATCATCTATCTCATCTCTCGCATTATATTAACATAAAGGGGCAGAATTGCGGTGTTTTCTTTTGGTCTTTCGTATGATAATATAATTAGGCTTTTCAAAGTCTTTCCCCATAGAAACACATTATCATCCGTTAGGATCGACCGACACCTGATCATGGAAACCGACAACAGAAGCTATATAGTTTTATCAGTAATGGTAATGACTGCATTAACTTGCCTGTTCAGCATCGGAATATCCGGAAACGACTTCTGGTGGCACGTCAAAGCTGGGGAATGGATGGTCACCAATTTTTCCTTACCTTCTGTAGATGTTTTCTCATGGTATGCAAAAGAGAATCAAATTGAATGGCTTTCTCATGAATGGCTTTCTCAGGTAATATTCTACCTCATACATCATACTACGGGCGAGATTGGAATATATTTATTTTCACTCACATCAGCCTGTTTGATGGCTTTTCTAATTATTCGAAGAAACAAGAAATTTTTAGGCCTTAGTATTCTTTTGCCGGCAGCTTTCTTTTTGCCAATGTCAGTTCTTTTCAAGCTGATGTTCTATGGTCGCCCACATTTATTCAGCTATTTTCTCATTTATGCCACCCTGGCATGCCTCTACCATTACAGATCGAACGAATCCTCTAAGGCAATTTATCTTATTCCTTTGATAGCATTCTTCTGGGCCAACCTGCATGGAGGCTCATCAACAATGTCGTATATCTTGTGTTTTGCTTTTTTTGTTACCAGCAGTTTTGAATTCTCTATAGGAAAGCTGCATTTTGATAAACTGCCGAGAAACAGGTCTTTTGCTTTTCTGATAGCAGGACTGGCATCAATATTAGCTTTGATTATCAACCCTTATAGCATAGAAATGCTGGTTTACCCATATTCAAACATGGGTGATTCTTTTATGCAAAAGATGATTTCTGAATGGTCATCGCCAGACGCAAAAGAGTATTGGCAAGTATTCATATTATTTTTCCCTCTTTCATTTGTTTCCCTCGGATTTATGATAACCGAAAAAAAAATTAAGGCAGTTGATTTGCTTATTTTCTTGTTTTTCTCTTATATGTTTTTCAGAAGTGTCAGATTTGGTGTTGTTTTTTACATTGCATCCACTTTTTTTGTTTTTGAATATTTTCCTGTTCCAATTTTTGCACCAGCAAAAAAGCACGCAAATACGCTCTTTTATGTAGTATTGGCAGGTCTGCTAATACTGAATATCATGGGTATAAGTAATACGATTAAGACAACACGTGAAAACAGATTGATTTCAACGGTACTGGAAAGTAGATTCATAGAACTGGTCAAAAAAGAGTCCCCTAAAAGACTCTATAATGATTATGATTTTGGCGTTTCTTTAATATACAATAACATAGAAACTTTTGTTGATGCCAGAGCAGACCTGTTTTCGCCTCACAACCTTCGCGATGCTTTCAATCTGGCGAACCTGACAAATAAGAATTCCTCTATCAAGAATGAACAGTTTACTCCTGAGATTTTGATTAACAAATATCGCTTTGATGCATTCTTAACTCGCTCTGGGAATAGCTTGGCTGCATATCTTAGAGAAAGAAAAGACAAGTATGAAATTCTGTTAGAAGACTCTGATACTGTATATTTTAAAAGAATATTTCATCCATAAATTGCGCGGAGAGATTATATGACACTTCTTTCTATAGTTGTTCCGAGCTTTAACGAAGAAAAAGTCCTGGAGATTTTTTATTCAGAGATCAGCAAAGAATTTATTGCCCTTGAAAAAGCGGGGGCAGAATTAGAGATCATATTTGTTGATGACGGCTCTACTGACAATACGATAAATATTATAAAGACACTGAGAAAAAACGATTCCCATATTCGATACATTTCTTTCTCACGAAATTTTGGCAAAGAGTCTGCAATATTTGCCGGCCTTGAAAAGTCAAAAGGTGATTATGTTGTAATAATGGATGCAGATTTGCAGGATCCCCCATCCATGCTTCTCATGATGTTTAAAGCCATTCACGAAGATGGCTATGACGCTGTCGCAACCAAGCGCGTTACCCGCAAAGGAGAACCTTTTGTCAGATCACTTTTTGCGAGAAGTTATTACAAATTAATGAGATGGATATCAAGAACAGAGTTTATTGATGGAGCAAGAGATTTCAGAATGATGCGTCGCCAGATGGTAAACGCAATTTTGTCGATGAAAGAATACAATAGATTCATCAAAGGAATAAATGAATGGGTTGGGTTTAAAACAAAATGGTTTGAGTATGAAAACATTCAGAGGGCCGCCGGCAATACAAAATGGTCCTTCTGGAAACTTTTTTTGTATTCCCTTGACGGAATAACCGATTTTTCAATTGTACCGCTGGTTATGTCTTCTTTATTCGGAGTAATTTTTTGCCTGCTTTCATTTTTATTCACGATGTTTATTCTTCTTAAAACTTTTGTTGCTGGCGACCAGGTAGGCATATGGGCATACTTTGCGAGTGCGATTCTAGGGATTGAAGGACTTCAATTTATTTTCTTAGGTGTTCTAGGCCAATACTTAGCGAAAACATACCTGGAAACAAAGAACAGACCTATTTACATAACCAGAGAAGATGAAACAACCCACGTTGCCTGACTCCTGGCGACAACCTCACGTTCCGTGAAATGCTCCTTTAAAAAACTTGAGTGGGGGTATTGACAGGGGGTTTTTATCGTACTACACTGGTGCACAGCAAGTTGTATCGGAGGGGTTGTAGTGAAAAAAGCGAAAATATTGTCAGTCGTGGTGATAATGCTCTCGGTCATCGCTCTGGGCGTTTTTATGGGGAAGCAGATGTTTAAGCTGATGGAAGCTGAAACTGGGGCACCGGGTCAGACAGCCGCGGCGGGTGGAGACAGTGCATCTTCTACAGTCAAGATTCTCTATAGCGCAGATAAGCCTGCCACGACGGTTGCAGCATCCCCGGCGGAGACTCCTGCTCCAGTCGTGGACAATGCTGCGGTAAAACCAGTTGAGGCAGTTGCACCCGCTGTGCCGGTGACAGAAAAAAAAGACAGCAAAGCGTTTGATCCCGATGGCCCGAAATGGTTCGCCTACTCCACCGGAAACGGGATCAACGTCAGATCTGGCCCGTCGCTTCAGGACAAAGCCCTGTTCAAAGTTGGCAAAGGCACGAAGGGCACCGTTACTGACAAAAAAAATGGCTGGACGCAGATAAAATGGGACTTCAACAAAAAAGAGGGCTGGGTGCGAGACGACCTGCTTGTGCAGGGCCCCGCCAGTGTTGTGCAGACGGTTGTCGCCAACACGAGTGATATTGCCGAAATCGATGCCGGGAAACTCAACAAGGAGACAGCCAAAGCCATACTTGAAGAGAGCAGAGTCGCCGTAGCAATAGCTAAGCCGGCACCGGTTTCAGAAACGGTCAAAACCTTTGTTGATGGCGCCAATCTGCCGGAACAGGCAAGAATTGAAGTGCAAACTTTCGCCAACATCAGAAGCGGCCCCAGCACCAGACACGATATGGTCGCAAAGCTGCCCAAAGGCATGGTTGTTAAAATCAAGGCCGTCGAAAAAGTCGGCAAATGGCAGTGGTTTGAGATCCTCTTTCAGGAAGGCAAAAAATCCGGCTGGACCCGCGAAGACAACCTGAAGTTTTAGACTTATTTAAAAACGTCAGTGGCGAAGGGCTCGCGGTGGGCGAAGTCGCGATTTATCGTTTCTGCGGTTTCTTTGGTCAATGAGACTGAAAGTTTGCCGCTTCGGAAACGGAACTTGTCGAGAGCAAGTGCAGCACTGGCAAGCTGATCAAAAAAGAATTTGCCGGAAAAATTGCGGCGGCCGGTCCAGTTGCAGTGTATTTCACGCGACTTGCCACGGCGGGCATTAACATCACGCAGACCAATACGAGCTCCGCCAGCATTAAATTCATTCAGCACCGCACCGGTCTTTTCGACCTGGCGCATGTATGCCCAGAGGGCGACCAACTGCTTGATCTGCTGCTGACGCTCACCTTCGATACCGGCGAACTGCGCGTAGACTTCTGAGTCGATGCTGTAATTGTCGGGTTGGCAATTAAGCACCATGTTCACGCGAAAAGTGTATTTCTGGCCGCGCTTTTCCGGGTGCAAAGCTGAAACATGCACGATAACCTGGGTTTTTTCTGGAGAAATATCCTTGAACCAGGCCAGGCCGCAGCCAAGACTGCTGAAACCCTTTTTTACCGTGCCGCGATACTGTGCGTTTATTCTGAAAAACTGCCACTCTTCATTTGCCCGGGCAATATTTTCTGCTGCCAGCGAAGGCGTATTGCCACAACACAATTGAAAAGCCGCGACCAATACAACAATATTCGCAAGTCTCAGCAAAGACACTCTCATTTAATCCTCCTCAGCTTTCACCAACCTTGAATGCAGACGCTCTCGGCTTTCGCAACACCCGCGAGCCACAAAAGCCGCAGAAACGCGAACGCTCGATCGAAAAAGCTCCACAACCGGAACAGATCATCAGGCCAGGTTCTTGCGGCGAGTCAACTCTGAGCACTGATATCCAGGCTTCATGTATGCCAAAAAGGAACAGCACCACCAGACTTACGATAACACCACTGGCAGCCTGAATATCAAAATGAAACACCAGAAAATCAAAAAAGCCATGCGCCAGAGCCGCAATGACAATTCCACAGAGAATGCGCACAGACACGATAGAGTCAGCCCTTGTGGATCGCGAGAAAGCAACTGCGGCAACACTTGAACTGATACAGGCAAAAAACAGATGTGCGCTTGAACTCACAATGATTCGCGGCAACACAATTTCGGCCCCGAAAATCAGGTAATACTGAATGTTCTCAAGCAGGGAAAAAGCAAGCGCGCAACCGGCGAAGGCCATAAACACCAGAGCCGGGCGTCTAAGATAAGAAACCTGACTGGCTGCAATCAGTCCCCCAGCCGACTTCAGGCTTTCTTCGACAAAGCCGATAACGCCGATGCTGGTTAACAGGGTTGTCCACCAGTTTCCCGGCCCGGCGATGAATGTGCGCAAATCAGTTCCCAGATACATTTCGATCGGCACATAGGCGACTCTGGTAACCAGAATAGCAACGCCTCCGAAAAGCAGTCCGGTAATAAACGCGGTGCGGAGTTCTACATCAACCCAGTTGCGCCGAAAAACCAGATAAAACAGGCCTATCGGCAGCAACAACAGCAGCGGGAACAGTATTTCATCGGAAGAAGTCAATCAGTCTCCCTGCAACTCGCGTTTGAAACGCGCGAAATAAAGATTGCGGGCACTGCCAACCGTCGCGTGAAACACCAGACCAGAAGAGTCTGTGGTCCAGACCGGCCGTAAGCATTCGGTTTCATTTAGTGGCTTGATGACAGTTTCAGCACCTGTATCCATGCGATGCACAACAATAACATTTTTGCTGCCATCTTCACTCTCGGAACGCACGTATACGAGAGTGCTGCCATCTGGAGAAATGTCAGGCAGCCAGTTGCGGCGTCCGTTCTGAACTACCGGCTCAGCTTCGCCAAGCGGATCAAGTCGCACCTTCATGATATCTGACTTTTTCATATAGGTATGAATTCTGGTAAAATAAAGTGTCGATCCGTCTGCCGACCAGCGCGGCTCACGATCGTCAGCAGCGCCGGAAGTTAGCTGCATAAGGTTGTCGCCATCTATGCCGATCATCCAGATATTGTTGGACTTTCCCTTCTGGCCTGACGTAAAAGCGATAAGCCGACCATCAGGAGAAACCGCGCACATCATGTTCTTGCTGTCACCCTGAGTAAGAGCCTTTGCCTTGCCGCTTTTGCGATCATAAACAAACAGATGTTCAGGGGCGACACTGTCACTTGAAAACACAATGCGACTGCCATCCGGAGTAAACTCCGGGGTCCAGACGTTGCCCGGCCATTCAAAGGCCCGCACAGCTTTTTCTGTGGCCACCGGCTTCTTGATAAAACACTGGTAAGTGTTTTTGCCGTTGATTTTCAAGCGATTCGAGGCAAAAAGCATTTCGCTGCCATCCCGCGACAGCGACCCATGATAGCTGCTTCCCCCACCCTTTTCCAGCACATCAACGCCTGCATACACAAGACGACCGGTGGCGACAGGCACAATCGGCTCGGCAACACGGGAAGAATCGCTGCCAACAAGCATTTCGGCAGAAGAAGCCACAGTGACCGAACCATCGAGAACTGGCTCTGTGGGGACAGAGTCTTCAGCAGTGACCGGAGCAGCAGGAGCTTCCTGATATGCCGGTGTGTCAGTAGAAGAGCCCACATCAGCAACTACAGCTGTTGATGATGACAAAGTCGGAGTTTCAGGCGCCAGCGGGGTCGGGCCACGATAAGCAGTGGCTGAGGCTGGCGCAACAGTTGAGCTGGCGGTTTCCTGCGAATTGAGCGCTCCCAAAAAAGAATGCTCCCAGGCACGGCCCCTGAAAAAGAATGTATCAAAAAGACTGCCGGCGACGGCACCGGCCAGAAAGATAAAAAGTCCGAGAATCATGCGACGACGATAGCGCTGGCGGCGCTTTTGCGGAGTATCGCAGTCGGGGCAGTTGATAACCCCTCGCGGCAATTTGCTTCCGCATCTGAAACAATACATTTGAGTTCTCCTTGAAAATTTCGCAAGTGAATTATACCCTATCCTGCCACTTGTTAAAACAACAAAGGCGATTTTTTGGTTCGACAGGGAAAAATTATGGACAAGAAAAAGGTCGGGCAGCTGTTTATTGTGGGCTATCAGGGCGAAGAGCCGAGTAGTGATTTTTTGCATTTTGTCGAAGAATGGGGAATAGGCGGCGTGATAGTTTTTGCGCGCAACCTGTCAGACCCGGCGCGGCTGCCAGCGCATCTGGCACGCATTTGTGAGGCTGCCGGGCAGCAGGTTTTTACTTCGATCGACCAGGAAGGCGGTCTGGTTCTGCGAATTCTCAGCCGTGGCAGCCTGTTTCCTTCAGCCATGGCTCTGTCGGCTACCGGCAGCGTCGAACTCACTGAGCAATGTCACGAGGCAATCGGCCGCGAAATGCTGAGCCTAGGCCTGAACTGGAATCTTGCTCCGGTTCTTGATATCAATCACCCCGACAACCCCGGTATTGGCGCACGCTCTTTTGCTGATTCACCGCAACGCGTCGCAGAATTTGGCTGCGCTGCGATAAGAGGTCTGCAGAAAGCCGGCGTGCTGGCCTGTGCCAAGCATTTTCCCGGCAAAGGTGACGCCAAAGTCGATTCACATCTGACACTGCCGATGATTCCATACGATGCCGAAAGGCTTGAGCGCTTCGAACTCTTTCCCTTTGCCGAAGCGATCAGAAATGAAGTAGCTGCGATCATGACCGCGCACGTATTCTTTCCGGCTTACGAGAAGACACCTGGTCTGCCGGCGACTCTTTCACAATCGGTTCTAACCGGTCTACTGCGCGAGAAACTTGGCTTCAAGGGAATGCTGGTTACCGACGACCTCGAAATGGGTGCGATAACCGAATCTTATGGCATTGCCCAGGCAGCGGCCATGTCCTTTCTGGCCGGTGCCGACCAGCTGCTTATCTGCCACCAGCTCGAACAGCAGAAACTGGCGGCAGAAACAATAATGAAGCGTCTTAGTGAAGATCCTCGCGCCGGCAAAAGACTTGAAGAAAGCCTGCAACGAGTTACCAGCGCCCGCAAGAAGCTGAGCGAGAACCGCAACACCGCTGAGCTGCCTGAATTACAGTCTATCCATCAGCCTCTTATTGAAAAACTGCACGCAGAATCGATAAGGTTCTTACGTTATGACCCAGCACTGCTGCCGCTGCACACAGATTCGGCAAGTCTGATTTTCTGTGTACCACAGATTTCGGCGCTGGTACAGGTTGAAGAAGAACACAATCAGGGAGGCCTGAAATCATTGATTGCAAAAGAGTTTCCCAGGGCAAGAACATATGTTTATGACCCTAAAACCTCTGGGAAAGAGCTTATAAGCCAAGTTTCAAATACGCTCGGCAGCGACTCACAAATGTGCCAGATGATTTTTATGACCTACAATGCGCATCTGTTCACCGGGCAACTTGAAGCAATCAAACATTTCGCCTGCCAAACAGACAAATTTGCGGTGGCAGCACTGCGCAATCCCTATGACCTGGCCAACCTGCCGCAGATAAAAACCTGCGCCGCCACCTTTGGCTTCAGAACGCCGGCTATTCGAGCGCTGTTGCATGTATTTAAAGGCGCCAGTTCGCCAGTTACCGGCCCCTGGCCAATAGATACAAAAGGTTGGTAAATTCAAGCTAAGTTATTGTGCGCAGAATGCCGATGAGTTTTCCAGAATAAAATGCTGGAGGCAAAAATTCATGTGGCAACTTGAAGTTAAAATAATTGCATTGACTCTGGTTTACTTTACCGGATGGTTCATGTTCGAAAAAGTCTTTTCCGCTCTCTGGAGGCGCCTGCGTGGCGAAGAGAAGAACAGCGCCACACCGCGAGCCAGGCGTAAGGTAGTGCCGCTGGCGACAGTTACCCCGGTAGATCAGACCTGGCGTTACATCAAGGGCCTGAGCAGTCCCGACTGGCGCATTCGTCGCATTTCGTGCATTCAGCTGGGCGACCGACGCGGCACCGCGGTTGTCGAAGCGCTGATCGAAGCACTCGATGACCCGCGCGAAGAAGTCAGTCTTGCCGCCGGCGAAGCTCTGACACGTATCGGCGACCCGGCCGCGATCGAAGCACTGACCAGTCACTGCCGCAAGCTTGAAAATCACTCAATGCGTTCATACGAGAATTATCGGGCCGCCTGACCCGGTTGTCGATTCCCAAACTCTGGATAACAGTTGCCGGGGCTGTCACTGCGACGGCCCCGGCGTCTGTTTAAAGCACGAGCACGATGAGAGAATCATATTCTTTCTTAATAACAGCCAAATGACATTTGCAAGCAAAATCGATAGACGGCTTAAACTGCGGCTTATGAAAATAAGCGGCGGTGTTGCGGTTGTCGGGCTGCTTGTTGTGCTGCGCGAGATTGGCTGGCACGATGTTGGTGTCTGGCCCGCCGGAATCGCACTGCTGCTCATGCCAGCTGCAGCGATCTTTTTTGCCCTGCTCGCTGCCAGTTCGCAGAATACCGGGTCAACTGCGGGCAAAGCCGGACAGGCAGACACACAACCTGAGAATATCAGCGGAAACGAAAAAAAACTCGATACAAGCCTTCTATACCGGCTGCATCAGACCGGAATGTGCGGCGCCCAGAGCGACACACCAGAACAAGCCCTTCTCAGGCTTGCCGAACTTATGCCCGACCGAATTATCGCCCTGTATCAGCTCAGCGGCAGCGTTCTCGCATTCAGCTGTGGCACACGCCTTAATTCACGCCAGAAAAGTGAAATGATCGATTCTTCTGACGATTTGATTGAAGAGCTGTCAAAGCGGGTTAACAGCTGTATCGACGCACAGATATTAAGGCAGCCCGGAAAATTCAGCCGCCCTCTGTTTTTTTCGCGCGAGCGCGAAAATGAAGACGGCATACTGCTGCCTGTTGCCTGCAATAACGAGTTATTCGCAGTTCTCGCTGTCCTGTCGATTTCGGAGCGCAAGTATGAAGTTGCCGAGCAGGAACTGTTAAATCACTTCTGTGCCAGCATAGCAATCTGGTTCTACAACCGGCTGCAACGAGCTGATTTTAATGATGCCAGCATTTTAGAGGCAGAAAAACTGCTGACGCACCGGCTTTTCGCCGGCATGCTTCCCGAATCAGCCAGATCGCTGCCCGGCTGGGATATCGCGCAGCTTAGCGCTTACTGCGACGCTCGCACTGGCGATTTCCATGACTATATAATGCTTCCTGGCGATCGCATGCTGATTATTGCCGGGCGAACTTCGGCCGGAGGTCTCAATTCTGCGTTATACCTGACGCGCCTACGTACCATTCTCGACTGCCTGTGCGAAAGCTGCGCCAGTCCGGCCGACCTGCTCAACCGCCTTTCGGCGCGCTTCACCAGCGACAAATCGCTTGACCTGTTTTCTTCGCTTATCGCGTTGCAGCTAAGAGCGAACGAGCGCAGCGTCACCCTGGCGGTTGCCGGGCACGCGACCCCTTTGATCAACCGACCGCGCAGTGGCTATGTCGAGATTCCGCAGCTGATTACCGGGGTTCCGATGGGGCTGTTCAACCAGGGCGTCGAACCTTATCAGAATCAGGTTATTCAGTTGTTGCCCGGCGATGGTATATTGATTTATACTGACGGGGCACTCGATTTTGCCGGGGAAAAGGGTAACCGGCTTGGCAGCGAAGATCTGCGCCTTCTTCTGGACAAGATGCCGGAGCAGTATGCGGACGATCTGCTGGCCAACCTGGCTGACCAGCTTATTCCTGACGGCGCAAGAAAGAGACCGTTGGAAGATTACACCTTTATATACGCCAGCACGGAGTAGCCCGATGAACGAATCAGACCCCATACTCGAACAACACATATTTTTGAGCGAACGTAAGGATCACGAAGTCTATCACTCGGCTTTCGAGAAGATTTTTACGTTTCCGGTAGCCGATATCACCGTTGAATACAGCGACCAGCCCAACGCAGCCTATTCAACGATCAATGACCGGACAAAAAAAATTCTCGCCAGCCTGCCGCGTCCAGACAAGATCAACTGCATTGCCGGACGCTTCAGTGACGGCGGTGATTTCCGACTGCAGAGCAGCAACCTGCATGTGTGCATTCGTGAAAGCGAGTATAACTACGACCTGATCAGCAATCTCAAGAACTTTCTCGGCCCGGTTTTTCCGCTGTGGATATTCAGAAACCCTTATATATGGGGGGTAAACGTCTACGAAGACTACGAACGCCAGCATTTTTTCGAAGCCCGCAAATACTCGGCGCGCTCGCAACACCTCGAAGAACCAGAAATAGATATTTACCGCCGCGATGACGGGGTTATTCACAAGTATCGCTTTTTCATGCGCGAGCAACACGAACCAGAAGAAGGGCTTAAACTGCTGGCCCCTCACTTTAACAGCATGCGTCAGGGTCTGCAGAAACGCAATTATGAAGGACTCGAAGTTCTCCACACATATTGCACCGACAAATCCACCTTCAGGCGCCTCGAACCCCGCACCAAGCTCGGCAAGGACATTAAATCGGTTCTATCACTCGACTGACCTGACAGGAGAAGGTAATGCCAGATAACACGACTTATCGCGAAGGACTGCTCGACGAGGTGATCGATGCCTGCATCAAGCATCTGCGAACACACCCCAACGACCACGAAAAGCTGTTTTATCTCGGCAACGCCTTTTATCTCAAGAAACAGTATGATAAGGCCTCTTTCTGCTATGTCAAGGCCGTTAACCAGAACCCGAAAAACCCGGTTTATTACAGCCATCTCGGACACGCTTACCGAGAACTGGGCGACCGCGACCAGGCGGTTGCCTCATACGAATCTGTTCTCACGCTGAATCCGCGCTTTGCTGACGCCCACTTTAATGTTGGTCTGATTTTTTACGAAAACAAGGCCTTCGACAAAGCGCTTGCCAGCTTTGCCAACGCTCTCGCGATCAACCCTCGCTATGCTGCCGCGCGCTACCATGTTGGCCGCATATATGAGGAACAGGGCGCTATCAGCAAGGCGGTAAAAGAATATCGCCAGATTATCGAAGATATGCTCGGCGAAAAGCTTGAGCGCAGCAGTGTGACTATCGACCTTGGCGCCGTCTTTTCTGATCTTGGCCTGCTCGATCAGGCCGAGGCCGAATACCGACGCCTGATCAAGGACCACCCGGAATACGCCGACCTGCATTTTCATCTCGGCATTATTCTGCGAAAAAAAAGCCTCGATGACGAGGCCATGGAAGAATTCAGAATCGCGATCAGACTCAACCCCCACTACATGGAAGCCCGGCGCAAATACTGGGAATCGGCACAATAAAAACCCGGTGCCTCTGTTCTGCTGCCTGGCAAATTCAAGCCAGGGTATGTCGCATCAGGCATTTGGCTGAATCTGGCATCCGGCCTAGAAAGTTTAGCGTTCAACACAAGGTTTAGATAAATCTATTCAATTTTGCGCGGGTTTATATTATAATCGATGGTTGTAATTTTACTTATCATGATGATAAAAAGCAGAAAATAAGGCTTAACGGTTAATGTTTAAGCGAAAAAAGATCGGTCAGCTGCTGATTGAAGCAGGGCACGTAGGTGAGAAAGAGCTCAACATCGGGCTTGCCGAGCAGAAAAAGCGCGGCAAACGTATCGGGCAGGTTCTCATTGAGCTCGGCTACCTCACAGAAGACAAGTTGTTGCCAATTCTTGGCAAGCAGCTCAAGGTGCCATTCGTCGATCTCAGCAAAGTCGAAATCAAGCCTGAAGTACTCAAAATGGTGCCCGAAAAAATCTGCCGCAAGCATATTCTGGTGCCAATCAGCTTTGACGGCAAGAGCTTGATGATCGGCATGGCCGATCCGCTCGACGTATTCATCATCGATGAAATCCAGTTTCAAAACAACTGCGAAGTAGTAAGGGCGATCTGTTCAGAAAACCAGATCGCTGATACGACAGACAAACTCTATGTTGCCGGCGCTATGGCCGACGCTCTCAGCGCCATGGGTGTCGGTGAAGACGATGGAAGCGGCGGGGCGCTGGATGGCCTTAAAAAGGCCAGCGAAGAAACCCCGATCATCAAGCTGGTCAATCTGGTTCTGACTTCGGCGGTTCAGAAGGGCGCATCAGACATTCACATCGAACCTGACGAAGGCGAACTACGTGTGCGACTGCGCATTGACGGCTCACTGCTTATTGCGATGAATCTGCAGCCAGAAGCGCTGCCCTCGGTTATGTCACGTATCAAGATTTTGAGCGGCATGGACATATCTGAACGCAGACTTCCGCAGGATGGTCGTATTCAGATGACAATCATGGACAAGCCTATCGACTTTCGCGTCAACACAATTCCGACGGCATGGGGCGAAAAGGCCTGCCTGCGAATTCTCGACAAGTCAAACGTTAACGTTGCGCTTGACCAGATGGGCTTTTCTCCGACAAACTTCGAAAAAGTGCAAAAGGCAATTGGTTCTCCAAACGGTATGTGTCTGGTCACCGGGCCAACCGGTTCCGGCAAGACAACAACTCTATATGCATGCTTGAACGCGATAAAAGGGCCAGATATCAATATTTGCACAGTTGAAAATCCGGTCGAATACAAGCTGAAGTTTATCAACCAGGTGCAGGTTCGCGCTGAAATTGACCTGAATTTTTCAACAGTGCTGCGCGCCTTTCTGCGCCAGGATCCTGACGTTATCATGTTGGGTGAGATTCGCGATGAAGAAACCGCAAGTATCGCGGTTGAAGCAGCCTTGACCGGCCATCTTGTTTTCGCGACACTGCATACCAATGATGCGCCAAGTACTGCGATTCGTCTCGTCGATATGGGCGTCGAACCCTTTCTGGTTTCATCGGCTTTCCTTTGCATCGTCTCACAGCGACTGGCGCGGCGTGTCTGCAAATTCTGCAAAGATGTCGATACTACGATTACACCCGAAACCCTTGTCGACCTGGGTTTGCCACCAGAAGCCATCAACGAAACTTATTACCGCGGCAAAGGCTGCGAAAAGTGTGCAAAAACTGGTTACAAAGGTCGTGTCGGTGTACACGAAGTCATGTATACCCACGAAAACCTTCGACGCATGATTATTCAAAAGGTTGGTCCCGATGACCTTAAAAACGAAGCCGTGCGCCTTGGCATGAAGTGCCTGAAGGATGACATTGTAGTAAAGTTTCAGCAGGGCCTTACCACTCCCGAAGAAGTGTTTGCGCTGGCGCGCGCAGACTGACCTGACCAGCAAAAAAAGAGGTTGCAATGCCAAAATACGAATGTGAAGTAAAGGATGCGAAGGGCGACATAATCAAGACGACGCTTGAGGCCCCGAACCTGCAGGAACTGGCGAACCGCCTTTCCGACAAGGGCTATTATCTGGTCAAGGCCAAAGAAGCCAAGTCAAGCAGTGGCTTCGGTTTTGGCGGCAGCGTCAGTAAAAAGGAAATGATGATTTTCACGGTTCAGCTTTCAACGCTTGTCGGCGCTGCAATACCTTTGGTCGAATGTATCGGCATTCTTGCCGACCAGACCCAGAATGCTTTTTTCAAGAACATTCTGAACGCAATTGGTCGCGACCTGCAGAGCGGTCAGTCTTTATCTGTCTCAATCAGAAAATACCCCAAGGTTTTCGACAAAATTTACTGCAACATGTGTGAAGCCGGCGAAGCTGGCGGTATGCTCGACGAAGTTCTACAGCGCCTGGCCTCCTTCGCCGAATCCGACGCCGAGATTCGCGGCAAGATCAAGGGCGCGCTGATGATGCCGGTCATACAGCTTGTTCTGGCAGTTCTCGGCGTAATCTTTCTTCTCGTCAAGATTTTTCCGAACTTCTCGACAATGTTCAAAAAAATGAAGGTTGACCTGCCCAAGATCACGGAAGTGATGATAATGATGTCCGACGCACTCATCTACAATTATGTCGCAGTCGGTGCCGGCTTTCTAGCCTTCTGTGTCGTAGTATTCCTGGCCTTTAAGACAGAGCTTGGCAAAAGAGGTCTTGCAATTTTCACACTCAAAGCCCCTATTATCGGACCGCTCACGCAAAAAATAGCGGTCGGCCGCTTTTCGCGAACCTTCTGTTCTCTGCTCAGCTCAGGGGTTCCAATTCTTCAGGCCCTGCAAATAACCTCTTCTGTCATGGGCAACCCTCTGATGGAAGAAATGATCAGCAATATGGCAATAGGCGTGCAGCAGGGTAATACACTGGCAAGCACGCTGGTAAAGGTAACCATTTTTCCCCCAATGGTCAAAAAAATGATCGAGGTCGGTGAAAATACCGGTAATCTTGACGTAATGCTGACTAAAGCCGCCGACTTCTACGACCGAGAAGTAAAAGAAGCCCTCGAAGGCCTGACAGCGGCCCTGACTCCAATTCTGACAGTCGTCATGGGTATCGTCATCGGCACCATCGCTCTGTCAGTTTTCATGCCCCTCTTTAAAATGACTGCAAGTGTAAAATAGTCCGCGCAAGATTGAATAAAACAGGCAGGCAAAAATACTGCAGCGTATAGGAGTCTTATGAAATTCGTCCTTATATACCCCGAAATACGATCAAGCTTTCCCAATTACTCAGGCGGTTACAGCGAAGGTATCGCTTCTATGCTTACGACTCTACGAGAAGCCGGGCATCAGGTCAAATTGATCCACTTAACGCAGATCGGTCATATCGACAAACATCATATCGTCAACCAGATCAAGGAATTCGCACCAGAACTGGTCGGGTTTTCTTCCATGTCTCCAAATTACAGGCATGCACGAACTATCAACCACTTCATCAAAAGTGAACTGGCGGTTAAAACTGTGATCGGAGGATGTCATGCCCAGTTTTCTCCGATAAAAGTATTGAACGATGGTTTTGACTTTGTCTGCATAGGTGAAGGCGAAGCCATATTACCGCCCCTTTTCGCCGCTATTGAATCGGGACAGGAAAATGATATACAGTTTCCTGGTATTCTAACGAAGAAATATCCCAGCTTGATTTCACCAGAAAAGTGTACAGTTAACGACCTTAATACTCTGCCAATACCTGACCGTAGTTTTTTCGACTACCCCGCCCTGCGCGAGTCACTTGAGCGACAGGCTCAGTTTATGGCCGGCCGCGGCTGCCCTTTCGAATGCACGTATTGTGCCAACAAAATTCGCAATCAAATGTTCGGCACGTACAAGACGCGCATGAAAAACCCACAACGCTTTATTGAAGAAATCCGAGGAGTGCTGCAACAGCATTCGTTTATCGACAATATTTTTTTCCAGGATGACATATTGCCTTTGAATAAAGCCTGGTTTGCCGAGTTTGCCAGCCTTTACGAGAAAGACGTAAAACTACCGTTTGCGTGCAATATACACCCCACGCTTATCAACGAAGAAGTTATGCAAATGCTCAAAAACATGGGTTGCCTGAGCATTCAGATCGGCGTAGAGTCTGGCTGTGAACGCGTCAGAACAGCAATTCTCAATAGAAGAATGACTAACGAAGACATTATTTCGCGAGTCAAGATGTGTGAGCATTTTGGCATCAAGGTGGCAACATTCAACATGCTGGGCAACTACTCAGAAACCTTCGACGAAGCACTTGCAACCATCAAGTTAAATGCAAAGCTCGGCCCGGTAAGAGCCTATTCAACGATCTTCATTCCCTACCCCGGAACTTCCATAAATCAGCTCTGCAATGAAAATAGCGCCTATATAAGCGGCGCTGAACCAGAAGATTTTCCTGAATACACAGAAGAGCCCATCCTTAAAACCCCCGATTTTCCCCCAGAAAAGGTCGTGTTTCTTAAAAACTGGTTTGCAGTATTAATCAGGCTTTACAAATGTTTTCCAGAGGAAACAGTCGACAAAATACTTCACCGCAAGAGGTTTCCGTTTAAGCTGATCAACAAAGTCACAAAGATGGCAAGACCTTGGGCAATCAGGCTTTATCTCGGAATCTACGTCAAATTCCGCAATCGCTTCAAGTAGCAGAACTGGTGTCTCGACAAAATAATAGAATATGGGTTAAGATCGTAAGATAAGATGGAAAGGCAGTTTGGAAAGGTTTTTGCGAGAGGTTAAGCATGGTTCATCCGACCAAAGTCGCTGGACTTCTACGACCGCAAGAGTAAAATAATCAGCACATGATCGTAAAAAATAGCGTTAGTCTTGAACTTGGAGTTCGCAATGACCTTCAGACATAAAGCAGCGATAATGAGCGCTTTTCTTTTGTCTCTCTGGACTATGATAACCAGCATTCCCATGGGATGGCCCGGGCAATTTGAGCCATGTTCGGTACAGAAGTATCAAATGAGAATGCAAATTCTCAAAGATGTTTTGCCCAACAACACCCCTATCGGCTATGCATCAGACGTATTTGCTCACAATGGCAAGGCAGCATATTATCTCCTGGCGCAGTATGTATTATCCCCTGTAATCATAGAAGATTCGATAGAGCCGGAATATCTAATCGGAGACTTTTTTTCAGAGGTTCGACTGCAGGAATTCTGCAACGAACATAATGCAATAGTTTCTCAGCAATTCTCTCAAGGCGTCTGCCTTATAAAAAGGCAATAATGACTATCTTCTACACCCTAATCAGCTTGCTACCTGCCTGGGCAATCGGCAACAGCATTACGTCCCGGTTGAATTCCTTTCAATTAAACAGTTTCAAGCTCATGCGTCTGGCATTATCATTAGGCTCAGGCCTTGCCATTACAAGTGTTTTACTTTTCTTCTGGCTGCTTATTTTCGATGGAAATACCGAATATTATACTGTTTTTGAATTGTTAGCAGGCCTCATAGCCTTCTTTCTCCCCAAACGAGTCAAAGCCTTGTCTGAAGCTAAATTAGAGAGAGAATCTGATAATTTCTGCGACAAAAGGACAATATACTTTTTCTTCGGAGCATTGTTCTTGCTGCTTACATTATCCATACTGCAGATATCTCTGCACACACCTCATGGCAACTGGGATGCCTGGTCTATCTGGAATGTACGCGCACGGTTTATTTTTCGAGCTGGCGAGAACTGGAAGACTGCCTTCTCAGATAAAATGCCATTTTCTCACCCGGACTATCCATTGCTTATCCCCCTCACGGTTGTTCGAGGCTGGATCTATGCACGCCAGGAAACACTGACCTCTCAAATTGCAACCAGTATTATCTTTTCCGCACTAGTTTTTCTGATGTTGTTCAATGGCGTTTTTGCAACACGGGGAGGCATTGCAGCATTCCTGGCAGCTGCAACACTGGCCAGCACCCCCTATTTTCTCCAAATGTCTGCCAGCCAGTATGCCGATTTACCTTTAGCCTTTTTCTTTCTTGCCACTTTCTTGCTGATAGCAATTAATCTGCGACAGCCTTCCACCAGTCTTATGATTTTTGCCGGCATGAATGCGGGATTTGCTGCCTGGACTAAAAATGAGGGATTACTATTCTCTGTCGTCATGTTGTTGGTTGTAATAATTCTTGCCTTAAAAACAAGAACGAGGTCTCCAGCATCTCATTCAGTCGGCGGCTTTGTCTTCGGATTGCTTCTCATGATGATTCCTGTTGCTGTTTTTAAATTGTCACTAGCACCTGCGAACTACATTACCAAAGAGCTTAGCCCCGGAATTCTCTCGCAGATGGTTGACTTAGAAAGACTATCGATCATTTTAAAACACATGGTAGTCAGCGCTACAAATTTCGGGCTGTGGAACCAGATGTCAAAAGGATTTTTCAACCCCATCCCGATTATGTTCGCCTATCTTCTTTGGGCCGGTGTTAAGCTGAAATCAACAGAGAACTGGCTGTTTCCTGCTGTTCTTCTGACGATGTTAGGTGGTTATGTAATAGCTTACATGGCGTCACCTCACGAACTGACATGGCACCTCAACTCATCCAGCAATCGCCTATTCCTTCAGCTCTGGCCTGCAGCAATATTCACATTTTTTTTGCTGGCTCCAAAATCTGCTGATATCACAGACAACCATGAGTAAATCTTACAATAGCTGCTTTCCCATTACCGGAGCCAGTTCCTGGTTCTTCCACAAAACAATTCAGAAACCAGATGTCAGAAATTAAACAATCTCTAACCAGAAGAATATGGCAGAAAATAGAGCGCAATCATTTGCCCATACTATGTTTAGCCTTGTTAGCCGGCACCGCGATCAAACTCTTTTACGCTCTAACAACAATAGGAACCAACGACGTTTATTACTGGCACACATTCATGCGCTATATTGTCAAGCATGGCTCTGTTAATATTTACAGAGATATCTGGTATTACAATCACCCTCCGTTGATGAGCTTATTTCTGGAATTATGTGCCAAACTCCAGCATTATTTCTATAATGGATTTCCTTTCTTGATGAGACTCCCGGCAATTATAGCAGACATTGGCAGCTTTATTTTGATTTACCGCCTGCTTAAAACTTATCAAGAATCACAAAAAGCATTTTATTCAGCCCTACTGTTTGCCTTAAGCCCGATAATGATATTTATAAGCGGCTTTCACGGTAACACCGACCCTGTATTCCTATTTCTGATTTTACTCGCTGCTTACTTTTTTTTAAGAAACTCCCTTTCTTTATCCGCACTCAGTCTTGGCCTGGCAATTAATATAAAAATAGTCCCTTTAATCACCATACCAGTTTTTTTCTTTTTTATTGAAAGCCGCAAGAAAAAACTGCAATTCTGCGGCATTCTTATGTTTGCTTTCGCAGCTGGCTTTGCTTATCATCTGGCTAACAATTTTGCGTGTGTCTACCGCAATATCTTCAGTTATGGAGGTTTGCAAGGCATCTGGGGCATAAGCCAGGTGTTGAGCTTTCATTTTGGCCCTGAAATCGTTGCCAAATACCTACCTGTCGGAAAATTATTGATATTTCTGACCATTGTTGTTTCTGCTTATAGACTGTCGCTACATCATTCAGGAAACAGGGAAAGCACCTTTTTTCAAGAAGGTCGTCAACTAGAACAGAAAAAAGGGAATGACTTTCTCTTTGCTCTTAGCTGGACATTTATGCTTTTTTTCGTATTTACACCGGGTTTTGGGGTTCAATATCTCGCCTGGATGGTTGTACCCGGCATATTGCTGGGGTTGAGAGGGGCGTTGTTCATAAACATTACAGGCGGCTTATTCCTGTTCCTGGTCTATACATTCTGGTGTGGGGGGACACCATGGCATTACGCCGACTCTGATTCAATGGGAGTTTGGCATGGGTGGCCTGAGTTTCTTGCTCTTTTATTGTGGCTGTTTATATTTCTCTGGGCAATCCAGATTTTCTTGAGTGAGCGGCAAAAATTTATCGGCATTGTGGATCAAAATGGCAAAGAATAAACATAAAGTTCTAATTTTTATAGTTGCGTACAACGCCAGATCATCTCTAGTAGACGTATTCACTAGAATACCAGCGTCTATAAATAAATACGATTACGAAATTCTGGTTATAGATGATGATTCGATAGATGATACTTTTCTTATTGCAAAAGAGTTTCAACAGAAAAATAAGCAACTCAATTTGACAGTTCTTTACAATCCTTCAAATCAGGGCTATGGCGGCAATCAGAAGTTGGGGTATCGTTATGCAATCAATAACGGCTTTGATTCAGTTGTGCTACTACATGGTGACGGGCAATATCCACCAGAAATGATTGATGACATTTTGACACCAATAATTGAGTCAGAGGCGGATGTTGTATTTGGCTCACGCATGCTTACCAGATATGGTGCCTTGAAAGGCGGCATGCCTTTATACAAATTTGTTGGCAACAAGATTCTAACTTTTTTGCAAAACCGGCTTCTTAAAACGTCTCTAAGTGAATTTCACTCTGGATTTCGGGCTTATTCTACAAGGGCATTGAAATTAATACCATTTGAGCGCAATACCAATGATTTTCATTTCGACACTGAGATAATAATTCAATGTATACAAGCTCGAATTGTCATCAAGGAAATACCCATACCGACCTACTACGGCAATGAGATATGCCACGTTAATGGTCTTAAATACGCATTTGATGTGGTAAAATCTACCATTTTATTCAGATTGCATAACATGTCACTGGCGTATCAACTGAATTACGACCTCGACAGAAACAGCAATCATTTTTACGAACTTAAGCTCCCCTATCCATCTTCTCATTCTCTAGCGATAAAGAATGTACCAGACAACGCCGTAGTCTTAGATCTGGGCTGCGGTCAAGGCTTAATGCTGCAGGCTCTAATTTCACAAAAATCAATAAAAGCCTATGGCATTGACTGCCATGAGTTATCATCTCCCCAGTCCGGCAAAATAAACTTTATTAAAGCGGATCTTGAGAGTCCTGAACAGTTACCAGACATGGATAAGTTTGAAACAATATTGATGCTGGATATTCTTGAGCATCTGTCAAACCCAGAAAGATTTTTGGACGAGGTCAGAGCTAAAACCAGACTTAAGCGCCCTCAGATCATAGCAACAACCGGCAATATTGGGTTTTTCATTCTCAGGTTACAGCTACTGCTAAACAATTTTAATTACGGAAAACAGGGTATTTTGGATAAAACTCACAAGCGACTTTTTACCTTTCATACTTTTAAAAAAATGTTTGAACAATGTGGATATGAGATCACCAAAATTGAGGGCATCCCGGCACCTTTTCCAAAAGCAATTGGGAGCAATGCTCTGAGCAAAATACTTATTGCTATAAATGAAAAGCTTATAGGAATAAACATGGGACTATTTTCTTACCAGATTTATCTCGAAGCCAAACCAACCCCAATAGTATCTGAGCTATTAAAGCTCTCACAGATAAAAAGCCAGGAGAGGAGTGTTGAATCTGATTATGGTTGAGAACAACATTATGGACACAGCCTCAAAAGAATATTCAGATTACTACCTCCAAAAATATGCCAAATGGTGGCGTTTTCTGTCGCCAGTTGAGATACCGTTCAAGTTTTTTGCGCGATGTCTGTGCAAGGGAAAAACACTCGATGTTGGCTGTGGGCCTGGACGATACCTCTCATTTTTACCAGACGCAACCGGCATTGACCACAATCCCGAGTTTATTTTTTATGCCCGGCGAAGAGGCTTCAAGGTCTTTTTATCGCAAGAGTTTGATGAAGATTTTGATAAGAGCTTGCAAAGGTTTGACACCCTGTTATTCTCTCATATCCTTGAGCACATGGAATTCCAGCAAGCGTGTGAATTTGTCAAAAAATATCTACCGACGCTCAAACCGGGAGGAAAGGTAATAATAATAGTTCCAGACGGAATTTCATTTAAAAATGATCCCAGCCACCGTTGTTATTTTGATTGTAATCTGATAAAGAAATTAGCATCTGCAAACTCTTTGCATCTGCAAAAAGCCATGTATCACCCATTTCCCAAATACATGAGCAGGTGGCTGGTCAATGACGCGGCATACAAACTGAGTTTTCAGGCATAAAAAAACTCTTTAACAGGCCTTGTCCAGCTATTCCCCAAGTAGTTCTTTAAAACTCAATTTATGAGCCAGAAGTAGTTTCATGAACTCAAAATCCACCTTATCTGGCCAGAAATTACTGGCAGATTTAACTGAAAAAATAGTATAAATGCCAATCAGTCCGTGCAGCAAGCCTTTTGCGAATGCAAAAAGACAACTCCACTGTGAACTGTTCTCTCGAAAATTTCTACCCACACCATCATTCTTGAGCAGCAATAAAAACTGAAGCAGATAGCGGAACGCCGTCAGAACTGGAAAAAGTATGACCAGTATCGCCGGAAAGTTCTTAAACAAAGTCCAGAAGTGGTTCCTTTCTACTAAGTAAAGCTTGAAAGGAGAAAATGCGCCGAATGAGGCTGAATACTTGTGGTAAACCACTGCTTTTTCTGCAAGCAAAGCTTTCCAGCCAGCGCGACGACACCGCAATCCAAGATCGGTATCTTCACAGTAAGCAAAGAAGCTTTCATCAAAAAAGCCAACCTGATTTATCATTTCGCGCCGGTAAAGACCGGCACAGGCTGATGGACAAAGAATTTCCGATGGAATCTCTCTAAGTGCGGAATATTTCTGATTTCGAAACGCCCCTCTCGACATGCCATCCAGACAGATTTTTATTCCCAATGAGTCGATGATATCATGATCCTTGGCAGAACAGATTCTTGAAGCAATCATGCCCGCCAGAGGATTATCGTCAGCCACTTTTACAATTTCCTCCAGCCATTGAGGCTCTAAAATTGTATCGTTGTTGAGAGTGATAATATAGCTGCCAAGACAGTAAGATAGTGCAATTACGTTGCCAGCAGCAAAACCGGAGTTTTTGTCAAGACAGACTAGTTTTACCCAGGGGTAAAATTGCCTGATGTAGTCGCCAGAACCGTCACTGGAGCCATTGTCAACCAAGACACACTCAAAATCTCGATAAGTCTGTTGCTCCAGACTGGCCAGGCAATCTGGCAGGTGGTGTTTACCGTTCCAGTTAAGTATTATTATTGAGGCAACTGGCATATAAGATCCAGACCATGTATAAAAAATTAACGCTCAATCCAAAACTTCAATTATAATGTTTTTATGAAGATCGAACAAATCATTATTATCACAGGTTGATTATGTGGATAAAACGCAAACATGCAAATCTGTAAAAAGCTGCTGATAGTTCCATGTTACAATGAAGAAAGCTGTATTGGCGGTACTTTACAGGAATTATCACAAGTTATTGATCGGGATTTCAAGATTCTTGTTATCAATGACGGCTCAGAAGACGCAACATCGGAACAAGCCAGTAACACCAATATGGCTTTGGTAATTGATCTGCCCGTCAACCTGGGAGTTGGTGGCGCAGTGCAAACTGGTTTAAAGTATGCGCAAAATAAGAACATGGAAATTGCAGTCAAATTTGATGGCGATGGCCAGCATGATCCCAACAGCATCGCAGAACTGATACAACCACTGAAAGATGACATCGCCGACATTGTAATTGGTTCGCGTTTCATGAACAGCAATCAGGGCTATCAATCTACCTTCTGGCGCCGCATTGGCATCAAGTTTTTTGAAATTATATGTCACCTGTTGACCGGCAAAAAAATCACTGATCCCACATCTGGATTGCGCGCATATAATCGTAAAGCGATTAAATTCATGTCATCACACTATCCGTCATTCGACTATCCAGAACCCGAAGAAATCATTCTGGCACATAAAAACAATCTCAGAATCAAGGAGGTGCCGGCCGTGATGAGAGATAGACAAGCCGGTTCCTCTACCATTTCATCAGCGTTGTCTGTTTATTATATGTGCAAAGTGACACTGGCAATGCTGTTTATCGCAATGCGCCCGCCAATAAGGAAGGAGCAGACAAATAATGCTTGAGAATTTGGAAAGAATTCAGATTATTTCGATTATTGGCAGTATTTTCTTTTTGTTCCTGATTTCAAAGCTTATCAGAAAAAATATGCTCAAAGAAGCCTACGCGATACTCTGGCTACTATTTGGCTCAGTATTTCTACTATTCTCTTGTTGGAAAAAAGGCCTGGACTACTTTGCAAGCATTTTTGGAATCTATTATCCGCCAGCACTGCTGTTTCTGATCCTCATCATGGCCCTGATTCTGGTTCTAATACAGTTTTCCATAGTGGTTTCTTCGCAAAACGATAAAATTCGCCTGCTCACCCAGGAAGTTGCCCTGCTGAAAAATGAGCTGGATAAAACGCAACAAAAAAACAGTCCACAGGCTTCTGCATAAAGTTACCGCATCAGCGTCAAATCTTTTGTCGTCAGCAACTCCCCAGAGGTAACAGCATTTTCAGAAACGTTACATTTTGCCAGAATTTTTTTGCCATCCTGCCAGAAAGATATCTTGTAGAAATCTTCAGTCTTAACCCTGCCGCCAAAGTGTGATGAAGCGTAAGGCACAGTAAATTCAACCTTTCCCTCTGCCGGTATATTTCTGGATGATTTGTAAATAAACTGATGGCCATCCAGTATGATACCAATGGATATCTGGGCCTTGGTTCCGGCATCAGCTCTTATTTCTATTCTGCATCCTGCAACTTTCTCATATAAAACATATTCTGGCAGTGCAAAATCCTTGAAATTAGAGGTGTAAACCACACGAAATCTTGTCGAGGCGGTGAATTTTCCCTTTCTGAAGAGGCCCCAGTTATCTCGCAACCAGTGATAAAACCATTTTTCGTAATCTACAGAAACATTGAGATCGCCAGAAAACATTTCATAATCTGGCCTTTTAGGCTGCCCCTTCATATACTCCCAATACGCCCAGATGTCTCCCTCAAAATCCCGCGCGTTGGAGATGAAAACATAGCGAACTCCATACTCTTCGCAAAATCTCAAGGCCTCTTCCTCTGTTTCAGAGGCAAAGATATCGACCATTGTTTTGAAGCCCCAAAGCGAATTGCCTACGGACACAGGTCGTTTGGTGTAGAATGATAGCTCATTTCCCTCATCCCAATATGATAAAATACTGTATTCTGGCTTGCTATGATCGCTGTAGCCACTTGTAACAGGTGTATTTCTAATGATCCAGTTCAAGACATCTACCTGCCTGCTGCTGAAATTTCCCTGCGCTGAAACGCTGGAGAAATCCTGCAAAGACTGCAAAGTGAGCATTAAACAAAAAGCTATTGCCAGCCTCAATTTCCATTTGGGATCTTCGATGTTCTGACGTGCCAGCTGCCATAGATAAAAAAGCACCAACCCGACATACAGGCCAACTCCTATTCCCGCCCACCGTAGGAATCGTGTCTGATAGAAAGCCAGCAAAATCATTATTGCCAGCCAGTCGAGAACGATACGACTGCCTCTATATTTTTTCATCGGATTTGGAAAAATTAAAAATAGAGGAAACAATACAATAGTCCACCCGAAATATATCATAAGACGATTGACAAAAGAGTTGTCAATGGCGGCCCGGTTCAAAGGCAGTATGGGAGCGAGCTCGCCAATGTATTTATGGATCGGATCGTTCTTAAGCAAAAGCCCCAATGCACCCCTGATCTGAAAATTGAAAGCTGCAAACAGAACAAGCAACCCACCGACCAAAATCATAAGAGCGGTTCTTTTGGACATCTTGCCTGCCATAACCATAAGAAAGCGGCAAAACAGACCTCCCATGATAACGCACAGTGGCTGAAAGATGCTGTATTTATTCATGGAAATAAAGAGCAGGTCGCTTTTCAAAACAAAAAACAAATTTACGAACCCGCCAACTAACATGCTCGAAGATACAAAACTATTGTACAAAGACGCCTCTTCATCTTCAAACAACCATAATTTAAAGCCATAAAGAGTAATCATAAAGAAAAAAAGCGGTGTACCGGTCCAGGTTCCAATAAAAATTGTCGCGGTGAGGCTCCCCACGATATCCCAGATGCTTCGCCCAGTCTTTACTTTAAACGTACACGCCAGTATAAATGACCAGATTAGAAAGCAGTTCAGAAAATCATAATCAAACTGCATATATCTTGCTGTCATCACAGTAGAATAACCAGGCAGCAGGCCAGCACCAACAAAAAACAGAATCCTGAGATCCTTCGTCAGAAACCAGGCTGAAAACATTAGCATCAGAGCTAGAAGCCATGCAAAGACAAGAGAAATGAAGCCAAGAATCTCAAGCGGGGCCAAAGTCAAATCAGGAAAAATCTGATAGATTATGCCGGCAAGATAAAAGTGGAACCTCAGATAAAAAGGCGCAAAACCCATGTCTATCTCGTAAGGATAACAGCCATAATTATCCTTAGTGATGACTTCGCCACGCAGTATAGACTGTTCAACGAGGCGCGCAAACAATAGGGCGTCAGGATCTTCCTGGAGATAACCGCCTGCAAAAATCGTAGAATCTGCCGATTGTATATGTGCTATCAACCAGAACAGTATAACTGTCGATATAAGTACAATATAGAAAAATGCAACAGACTTTGGACGCATATGACCTTATGTAACATTTTGTTAGATTTCCTGCAGCGCTTTATGCTACACTACTGCTGACATAATAATCTAGTTTCTTTTTGCTGACTTGACACCTTTATTTATTTCACTATATTGCAGGTAACTGATACGGGAGGTACCGATTTATGAAGACACAACGCTCAGGCTTTACGCTGATGGAAATAATGGTTGTTATCATTGTTATCGCAGTTCTGGCGTCAGTAGCAGGGCCTATGATAGGCTCTATCACGGACCAGGGCAGATCATCGGCAACCAAAGCCAATCTCTCTTCCCTTAAGAGCGCGCTCCTTTCCTTCCAGCGAGATGCCGGCAGATTCCCGGTAGGAGGAGGACCAGTATTCAACATTTCACTAAAAGCTAATTACAACAACCTGGCCAATGCCAAGATCGTATTTTCTGCCACCTCAGTCAATAACGTACTGGTAAATGACCATAACTATATGACCCTTGGTGGCTACGACAGACGCTATAAGGGCCCCTACATGGATGCCAACCCTGAAGATTTCATGTATGACTCCTGGGGAACTGCTCTCGAATATTTTGCCGAAGGCAACACCCTTTATCTGAGATCTAGAGGAGTAAACGGTTTCGCAGAAGGTGTCAACAACATCATCAATATGAGCGATGAACTGAAAGAAGAAGCAGATGTTGACGATATTCTTGTGCCTATCACACGCGCCAGAAGAGCCTACCAATAAACCAGAGCCTCGACGTTGCGTCTGAGAGATTTAAAGCGGGCTGTGTCATAATAATATGGACAGCCCGTTTTTTATTACCCCTGCATCAAAGCCAGTCCTGAAAAACAAAATTTACAAGACAAAGCTTTTGGCACTTGAGATCTGTTATTCTCTACATAGGCATTCAGAATGACCACAACAACAGAAACAACATTTGAATCATTTGTCGCCGTCGATATTGGCTCGTTTTCTCTGAAGTTTGCCTACGCCCAGAAAAACGAGAATGGCGGGTTTGTGCTCAAAACGCTGGCCCAGATGAACATTCCGCCATTCGAGCACGAACTGGACGACGAAAAGCGCGAAACCATGAGTAAGGATGACGTGCGCGAGCACTGCCTGAAAGAGCTGCGCCAGTTCCTTACCACCCACATTACCGAATTGCTCTATGACAACGAAATCGTAACCAAACGCGCCATCACTTTCGCCTCTAACCGGGAAGTAACCATCCGCTGCATTGAAATACCACCCGTTGTCGAAGCCGACAAGCTTATTGAAGCTGTAACTGCCGAAGCGAACAAGCAAATGCCTTTCTCAATGGGCAATGCCGTCCTTGGTTACCACGTCCAGGGCGATACCATGCGCGACGACAAAGCTCTTACACAAATCATGGTTGCCGCCCTGCAGAAAGACATTATTGACTACATAAATCTCAACTTCAAAGGCGCCGGGCTTTCAAACGAGGGAATAATTACCCTGCCACAAGCCCTTGAGAAAGCTCTTGAAAAACAGATGGCGCCCTATGCGTCCGGGGATAAAAAGGTGGGAATAATTCACTGCGGCAACTCCACCACATCTGTAATGATATACAAGAACGGCAAGATCCAGTTTTTCCGGGACATTAACATGGCAGGGGCTACTATCACTGAAGCAATCTTTGCGGGAGGAGAGGTAGATGGCCAGCAGATCACGTTCAAACACCTTAATGAAGCTACCGAGCTCAAACACAAACTTGGCGTAATGCCGCCAGATGAGATACAAGAACTCAAGAGTGCGGAGAAATTCGCCGCACAAAAAATATTTGAGACAGTTGAAAAGATTTTCCAGCACATTCAGCTGTCTATAAGTTTCTACATTTCGCAATCTGGCGAGACGGGTCTCGACAAAATAATTCTTACAGGCGGGTCAGCCGCGATGAACAATTTTAAAGAATTCATCGAGGAAAGCCTGGAAGTATCTACCTCTATAGCCCAACCATTTTCGCGTATGACAATCGGCGAAATTAAATATGACGAGGAAAGGCGGGAACTGGAGGCGGCGAGTCTGGCCCCAACCATGGGAGTCGCTCTCTACGATGGAGAAAAGGAGATCATTAACTTCATTGATATTCTCTTTCCCAACAGAAAGAACCAAAGTATCAACCTTTCTGGAGTCAGCTCCAAGTTTGGTGGGAACTTATCCGCAAAACTTTTTGAACTCGATGAAAAGAAACTTCGCATACTTGCGGGGGCCTTGGCGGCCATAATCGCTCTCATCGGTCTTTATCCAGTATTCAAAATCAGACAAAAAGTCAACGATGAGAAGAGTAAGCAGAAAAAGTTGCAAAGAGAACTTGGCGAATTGGGAGGTTCTCAGGGAGACATCAACCTGGTTCTCGAAGAGCAGACAAAATTAACCTCGATGCAAAATTTTGGCTTGGAAATTGAGCGCATGCGAATAGTCAATTCTGTTATCAT
Organism: Candidatus Riflebacteria bacterium HGW-Riflebacteria-2; assembly: GCA_002839435.1. Taxonomy (GTDB): domain Bacteria; phylum Muiribacteriota; class Ozemobacteria; order Ozemobacterales; family Ozemobacteraceae; genus Rifleibacterium. The sequence continues at coordinate 13,531 of PGYA01000020.1, read as the reverse complement.
TCTTGAACTTGCCAGCACAACTCCCGCACAAATATTTTTGAGCGGAGCCACTTTCAATTCACAAACACAGCCACCGACATTTCGTATTCAGGGAACTGCGGACAACTCTGACAGCGTCTTTGAGTATCTCAACATTCTGGCTAAGTCTACTGTTTTTCAAGATCCAGCCCTTGAGTCAACTCAGGAAATGCCGATAGACGATACCAGATACTTCATAAGATTCGCACTAAATGGTAAGATTAATACAGTAGAGCTTAGAAAACGAGCTGGCTTGGAACCTGAACCTGAAATCCTGTCAGACGCCCCAGTAGCCGAAGAAGAAATGTACTAAACAGGGATCACCCATGGCAGAAGAATTCAGTATCACAGACTGGCTTAAGAAAGCCAAAGAAGACCCAAAACTGGCGGCGCAACCGCTGGTGATTATTGCTGCCCTGGCTTTTGGAGGCTATAAGGGACTTTATGCCCCAAAAGTGCTCGAACTCAAAAAAGAAGACCGAAAAACAAAAGCAATAGAATCTCAGATAAACGACGTACAGGCAGCAGTAGACAACAGAGAAAACATCCTCCTGGATATAGAAGATAAAAAAGCACAGCTTGGCAAGGCCATCAAACTTTGTTATCGAAAATCTGAAATGACCAGCTTTCTCAGACGGGTCAGAGAACTGGCTACCCAGGCGGGCATTCCCATAAAAAGCGTAAAGCCTTTGCCACTGGTGCCAACACCCATGGGGAATATAGAAGCAGAAAAATGCACGGTGACCTTTGGTTTCAGCGGCAATTTGCTGCAACTTGCCACTTTTATGAGGCTGGTTGAAAAAGAACAAAAAATCACTTTTCTCAATATGCCAAACCTGACACCAAATGCCAGCGGCACCTTTGATGTTGAGCTCAGCCCTACAACTATCCTGATCCCTGATGCGATAGCGATGTCAATGACACAGCCTGAAAGCGAAGGAAATCCAGAAGAATCTGCGGATGATCCCGGATTCGTGGAGGAATAATGGGCAAGAAACTGTTCTTCCTCAGCCTCATAGTTCTTTCTGTTGCCATGGGCGCAAAATGGCACAAAACCCGTCCGCCAGCCGGGTCGAAGCAGGTTCGCCAACGGGTAGCCCTCAATCTGGATGATCTTCAGCTACAGGATGACCAGGTACCTCTCGCTGACGGAGAAAATATGACCGATGTGGGCGGCGAAGATTCAGCAGGGACGGAAGGAACTGAAGACCTCCCGGAAGATGTAGCAGAAGGTGGAGAAACAGAAAACGCCAATGCCCCAGCCGATGGAGAAACGCCATCAGCAACATCTGATGATAACCCTTTGCTGGATGACCCGATCATGCTGGCCCTTAAAAAAATGAAACGCGACCCTTTTGAACGTTCGCCTTACGCAAAACTGGTCGAAGATCTCCAGAAAAAAGAAGAAATGGCCGCTATGCCTGTCGAAAAGAAATCTGTTCAATTACTGGCGGCCAACTTTACTGCAACGATAGAAACCCGTAAGGAACTGGTAGCTGTTATCGATTCGCGCCTTTACCGCAAGGGCGACGCCTTTGGCGACAAAAAAATTGCCGACATAAAAACCGAGATAATATCTCTCGAAAGTGGCAAGGATACATTCCTGATTCCCAAGCGAGGCGTCAACGTAAATATCGCCGAAGACGGCTCTTATACCGTTGATGACAGTTATCACAAAAACTGACCAGGCCATCGGCTACTGCAATAATTCAATTATAACTGTTACTTCATGAAACCGCTGAACCTGCCGATAATGGATTTGAATAATAACTATCAGATCCGTTAAGTTTCAGGAGCAAACATTGGCAAAGCGGCGGGAAAATTTTCTGCGCTATATTCTGCTGGGCAGCGTCTGTCTGGCCGGCATAGCACCTGCTTACAGCCAGTCCAAGCAGTGGCAACCGCTCAGAAGCGCAACCAGGGGCGCCATCAGTCACCCGCGCGAGCCTGCTCCGAACAATTCTTTTTATCCGATTATCAGAGAATCCGGGCCAAATCTGACAAACAGCCAGCCAACCGGCAAGCAAAGCCCGGGCTGGGTCAACCTGGGAAATGGAGCGCGCATAAGGCTCCCGGAAAAGCAGCAGGAAAACGAGAACAAACTGTCACCTGAAGTCCTCGAAACGATCAGGCAGCTGAGAGAACAGACGCCTGAACCGAGATACCAGCTTCTACCACCACAAGCACCTGTTACCGGTGCTACGCCCAATTCCCTACAATCGCCATCAGAAGAAGAAGCTGCAACTGACCCAAAGACTCAGCAGCTGGAATCTTATCTCAAGCTGCCACGCGACAAAAACATCAAGATTACTTCGCTCGATTTTCGTGAAGCGCCCGTAGCCGATGCGCTGCGCTCATTGCTGCAGCTTATCAACGTTAACCTGATGCTCAGTCAAGGCATCACCGGCACCGTGACAATACTATTCAGCGACGTCACAATTGAAGAGGCAATCAACACCCTGTTAAATGCCTACAACCTTTCGTTCGCCTGGGAAGGCTCGATCCTGCGCATTTTCCCCAGAGAAAGCGCGCCGACCATAACCCGTATATTCAGAATTCAGCACGCATCGCTTACCGCTCTGAAAACGACGATAGACGGCATGATCAGCCCGGCACCGCGAGGCAAATGCGAAATCGACACGCGCACGAACTCGCTGATGATAACCGATACAGCAGCCAAACTGGCAGAGGTCAGCGAACTGCTGCCCCAGCTCGACATCAAGGAAACCGCAGTCGATGTGAGCTCGCGCCCGGTTACCGAAGTCTACTATCTCAACTATGCTGATGCATCAGCTCTTTCAGACCCAATCAAAATGCTTTCACCCGATGTACAGATCAAGGAGTTCTCATCGAACCAGGCGTCGCAGGCCGGCGCAGCTGGTGGCGGCGGTTCGGGCCGTATGGACATGATGATCATCACTGACACCCAGAATAATCTCAACCGCATCCGCGAACTCATCGAAAAGCTCGACATGCCGCCGATACAGGTAACCATCGACGCTCACATCTACGAAATCGACAAAAACGAAGAAGAGAGACTCGGCGTTAACTGGCAGAAGTCGATTCCATTACCTGGAACCGAAGACAACATTTTTGACATGTCGATTTCACCTGAAGAATCTAACGCAGGCGGCACCGGCGTGTTCCGCTTCGGCAGCCTCGACGTTAACCAGTTCCGCATGCTCCTGGCAATGCTCAAAACAAAAAACTTCGCAAAAGTGCTGAGCAACCCGGTCATCACTACGCTCAACAATCGCGAAGCCAATATTACCGTCGGACAGGCGATTCCTTATGTATCCGGTTCGACTACCGATCAGGCCGGCAATGTCACGAGCACAATCGGGCAGGCCAACGCCGACATTACACTGCTCGTAACCCCGTCGGTTACCGGCAACGACGAAGTGTTTCTCGACATACAGCCAACCATATCAAGCGTGCTCGGCTTCACCGAACTCGGCGGCAATTCAACGCCAAACCTCAGCAATCGCAGCGCCAAGACACAAGTTATCTGCAAAAACAACCACACAATAGTCATTGGTGGTATGATCAAAACCGACAAAAGCACCTCGGTAAGCAAAGTGCCGTTTTTTGGCGACCTGCCCGGCATCGGCAAGCTTTTTCAGAAGCAAACTTCCCGGGAAGTCAGAACTGAACTGATTATTTTTATCACACCGCACATCGTGCGCCGCGAAGCCAACCGCATGGCGCAACCTGTCAGACCTGGCAACGAATATGTTGCGCCGCGACTGACGCTGCAACCATAACAACTGTAATATAAATTAGTTGCAGTGGGCCGGGCTTGTAATTAGAATGGATGCTGAACAAGTCTCACAACAGGCATCGGCATGAGCGAAGAAAAAGAACTGATTTCGCAACTTAATTCAGACAAACGCAGCGTCAAGATCCAGGCCATTGTCAAGCTGACAAGGGCGGGAAAAAGCGAGCAGGCAATCAGGTCGCTGCTGCCTTTTTTGACCTGCGAAGACCGCGAACTTTCGTTCTTTGCCAACCAGGCGGCCGGCAAAATAGCCGAGCGATTAAAGATCGATATCAACCAGCTCTCTGGCGAAGAACCGGTTGTAACAACGGCCGAAGCGACCCCGAAGCAACAGGCAGGAATGCTTTTGAGCCGGGAAACATTTCTCAATGCCCGCAAAGACCAGGCCGAACAGCTTCTCGATATTATCCGCAATTCGCCAGAGAAAATCCCGGACGAGGTCATACCGGCTGTTGGCGCATTTCTCAGCCGACACGGCGGCATCAGTGACGCCGGTTTTATAGAAAAATACCTGCTCAAAGACAATTCAAACCTCGCCCTGCCTTTTATCAACGCGGCTGAAAGCATAGCTCCGGCGATTCTGCCGCGGGTGCTGCCCAATCTGCTGGCAAGTAATGAACCTCTGGTGCGCAGCCGTTCGGTAAGCGCCCTGCGAAAAATAGACCCCGACGAAGCCGAAAGACATTTTTCCGACCTGCTGTCGTCACGCAACCCGGAAAACCGCCTGGCTGCTATCGGCATCGGCTTTCTGTTTCCTTTCGACCGCGTCAAGGGCTATATTCTGTCGATGCTGCCTGAAGAACGCGACCAGGAGGTGTTGACCGCCTGCCAGACAGTACTTGCCTCAAACCCCGACATCGACACAGCACTGAGTATACTCGACTGCATCGATGCCGTTGCCGCGGCGCAGAAGCCGATGTTGACACTTATTTTCCGAACCGTCTGTCAGGCTCTGGCGGCAACCGGCCTTCTTCCGATCGAGCAGGCAACACCAGACGCTATGATCAAACTCTGGAAACAACAGCGCCTGCAAAGCTTTCTGTTCGATCTCGAAATTCAGCTTTCATTCGCTGACGACCAGAAAAAAGCCAGTATTATCTGCTGGATAGAAAAAAACAAACAACACCCCAAGGTTCAGGAACTGATCGAACGCCTCGGTAAAAACCCGCAGACCGAAGAAGTATTTCGGCAACTGAACCGCCACCTCTCGCTGGAATCGGCAACTCCACCATCAGGCTTACCAGACCCGGTTTCCGTCAGCAATGAAACAGACAGCGATAATACAGATTCAAAAAATGCAAGCGAAGCAACTGCGATTTCTTCGGCAAAGACGGCCGAAGAGGCAAGCCAGAAACCTGTCGATCCGAGCATCATAAGAAAATTGCGTAGCCTTGAAATAGATGAATTTGGCGAGAACAAAGCATGGATAATGAAAGAGGCACTCTCAGGCAAACCCCTGATCAGGGCAGAAGCTCTCAATGCCCTGCTGCGCATACACCCTGACGGCAAACTCATAGATCTGGCAAAAGAAGCTTTCGGCAGCGAAAGCATTGAGGTCAGAACTTCTGCATTCAAAGCGCTTGAACGCCTAGACCCTGATTTTCTCAAAGAAAAGATTACTCTGATGCTGCAGGAAACAGATCCCAACCTGCGTATCAGAGCTGTCAGATTCGCTATCAAATACCGGCCGGATGAATCGATTGAAGCCCTTAAACGCCTGCTTCAATCTGAAGAACAGTCTGTAAGATCGAATGCGATCAGTTGTCTGGCAATATGTCCCTTCAATGCCACCTTCAAGATCCTTATGGATCAGCTTGACCGCGAAGATCACCCGGTAATCGCGAAACAGATCGCCAGCATACTTTTAAGCAACCCATCCAAAGCCTTGTTAAAATCGCTCGACAACATCACCAAAACAGCTAATCCAGCCGTTTCGATGGTAATATCTCAGACTCGCAACGATCTTTTCGATCTCATCGCGCAGTTACCAGAAATAAGCGAACCGGAACCGCAAGCCGCGCCACAGGAAGCAGAAAAGCCCTATTCGGTCAGCAAGGTGCGCGAAATTGCCCGCCGCAGCAAAGATTGGAAACCAGGTTACAAGCCAGACAATGAGGGAAAGGGAGAAGCAAAGCCATCACAGGTGAACTGGCAATTGCTCATATCAGGCAGCGTCCTGCTGATCTTTCTTGGACTTTTGCCGATCATGCTGCTGTCTGACCGCAGTCAGCCCGATATTCCGCAAGGTAAAGGCACGCAGGAATGGCGAACGGGAGAACGCGTCAATCCCAGCCGGGTGGCAATTCCCGACAAATTCAGAATGAACCGGCCATGCTCTCTTTCGGGCACTATTGAAAAACTGGTGTCAGATGAAAGCATGGTAATTGTGCATGAAAACCAGAAAATAATGATAAAATTTGAATTTGCTGCCTCAAAAGAGTATTCACCTGGCGACAAAATCAACGTAACCATTATTCCTTATCGGGTAAATCCGCACGGTATAATTCTTTCCCGCGGCCAGGAAATATCGGCGGCAAGCGGCGAACAAAAACAGCAACAACTCGCAACAGATACCCCGCAGGAGGGCGAAAACAAATGACCTGGCTCGACCGCCTTGAAGTAAGATACGGACACTGGGGCCTTGAGGGCCTTATCAGACATATTTCACTGTTGATGCTCATCGTATTTTTTCTCAACCGCTCCGGCATGCTGCCATACCACATGCTCTACCTGGATCGAGATTTGATCATGACTGGAGAGGTCTGGCGACTTTTCACCTTTCTGCTCATTCCTGTCAGCACCAATATGCTCTTTCTCATCTTTGAACTGTCTATTCTGGTAATGTGCGCTGACGGACTCGAGGCAAAGTGGGGAACATTCAAGCTGACCGCTTATTATGCTGTCGGAGCAATTGCGAACATACTGGTAGCTCTGATGCTGCCAGAGGTGCAGTTGGGCAGTCGCTTCATTTATATGAGCCTTTTTCTTGGCTTTGCAACTATTTATCCAGACTATGAGATTCTGCTGTTTCTCATTTTGCCGGTCAAGATCAAGTATCTTGCTATGATTTCTGGCGGCTTGATGATCTATGACTTCGCGGTTTCTTCAATTTACGTCAAAATCGCCCTGGCGCTGACTGTCGGCAACTACCTGCTTTTCTTTGCGCATGACGCAATTGCCGGTGTTCGTCACAATCGCCGGCAATATGCGCGCGCCAGCGAATACGAAAAAGCCTTGACGCGAACCGAAGAATATCGCCACAAATGCAACGTGTGCGGCATAACTGATGTCAGCAACCCTGAAGCCCAGTTCAGATACTGCACCTGTCCCGATTGCGGCGACAACGGCAAAGCTTTCTGCCTCGAACACCTCAAAGAACACAAGCAGAACAACAAAGAACAACCGGAACAGAGCCATTAAAAGGTCTCTGCCCCGGCTTCTGTTTTTCCCTGATTTTTTGAAAAAAGTGTTTTACATTTCGTAAAAACTTGTTCAACTTCGGTAATGGTTTAGTTTTTCGCGCTTTACAGGCGCGAAGTGTTCTTCTATCATGAATACATCTATAGAGACAGAGGCATGAGCATGAATGTTCTTCGCAATAGAGTTGCTATATTGTTTTTTCTGGCGCTTGTCGTAACAAGTGGCTGTAGAATAATTCCCTGGTTCGGCGATTACCCTTCTAATGAAGAGTCTTTCATTGGCGAACTGATTCTGAGCCGCACGATTGACGCAACTCAGGCATTCAACTTCAACACAACTGGCTTTAAAATCAGCATTCCAGCCGGAGCCCTCGAAACAGATGTAAAAATAGAAATAACCAGATATCCACTGTCGCAGTCGTCATTCAAGCTGCCAAAAGAATACAAGCCTGTCAGCGGTCTTTATGCCATAAGTGTTCTGCCGGCTATAACAACTCTCAGCCAGGCTGCCACCATAAAGTTTCAGGTAGACGAAACCCTGGAAGGACAGTCCAGATTTGCTGCACACCGGAACAGCGATGGAGAATGGAAATTCGCCAGTCCGCTGCCACAGGAATCACGAACCGAAATAGTTTTTGAAACTCTGACATTCTCTGACTGGGTTCTTGTAGAAAGGGCCAGCAGTTTTGCCGGCGCGCTGTCGCAGGGCATACAGATCACTGCTTCTCCCTCTGCGGCCATCGCATCCATCACTGGTTTTTTTGAAGACAACCTTGAAATCAGCGTCTGTATGAAGGCAAATCAGCCGTTAAGCATAAATCCGGCCAACAGCCAGCTCAAAATGCAGCTTTCCACATACGCTGCCTTCAGCCTCGATGTGACCAGTCCTGACGCCCCTGCTGGCGGCAGAAGTTATACCTCTGACTCAGACAACAGTGTCTCGCTTGATCTTCTCAATACGAGTCTGGCACAGCTCACTACCAGCGGCAACAACGCGACCTACACATTTTTATTGAAACTGAAGGGGAAAACGCCGGATGAGTTGCCGGCGTTTCTGGCCATGGACGCACTCTATGTCACAGAAGGCGGCATCAATTACAGCGCCGTGCAGACACTGACTTTCAGCAAAGCTCCACCGATCGACCCCAACGCACCGGTGGCTCCGCGCATAAGTGACACTCTGCCGGCTAATGGTGCAGAATTTGTTGCAAGCAGCACCGAAATAACCATAGTTTTCGACCAAAAAATGAATCTTGAGTCGGTGCAAAAGGCACTTAACGTGACTGACCGGGCCGGCACTGCTGTCAGTGGCTCCTTCAGCTGGCAGGAAGATCGGGCTATGACTTTTAAACCAGATCAGTTCCTGCTCCCGTCTACAGAATACGTCATTTCTTTCATCGACGGAGCGATCGCACAGAACGGCCTGGCACTGATCTCAGAAAGTGAATACGTATTTAAGACTGCAAGCAACGAACCCGCAGAAGTTGTCAGCCACAGTCCGGCAGGCGCAGATCCGGTATTATTCAACGCTCCGATAGTTCTTGGGTTTTCGCAGCCAATAGATCCGACCAGGTTGAACTTTAGCGTGGCCCCTATGATTCCGGGAGATTTTACCGCAACCTGGAACGACAGCAAGACAGAAGTAAGCATCCTTTATGGCAGTGGCTACGAAAGCAACACGGTTTACCAGGTCGATGTTCTCGCCACCACTCTCGACATTTACGGACAAGCCATCAAAGCTGCTTACAATTTCAGCTTTACCAGCGAAACCTACATCGCCAACCGCCTGATTGGTATCAGCCCAGCTTCTGGCAGTGCCAATATCGCGCCCGATGCGACCTTTGTCTTCTCATTTGACAAAGCCATGAGCGAAGCTGATACCGTCCCGACCTTTTCTCCGGCTTTATCCGGAGCAAATTACAGCTGGTCTGATGGTTCAACAAAACTAACCGTAACTTACAGCGGAAGGCTGCAGACCTCGACAAATTATCTGGTAACCCTTGCCAAAAGCGCAGAGAATATCCTGCTTACCAGTTATGTAATCAGCTACAGGGTAGTCGATGCCCTGCAAGTTGTCAGCACAACACCTGAAAATAACGGAACAGGCGCAGCAACTGGGCAATCGGTTGCAATAAGATTCAACAACAGCGTCAACCCGGAAACGCTTGCAACAAACTGGTTGCCGGCACCGGCGGCGGGTTACACCCCGGCATGGAGCGAGAGCAACACTCTGCTAACCCTTGTGCCAGTTGCCGATCTGCTTGAAAGCCAGGATTATCAGATTACTATCGGTAATACCACTGCCGACACCTATGGCACGACTCTCGGCAGCGACTATGTTTTGAACTTCAAGACCGGTGCGGTGACAGCACCAGCAGTGGCCTCGACCCAGCCGGCGGCCGGTTCTTATGACGTGCCGGTAAACCAGCTGATAAAAATTACGTTCAGTAAAGCCATGGACAAAGCCAAAACCCAGGCTGCTGTAAGCGTAAGCCCATCTGTTACCCCGACATTCAGCTGGGAGAATGCAGATACCATAATGGTTGTTGGCATGGGTGCCACACTTGGCTATGACACTTCTTACCAGATAGTTGTTGGAACCGGGGCAACCGACAAATCCGGGCTTACTCTTGCACAGAATTATCAACTCGGCTTCAAAACAGTTGCCAGAGCGGCGGTATTGACCGATAGATGTTACCCGGCTGCAGATGCGACAGGTATTCCGCCGCAGGCAGTAATCAAAATAGAATTTTCCAAGGCGATGAATAAAGAAAGCGCCCAGACAGCCTTTTCACTCAAACAGAGCAGCACAGCAATCAGCGGTAGTTTCAGCTGGAGCGGCAACATCATGAGTTTTACACCGGCCGCCACTCTTGCCTACGGGCAGCAATACCAGATCAGCGTTACATCGGCAGCTCTCGACAGTCTTGGCAACAGCCTCTCAGCTGCAGTAAGCTGGAGCTTTATAACCGCAGCCGACGAAGGCAAAATCTGGACGCTTGAACAGGCAGATACCGATGCTACTACAACTTTTTCACGAAGGTCTGAGCATGTCATGCTCGAATTCGGCAACGAGCTCTGGGTTATCGGCGGCTTTGACGGCATAGATTATCTTAACGATGTCTGGAGTTCAAGCGACGGGAAAAACTGGACATGCCAAACCACTGCGGCGGCTTTTGGCGTCAGATCGGGACACGCCTGCGCAGTTTACGACGGCGAAATCTGGCTAACCGGCGGTTACTCAGTAGATAACGGCCTGTATGATGACGTCTGGAGAAGCAGAGATGGCAAAAACTGGACAAGAGTCAGCAGCTCTGCCGGATATTACGCTCGCGATGCACATTCGATGGCGGTTTTTGCCAACAAACTCTGGGTGATCGGCGGCGAAGGACTTAATGATGGCGGCACGCCGGTACTGCTCGATGACTGCTGGAGTTCGAGCAATGGCCTGACCTGGCAGCAGAATTCGAGTATTGTTGCATTCTTTCCACGCAAGCTGCATGCTTCTGGCGTTGTGAACGGTCGTTTATGGGTCTGGGGCGGCTACGGCGAAGATGCTGACGCGCATACAAGAACACTGAACGATGCATGGTCAACGGCAGACGGCGAGTTCTGGCGACTTGAGCGAAGTGCCACAGCCTTTCCGGAGAGATGCGCAGCCGCCACAGCTATTTTCAACAATCGTGTATGGCTTATGGGTGGCGCTGACAAAGATACGATGGATGGCTCCGCAACCTACTACAATGACATCTGGGCCAGTGCTGACGGAACAACCTGGGTGCAGATTCTTGCTAATTCAGCCGGCAGCAGCTCGCATTTCTCGCCGAGAGTTTTACATGGAGCCGCGGCTACAAGCAACAGCCTGTTTATCTGCGGTGGTGAACTAACCAGTTATGAACTGAGTAATGAGGTCTGGTCAACGAAATAATGAGCAAGGAATTTCCGGCATATTCGGTTGACCGATACGTACGCGAGACCGAAACACTCGACGAAGGCGTCAGCAGTCAGGTCGATGACTACCGCCTGCTCACCAAACGGCTGACCGTTTCGGAAAGCCGCTGGTTATGGTCTCCTATGCTGGTTTTCGCAACGGCATATCTTGGCTGCTATCTGGCTGACATAAAATACGGGTCGCAGCTGCATGCGGCAATTCTATACATTGTCTTTGTCTTATTCAACATTACCGCGGCGCTGATATCGGTAAACAGCTGGAGCACAATTCCCAGTCGAAGCATAGCCAAAGACTCCATGCTGATGCTCACCCTGTCTTTATGCAGCGCTGCTACCGGCAATCTCTTCGATACAATATTCTGGCTGACAGGTCTTTCACCTTTCAAACAAAATGTATTCACCAATCTGTTCTTCGTTTTTGCAATTCTCTTCGCAATGCCTGGGGTATACCTGCTCGGGCGGGTCTGTCGCGTTAAGTTCGGCAAAAAACCGCTTATTTACAGTGTTGGTATGACACTTGTTTTTATAACCATACCCATTGTCATGAATCCAGGTATTCTCAGGCAATCACCAGAACTTTACAATCTCAAAGAATTCATTTTTGGTCTGGTTTATGCAGTCGGAATAGGCTATCTGGCGGCTCTCAGTCTGCATTTGTGGCGTTACGCGCAAGGGCGCCTGCAGAATCCGGCCAGACTTATCGGCATCGGTCTGATACTGCTGAGCTTCGGCTGCGCCATATATTCGGGCCTGTTCACCAGCACGCCGGCGCATGAAATTCCCTCCAGCCCGGTTCATGTGATTCTCGCCATGGGCTATCTGGTCGGCGCATTGGGCGTTCGCCGAACCGAGATGACCATCCGCATCATCTTCAACCTCAAAGACCCCAAATTGCCCCCTTCCCTGCCGCTCATAGAAATTTTCGGCCCCAATCAGGGTCTGGAAGTCTACCAGAAAATGGAATCGCGCATAAAAAACGCTTTTGAAGAACTTCTGCGCGCCAAAGCCGAAACCGAAATGAAGCAAAAAATTATAAGCGAGCTAGAAACAGAAGTAAGACTGCGCAAAGAAACGGAACAGGCGCTGATTGAGGAGAAAGAAAAAGCAGAAGAAGCCAACAAAACCAAATCACAGTTTCTGGCAATGATGAGTCACGAGCTGAAAACGCCTCTCACCGCGATCAGAGGCTACGGGCAACTACTGCACAACCCGCCAGGAAACGCTGTCTCCCTGACTGAAGAGAAGACAAAGGAAATTGCCGAGCAGATCGTATTTAATGCCGGCCATCTGCAGACAATGATCGATGGCATACTGCGCTTTTCGCAACTGGAAAGCGGCAAGTTCACCTATCACAAAGAAGAATTCATGCTCGCCGATCTTACCGACTACGTAGACGCACTGATAATACAGCAGCAGCAATTTTCGAGCGCCAGATTCAGCCTGGACATACCTGAACGACAGCTTAAAATATACACAGACAAGCTCTCTGTTCAGCACATAGTCGTAAATCTGCTGATGAATGCGATTAAATTCTGCAAAGAAGGCGATATTTCGCTGAAAATTGAGCGTAGAGGCGCCGATCTTCTAATCGAAGCCAGAGATACCGGCATCGGGATTCCTGAGCAGCATCTCGACAAGATTTTTGAGGCATTTTACCAGATCAGCCACGGGAACCGCCGTAAATATGGCGGAGCCGGACTTGGCCTAAGCATTGTTAAAAAACTTACCGAAGAATTGAATGGAAATATTACTGTAGAAAGCAAGGTAGATCAGGGCAGCAGATTTGTAGTAATGCTGCCTGATGTAATCAGAGAAAAGTCATGAACAAAGAATTGAAACAGATTGAATTGTATTCAGATGGCGCGTGCAGTGGCAATCCTGGCCCGGGCGGCTGGGGGGCGATACTCCGCTTCAAGGATGTCGAGAAAGAGCTCTCCGGCGGCGAAAAGGACACGACAAACAACCGCATGGAACTTATGGGAGTAATCGCAGGCCTCGAGTCGCTGAAAGAATCCTGCAATGTCAACATTTTCACTGACAGCCAGTATATAGCCAACGCCTTTCTTAAAAATATTACCTATCAGCAGACCGCCAAAAAAATAATTTAATGCATGCAAAGTAAGCCACATGAAAAAGGTCTTTATCCGGGCAGGTTCTTCGACAAGAGAATAAAAGGCAATTAAAGAAATAAGTCCTACCAGAAGTATTAACATGGGTCCGGCACTGAATATAAGCTTCACGGCATCGTGCGTCCATTCATAAGGTTCAACATGATAATAAATAATGTTCCAGTCGAAGCTTACTTCATAACCAAACGAACCACTGGTAAGTATATTAGCAAAATGATTGACATAAAAAACAAAAA
>PGYA01000156.1 GCA_002839435.1 Candidatus Riflebacteria bacterium HGW-Riflebacteria-2 | reverse complement strand
GACCCGACCTCCCATGCTGAACCACGTTGAGCTGTGGCGAAATCGAGCCCATGGAAACTGTGCGAGTTTTCCCCACGGATCAATGTGATTCTGCCTAGCTCCTCGTTCTCCCCCGGTCCGCGAGGTACGCAGCCGCGCGGTGCTCGCCACGACGAACCACCGCGTTCACGAGCATCCCGAGCCGATCCACGGCCTTGCCGGGGACGATCGCTCCGGGCAGGGGATGCAAGCTGACGCGATAATGACTCGGACCTGCGGTGGTCACCAGGAGCCGCACCCGCACGCGTCCGCCGTCTGCCCAGCGAAACCTGAGCAGCACCCCCTGGCCCGTGTCGCGCATGAGCCCCACCCGCTCTAGCGTCCACCCGTCATGCGCCCGCCGCTCGGGCCAATCCCGAAGGACGATTCCCAGCACGCGCGGCGACAGCCACACCGGCAAGCCGCCGTCCTCGCGCATCATCACGAGTGCCTCCGCCGCCTTGAGGCGCGCGGGATCTCGCGCAATGCGCCGAATGATCTCCGCCTTGCAGTGCGCGAGCGCATCTCTCGACCAAGAGGGGCTCTCGATCAAGTACGGGATCCCATGTTCGCAAGACACCAGCCCGAGCTGTTCACGACGTTGCCACAGCTTGGACCCTCGATAGACCTGCAGCAGGGACACCAGCACGGCCTCGACGGTGCGGACCCCGTCCCTGGGTTCGGTCCACGACAGCAAGGTGTCGAGGGTTTCGAGAAAGGTCTCCTCGTCGTCGCCGGGGAGGCCGAGCACGATGCTCGCGACCACGGGACGCACTGCGCGGGCAAACCCATCAAGGCGAGCGCGCAGGGCGGTCACGTCCACGGCTTGCCGGTCGACAGCTTCCATGCCGCGAGGCGACAGCGTTTCGATGCCCGCCAGCGCCACGTGCGTGGGCAAGTCGTGCAGCAGAGCGTGCTGCTCATCGGAGAGGACGTCGTGCCGGATGTTGTAGGTGAACCGAAGGGTGCCGGACGGGTCCGCGCGATGGACGGCGTCCACGAAGGCGCGAAGGCGATCGCTGTCGTAGTTGATCGCGGAATCGTTCAGGGTGACGTGCTGGTGACCCTGGCGCACCGCCCATGCCACCTCCTGGCCGAGTCTTTGCGCGCTGAAGTGCCGGAGGTGCTTGTCGGAGTTCCATGTGCAGTAGCCACACGCATGGATGCACCCTCGAGAGAGCTCCATCATGACCGCGTTTTTCGCGGGTGAGAGCACGCCCGTCAGCAGGGGCGACGAGATCTCGTCCAGGACCTGCACGGACTGGGGAGTGCCCCCCCAGCGCAGGTCGTCCCCG
>PGYA01000019.1:70005-99078 GCA_002839435.1 Candidatus Riflebacteria bacterium HGW-Riflebacteria-2 | reverse complement strand
GCCTGGGGAGAGTTGAAGCGTTGGTATCCTGCCGAGAGCCCGGGTATGCAGTATTCCTAAGGTCGAATCTGTAGGTTCAATCTTGACAAAGCACTAGTTGAAGTTCAAGCTGCGATTGGTTTTGCAATAAACAAGCTAATTTGGGTCGGATTTTCGGCCCTTGCCGGTTGGGGTAAATTTCATTAAAATACAGAGTAATAATTTTAGGAGGCTTTGACATGCTTTGTAGTAAATTGTTCAAAACGCTCGCTCTGGTATTGTTTTTTGCCAGTCTGGTTTCGGTTGCGCAGGCGGCCACTTATGGTTACATGGTCGTGCGCGGCAAGGATCAGGCAATGATCGAACGCGAAATTACCACAATCGAACGCTTGATCAAAACCTGGCCGAACGGTGAAGTGCTTTATGTTCACACTGTCAAAGCCGGCGCCATGTTTTTCAAGCGCATTACCTCGACCATATTCTTTGCCGGCAACCGCACCGAAATTTCGAAGTTTCTGACTCAGGGACCCTATGAAGGCGATTACCTGCGCGATATCATCGTCAGCTTCAACTACAGCAGCCTGCGCGACAAAAATGGCTACGACGGCGAAGTAAATACCACCTTCACCCGCAAGTTCGCCAATATCCGCAAGGCAGTCGAAACCGTTCAGGGCAAAACCGCCGAAATCCTTTGGAATGAGCTTAAAGACAGCAAAGTTTCGGCTTATAAGAAACACCTGGTAAGCAACGAGTTGATCGCCCCGCGCGTCAGCGTCGTGTTCTACAGCATGCAGGCCACTGAAGACAACCGCCTGCTCGGCATCAGCTACAGCGAAGACAAAATCACCACCAGCCGCAAATAAAACTCAGAAATAAAAAGGCGCTTTGGCAAGCTTAGAGTCAAAGCGCCTTTTTTATGTCAATTTGCGGGTTTGCGGTTGTAGAAGCCGAGGATTATGCCGAGGGCGACTGACCAGATGGCGGCAAGGCCGATCTGATACGGTTTTGGCAGCGCAAAAGTTACGCTGTGCGCTGGAATCCAAAACCAGAGCAACGACATGAAACCCTTGTCGATGTTGGCCCAGTTGCTTTTGCGCGCGATCAGATTGTCGAGCAGACGGTGCATGAGCACCAGAAAGGGCCCGAACTGCAGGTTGGTCGCCACCGAGATGGCAATTGCCCGCGACCAGGGGCCAAGCTCCGGCAGCATCTGATGTTGCACCAGAGTTTCGACAAAGCCGGCAAAGCCAGTGAAGGCGTATTTGATCATAACCGCCAGCAGTGCCCATTCAAGCATTTTGCAAACCAGAACTGCAAAGCCGAAGGGTTTGCTGATACGGCCTTCGATGATCCATTTGGCGATGACATCGCCGAAGGTGCCAAGCACAGCGAACTGCAGCATAGCCGACACAATCGGCCAGGTTGTGACAAAATCAATATAAGCCTGCATAATCAATCTCCCTCTGGCATTTTTATCTTCATGCCTGGCCTGATTTCACCGCCCTCGAGAATTTCGGCACGTAAACCGCCGCGGTCGAGCATGCCGGTCAGCACTTCAGCCTGCAGCATTTTTTGCAGATAATCGCATGGCTGACACAGTTCCCATGCATATAACAGCACATCACCGACATAGAACTTTCTGCCGAGCAGATCGTTAAGTTCGACTCCACGGGTAATAAGATTGCGTCTGAAAGCGGAAGGCGCAAAGCAGGTGTTCAACTGGCGGTTGCAGGCTTCTATTGCCTCGATTGACTGCAGGGTAATCGCGTTTTTGTTGCCACCATCAACATTTGCACGGTAGTAGCGGTCTCCGACCAGCCCACACCCGGCGCGTGCCGCGACAGAAGGCTTTTCGACCGTTTTTTCTCCGGTCGCGTTACACGTATGAATACTTACTATCTCTGCCATTTCTCTGTCCTTCTAATATTCGAAGCGGAGCAGGTTGTTTATTACCCGGAATTCTGCCTTAGCAACACGCTCGTAAATGCCGCGTTTGATGTAATACGGGTTCCAACCGAATATAAGTGAGGTTACCGCTTCCCAGATCGCCACCCAGGCAGCCACTACCAAGCCTTCCTGAAATATTTTTTTCCAGACTTCGATCTCTGGAGCGTCAGGCAGCTTGTAGATAGAAACAAGCGTAAACAATATGATGCCGAGCAGCATCATCATAGTGAATTTACGTATTTCCTTGCGCAGATTGAGGTTCTCGATCTGGTAGCGATAAGTAAAGTAGTTAGCCACAGCCTTGCGCAGAATGTTTTCCTGCAACATATTGAATTCCTGATCGACCGATACTCTGACCAGGAATTCGCGGTCGCCAAGCTCTTTGACACTGTCAATGATGTAATCGACGAAGTCCTGGTCGAGTTCGCGTTTTACAAAAGATGCTTTCTTGTCAAAACTGTTGAACAGATCGTTCATCGATTCTACACTGATATCGATGATAGCTTTACCGTCTCCGGTAAATTCATACCTGTTTGTAAGGATTCCGTTGTCCATTATTCCAGACCTGCTTGCTTCATTGCCCGGTAAGAATACTTCTGGCGCGATAAATCGAGCCAAGATTGTGGATGTCGCGGTATTTTTTGCTCATCAATATACGACGGGCAAGAGCCGAGCGGGTGCCGCTCAGGCAATAGATCAGAATCGGCTGCTGGCGGTCGGGTACGACGCTTTCGATTCTTTCGCTCAGCTGGTCGAGCGGAACATTGACTGCGCCAGCAACGTGACCACCGGCAAATTCATCGCTGCTGCGGACATCGATGACGATGGCGCCTGCCGCTTTGAGTTCGCGCGCTTTCTGCGGGTTGACCTGACCGAGCTTTTTCAGAACAAAAAAGATGATTATCGCCGCTATGATTATTAATTGTGTTTGATCCATGGTTACTATCTCAGGAGAACGAGCCGTAGGCCTGGTCGATTTCGACTTCACCCGACTCGTGCACTATCGAATCTTCGATATTCTGGTAGACGAGGAAGATACCCTGTCGCCCGTCCATTACCACACCAAGCTTTTGCGGCAACCGCGTATGAGTGAAATACTTCTGGCGCCTTATTACAGGTTGATTGCGTAGCCAGTTCCAGTCGATGAAACCTTCGCTGGAGTCCTGACGCACTGAGAAATAGCCAATACCCATGGTCGTGACGTTGTGAAAGAAATGCGAACCCATCGAGGCATCGACTCTGAAGCCTTCAAGCGAATATTCGATAATGACTTTGGCAAAAGACGTCTGTGGCCAGCTTACCGGAATGCCGAGCCAGCGGTCGCGCGTACCCCATCGGCCAGGGCCGAGCAGAATGTATCTGCGGCCTGATTCCTTGAGATCGAGGTTGAATGCTTCGACTTCGCGCGCCATTTCTTCGGTCTGCGATTTGTCGAAAACGTCAGGGTCGATCCAGATGATGTCACTGATCTCATCGATACGGCCATTGCCCATGCCGGAATCAGCATAGAGCATGAGTTTGCTGCGATCGATGTTTGCCTTGTCGATATTATAATCTTCGCTTTCGCGCAGCATGTGCTTGAGCTGCAGCAGGTAGAACACCGGCTTATCAGGACTTTCAACATCGGTATCGATGGCAAATTCAATTTCGACCGGTGTCTCGAGGGCTTCCTCGGACACGTTCAAAATATGCTTGATCGTTTTGGCCAGTGGCATTGACTCATACTGGAGGATGTTGGCGAAGTTGATGACACGTGGCCCGCGAGTATCCAGGCCGCATTCGAGGCGCTGGTCAAGATGATTCCAGGTTGACGCTACTTCCTTCAGTGTTCCGTCGCTCTCGGCAACCGAGATGTCATGCTTTACCAGAGTCGCATCTTCGCCGTTGAACAGATCGACAGTGTTCTTTTCGAGATCGAGCACGGTAAAGCGGCGCTGCGAGTTCCTAACCAGTTCTTCGGGCGTCAGAATCTCAAGTTGCGGGTAGCTCGGGCAGAATCTGAAAGACCGCTCGCCGCCGACAACGTTGCGCCCGAGTCCAAGAACCAGCATTCCCACGCCATCTTCAGGCTGAATGTAAGAGAACGGGTAATAATTGTATGACTGCCCTACCCCTGAAATCAGCGGGTAGAAATTGTGTCCGTGTCGACGCCCGACTATCTGCTGAATGACTACCGCCATCTTCTCTTCTTCTATGTTGTAGTTGATAGCATCAAAATACTCACGTGCCTCTTTTGAATAAACCGAGGCGTAGACCAGCTTTATCGCTTCTTCCAGTTGGTGCAGACGCACTTCTGATTCGGGGTGATTGTTTGGCACAAAAAACGTCTCATAAAGCCCCGACATTGAATGCGAAACCGAGTCTTCAAGCACGCCCGACGACCTTACGGCCAGGGGATAGGTAACTTTTTGCAGCACGATACGCAGGCGGTTGAGAATTCTTTCTGACAGGCGGCTTTCGAGAAAACGGCGCTTAATAACAGCATAATCGCGCTCAGACGAGACAAAATCGGCAAGATCATTGGTCGTGATAAAATTGGTGAACTCATCGACGCCGATGATAAAGGTCTCGGGAATACGGATCACTATTTCGGTTACCGATTCGAGCATCGATGAATTATAGAGCAGATAATTCATGAAGGCGATGCCGCGCCCCTTGCCGCCGATGGCACCCTCAGCCAGTTTGCAGATATGGTGGCGGTTATCACCAATTAGCGATTTGTCAAACGAAATGACTTTGCCACGGGTTTTCATTCGAAAAACCCAGTTGCCCATGTTGATGAGAAAGTCGCGCAGCGATTCGACCTCGTCGAACTCAGCGACGTGAATACGCGAAACGACTTTGGCAATCTGCACTTCGCCGCGCGCGAGCAGCCAGGTTGAAAAATTGTTGCGGCTGGCATGGTATTCGATAGATTCAGCCGGCACTATGCGCAGGCAGTTGCGGAAATCGCTCATGGTGCGCGCTCTGGTGATTTCCTGACCGTGCGCATTTCTGAATACGAAGTCGCCGAAGCCAAGATTGCGATAGAAAAACTTGGAGAGGCGCTTGGAAAGGAACTGCGATTCTTTATGGACAAAAGAGGCGCCCAGACGGTTGGCGGACGCTTCGATCTCGGGTTCTGAAGACTGCAGCAGAACCGGCAGGTCGGGTGAGAGTTCCTTGAGTTTTTTAGCCAGTTTAAGACCGGCCTTTTCATCGAGAACCCCGTCTTTTTTATACTTAACATCAGAGATTACGCAGAGCAGGTAATCTTCGAAATGTTCATACTGCTTCATTGCCTCTTCATAGCTGGTGGCCAGAATAATCTTGGGTCGGCAGCGCATGCGCAGAACTTTTTTGGTTTCTTCCTGCAGCTCTTCTTCGACCAGCTTGGTGGTCTGTCTGATAAGCTCTGAATAAAGATGCGGCAGATAACGTGAATAATAGCGTATCGAGTCTTCAACCAGCAGAATGATGCGCACCTGCGCTATTGCGGTATCCTTGTCGGCATTGCGACGGTCTTCGATATACTTGATCATCGCCAGAAAGATTTCTGAGTTGCCGTTCCAGACAAATACGTTGTCGTAGTGCAGCCAGAGATCGCTGCGGTTATCGAGGGCTTCGAGATCGGTGTTGTCGTTGAGCAGCAGCAATACCGGCAGATCCGGCCAGCGTTCCCGGATTCTTTGGCCGCAATTGATAGTATCAGCGCGACTCAGACGGCTGAGAACAACGACGAGATCAAACTTGCGCTTCTCAAGCATTTCTATCGCCTCGTCGCCTGATGTGACGCTGCTGATGCGAGGAGCACTGGTCAGGTTGAGGCTGAAATATTCGCCGAAGATTTTCTCGGCGAGAAGGCCGTCCTGTTCGAGCGAAAAGGCGTCAAAAATGGTCGCTACCAGCAGTAGTTCGCGCACTTTAAAACGCATCAGGTCATGAAAAATTTCACTGTCAGACTTGAATTTTTTAAAGACCTGCATCAGTTCGTCGTTGTGCATTCTGTGTCTCCGGTGGTGGCGTGTTTGCTGGCAAGATTATAGCAGACTCAAGGCATGTCCGGCTAATTTTTTCAAAACTAAGTTGCGAGATTTTTGTAATATGTTATAATTTTTCTATTATATCAATCTGGAGGAACCAAATGAAGCTCATCAGCAGAATGTTCGCACTCATGATCGTGTTAGCAGTGCTGTTCACAACCGGCAGTGTTTTTGCCGCCGCCGACAGCACTGAAACTGTCAATAATCTTTCCAAGGCATACGAATCCTGGAAAAACCAGGGTATCAAGTTTGTCGTTCGCGACAGTAAAGGCAAGTTTGTACATTGGGCTTATGGCCGCCTCGAATCATGGGGAGCCAAATCAAAATGGGTCGTCAGAGATCCCAAGGGACATTTCCTCACTCATGCCAAAGGTACCGTAGAAAGCTGGAAAAATGGCCAGACCCGTCTCGTTCTGCGTGACAACAAAGGCCGCCTGCTAACTCATATCAACATCAACATTGCTGAGGGCTCCAATTTTGCCGCAACCGTTGTCGGGCTCAGGCATCTCAAAAATGATAAGTTTCTTGCGTTCGTACAGGACAGCCTCAGCGACATCATCATTGGCGAACTTAAACAGGATCACACTACTAAAGCCAGCGTTCTGATCAAGTATCTCAACAGATACAAAAACGACAAGGGAACCGAAAACTTCAAGCCGGTTCTGCGCAAGATCATTCCGGTTCTGGTTTTCATGGCGAACGACAAACCTGACGACATCAAGGCCAAAACTCTGGTCGAAGATGCGAGAAAGCTTCTCACAGAACTCTGATAGTCGTTCAAGCATAAAAAAAGCCTCCTTCGGGAGGCTTTTTTTTATTTATGCTAACAAATTACTTTAAAACAAACGAAGTAGGTACAAATATCACCTGTAACGACTGGTGGAAAAATGAGTCCTAAGAAACAGGAAAAAACCAGCATCTTTTCGATGCTGAGCCTTGGCGTATCGTCGCATTACTCGGCTGTAGCCTTTCTGCTCGGCCTGGTTGCCTTGTTTTTCGTCTTTCTGCATTACCGTGGGCCGATAAAGCTCATGGCAAAGGATGCTGTCGAAAACTTTGGTTACCCTGCCCTGTTTCTGCTATGTTGGGCGGCTGACGTAATTATCCAGCCGATTCCGGCCGATGTAATCGTTTTTGGCACTGCTTTTGGCGGCGCCAATATCTGGAAAACCTCTTTGATAGCCGGATTTTCCAGCGGCTTTGGCGGCGCCACCGGTTATTTTATCGGCCGTTTTTTTGGACCCTGGCGGTTCAGAAGACTTTTCGGGCCAAAAATGCTGCGCAAGGGCCGCGATTTGTTCCGAGACCATGGCGCTCTTGCGATTTTCGTTGCCGGGGTTACTCCGGTACCTTATTCAGCTGTGTGCTGGATTGGCGGAATCTATAGGATGTCACTCACGAAAGTTATATTGGCCAGCTGGATCAGCAGAACCCTGCGCTATTTTGCTGTAGCATGGCTGGCAAACCTGGTTTAGCGAAAGAAGAAACATGCGACAAACAGTGACTCTGCTTGGAGACTATTTCTTTTACGCCTTTTCGACGCTGTCGATAATCTGTATTCTTGCCGTATTGTTAACTCCTGCCCGCAGTTTCATTATTGCCGATCTCTATCAGCAACTTGATATAAACGGTCAGAAAAGGGCTCTGGCAAGTTTTGCCGAAAAGCTTGCACATGCCGGGCTTGCTCCTGCCAGTTTCACTCCGCAGCTGCTTATTCGCAAACGCAGTCGCGAAATGCTGGTTCTTTCAGACGACACAGTTGTCGCCTCCTACCCGGTAAGCCTCGGCAGGTCTCCAGTTGGCATAAAGCTGCGCGGCACTGACCATAAAACGCCAGAAGGCCAGTATTACATCTGCAATAAAATCGAAGGGCACCGCTATCACCTGTTTCTGCAGATCAATTATCCCTCGCCTGACGATGCAAAACGTGGCGCAGTGCAGCAGATCATCAAACCGGGCGAAGAAGCAAGAATTGAAGCGGCCTGGCAACAGATGCACCCGCCACCCGTCGATACAGCACTTGGCGGTCCTCTCGGGATCCACGGATTCGGCGCTGAAACCAACTGGACAACCGACGGCAGTATCGGTCTACACAACATTCACATGGAAGAACTGTATTGGAACATCGCCACCGGCACCCCGGTAGCGATAATCCCCTGATTACATCTTGTAGACGAGACTGGTTAAAAAGTTGCTGTCCATTTGTTCTTTGCCAGTAACCAGCGGCGTTTTGCGGTAATTGGTCAGGTATTTAACTTCGATATCCATCTGTTCATTCACAGCGCAGACACCGCCAATCATCGAATCTACCTGGTAACGATCCTTATAATCTTCATGCGGTGTGCCTAAATCTATCGAAGATACAAGCCTTATATTATTACCCATATTTTTGTGGCCGTTAAGGCCAAACTTCAGCCATTTAACCGTATCATCGGTGCCATCGGTGTAATCTTCACTGGTGATATCGACGCCAAAACTGCCGCGCAGTCCGGTATCTTCCCCCTTGATAAAATATCTGTAAAGACCGCCACCCAGATTGATTCGCTGATCATAACCGGCGAATCTGTCTTTGAGATAGCCACTGTTAAGATAGAATGAATCCCGGTCGCTCTTGATAAATTCGCTGACGAAGTTGGCGTTTTGTTTGTCGGTGTTGGTTGCACCATTGGCGCGCCCATAGATCGCCAGACCGTTATAGCCCAATTTGAGGCGTTCGTTGCGCTGTTGCGTAAGATCGAAGTTAAAGTTAGTCTTCTGTTCGTCGGTATTGCCGGAAGTGCTTGTATAGCCCAGAGCCAGCCTTCCCTGAAGAGGTTCTGCAGCAGTTGCCAGGGGCGATATCGCAATGGCTGCTGCTACTGCTAAAATTAAACTTTTTTTCAATGTATGCCTCCTGTTATATTTGCTCTCTTGCAATTATCGGAGAATTGGACAATATTTGTTAATAGCCCTAGGAGATACAATGAGCGGAAAAACATATCGCATACTGCTGCTTTGCCTGGCCTGGTGCGTGACTGCTGCCGCCCAGGAGCCCGAGATGCCGATGCCCGGTGATTTCAGGGATGAGCGCATCTATTCGGTTATCACCAGCCGCTTTTTCGATGCTGATGAAGAAAACAATTACTATAACTACGAGCGAATCGAAAAGGGAGACCCGCATTATCGGGGCGATTTTAAAGGGCTGGCGCAGAAGCTGAACTATATAAAAAATCTTGGATTTACTGCGATCTGTATAACGCCCCCGGTCGAAAATCGCGGAGGGCTAGATTTTATGGGCTTCAATGCCTACGACTGGGAAACCTTTGAGCCACGCCTGTCTTCGCGTGACTTTACTTATGCCGACCTTCTCAAAAGCGCGCACAGCAATGGGCTAAAGGTAATTCAGACACTGGTTGTCAACCATTGCTCGAACTTTGGCATCCGCAACCACTATTTTATTCCACGTCTGCCGCTAAAATTCTATCGTGGCACGCTCAAGCCCGCCTGGCCTTACGTTTTTAATTTTGGCGATTACAAACACAAGTTCCGCATGAACAACGATAATCCCTGCGCGCCCGAATGGTTCAAGGATTTTCGCTATCGCGACCCCTGGGGTGCCGGTCCGCTCAAAGACCCGGTCACCGGCGCCACTTTCCCGGCCGATGATCTGCATCCCGAACGCTTTTTCTCGACAAATGAAAGTGACCTGCAGCCAGACTGGTTTCATCGGGAAGGCTGGCTTGCGGCTGGCGAAGATCTCGTAGTCACGCGTGTGCAGAGAGCTCATCTCGATGCCAACAGCATCGACCTCGCAACTGATAACTGGCACATCAAGCGATTTTTCGCAAAGGTTGTCAAAAAATACATGGATCTCGGAGTAGATGGTGTGCGCATTCAGTATGCGCGCAATTCTGACCGGCGCGATCTTGTTCATATGGTTGAACTCTGGCGCCAGCACAAACCTGAGTTTTACGTGTTTGCCGATGTAGCACCGGTTCTTGATGGCTTTGGCAAGCTCACTGGTGAAGAACCGAGTGAACTGGTGCCCTGGTGGTATACGCGTAACACCCCCAGCCCATTTGAACCCGACCTTGCCGGCTCATCTGGTATCGCGGTCATGGATTACCCACTTTTCAAAAGTTTCGCGTCCAATCTGAGCATGGGTCATTTCAGTGGCATCGGCAACATCATCAAAAACGACTGGCTCTATGCCGACCCGAATCAGCTGGTAAACTTCTTTCATAACTACGACGTTGGCCCTGAGAACGGCAATCTGACCAGATTCTCCGGTGAAACCTGGAAGGCTGCCTGCGCCTACAACCTGATGTGGACACTCCGAGGCGTGCCAATGCTGCTGATGGGCGAAGAAATCGAATTCATGAAAGGCATGCCGCAGGTCTGTGTGCTGCCAACAGATTTGGTATCACAGACTGGCAAGGCTTATTTTGGCGACAATCTGACAGATACCGCCATGAATCAGACGACAGCACATGCGCTGGCGCAGCATGTGAAGCGTCTCAACCAGATTCGTGCCGCTGTTCCCGCTCTCAGTCGCGGCAGTCTTGAAAATGGCAACGAATTCGTTTCGGGTATCAGTTTTGTGAGAAACTACAACAACGCCGAAAGCTATGCGGTAATAGGGCTGACAGCTTTTATCGATCAGGATATCAGTGTGTCCAGGGTTCTGCCAGGAAACTACATCGACGCGGTAACCGGCGAAAGTCAGCAGGTAGCAACTGACTCGCGCACGCTCAACTTCAGTGTCAAGGCCAATTCGGCCGGCATCTGGGTGCTTGCCGGGCCTGGTAAAATCGGCGCAGATGGTGAATTTCTGCGCTAAAGCGCCTTGAGTTTAACCAGTGTAGCGCCCCAGTGACCGGCGTCATGCCCGGCCGGCTGCCAGGATTCGACATATTGCAGTCGCTGTAGAGTCGCTTCGACAGTTCTTCTGAGATTGCCGATACCTTTGCCGTGTACGATGCGGATACTATAAATGCCCTGTTCGCGGCAGGCTTCAAGATAGTCCACAACGACAGCGGCCGCCTCACGCGGTTGAAATGTATGAAGGTCAAGGGTTCCGTCAAGAGGCAGCGCGACCTGGTCAGGCGGCAGACTTGACATTGGATTTCAGGGAGCGGGAAGGCAGAAGTTCGGCGGGAGTCATGATTCTGGCGCCAGCCGGCCCTGGCACTATTATCTCAGCCTTGGGGCAATAGTCGATAAATAGCTCACGGCATTTGCCACAGGGCGATATCACATCACCAATGCGGTTGACCAATACCAGCGCTTCAATGTCGGTCACGCCTTCTTCGGCGGCGGATGCGATTGCAACAGCTTCGGCACATACCTCGCTGCCGGCGATAGAGGTTTTGAGCTGCAGGCCGGTAAAAATTTTGCCGTCCTTAGCCTTGAGAGCCGCCGCAAAGTGGTGGCGGTTTTCCTTGAATCGTTGTGAAATCAGCTTTTTAGCTGTTTCAATCAGGTAAAAATGGTTCTTTTTCAACTGGTTTAACATTTTAACCGCCTCTTTTTCTCAAAACTCACCCTTGAGTTCACGGGTGAAAAAATCGCGCTCATCTGCTCCGTAACAGACAAGTCCGATGCGCACAGATGTCTTTACCGGCTTGCTGCCCCATGGCCAGAACGCGCAATACATACAGGCCTGATCGCAGATCTGCTTGCGGTAAAGCGTCTGTTCCTTGCGTGTACCGCCGACTCCACGAACGAATTTGTCAAAATAATTCTTGAAAAAAGCACCCTCACCGGCCGGCTTGTAGGGTTTGCCAAAATATTCCTCAACCTCTTCAGCCAGCCTGGCAATCAGGTCTGTATCTGCAACTCCACAGTATAAAAGCGGTTCATCCACATCATGGTTGGGCTTGATGTTGTATTTTTTTTCGATAACATCGATCAGTTTAAGCGTCTGGCGGATTTCTGGCAGATAACTTTTCATATCACCTCTTGTTTATTCTTCTTGCAGTATATACGAAACCAGCCTTTTCAGGCAATGTAAAACTATTTACGCAAAACCGTGTTGCGCGCAGCAACCATGGCCTTGAGACGATCGGGGTCGAGCGGGTTTTCCCAGAAACCGTCGTATTTGAGGCTCGATCCGATGATCCAGGCGTCGGCCCGGGCAAAATCTGCGGCGTTTTCAGGCGACAGGCCAGAACCAATTATCAACGGAATGCGGCCGGCAGTACGCGCGCGTTTAAGGTCATCTTTGCTGGCTGCCTTGCCGGTTGCTGTGCCAGTGATGATGACACCGTCGATTCCGAAAAAATCAGCACCATGCACCCAGTCTTCAAGCGCAAGGTCAGCGGTTACCGCATGGGCCGAATGCTTTTTCTGAATGTCTGTCCAGATTCTGATGCGACCGGCACCAAGGCGGGTGCGTTCACGCAGCAACTCGCCGGCGCAGGCTTCGATCCAGCCCTCATCGGCAACATGCCCGAAAATGCAGCCTTCGGCTCTGATAAAGTCACAGCCAGAAATATGGGCCACCGCCAGTGCCTCGCGGTTAGCGCCAGCCAGGATCTGCAGTCCAAGTGGAAAACTGTTGCCTACTTTGCGTCTGACTTCACAGGCGACTCTCGTCATCGCAGCAACTATCTCAGGCCCGACGGCTCCCTTGAGATAAGGGCGATCATGCATGTTTTCGAGCATTATGCCATCAAAACCCGCGCTCTGCAACATGGCGGCTTCAGACACCGCGGTCGCGCAGATTTTTTCCATAGAATCGGTATTGAATGGAGTGCCAGGAAGTGCTCGCACATGTACCATGCCGATAAGGGCCGGCAGCGGCAAACGGTTGGCTACGTCTAGTAGTGGCTTCATTAGAGCCTCCTTAGCTGAACAGATAGATCAGAATATTTCCGATAAATAGAGTGAATGGATACCAGAATCTGCATACCCTGTCGAGATAGATCGCCATATCGAAACGGCGGCGTTTAGCATAGTTATTATTAACCACAGTCTGCACGAGAGCAAGAAAAATCACGACGTAGAACAGAATAAAAATTTTGTCAGACATCAGCAGATATCCAACATTGGGCAACGCATCTGCCTGCGAATTATGCAGGGCAACGGCTGACAGCAACGCGGTAATGCAGATGCCACACTGCGCCTCGAATTCGCTGGCGTTGATGAAAAATACCACATAAGCCATGCCGGCAATAATCAGCAAAGGCAGTATAAATTTTACCAGATGTGGCATGAACAGGCGCGAAAGATTTATGCTGAAGGAGAACCGAGAATAGCTCGAAATCTTGTTTGAGCCAAGGCCAAAATCGGTTTTGTAATGATGGGTGTCGGTTGCGCAATTAGCACCGGAGCGTCTCCAGTCCGGCACCCTTAGTTCAGGCTCGATCCATAGGTTGAAATCAGCCGGGCTGGCGGAATCTGCGGCAAAATTAAGTTCTTCGACCGTATATTCGGCATCTTCTATGACAATTGGCAGACTCTGGCGGTCAAACGGATAAGAGTGCAGTTCAAAATGCCCGCGGAAGCGGCCTTTAATGCGCTGAGACCAGTGCTGTCGACCGTCGGCGCTGGTGCTGCTGGCGAGTTGTGTGGCACTCTCGATGACTCCGTTCATGAATTCGATGTTTTCAGGTTTCCAGGCGCTGTCGGCAGGAGCCTTGTACCAGATATAAAAATCAGCGTAGAATTCGCTTTCTTTAACGTCGAGATGGGCAATATCAAGTATGTACAGCCCTATCTGAATATTGGTTGGCGGCGTCTGCCCGGCTGCTGGAAAGAGAACGGCGACCGTCATGAAAACGCATAAAACAAGAACTTTAAGCAGAAATCTGTTAATCGACATGCCCTAAATTTAACAAAAATGTCGGCATAATTAAACTAATTCGTTTATTTATAAGAAAACTTAAACGGTGTGTTTTTGCAGAATAGCCATGAGAGTTGCAGGTTCAACTGGTTTGGTAACGAAATCACTCATGCCGGCGGCAAGACAGCGCTCTTTTTCGCCGCTTAGAGCTCCGGCGGTCAACGCTATGATGGCGGCTGGCGCCAGGTTGTTCTCACGTTCCCAGCGCCTGATCTCACAGCTGGCCTGGTAGCCATCCATGTCGGGCATGTGCAAATCCATGAAGACTAATTTTGCCGGGGAATTGCGATACTTGCTGATAGCTTCAGACCCGTTGACTGCTCCTTCCACGCTAGCTGCCGGAGCCAGTTTTGCGAATAGTTCCTTGAGCAACAGCATGTTCAGGCTGACATCTTCGACAATCAGAATGCTGACTTCGCGATTCATAGTGGAAACCGGAAGCTGCGCACTGTTGTCAGATTCGCCACTGACATCATATTGTTCGTTGAGCGTGAAATAAAAACAGGTGCCACGCCCTGGTTCTGATTCGAGCTTGAGAGTTCCGCCCATTTTCTCAACCAGGCTGCGTGTTATGGTGAGACCAAGACCGGTTCCGCCATACTTTCGCGTGGCTGAATTATCGGCCTGGGAGAACTCTTCAAATATCCGTCGATAACTCTCGGCAGATATTCCGATACCTGTGTCGAGAACACTGAAAGTGAATGCTCCTCTACTGTCACCACTCTCGGCAAACCCTAATTTCAGAAGTACCGACCCTTCTTCTGTGAACTTAACTGCATTTCCGAGCAGATTTATCAAAATCTGACCCATCCGAACCGGATCTGTAATTATGCAACGTGGTAAATTTTCCGGTAGCTCCGCTTTCAGTTCAAGATTCTTCTTGTCGGCAGAGTATCTTACGGCAGCGATACTTTGCTCGATGAGACTTCTGATGTCTGTTTTTACCCGATTGAGTTCCAGTTTGCCTGCTTCAATCTTCGAAAAATCGAGAATGTTATTGATGATTCCGAGAAGTGACCTGGCAGATAGAGAGGCGTTTCGCAGGTAATTCATCTGCATATCGGCAAGTTGCGTCTGTTGAAGCAGCTCGGTAAAGCCGATGACGCCATTGAGCGGCGTGCGCAATTCATGACTCATATTGGCGAGAAATTGTGATTTTGCTTTGCTGGCAGCTTCGGCTCGATCGCGGGCTATGGTGATCTGTAGTGTTTTGCGGTTAACCATGTAAGACAGAATGAGGCTGAGTAATGACAGGGTCAATATGATTGTGATGCCGCCGACGACATACCATTTATACTGTTGATATATGGTCGCTGGCCTGCCTTTGACGATAGCGCCAGCCGGAAGCAGATCGACCGGAATCTTGTGCTTTTGCAGAGCCTCCCACTCAAATGTCGGAACCGTTACCGGATCGTGGCGAACCTTGATATTGCTGATCTTTTCGCCGGCAAGATAAGCCAAAGTCTGTCTGGCGACGCTGGAACCCTCTTCATAACCGCTTGTCAGCAAACCGCCGATGGCACCGTGACCAATACTGAAATCCCAGAGACAATAAACCGGCACCCTGCTGGCCTTGGTTACCCGCTTGATGCCATCATCAAATTCATAAAATACATTGTCACTGTCCCGAAAGAAAACGGACCAGAGCACAACGGTGTCATCTGGCATGTTGCGCAGGCGTTCTTCGAGTTCTGCAAAGGTATAATCAGTCAGACGTTCTATTGCAAGGCGTCCGGCCAGCCTCTTTCTCTGGGTTTCAAGATGGCCCGCCAGAATTTCTCCGGTTTCGGTAGAGTCGACGATGAAAGCAACTTTCTTGATCTGTGGTTGCAGATGCATTATGAGATCCAGGTTGGCGGCGATATCGGCAACCTCGCTGATGCCGGTATAAAGAGGGAAATCGGCAATCTGGGCCGGGTCGAGATAGTTAACTCCGCAGAAGAAAACTGGCACATCAGGAAATATTTCGTTACCATATTCCCGCATACAGTCAAATGCTACGTTATCAGAGAGAATGATCGCATCGACCCGTCGGTTCTGGTATTTGTAGCGCAAAAGATCGACAAAAAGTCTTTTATATTCGTCATCCCAGCGCCGCTTGATATCCATATACTCATGTATGAAATCGATGCTGAATTCGCTTTGCCGTAACACCTCGGTAATGCCACGGGCGATGTCGTCAGTCCATTTGAAGCCCTGATGATAGGAATGCAGCACGACAATGACCCGCTCCGGCAGTTTATCTGCCAAAATCGGCTGGCCGCTGGTCATGAATAAACAAATGGCTATTGCTGCAAGAAGTCTGATTCTGCTCAACTGCCTTTTCGATCCTGTCGTATGATTTATCTTAATTCTACACTATTAGCAGCAGTTCTTAAACAAGTTTCGGGTTACCTGGCAGGGCAGAAAATGTTCAACTTTCAGAGAGCTGTTCAAGAACCCAGGCAAGAGCTTCGGCACGTATATCTTCAGGCGCAGTGCGATGGCCGCCTTCGAACTCATACCACTTGACTCGCCAGTCAAGACTGGTCAGGAACTTGCGGTCTTCCTTCATCAGCTTGTAGTTAAAATCGGTCGGGCTGGTAAGAAAGGCACAGACCTTGTTGTGCGGGTATACGTCTTTTTGCTTGAGGCTGTTCTCATGAATGTAGCCGACGCTGGTTATTACCGCGGCGACGGTGTCAGCGTGAAAAAATGAAAACAGGTGTGAGGCCATGCCACCGCCTGAGGTGCCAACTGCTATTACCCGGTCAGGCATGATCGGATAACTGGTGGCAACCCGATCGTGAATGAGAGTTCGCAGCCTGGTAAGGTATTGTGCGATATCCATGCCGTTCTTTACGATTTTTGAGGCTAGAATTATGCATTTGTGCTTTTCGGCATGATTTTTCCAGGTGCCAATAAGATCGCGCGCGTTAGCAGAAGGTGAAAACGCGACGATCAACGGGTATCTGACACCTTCTGCCAGACCTTCCGGAACATAGATCAGATACTCATTGTCTTCGTGGGTGCCGACATCGGCAGTCGGCACCTGAGCCAACAGGTGTCCCGAAGCAAAAACGCAGACAATAGCCAGCAAAACAACAGTTCTGAATATTCTCATACTTTCTCCGGGCATTTTAATTCTTGTCCTGAATAGCATAGTAAGGGCAGGCGACGAAATGGTCGGGGGCAACCTCTATCATTGGCGGTTGCGAATCGGAGCAGTCATTTTGGGCGATTGGGCAACGCGTTCTAAAGCCACAACCAGAGGGTTTTTTCATCGGGCTGGGCACGTCTCCCTGCAGCACTATACGTTTATCTTTTTTAACGTTCGGGTCAGGGTGAGGAATAGCCGACATCAGCGCGCGCGTGTATGGATGTAGCGGCGTCTTG
Source organism: Candidatus Riflebacteria bacterium HGW-Riflebacteria-2 (assembly GCA_002839435.1). GTDB lineage: Bacteria > Muiribacteriota > Ozemobacteria > Ozemobacterales > Ozemobacteraceae > Rifleibacterium. The sequence goes on along the minus strand of PGYA01000019.1, from coordinate 81,930 downwards.
AACAGGGTTGCGGCATCTGCCAGTTCGACGACATTGCCAAGATACATAACTGCAATACGGTCTGAAATGTGTTCGACGACCGCAAGATCGTGCGCTATAAAGATATAGGTCAGGCCGAATTCTTCCTGCAGATCCTGCATCAGGTTGATGACCTGAGCCTGAATCGAAACATCGAGTGCCGAAACGGGTTCGTCGGCGATTACCAGGCGCGGATTAGTCGCGAGGGCACGCGCAATGCCGATGCGCTGGCGCTGACCGCCAGAGAATTCGTGCGGGTAGCGCGTGGCCTGCTCGGCTGAAAGACCGACCTTTTCCATCAGCCAGACAACCTTTTCGAGCATCTGGGATTTGCTGAGTTCCGGCATATGTATGCTCAGAGGTTCCATGATGATGTCGCATACCGTCATGCGCGGATTCAGAGAAGCATAAGGATCCTGAAATATCATCTGGATTTCAGAGCGGTAAGGTCGCATCTGGTCGTTGTTCAGTTTCGCGATATCAACCGGTTTCGGTTTGATATCGGTTATTTTGTAGCCAGCAGCAGCATCTTTCTGTGTATGAAAGAGAATATGGCCGTCTGTCGGCTTATTGAGATTGATTAAGCATTTGCCGGTAGTCGATTTACCGCAGCCAGATTCGCCGACCAGGCCAAGAGTTTCGCCTTCACGCAGTTTAAAACTGACGCCATCGACAGCCTTGACATCTGCGACATGACTGCGAAAAACGCCGCCATACACTGGAAAATACATCTTGAGATCGTTAACTTCGAGAAGGTTGGTTTTTTCAGCTTTTCTTTCTGTCATGTTGTTCTCCCGTCAGGCGCTTTTCATGGGCTTGGCCAGATGGCATCTGACAAAATGCCCGGGCGAGGTTTCGACCATTTCAGGTGGTACGGTTTCGCACTTGTCGAGCTTTTGGTTGCAGCGGGTACAGAAGCTGCAGCCTTTCGGCAGATTGAACAAAGAAGGCACTATGCCTTCGATTGTGCTCAGACGCCTTACTTTTTGTCCTGGTTTTGGCAGAGAGGCAAGCAGCCCCTGAGTGTATGGGTGCTGCGGCGAGTGAAAGATCGTTTTTACGTCGGCGATCTCCTGAATACGGCCGCAATACATGACAACGACGCGATGGCAGGTTTCGGCGATGACCGCCATGTCGTGCGTAATCAGAAGAATCGCGGCATTTGAGGTCTTGGCCTTGACTTCGAGCATCAGTTCGAGAATTTGCGCCTGAATAGTCACATCGAGCGCGGTTGTTGGCTCATCGGCGATCAGCAGCGAGGGGTCGCACGAAAGCGCCATGGCAATCATTACGCGCTGGCGCATTCCACCAGAGAATTGATGAGGGTATTCATTGATACGCTCACGCGCCGACGGGATACCGACGAGTTCGAGCATTTCTACGGCGTGGTCGCGGGCTTCTTTAGGATTCAGGCCCTTGTGATGAACCAGCGACTCTGCCACCTGGTCGCCAATGGTAAAAACCGGGTTGAGGCTGGTCATCGGCTCCTGAAAGATCATCGAAATCTTGTTGCCGCGGATCTTTCTGATAACATCGTAGTCTTTTTGCCGGTAGGCCGCGAGAAGGTCGGTGCCCTCGAAAATGATGTTACCATCGACGATTTCACCGGGAGGATTCGGGATCAGCTGCATGATCGACAGTGAGGTAACCGATTTGCCTGAACCTGATTCGCCGACGATTCCGAGAACTTCGCCGGGCATGACTTCGAAATCAACACCATCGACTGCTTTGGCGACGCCAGCTTCGGTGCGAAAATAGGTTTTGAGATTTTTAACTTGTAACAGCGGATTGGCCATGGATTTGTCTCCTGAATTATCTGAGCCGCGAATACTGCTTCGGGTCGAAGGCTTCTCTGATCGCTTCGCCGATGAACGATACGAGGAGCAGTGTCAGGAACATGGCAAGCATCGGTGAGAGAATCAGCCAGGGCTTGGTCAGGTTGCCGAGCCCCTGCCCGAGCAGTTCACCCCACGACGGAGTCGGTGCCGGCAAGCCAAAACCCAGGAAGTCGAGTGACACCAGGGCACCAATATCGGCGACCACTGCAAATGGCGCGAATGATATGACAGGAGTCAGTGAATTTGGCAGAATATGACGGAAAATGATGGCTGCGTCAGTGCACCCGATCGCGCGGGCCGCCGACACGTAGTCGCGTGATTTTTCGCGCAAAAATTCGGCACGGATGTAATAGGTCATGCCCATCCACTTGAAGATAACCAGTATCAGCACCAGCATCCAGAAGTTCGGTATCATTATCGCGGCAAAGATCATAACTGTGTAGAGAAACGGCATAGCTGACCAGATTTCGACAAAGCGCTGCATGATGATGTCGAACAGGCCGCCGTAGAAACCTAGCAGAGCACCAATCGTTATGCCGATCAGGTAACAGAAAAAGGTTACCAGAAGTGCGAATGACAGTGAGGTTCTGAAACCGTAAACCATGCGCGCAAAGACGTCGCGGCCGCGGTCATCAGTTCCGAGAATGTGCTGAAAGGTGCCTGGTTGCTTGACTTCTGGTTTCAGCTCAAGCATGCCAGCCTGCGCCATTTTCAGATAAAGCTGCGCCGGTTCAAGGTCTACCCATTCCGGTCGTTTGAATTTTTCGGTGATTTCTTCTGTAGATGGCAGAGTTTCTGGCAGTTTGTAGAGAGATTCTTCAACGTATGCCTTGCGCCACTCGCCGGTCAGCCAGGTTGGCGGGTGCGGCGGACGTGTCGGCAGTTCGTCAAGCAACGATTCAAGCGGACTGTAAGGATAAAGCGTCAGCCAGACCCAGTCATCTCCCCATTGCGCATACTGCCGGTCTTCATCGTTTGCTGTGCCAGCTTTGACACGCTCTGCCCGCTCGGTGTTGCGGACCTGGAACATATCTTTCATCATACGGTAATTCGGCATACCGTAGCCGCGCATGCCAAAAGTGCGGGCACTGATGAACTTGAACAGGGTAAAATGATATTCGCCCTTGTATTTAACCATGATCGCGTTACTGTTGATCAGAAATTCAGCGAACAACGATACGACAAACAGCGTTATGATCAGCAGGAATGCATAATATCCGCGTCTGAGAGTCTTGAATTTTCCCCAGCGTCTTTTAAAGATCGGGCTGGTAATGAACATCCTGAATGAATCAGCGCCAGCCACCAGAATTGGCAGAATGTAGACAACAAAGCCAGCTGCCAGAACCAGCGAAACTATCGCTGCCGTGCTATAAGACTGTAGCAGCCAGTAAAAAGCTGCCCAGGCGATAAATAAAACGACTGTTTTGATTATGGTCTCGTATTTTTTCCAGGTTTCTATCATGAGAATCTTATCCTCGGATCAATTAAGCAATAGAGAAAATCTGAAACAATATTGCCGAAAAGCTTGAGCATCGAGCCGATAACGAGAATTCCGAGAGTTACCGGGTAATCACGTGCAATCAGCGAATCATAGCCCAGCAGCCCGAACCCGTTGATGTTGAATACTTTTTCGATGAGATACGACCCGGCAAGAATGATCGAAAGCATGTGACCAAGACCAGTTGCAATCGGAATCAGAGAATTGCGCAGGGCATGCTTGAAAATGACGACGCGCTCAGATAGACCCTTGGCAAAGGCAGTTCGCACGTAGTCCTGGCCGAGATTTTCCATCAGCGAGTTTTTCATCAGCACCGTACTCGAAGCAAACATTCCAAGCACATAACAGAATACCGGCAGAATCATGTGCCACATCGTATCGAGCGTGCGCCCGATGAAGCTCAGATCTGAGTGGTTGCCGGTTTTAAGTTTAAAGCGTTTTTCAGCCGGAACATGCTTAAACGCAGGATGACTCGCATTAATTGTCTGATTGTCGCCCAGCTTCGGAAATTCCTTGCGGATAGTTTCGGGAATATCGGATACCTGTGCGCCTTCCTGCAAAAACATGGCGAGTTTGGAAGTTTCATTGATAAAGCCGCTATCTTTGCCGCCTGATGGCACAATGTCGAGATATGCGTGCCCCCCGAGCAACATCAGCAGCAGCACACCGGCGGTCCAGCCCGGAATCGAGTATGCGATGAACACCATTATAGAACTGCCGGTGTCAAACCCTGAACCGTGTTTGACTGCCTTCCAGACGCCAAGCGGTATGCAGATCATATATGAAAGTGTAAAGCCGCTAAGACCGAAAATAATCGAAATTGGAAATTTTTCTTTGATCAGATCCCAGACCGGCCTTGAATAGGTGTCGGAAGTGCCAAGATCAAAATGTAGCACGCGCCACAGCCAGATGGCGTAAGCCTCATAAAATGGCTTGTCAAAACCATAGATGGCCTTGAGACTCTCCATCATTTCTTCAGATATCTGGCCCTGTTCCATATCAGAACCGGATGTGCCCCCACCACCCTCGCCGCTCATTGCCATTGCCTGCTGATAGCGCAGAACCGCCTGTTCAACCGGCCCACCTGGAACAAATCGGGTGACCGTAAAGCATAGAAAGGTGATTCCGATAAAAGTCGGAATCATCAAGAGAAACCTGCGGATAAAATAGCTGTACATGATAATTATTCTCCTGCAGACGGCGGGTAATGTTCGTCCCACCAGTGTATTTCCTGGGGACCCGGGTCTAGCCTGGTCTTGTTCTTACGTGCTTCCTGGAGTATGCGGTCTTTTTCTTCATCATACCACCACAATGATACTATTGAGCGCTGATCACCGGTTTTGTCAAGCACCTGATCGGGCATGCCGAACTTGTTCCAGTAAAGAATGCGTGTGCTTGCCAGAAACCAGCCGAGTGCATATAAATATTCACGGGCTATAATGCCGTCAATCTCGCGCACGGCCTTGATACGTTCTTTCGGGTCGAACATCAGCGGGTACTGTTCGCAGATTTCATCGACACGCGCGTTTTTAAAACCCCAGATGTTGTTGTTATTCTTTTTATCAGCAAACTTCGAATGCACTGAACTTTCCGGGTTTGGAAAAAGAATGCCGCCGTAGGCCCTTGAACTTAGCTCAAACGTGCGTTCGCCGACTTCCTTGATATCGGTTGCCCAGGTAACCTGCTTGAGATTGAGTTTGACGCCGATATCGCGCAAGTCTTCCTGAAAAATGGTAAGAATACGCTCTGAACTCTTCTGAACATAATTGATCGACAGCTCAAAGCGTTTGCCATCCTTGATCAGCCAGCCTTCTGAGTCACGGTTCTTCTGCAACCAGCCAGCGGCTTCCAGCAGCTCAACCGCCTTGTCAGGGTCATAGCGAGTTTTGGGGTTATCTGGATTTTCATACGGCGAATTCGGATAAAATGAATCAAGATATTCGTACTCATTGAAAAACAGCTTGTCCATCATTTTTTCGCGGTTATAGAGGTGCGCGAACGCCTGGCGGACTCGTATGTCGTTGAATGGCGGCTTGCGCATGTTGAAAGCAATGCCGGAAACCCCGATCGGGCGGTGTGTGAAGACCTTGCGCTTCTGTATGTAGCCGTAAGCGAGCTCGGCGAGCATTGCTGGAATGAACTCCTGGTGCCATTCGCGGGCAACATTTATGGCGACCCAGTCGAGTTCGCCCTTTTTGAAGCGCAATTTAACCAGGTTTTCATCCTGAATAAAGATGAAATGCAGCCGGTCGAAGTTATAATAACCGGTGTTTTTTTCTGCATCCTTCTGCCACCAGTCTTCGCGCCGATTAAGAATTATCTCCTCATTAACCTTGGAGCTTTCAAAGGCATAGGGGCCTGAGCCCGGCATGAGTTTGTTCTGGTATTCGGTCAGATACTGCTTTCCATCGATTTTGTCAATGATATGCCCTGGCAGAATGGTCATAAAGCCAATAGACATGAAGGCGCGCCAGTTGAGAAGTTTTGATTTTATCATCACAATGCTCTTTGACAGCGCAACTGGCTTTTCGTATTTGTTCCAGTAGTCTATTGAAAAAGGGTCTTCGATACCGGGGCTTGTGTAAAGTTCCCAGCTGCGAACTACATCTTCGGATACTACCGGTTCTCCATCTGACCAGCGCGCGTTCTCATCAATCTCAAAAAAGAAGCTGACCTTGTCTTCGGCGATGGCCCAGCGTTTAGCCAGGTTTGGCACATAATCAAAGGTCACCGGATCAAGATCGAGCATGCTTTCGTAGCACAGGCCGGTCAACATGCTGTTAAAGGTTGAGTTGGCGTTTTTGCCGACGGTTCGCAGTGAGGGGGGATAAGAGGTTTCAACGTATTTGAGCGTACCACCTTTTTTGGCATCGCGGCTGCCAAAGCCCTTGAATTCACTGTTGGTTTCCCATTTCAGAGTGCTCAGTATAACAAGAATATCATCGCCGATGCCTTTATAAATTCCAGCATGAGCGACTTGCGGCGACATAGCAATTGCCTTGATCTCACTGTCGGACGCTGTCTGAGGGGACACGGGCGCGGTTGCAACGCCCTCCTGCGCAAAAACTGCTGGCAAAGCCAGCAGCATGCATAAAAGCAACGCACAAATATTTCTGTTCAAGAAAGTGCTCCTTCCCTGGTGTGTCGTATATTACTTTTCTGTAGGCCGCCTGTTCTAACAGCAATGAAACTGCAATTTTAGGTTACAGCAGCCCTGGCCACAAAACGACAAAGATAACGGCATTCGACTTGTCTGCCAATACCTTACAGGCTGCTGACAATCTTGGCAAGCGCGAATTTTCAGAAAACCCGATAACCCTTTTCGGCAGCGAGGTCAAGCATCTCGCGGTCACCGCGGGAATCGCCGTAAGCGTAGATTTTATCGCAGGCGGCAAGATCAACAACTTCTTTGATACGTCTGACTTTTTCGGGGCCCCAACAGTTTGCCGAAGCAAAATTGCCGGTCAAAATGCCGTCTTTCTCTTCGAGACGGGTCGCGATCAGCTCGATGCCGTGTTGTCTGCACCAGAATGAAAGATACTCAGTGAATGAGGCAGAAACGAGAATTACCCGGTGCTGCCGGGAAATGTGCCAGCGCAGCTTCTCAAGTGCTGCCGGCCGTATCATGCGGTTGAGTCTTTCAGTCACAAAGCGCTCAGCCTGACGATCGAACTCCTGGCGTTGCATGCCTTTGAAAAAAGCCTGAGTCACTTTTTGTTTTGCCGTCTGATTGCTGATAAGTTTAAGCAGGTAGGCCAGCATCCAGGGCGACATTGGCAACATGCGCCAAAAAAAAGTCGGTGCACCAAAGCAGAACAGCAGGAATTCCCGGAAACTGTCGTGTGTTGTCACAGTTCCGTCAAAATCGAACAGGGCAAGTGTCATTTTGCGACCTCGAGGCCAAGCTGCCAGCGCAGAAACATCCACTGGTCAGTCTGTTCTTCGAGTGTTATTTTGAGTGGCTTGCCGACGCCATGCCCGCTTTCACGATCAACCCAGAGCAATATCGGCTTTTCATCGGAGTTGATAGAATGCGTCTGTAGCGCCGCAGTCATTTTGCGGGCATGCATCGGGTGTACCCTGGTGTCATTTTCACCGGTAAATAAGAATACCGCCGGGTATTCTCTTTTGTTGCAGATATTCTGATACGGCGAATATTCTATGAGCCAGTCGAAGTCGACCTCATTTTCGGCGCTACCGTATTCAGGCACCCAGTAACGGGCCATCAGGAAACGATGATACCTGATCATATCCAGCAGAGGCACACCGCAGATAACCGCTTTGAAAAGGTGTGGCCGGCGCACCAGACAGGCACCGGTCAGCAGTCCGCCGTTCGAACGTCCGCTTATCGCCAGCTTTTCGCTGCATGTGTATTTCTGCTCGATCAGCCATTCAGCCGCCGCTTCAAAGTCTTCAAATACTGACTTTTTATTGGCGAGCATGCCGGCTTTATGCCATTTATCACCATATTCGCCGCCGCCTCGCAGATTGGCAACTGCGTAAATACCGCCATCCTGAATCCACGGCAGTATCAAACCTGAAAATGCTGGATTCATGCTGATGCCGAAACCGCCGTAGCCATACAACAGCGTCGGATTTTTGCCGTTTTTCGTTATGTCACGGCGGTGAACGAGGAACATACTGACCTCAGTTCCATCGTTTGACTTGTAAGCATGCTGCTCAACCAGCATATCTGACAGATCGATTTCGAGCTCGCATTTCCACCAGGCTCTTTGCGACACATCAGAACTTTTGCACTGGATGATTGTCGGGAGATGATTGAAAGACTCGTAATGAATAAAGAATTCATCATGCTTTTCGCTGCACGACAAGCCGGCTGAACCGATGCCCGGCAGCTTTATATCTGAGAGCGTGCGGCTGTGCAGATCATATTTTACCAGCAGACTGGCCGCCGCCTTCTGATAGCTGACAATCAGAGCATTGCTGGTGAAGTCCCAGCCCTCGATGGTCGCGTCAGGACGTTCTTCGATGATTGTCTGCCAGTTCTTGCGGCGGGGGTTGGCCAGTTCGCATTCATAAATCTGACCATTCGCAGCGCCTTCGTTGCTGTGAATGAACAGGCGCCCCCCCACTACCATGGCGTGCGTCATGCTGTCGCAGTCGCTGATTATCTCGCGCTTCTTGAATTCGCCGCACTCCAGCCAGTCTTTGAAATCGACGAGCCAGAGGTCGTTTGATCTGGTACTGGTATAATAAGACAGTATCAGCCATCTGCCGTCTTCTGACAGCGAGGCGAATGGCCCCCATGTGGTTGCGAGCGGGCCCTGTTTATACTGGGCATAGATCAGGCGGTCATCTTCGGGATTATCACCGAGATAGTGCATCTTTATTTCGCGGGAATAGGGATTCTTGATGTCAGCCAGGCGGGAATAGATAAAACCCGAGTTGTCTGCCAGCCAGTAGACGCTGATAACCTTGTTGCAGATCTCATCTTCGAGATGACTGCCATCTTTTACGCGCATGATCTTCAGGCTATAATTTTCATCGCCGCTGCGCGCCGTTCCGTAAGCCAGTAGTTCGCCATCATTTGATGCCGAAAACCAGCCGATCGTAGTCAAGCCGGTGGCATCTATCTTTTCGGGATCGATCAGAACTCTTTCGCGACCCCAGACTTCATCAGCCATATACAGGCAGGGCTGATCCTTGTTCCCTTCACGTCTGAAGTAGAAGATACGAGAGCCTGCGTATACCGGCAGGCTGCTGCTGCTGCGCTCGAGTAAGGGGGTAAGCCTTTGCCTGAGCTTCTGACGGCCGGGCATGTGGTCGAGAATGAAACGGGTAAAAGCGTTCTGCTGGTCAGTCCATTCGGCTACTTCCGGCGTCATTTTGCCTTCAGAATCGCCTTCCAGCCAGCGAAATTCGTCAACACAACGAAGCCCGTGGATTTCTTCCTTAACTTTAACAACTTTGCTTGGCGGGTAACCCGGCTTTTTCAGTGCCATTTGCTCACCTTGTCGATCATTCCGGTCGTGGGCTGCCCGCATTGCCAGACGGCCCCGACACATCAGTCGATTCGCGACATCCCGACCTGGGAAGCTCTTAATCGACAGACAACATCTTAATATCTGCTGCCCTTTCTGTAAAGCAAAATCGCCATGTACAGTGCCGGGTGGATTTTTCTGGCGGAAATGGGGCAAAGTGGATATTATTAATATATGGCTATATCTGTAAAAGGTATTCAGTACTCTTATCAGATCAACTTCTTCAACCAGGTTCCTACTAATCTTAAGAGCCAGGTACACGATCTGCCGGTTGTCTCTGTACTGCGGCCGACACCTATCGATAAAACCGAGGTGACCGATTCTTACCTGCCGCTGGCTGAGCAGGCGTTTCCTTATGCCGGGCCACTTGCATCCGCTCCGGCAGGAACTCCGACAGCTGCTCCGATACAGAATGTCAGCAATACCGAAATGTTGCCAACAGTCGCGCCAACCTCTCAGCTGAACGCGATAACGCCGCAGATCGACCGCATTGAAAGCACACCACAATACGATTCGGCCGTCTCTGAACCGGCGCAAATCGATCGCAAACTGCCCGCCGCAAACGCCAACCTGCGCCCGGCCACCCCGCTCGCGGCCCAGACCGAACGCGACAACCCGCTGATGCCGGCAGAACTGCCAGCGCCACTGCCCGAAACATTGCCAACTTCCGAAGCCACCCCGACCGAAGCGGTAAAGGCGACACCGCGTTATGAATATAACCTCGCCCTGCGCGCCTACAAGCCTGATGCCGGATCCTTTCTACAGCCAGTTGGCTACGAAAAGGCCGAGTTTGCTCGGGCGGAATTCTTTGCTGAGCCAGCGCGCGCCGTAATTGAGCCACCGGCTCTGCCAGTCGCTTCATCTCAGGCAGAGGTCAACCCTCTGAGCGAGGGCGAAAACAGAGTTCAGCCGGTTCTCGCACGTCGCGTGCCCGACGCAACTCCAGGCGAAGAGCTGTTGCGCCGCGAGCGCGAGCAACCACTGACCGCGAAAACCGAACAGCCCGAACAGACGATGCGCCTGCGCGGCGAAAATTTTCTTTCGCGCCAGGTTTTCAGACTCTACGACATGATCTCGACGCCGGCCATGTTTAACACCGGCAACTTTGTCGATGTAAAATCCTGATTTTACATGCCGCCAGTCGAGGCAAATTCTACTTTGTCCGAACAGGCGATCATCAGCGCCAACATGGCGATAAAGATACCTATCATTACCATCATAGCCTTGCGGTGAGCAGCCTGCAGGTCAATTTTTCCCGGGCTCTTACCTTCATCAGGGGCTTTATCTAAATCTTTTTTTTTGTCAGCTTTCATGGTTTCTCCTGGCATATTGACTGTCAGAAATAAGTTTTTGCGTGGCTGATTATAAGCCTTGCACCATTCATCTGTAAACAATATACTATGCGCAATCTTGTCTCGTGCTCACCAGGCGGTAATCGTAATCAGTATGCGCGCAAGGAGATATTCGGATGAAGGTAATGAAATTCGGCGGAACCTCACTCGGCAGCTGGGAGCGTTTTTTACAGGCAGCCGACATAATATTGGCGGCCGCCCACACTGAAAAAGTCGCGGCAGTACTCTCGGCACCGGCAACTATAACCAACAGCCTTCTTGAAATGATGGAAAGGGCCCGCAGTGGCGAGGACTACGAAGAAGTCATCAACCGCATCGAAGTGCTTCTGCGCAATCTGTTCGATGCCGCAAATTCAGTTATAAACGAAGAGCAGCGCCAGTTGCTCGCCGCTATCCTCAACAACCAGCTCAGCTTCTGGCACCACAAGGCAGATGGCGTAGCTCTGCTCGGCGAATGCAGCGATACTATCACGGCTGCGGTCGCTGTCGGCGGCGAATACATGTCGGCCGCTCTCATGGAACAGTTGATGATCGCCCGCGGTAGAACCTGTGCACAACTCGATCCGGTGCGACTTTTCCCGGCATACGGCCCGACTCTCGACTCTCTGGTTAATGTCGAACAGGGTCGCAAACTCTTTGCCGGCATAGATCTCAGCGAAAAACAGGTCTGGATAATGCCGGGGTTCGCCGCTGTCAATCGACTCGGTCAGGTAGTTACTCTTGGGCGCAACGGCTCTGATTATTCAGCTGCCGTTCTGGCCGCCTGCATTAACGCCGACAGCTGTGAAATCTGGACCGACGTCGATGGCGCTTTCAGCGCCGACCCGCGTCTGGTGCCTGATGCCGCCTTTCTTGCTCAGCTCAGCTACCAGGAAGCCATGGAAATGTCTTATTTCGGCGCCAAAGTGCTGCACCCCAAAACGATAGTGCCGATCGCCCAGTATCATATTCCCTGTTACATCAAAAACAGTATACGCCCGGACTTTACCGGCACTCTGATATCAAGCGAGACCGACCGCACCGGCATGCAGGTCAAAGCCGTATCGCATCTCGAAAAACAGACGATGTTCAATCTTTCCGGACCGGGAATGAAAGGCATGGTCGGTATGGCCAGCCGAGTTTTCGGCGCCATATCGCGAACCGGCGTCTCGATTTCGCTGATTTCGCAGAGCTCGTCAGAGTACAGTATCTGTTTCTGCGTAGCTTCTGATTGCGCC
>PGYA01000019.1:0-69960 GCA_002839435.1 Candidatus Riflebacteria bacterium HGW-Riflebacteria-2 | reverse complement strand
CGCCGACAAAGCCGAACAGGCTCTCAGCGCTGAGTTCGAACTAGAACTGCACACTGGCCTGCTCGAGCCCTTCGCCCTGATGCACGACCTCGCCATCGTCTCGCTGATTGGCGATGGCATGCGCACCCGCCGTGGCCTCGCCGCCAAATTTTTCAAGGCTCTCGCCCTCGCCGGCGTCAACATCATCGCCATCGCCCAGGGCGCTTCCGAGCGTTCTATTTCTGTGGTCATCGACCAGAAAAAGGCTACCCGGGCTGTAGTCGGCTGTCACCAGATCTTTTTTGACGTACAGCAATATCTCGACCTGTTTCTCGTTGGTTGCGGCAATATCGGCAAAGCTTTGCTGCGCCAGGTGCAGCAACAGACGGAAATGCTCAAAAAAAGCAACATCACCATCCGCACCTGCGCCATTGCCAACTCTAAGAAAATGCTGCTCGACGCCCGTGGCATCGATCTTGAAAACTGGCAGCAGCAGCTTGCAGAAAAAGGACAGGAATGCGACCTTGCCGTAATGTTCGCCTGGGCTGACGAGCAGCAGCTTTCTAACCCGGTTTTTATGGATTGTACCAGCAGCCAGCATGTTGCCGACAGCTACGTCGATGCGATGAACGCCGGGTTACATGTCGTCACGCCAAATAAAAAAGCCAATACCCGCGATTACGCTTATTACACCGCCATGCGCAACACCGCGCTGCGGCAACGTCGCCAGTTCCTTTACGAAGCGACAGTTGGTGCCGGCCTGCCGGTTATCGACAACCTCAAGAAACTTATCTACGCTGGTGATGAACTGCAACGTTTCAAGGGCATTCTCTCTGGCTCGCTGTCGTTTATTTTCGGCCAGCTCGACGAGGGGATCCCATTATCTGCAGCCACCAGCATTGCGCGCGAACGCAACTTTACCGAACCCGACCCGCGCGACGACCTGAGCGGCATGGATGTCGCCAGAAAAGTGCTGATTCTGGCGCGAGAAGCCGGTTATACTATTGAACTTTCTGATATCAAGGTCGAGGGCGCGCTACCTGAAGGTTTCGATGCCAGCGGCACAGTCGAAGAATTCATGGCACGTCTGCCGCAGGCCGATGCCGCCATCAAGGCGCGTGTCGAATCGGCCCGGGCCCAGAAGAAAGTTTTACGCTATATCGGTGAGATCGCTGACGGTGTCTGCAGTGTCCGAATTGGCGAAATTGCAGATGATGACCCGCTTTACAGCGTCAAGGGTGGAGAAAACGCTCTTGCCTTCTACAGCCGTTATTACCAGCCGCTTCCATTTGTGCTGCGCGGTTACGGCGCCGGCAATGAGGTAACCGCTGCCGGAGTATTCGCCGATCTTATGCGCACCCTTAACTGGACAAGAGAGACCGTCGTATGAGCCTCAGAGTTTACGCACCGGCAACCATTGCCAATCTCAGCGTCGGCTTCGACCTGCTGGGCGCTGCCTTAGCGCCAGTTGACGGTAGCTGTCTCGGTGACCGCCTGAAGGCTGAACTTACTGAAAAAGGCATCAGTCTTGCCTGTTCAGGGCCATGGCAGCACAAACTGCCAGTAGAGGCAAAAGAGAACATTGTGTATCAGTGCGCCGAGCATTTTTTGCAGCAACTTGGAACAGCTGGCAAAATTGGCGTCAAGCTCGAACTCGAAAAAAATCTGCCGGTCGGCAGTGGTCTTGGTTCGAGTGCCAGCTCGGTAGTCGCCGCATTTTACGCGCTGAACGAACTGTTCGAACGGCCATTTCCCAGCGACCGCCTCATGCGGATGATGGGTGAACTGGAAGGGCGCGTCAGTGGTTCTGTTCATTACGACAATGTCGCCCCCTGCTTTCTGGGCGGCTTGCAGCTGCTGCTGCAAAGCGAAAAAAGCTTCTGTGCCAGCCTGCCGTTTTTTCGCGACTGGTTCTGGGTCGTCGCCTATTCCGGCATCTCGCTGTCAACGGCGAAGATGCGCGCACTGCTGCCAGACAGCTACAGCCGCGCCGATCTGATCAAATACGGTAGGCTGCTCAGCGGCTTCATTCATGCGACCCATTCCAATGATGCCGAACTCGCTGTGTCTCTGCTGCAAGATGTCGTCGCAGAGCCATACCGCAGCTCTCATATTCCAGGGTATACCGTAGCGAAAAAGATGCTGAACGAACTCGGCGCTCTTGCCAGCGGCATTTCCGGCAGTGGCCCGACCATGTTCGCTGTCTGCAAAAGCCGTGAGAATGCCGATCAGGTGGCGGCATGGCTTGCCAGCAATTACCTCAGCCAACCCGGTGGCTTTGTTAAAGTATGCAGAATTTCAGAAACCGGTACGCACTGCATATAGCAGCATGCAATGAATCAGGAAAGCGAAACAACATGAAACTTTTTAATCTGCAACATCCTGAAGAACAGGTATCATTCGCCGAAGCTGTCAAACTTGGCATGGGCAGAGACCGTGGACTTTTCTTTCCAACAGATATTCCGCGCCTCTCCGATGTCGCCGGCCTGTTGCGGCTGCCATTCGTCGAGCGCAGCTGCCACATCATCGACGCCTGGATCGGCAGCGAGATCGGTCACGCAGCGGTCAGACAACTGATTGAGAAAGCCTTCAACTTTCCACTTGCACTGGTTAAAGTCGATTCGCGCCGCAGCATTCTCGAGCTTTTTCATGGCCCGACGCTGGCGTTCAAAGATTTTGGCGCCCGCTTCATGGCACAATGCCTGAGTGAATTTGCAGCCGGGCAGACCATCACGATTCTGACCGCGACATCTGGTGATACCGGCGCCGCGGTGGCGCATGCCTTTTATGGCCTGCCGGGAATAAAAGTCGTCGTACTTTACCCTGATGGCAAGATCAGCCCACTGCAGGAAAAGCTTTTCTGCACACTTGGCGGCAACATTCATACGGTCGCCGTCAATTCAGACTTCGACGCCTGCCAGGAGCTTGTCAAAAAGGCATTCGTCGATGCAGAACTGCAACGCGAACTACACCTGAATTCAGCTAATTCAATAAACATCAGCCGGCTGCTGGCGCAGGTCTGCTATTATTTCGAAGCCGTCGCTGCCAGCGATCATGACGGACCACCTGTTGTCGCGGTGCCCAGCGGCAATTTTGGCAACCTTACTGCCGGCCTGCTGGCGCAGGCCATGGGCCTGCCGATTAAACGTTTTATCGCAGCTACCAACTGCAACGACACGGTGCCGCGCTATCTGAGCAGCGGCGTCTGGTCGCCAGCGACGACAGTGGCAACCTCTTCTAACGCCATGGATGTCTCTGCCCCGAGTAACTGGCCGCGTGTCGAAGAGATTTTCAAGACAATGGGCCGACCGCTCAGCGAACTATCCGGCGTAGCCGTTTCAGAAGAGCAGACGCGCGAGTCTCTGCGCGAGCTATATAAACAGGACTATCTCAGCGAACCGCACGCCGCCGTAGCGGCATACGCACTGCAAAAGTCGCTGCAACCCGGGGAACATGGCATATTTCTCGGTACCGCGCACCCGGCCAAGTTCAAGGAATCGGTCGAGCAGACACTCTCACTCAGCATCGACCTGCCCGCGCCATTACAGGCGGTCGCCGCCCGTTCCATTCTATCGAAGCGGCTTGCATGCGATTTTAACAGGTTCAAAGATTATTTACTCGAAGATATTGCTGACTGAAAAAGGTAAGTCTATGCGAAAAATGATTGTGCTGGTTCTCGTGTGTCTCGTGTTGACTCAGGCTGCTGAAGGCAAAGACTTTGCGTCTGAGATTTTTCAGGTAAATTCGGCCGGATTTCCGAAGATTGGCGTGCTGCTGAAAGTGTTCAGCAAGGAAACGGCTGAACTCAAGAATGACAATTTTACCATCAACGAAGATGCGACTGGAATAAGCAGTTTTGAGCTGGTATTTCAGAAAAACCGGCATTATATGGTGCTGGTCATCGACCGCTCGTCAAGTATCGAACCGGCGATGCCGGCGGTTAAGCAGGCGGCGGCAGCTTTTGTGCAGAGCATGGTCAGCGATGTGCAGATTTCGGTGCTTTCGTTCGGCAGCGACCTCGATTTCACTCATGACTTTTCTGCTGACGGAGAGTCACTGGTCACAAGTATTCAGAAAATACGGCCCTGGGGTGGCACGACACTTTATGATGCCCTTTATTCTGCCTGCGAAGAGCTGAACAATAAGGCCGGTCGCAGCGATCTCAAGACCGTCGTCTGTCTTACCGACGGCCGCGACAGCAAGCCGAACGGGCAAACACCGATGTCAACACATACGCCGGCCGAGGTCAGCAAATTTGCAACTGACAAGGGCGTCAGGCTGATTACCGTCGGCCTCGGCAACGACATTGACGAAGCTATTCTCAGAGATTTTGCCACATCGACCGGCGGCTGGTATCTACAGACTACCACGCCCGAACAACTGGCGAAGCTGTATGAAGCTCTCAGCCGGCGTATGAAGCTCGAGCGCTATTACCGCCTGACCTACACCACCCCGAAACCGGAAGCAGATGGCACCCGCCGTAATATCGAGATTGTCAGCCGTCTGCGCGGAAATGAAGAACAGGGTAAAGGTTTCTACACAGCACCGACAAAAACAGTCTACAAGCCAGAAGCCGATGATTCCAGCAGCGCCGGCAAAATGACCCTGCGTTCGGTATTCAGCGAACTGCATATAGATGGCCCTGATTCGGTCTTCCTCACCGGGCCGATCACACCGCCACCCTCTCATCCTGTTTTCGGCCTCAACCGCGCTTCGCTTCTCGGCCTGTCACAGTCTGATGCGCTGGTTCTCATCGAGCAGACGCGAGAACGGGTCGGCGCCGAGCATCTTGCCAACTACCAGAGACAGCAGGCCTATCTTGACAACTACAACAACGGTCTTGCCAGTCTTTCAGCTCAGGTCGAAGAAACTGCAAACGACATCAAGGAATTCGAACGGCCGCGCATCGAATACAGGCGCGAATACCTGCGCATGCGCAGAGAAGAAATCAACCTCCACTCGCAACAGTCCTACGATGAATATCACGCCAGACATACAGCCGCCATGGCCGATCTAGACATATTTAAACAGCATGTAGCCAATGACGACGCTGATGTCGATGATCTCTTTCACGCCAATTCAGCCAGTCTCTCTGCTACTCTCAGCCTGGTCGATGAAAAATACGACAACCTTCTGGAACAACATCAGGAAAAGATGAACCAGCATTTCTCAGATACTCTCGACAGTCGCGGCAGTAACGTCGAATTCAATCAGACCATCACCGATGAACAGATAGACCTGCCGATCATTCCTGACCCAATCGGCAGCGGCCGGCCATCGGTCGGCAACATCCGGGAGTTTATCAATAAACGTGTTCCCGGCGCCGATGGCGATTCGCCTGAACTAGAACTTCTCGACGATTAACCAGAAACTAATTCAGCCGCAGGCGGAAATTGGCCAGCGGCTTTGTTTCGATTTTCGTTATCTTATCGACGCCTTCGTTTCTGCTCATGCCGGAAGCTTCAATATGAGTGGTTTTTAGAGTGCATTCGATTAAATATGTGCCGGGCGCCAGCCCCTCAAAAAAGACCCGGGCGTTGATGTATCGCACATCGTCAGTACCCATACCGCTACCAAAGGGCATCCAGGTGGTCTGGGGCTTTTCCACTTCGATTTCAATAACTCCAGGGTCTTTTTCGCTCATGGGATCGACATAGGTGAACTGCTTTTTGAAAGCAGCCTTGCTGATCTTCATGCCGCGGATGTCATCAGCGCCGTTGCCGCTCATACCATGTAGAATAAAAAGCATCGGAGTCTCTTCGATTTTGTATTCAACGTCCTGAGCAGCTGCTGACTGGCCATTCGGGTTGTCAGTCTGTTCTTTTTCTATCTTCTTAATTATATCTTTCTCGGTTGCTATAATCAGTCTGAGTTTGTTGTCAGCCTGAGCGTTGCGAATAAGCTCACCGATGTGTTTTTCGTTGCCCTGGCTGTAAGCTGGCAGAAATTCATGCTTCAGATGTAATGTCTCAGCCGAAACACATGATGTCATAACACCGACAGCAACTAGCACCAGAACGAAAATCTGCAGCAACCTTCTCATAATTCCCTCCTCGCGCAATTCATTCTACAATAGCAGATACGTCGCAAAAGTTCAAAATATCCATAGCATCAGCGGGTGTAGAAGTTTATGTTTTCCTTTTTCCAGCTGGTGCGTTTTTCGAGGTCGCGCAGGCTGACCTGACCTTCAACTGGATTGTTGTCCATGCTGGGACCCATCAACATAACATGCGCGCTTTTGCCAAGCACTTCGAGCACCATTACCTGCTGTCCGGTGGGAACTTTGGTGTCGCCCAATTTCAGATATTTGCTGGTAATATAGTATTTCTGGGTGCGGCGGGGAATATTGCTGACCTGGGCTTTGAGCATATCGATTTCGCTCGGGCCAAAATGTCTGTCCTGGCGAAAATGGTCGATGACCTGGTTATAAAGGGCCATGACCAGCATGCTCGACTTGATGATGGCGGCCTTGAAACCGCTGTCGATGCGAAGATTTTTCATGACGCCGGTCATACCCTCAAAGAGCTGGTATTTGGCGGCATAGATCTGCGAGAGAATCCTCAGTTCTTCAGGTAAACGCGGCTCCATCTGCCGGTAAATGCCTGCCGCATTGGCAAATTTTGTCTTTACCTCAGGCATTTTGCCGAGCACATTGAGATATTTGAGGTCATGAAAATAACCTTCATATTCATCAATAAAGGAAAAAAGCTGCATCAGCTGCTCGCGCTGATTGCCCTGCCCTGTCTGCGGCGCCGCGAGCTGCACAGCTTTCGGCTGTGGTGTCATGCAGCCGGCGCAGAACGTGGCATTATCAGGCAGTTCTGCGCTGCACCCTATACACAGTTTGGCTTCAACCTGTGGACAAAGTGCCCCCAGCAGCAGAAGCGAAATCAGCAGGCAACGTAATTTCATAGAACATCTCCATAAAATTGATTTTGTATATCATGCCTCTTTTAAACTGATCTTGCAACTCAATACACAATCATTTCTTGCATTTGGGGAGAAACTGCATACTTTATCAGGTCATGAAAAAACTCGGACATCTGGTGGCGTTTCTGTGCTGTCTGCTGCTGGCCTGTTTTACGGCAGGCAGGCCCCCGGCAATGGCTGAGGAAAAGGGGTTCCCGCCGTTTTACGTAAAAAAGCTGGCGCCGGGAGAACAGTTTACCCCATTTGAAATTGTCGATCTCGATGGTCGTAACTGGAGTAACCGCCGTTATCTAACACGGCCGATGTTGCTGATTACCGGAAAATGGGCTTTGCGGCACGATCTGCGCAAATGGGCTGAACACCTGAATATCAAATACACCCTTGTTGCAGACACTCTTTGGGTATTCAATCCCAACAGTGGCTGGTTCGAAGACCGCCGCCAAAGATCGGAAGATGCATTCAAAGAATTCAACCCGAAGATTCCGACGCTTATCGATTCACATTCGCTTATTGGCCGCAGCCTGAGAATCGAATACGACATTCCCACCATCATCGGTATAGACCGCCACAACCGCTATCAGTTCGCGCTCGAAAGCCCTTTTAACAAGCCTGGCAGCGAAAAACTCGACGCCCTGATCAGAAGCAAACTTCTCCATGACTGATTAAGCCGTCGATTTTTTTGCTCTTACAGGACTCAAACCCGCTGCACTGAGCAGGATTTTGAAGCCACCAGCCCCTGCTTTGGCATTATTCGTCTGTCATAGACTTTCTGTATCTTAAATTCTGGTGCGTATGGACATTTAGATAAATTAAAGTTATCATCGTGCAAAATTCCGAGCATAAGGGTAACAGGATGAATAACAACGAACAGGCTGCCTGGCCAGCTATTGCACAACAGAAACACATTGCCTGGTGGCAGGGTGACAACGAACTCCTGCACGCTGACAAAGAGAGTATCGCCGGAATTCTTGCTGAAATCGGCAAACCGGTATGTGTCGTCCTCAAAGAAGGACAATTGTATTTCACTAACAGCGGCAACCTTTCATTCGACCTTAATACCAGGCCGGTCAAAAGCCTGCCGCTGCTGGCTATGCTCCCGCCCTGCCCTCTCGATCAGCTTGGCGACCACTCATTCTGTCGCGATCATGCTTTGCGTTTTCCCTATATTGGCGGCTCGATGGCGCATGGCATCAGTTCGCCCGAAATCGCCATAGCACTTGGCCAGCATGGCATGCTTGGCTTTATCGGCGCTGCCGGCGATTCACCGGAAAAGGTCGAGAAGGCAATTCTGCGCATGAAAAGTCTGCCCGAACCGGTGCCCTTTGGCTTTAATCTTATTCACAGCCCGAATGAAAGTGGTCTCGAAGACATAATAGTCGATCTCTACCTTAAACATGAGGTTCGACTGGTCGAGGCTTCAGCTTTTCTCGCCATGTCGCTGCCACTCGTGCGCTACCGGGTGACTGGCATACATCAGGATGCTTCCGGCCGCATCGTTGCACCGAACCACGTTATCGCCAAGGTCAGTCGCGTCGAGGTCGCATCGAAATTCTTCGCGCCACCGCCCGAAAAAATGCTCCAACAACTCGTTGCTGCTGGAGTGATTACGGAACAGCAGGCGCAGCTTGCCGCCCGCATCCCGGTCGCGCAGGACATCACATCTGAAGCTGATTCCGGCGGTCATACCGATAACCGCCCCGCCGTTTCACTGCACCCGACTATGGTTGCGCTCAAAAACCGCATGCAGCAGGAACACAACTACGACATGCCTCTGCGCGTCGGATTCGGCGGCGGTATTGGCACACCGGCCTCGGCGGCCGCCTGCTTCGCGATGGGCGCTGCTTATATTGTGGTTGGTTCGGTACATCAGGCTTGCAATGAATCAGGCACTTCCGATGCGGCTCGTCTTATGCTCGCTGGCGCCGGACAGGCCGACATAGCCATGGCGCCAGCCGGCGACATGTTTGAAATGGGCGTAACCGTACAGGTTCTCAAGCGTGGCACCATGTTCGCCATGCGTGCCCAGAAACTCTACGA
The DNA here is from genome assembly GCA_002839435.1 of Candidatus Riflebacteria bacterium HGW-Riflebacteria-2. Taxonomy (GTDB): domain Bacteria; phylum Muiribacteriota; class Ozemobacteria; order Ozemobacterales; family Ozemobacteraceae; genus Rifleibacterium. The sequence continues at coordinate 61,014 of PGYA01000019.1, read as the reverse complement.
AATGTATCGAAAATACGACAGTATTGCCGCGATTCCGGCGGCAGATCGCCAGACCCTGGAAAAAACGGTGTTTCAGGACAGCCTCGCTAATATCTGGGCCATGACTGCGGATTTTTTCAGGCAGCGTGATCCGTCACAGCTTGAAAAAGCCGAGAAAGACCCGCACCATCAGATGGCTCTTGTCTTCAGGTGGTATCTCGGCAAATCCCCGCGTTGGGCAGTTGCAGGAGAAGAAGCACGCAAGGTCGATTTCCAGATCTGGTGCGGTGCCGCCATGGGCGCTTTCAATGAATGGGCAAAAGGCAGCCATTTCGAAGACCAGAAAAATCGCAAGGTTGTCGATGTCGCAATGAACCTGTTGCATGGAGCGGCACTTGAACTTCGTCTGAGCCAGCTACGCAGTCAGGGTGTGACTCTCAGCCCCGAACTGAACCGGGTAGCACCCAGAACGCTCGATCAGATAGAACGCCTTGCTCACGCCTGCTGACATCAGCCCTGATTTCAGCCGGCAGCGCGCCGACATCTGGGTAATAGATGCCAATGAATTTACCGGCTGCGGCGAATTTCTGCGCGGATTTCTTTTGCCGGATGAACTCGAACGCCATGCGCGCTTTGCCTGCCGGCAAAACGCGGCCACCTGGCTGACGGCGCGTGCCGGTTTGCGCTTTCTTCTCGGACGCTATCTCGACCGGCGGGCCCGTTCCCTGAAAATTGAAACCGAAGGTAATGGCAAGCCTTTTGTGAGCAACCCTTATGGCGTCTGCTTCAATATCAGCCACAGTGGCAATATCGTTGTTATTGTCGTCACCGATCGCCCGGTTGGCATCGACGTTGAGCAACTCGAACGCCGCGTCGACAGTGCGGCAGTGCTGCGCCGCTTCTTCTCACCGCTGGAACAGCAAAGCCATGCGGACTGTCTGAGCAGCGATCCGAAAAGGACCTTTTTTCGCGGCTGGACGCGCAAGGAGGCGGTCTTAAAAGCTACCGGTGAAGGCATTGCCGGTCTGGCTCATAACGAAATCAGTTTCGCACCTGGCCTGCCGCATGCCATGCTGACTTATCACGGCTCCATCGAAGCCGCAGGCACCTGGTTCTTTTACGAATTCGAACCCGCGCCTGGCTATATCGCTGCGCTCGCCTGCCAGTCGCCTTCTCTTCAAATCAAAGAAAATCATCTACACAGTAATATGCTGACGATCTGAGAGGCATACATGTCGATAGATTCAGTTAGTGCTTGATCATATTGGCGTTTCGTGGCAGAATTTGCTTAGTATCTTCATGGAGGAATTCGATGGCTGGAAAAGCACAGCGAAAACCACGTAACCGTTCAGATTACAATTATGGCGATTATCTCAACTGGACAGGCCCGGAAAGATGGGAACTGGTTGATGGCGAAACTTATGCTATGTCGCCAGCACCTTCGACTGAACACCAGACTGTCCTGGTGAATTTATGCATTCCTGTCGGGGCATTCCTTAAAGGACAAAAGTGTCGATTGTTTGTTGCCCCCTATGATGTTTTGCTGCCTAAGGGTGACGAAGCTGACGAACTGGTAAAGAATGTTGTACAGCCTGATCTTGCCGTGGTATGTGATCCAGATAAAATTACCGATCGTGGCTGCCGCGGCGCCCCTGACTGGGTGATCGAAATTCTTTCACCTTCAACTGCCGGGCGCGACCAGATTCTCAAAAGGCGGCTATACGAAAACGCCGGTGTCAAAGAATACTGGATATGCAACCCGCACGACCGCATCATCTTTGTCTATTTCCTGCACAAAAACAAGCTGACGCTCTCTGAAATATATGACGAAACCGCTAAAATCGAAGTAAAAACGCTGCCAGGTCTGGCTATCGACTGCAGCGAAATCTTTCCGCCACTTCCCCCGAAAATAGTCTCAGAACCTCCAGTCGTATATATTTAACAAGGTGAGTTGCATGGATCCACTGTTACAGATTAATGAATTAAGCCGCAAATTCGGTGATGTTTGCGTGCTCAACCGCCTGTCACTTTCGGTGCAGCGCGGTGAAATATTTGGTCTTCTCGGTCTGAACGGCGCCGGCAAAACGACTCTGTTCAAGTGCATTCTCAAGCTGATCAAAAGCGATGGTGGCTCGATACTTTATGACAAGCAGCCGCTGGAAATGCCGGTAATACACGAAAAGATCGGCTACCTGCCTGAATTTTACCTGCCGCCTGGCGAGCTCAAGGCCAGCGAATACCTGCGCCTGCTTGGCATGGCCGTCTCAGGGCCGAAACCTGATGTCGATGCTTTGCTGAAGAAAACCGACCTCGATCCCCATAAGCTGATCGGCGACTATTCACGCGGCATGATCCAGCGCCTCGGCCTGGCTATCGCACTGCTTAAATCGCCCGAATTCATCATTCTCGATGAACCGACCCTCGGCCTCGATCCACTGGTTCGGCTTCGTTTGCTTGACTGGTTGCGCGAACTGAATGCCCAGGGCAAAACGATTCTGCTGTCTTCGCATGATTTTGCCCAGGTTGAAAAGGTATGCCAGCGTATCGCAGTACTGCACGAGCACCAGCTGCGCTATATCGGGCCGATCGCTGAATTCCTTGAACAACATGCGGTTTCTTCGCTTGAAGATGCCTTCCTGAAAGAGATTGGAGGCCCCAATGCGTAAAACGCTCGCCATAGCTTCAATCACTTTTCTGCAGGGCTTCCGCACCCAGACTTTCCGCATCGTAGGCATGCTTTTTGTTGCCATAATGGCGATGACATACGCGTTACGAGTGCTTTCAGTCGGCCACAAGGAAATGATGCTGCGCAGCTTCGGCCTTTCGATAATGGAAATCAGCAGTCTGCTGTTGATCATTTTCGGTTGCGTGTCGAGCTTTTATCGCGAACGCGAAACCCGGCTGCAGGCTATTCACCTAACCTATGTCTCGTCATTCGACCACGTTCTTGGTCGCCTGCTGGGCAACTGTCTGCTGATCGGCGCTTACACCATTTTCGCGACAATCGGTTGCGCCCTGGTGCTCTGGCATGAAGGCGCCTGGAGCTGGGTGTTTATCGTCGGTGCCTGGTCGATTTTTCTCAAGCTTTGCATAATCTGCGCCTTCTGTTCGCTCTTTGCGAACCTTTTTGGCTCGCCAGTGTTCGCTTCGCTGATGACAGTGTTTATATATTTCGCGGCAGAATATGCCTCCTACCCGCTGGAAATGATTCGCCGCAGCTCGACCGTCGTTCCGCAGAGTATATCACGCCTGGTTTATCACCTTCTGCCGAACTTCGATAAAATCGACCTCAAGTATTCGGCAATTCATGGCGAGAGCGTGGCGGTCATGCTGCTTGTCGAGATTACGCTCTACACGCTGCTTTACATGGCCATTGTATTTATTCCTTCCTGGAGGGTGTTTGCCCGCCATGAGCATTGAGAGATTCCTGCAACGCTTCACCTGGCCGGTTTTTATACTGCTTTTCGCTCTGACGCTTTATATGTCATACAATCTTGGCAGCGAAACGCCCTCCTGGCGCGGCAGCCTGGCTTTTGTTCCACAACCGGAATACGTCGCGCGCATCAGTGGCACCTTCCGCCCGGCCGTCGCACAGTTCTTCTATATGCGTGGCGCTCTTGAAGTCGCCGGCGACACAACAGATAAAATCGATACCCTGCTCGAGCTTTTCAATCTGGCCCTGCGACTCGACACAAACCTCGTGCAGGCAGCCTTTCTGGGCGGCGTTGTGGCGCCAGCCAACGAAGAAGCGCTGATCAAGGGCACGGCTTTTCTTGAAAAAGCCTGCGAGTTGAATCCCAATAACTGGCGCATTCCCTACTGGACAGGCTTCAATCACCTTGAACTCAAGCACATTAATAAAGGCGCCGAATACTACTGGAAAGCTTCACTCCTGCCTGGTGCCCCACGATTTTTGCGCTTTTCCGCCGCGAATCTGCCGACAGAAGGTCGCACCCTCGAACAGTCGATTCTCGAAACCGAAGGCATGCTCGAGTCGGTAGAAGACGAAGATTCCCGCGAATGGGTCAATCTCCGCCTGATCTGGTTGCAGACAATGCTGTTGCTCGAGCACAAGGCCAGAGAATTCAAAAATGAAACTCTGCGCTACCCGGTGAAACTCGAAGAACTTGTCGAGCGTGGCCTGATCAAGGAAATCCCTAAAGACACCTTCGGCAACGGCTTTTACCTCCTGCACCCCGGCGACCCCGAAAAAGGCTACATGATCCGCAGCTACTAAACCAGTTAACGCATAATCCAGGTCATTATTGCCATTCTGGTCGAAATATTCATCGCGTCAACCGAGAGACATCAGCAAAAAGCATGCAATTTGTATGCATATTGGCAGTAAATAGCAGCACTGAAATATTTCAGGCGACTGACTGTCATTTTTGCGACAGCAGCTTTGTGTTTCCAATTGTTTCAAGTTTTGGAAATCACCCGAAAAGGCGTAAACTGCGACCTTCGCTTTACCTCATTATTTATGCATTCAGTCATTGCAGCAGGAGCAGCACATGTCAATCATTGCAGTCGTTCCTTTTATCGCATGGTTACTTACCATAGCTCTGGCTCCCATATTCTTCAGTCACTTCTGGGAAAAAAATTCCAATAAGGCGCTGCTCAGTATTCTTTTTGCCCTGCCGGTACTGGGGTATCTGCTTACCCAGAATATGCGGCACGAACTCTGGTTGAGCGCAGAAGAGTATTTCTCTTTCATCATTCTTCTGGCTTCGCTGTTCGTAGTTTCTGGAGGGATACTGGTTGAGGGCGATATCAAGGCGACACCGCGCAACAATATTATACTTTTCATTGTCGGCGCTATTCTTTCCAATTTTATTGGCACTACCGGCGCCAGCATGGTGCTGATAAGACCCTTGCTCAAGATAAACTCGCAGCGCACACGTATAACTCACATTCCGATCTTTTTCATTTTCATTGTCAGTAACATTGGCGGCTGTCTGACGCCTCTAGGAGATCCTCCGGTATTTCTCGGATATCTCAAAGGTGTGCCGTTTTTCTGGACACTCAATCTTCTACCAATGTGGTTCTTTAATATCGCTCTCATTCTCAGCATTTTTTACCTGATTGACAGCTGGAATTACAAGAAAGAGCCGGCTGAAGCTATTTCACAGGACAATCATGAAATCCAGCCGATCAAAATCTCGGGAAAACGCAATTCCTGGTTTCTGCTTGGAATAATCCTTGCAGTGTTCCTTGAATCACCCGTTCGCGAAGCAGTTATGATAATGATGAGCCTGCTCTCTCTCAAAGCGACTCCATGCCGCTGCCACGCGCAAAACAGTTTTTCATTTGAACCGATAAGCGAAGTCGCGATACTATTTGCCGGCATCTTTGTCACAATGGTGCCGGCCCTGGCTATTCTCGCCGAACGTGGCGGCGAACTTGGCCTCAACCAGCCCTGGCAGTTTTTCTGGGTCACTGGTATTCTCTCATCATTCCTCGACAACGCCCCGACCTATCTCACAGACTTAACTCTGGCACAAGGCCTGGCTGCACACGACCTCAGCCTGAGCCATGAAGTAATCGGAATTCCATCAATTTATCTTAAGGCAATCAGTGCCGGAGCCGTTTTCATGGGTGCCAACACCTACATCGGCAATGGGCCGAACTTCATGGTTAAAACAATCTCAGAAAGTTCTGGTATAAAGATGCCTTCGTTCTTTGGCTATTTTGCTTATTCCTGCGCTATTCTCATACCGGTGTTCCTGATCGATACCTGGCTGTTCTTCTAATCACATAGCCGCATTCTTCTCGATCAACAGGCATTGCAGTCATGAACGGACACACCGCAATTCACATTCTGGCGTATCTGGGTTATACTGCAGGCAATGTTGTTTAATCCAAAACAGACTGCCGCGACGACGCTGGTCGAAATACTCATCGCGACAACCATACTTGCGTTCACCCTGGCGCCAATCGTCGCCATGTTCACCTTTGCCTCGCGCAGCATGGGTTCGAGTGTCCACCGCATTCAGGCGCAGTTTCTCGCTCACGCCGTTCTCGAATCAATCAAAGCCGAAGCGTTGCGCCACCCTGCCGCCATCACCAGCTATCCAAGCCGATTCGAAGTCTCGCCGGTGCGCAAGCCGCTTGGGTTCTTTGCAACTTCGCGCGTCAACTTTTTCAACAACGTGCTCGGCCCCGACAAACCGATCACCCCCGATTCGCCACTCTACGACGTGTTCAGCCAGTTCCGCATCATGGTCACAGTTCTCGCCAGTGGCAACATAGCTGAACTCAGAGTCGCCGTCGACTGGTCCTTTGAAGGTAAAGAGCAGAAGCTCGAGCTTAAGGGAAGCATCGACGCGAAACCATACCGCTTTACCCGCTTTGAGCGCTATTGATGTTGAGTGAAAACATGCCTGACATTCCGACATACCAGCACAAGCCCAGCCGCCGCGGCTTTACCCTTGTCGAAGTCGTCATCAGTGTCGCGCTTTTTGCCGGGCTCATCATCGTTGTGAGCTCAATGTATTCTTTCATTCGCCGCACCTTTACCCGCGTTGATAACAAAAGCGCCGCGAGTTCTCAGATCGAACGCTTTCTGCTGCGACTCGATTCAGAACTGCGTTCGGCGACCGATGTGACTGTTCCCGCTTCAGATGCCCGTTCCAATTGCCTGACATTCGTAAATAAGGAAGGCAACGAAATCAGTTATGAGCACACCAGCGACGGCAAGGTTCTGCGCATCGACTACCAGAGCGATACGCAACGCGAAATCATGCACAGCGTCGCCAGCCTGACCTTCTCACGCTTCACCCGCGGACTCGTCGAAATCTCGATAACCGTTGGCCAGGTGCCGGTTCTGACTGCCATTCACGTCTGGAACCTGCCATGAAAAAAACTTACCACCGCAAGGCCGGCATGGCGATTCCCCTCGTTCTCGGTTTCATCTTCGTCGCGACCATTCTTGGCAGTACGCTGCTCTTTCTCTCAAAAAGCCGCGGTGCCGATACGGTCAGAACAATCGGACGCTTTCAACATCAGCATCTTACTCAGATGGGCGTAAGCGAAGCGCTTGCCATTATCAAGCCGATGAGGATAAGCGAAGTGATCGCCAAACGCGGTCCAAACTGGAGTTTCAACACCGCGCAGCAGGAATTCGGCAATGCCACCGGCTGGTGCGAAGTCAAGGTCGAAACCCGCGGCGACAGCGAACTCGAGATCTCCTCTGTCGGCTGCTGGCAGGAACGCGGTGCCCCGCCGCGACGGCGTGGTTTTTCGTGCGTGGCGCGCTACAGTGAAACGCGCGACTCAGACTCAAACCGCTACCGCACCGTAGTTAAGATTGAAGGCGAATGGAAAGTCGGCCGCTTCCGAGAAGAACTGCCCGAAGCAAATGAAGACTGAGCCAGAAAAAATAAGACTATGTCTTGAATCCTCAACAGAATGTGAACAGAATGCCTTCTACTTTTAATACATACCTGCAACGTGCCAATCGTGACGGGTTGCGGGAGTATCTCAGCAGTCTGCGCGAACCGGTGTGGGAATGCGAACTGATCAGAGTCGCCTTCCCCGATGCTGACCTCATCAATGGTAGCGCACTTGCAATGTACCGCTGGCATTTCGTTCTTTTTCACATTTTGTATGAGCTGGTTCCTGATTTTGCCTTAGAAAACCGCTATCTGCACATACATTTCATGCGAACCTGCGTCAGAGATTACCCAACTGCTGGGCACTGCCGGCATTTCGACGACGAGCGGGTTGAATTCTGCGCGGCCGTATGCAGCAATAGCGCGCAGTTTTGCGAATTCCATCTGGCCCGGATTGACGAAACCGGCATCGACCGTCTCTCTGATCGCTATTTTTACCTCGATCCCGCCAACTTTACGGCGTTGAGTGCCGAGAACGCCGAAAAGTTCATGGCCGGCGCCTGGAAACTGCTGCAGAACTACGAAGAATACCGGCGCTGCCTTGCCGTACTCGACTTGCCCGAAGGCGTGTCTCTCGATGTTCTCAAAAAACGCTTCCGACACCTGGCGAGAACCATGCATCCTGACATAACCTCTGGTCACCACGAAGAGTTTTCGCGCATCAACACAGCCTACCGCAGCCTGCTCAGCTGGTTAACCTGTGGTTGAATTCAGCTTGCTCTTCAGTCGAGTTCGGGCTCGGCGTAGAGCAGAATTGGCTTGACGCGGTCAAAAGTCAGGCGCGGCCCGCCAAGATGAATTTTTCGTTTTGACGCCCACACACATAGTCTGCCCTCAAGATTGTTAAAAACTTTTTTTTCATTATCGGCAAGGCTTTCATACCCGCGTTCATGACAAATCTGGTAAGCCTGTCGCTCTGCCGCATTGAGAAAAACAATAGAAAAACGGGTCGCAGGGGTAGCGTGACACTCAAGGGAATAACCGTTCTCGATAATATTATAAAAGGATATTTCTGCCGAATTATCGAGGTAGACATCCTCCATGGCTGAAATTTCGCGCGGTCTAAGCGGAAGCCCGACAACCCGCAGCATGGCTAGAATTTCTGATGTAGATCTGCCCTGGTTCAAAAACAGGACAAAGCGGGCGGCAAACCCGACTGGATCACTGGCAAAGCGAAACTTGAGCAGCTCCTGCCCGGCTTCGCGCCCGGTCATGGTTTTCCACAACAGTCTTTCATCGACTGTTATATGATCTGGACTATAAGTAAAGCCTGCGACACTGACCAAGCAGAAAAACAGGCAAAACAACATTGATTTTGACTTCATTCAAAAATCCCCCTGTCTAGAAATCATGAGTACAGTCCGTATGGTATCACTTTTTCTCAGTGGAAGTTAATCGCCTAACAAACTAAGGGTGCTTAGCTTTTATAGTGGTGACGGCAAGCTGGTATGATATACGAAGTCTGTCAACCTCGATTTATTTCCTCAATTCATAAACTTCTACTTCCTGATTTTTGCCTTTCACTTTTGTTGTTCCCCACCGCACCAGACCGCTTTCGTCTGATGCGAATGCCTGAGTCGAACCGGCAACCAGCACCGAACTGCCTTCGCCTTTTCCCGCCAGCGAAGCCAGTCTGGCAGATAGATTTACAGCATCGCCGATAACGGTAAAGTCAAGATGTCCGTGACCTGAGCCAATAACGCCTGACACCACTTTGCCGGTGCTGAGGCCCATGCTCAGTTTGAGTTCCAGAGCCTGTTGGCTCGCAAGTTCTTTCATCCGCCTGGCCGTGCTGATGGCACAGGAAACCGCCGTCAGGTCACCGCCCAACTCTTCATGCCTGAATACCAGCATTACTTTGTCACCAATGATTTTGTCAATTTCGCCGCCAAGCTCTTCAATAGCCATGTTGGCAATCTCAAGATGCCTGTTCATGATAGAAAAAACCTTGTCAGATTCGTGCGAATCCTGAAACTTTGAAAAATCTTTTAGTGCCGAAAATAGAATGGTGACCGCAATGTTTTCTCCGCGACCGGTTGACCCGGAATGCTCATCAGACTGCGCCGCCAGGCGAGCGGATTCTGAAACATAGCGGCGCAGGACAGAGCCTTCTTCGAGTCCTTTCGCCATCTTATTGAAGGCAAAACCCAGAGAACCAAATTCATCATGTCTCAGCTCATTCAGCCTGACAGAAAAATTGCCGGACTTAATAGTCTTGATGGCAGCAATGATCTGCTGCAAAGGTGCTATGAAATACATGCTGCAGGCCATGCCTATGCAAAGAGCTACAATCAGCAGAACAGTCAGCGCGAAAGTTTCCATCTGCTCACTTTGCGTTTTTGCATTCTCAATTGCAGTAAGACTTCTTTGTCCAGCCAGAACCGCTTTGATATTTCTCGCAGGCATTGCTTCATAAAGTAGTCTTTCGCCGCCCGCCTCACCTTCAATTCGCACACTGGTGCGATTTAGATGTGAATTCATCATCATATCGTAAAGCTCTGGGTAACGGTCTTTCTGCTGAAAGAGAGACTCTGGATAATAATGTGTCTCATTTCTAAATCCGATAAGGCCAACGGTGATATCGCTGGGAGATGCGGCTGATACGTTTTCAGTGAATGCCGGTAGCGCTTCCTGCAGATATTTGCCTTCAAGGTACCTTGCATTCCAGAACCAGTAGTTTAAAAACAGCTCTTCACCAGATTTGACAACGCTCTCCAGAATGTAAGTTGAAGTGAACATGAAACTGATTTCAAACAACCGCTCTGGATAATGAAACAGATCAATGTAAGTAGCCGGGCCGATCAGGCGCAGAAAAATGTCATCAACAATTTCTCTTTCAAGTCCGCCCACATCGAATTGGCTGCCACTCACAGAGGGCTTATCTGACTTATCTGTGACGGTTTTGAAACGCTTGAACCTTTGCCTGGCATTTTGAATGATTCGCGAAACAATCAAGTCTTTTTGAGTGTTCTCATTGAACTTATTGTAATAACCGGTTAAATGCGTATGATTGCCCTTTGAGCTGATGATAAGAAATACATGGGCAAAAAGCATGTTCTGTTCAGCCGAGATACTGAGGAATCGCTTAAAGAAAGCGCTTCTGGTAGCATTGGAAAATCGCTGAGCTGAAACCTTTTCAAACTTCTCAGTCGAATCGAAGCTTTTCATGTAAGCAGTATATGAAGCAAGATTGTGCCTGCCATTAGCGTCTATCGACCGCAAATCGTTGTGCAGGCTGTCGGTCAGACTGAACTTCTGATTTCTGTAACGCTCGATGAGAAACTTTCCAGACAAAAAATTCATGCATGACAGCGGCAAAATGGCACTCGCAAGAAAGGTTACCAGAAAGAGAAACCGCACCGAGAACTCTCGACAATCTGGGTTTCTCAGCTGCCAAACCAGCTGCCACAGCCACATGACGAACAAAAGCAAGAAGATGCAATATTTGCCTGCCATGATCGAACCATTGAGCATGTTCGCCGGTTTAACCTGCTGCAGCAGATATGCGCGATAACTGGCGTTGAGATTAGCAGGTGCCGCCTCTACTACCAGGTTATTAAAGGCGCCAAATTCAGGCTTCGGGAGATATATCTGACCTGACAGATCTACCGCGTCATTTTGTTTAAGGCGATGCGACGAACTTGCCGCTTCAAACAGCAGCTTTGTAAGCTCCTCGTGATCAGTAAAATATGGCGAAAGGATAGTCGATTCGCTGCCTGTCGGAAGAAACACCAGCCCGGTATCGTGATCGTTCCAGGTTAGAGCCTGTATTTTAGCGACAAAATTATTCCCGACCCGGTCGCCATCAAGATAAAGCGCAACAAAATACCGGTTATCAAAAATTTTCCAGTAAAGAATTCTTGTTTTCGATAAACCTCTCAGAATCTGCCATTTCCCCTGCCATTCAGCCTGCACAGACGCTGGAAAACAAACCTGCAGACCATTCTTGACCCGCCTGACTGGCTCAATTTGCTCATCTTTGCACAAAGTTCCGGTGGCGATCCTTATAAAGTCGTCGCAAAACGCGGGAAATTCTCGCAAAGCACCCGATTCAAAGCGGCTTGCGTGGCGTTCAAGATCAACAATAACAAAATCATGCACCGGAAGCCAAGGCGCGATTAAATTCTGATAATGCCGCTCAACGCCCCTCAAATTCGTTTCAGAGGCGATTGAACCCTGCACATTCTCCCAGAACAGTTCACATAGTCTGTTCATCTGCGTCTCGTGATTATGCTCAAGCCCCAGCTGATCAAGATGACTGCGAACATTCTTCTGTGCACTTTCGCGGCGCTCAGACGCTTGCAATTTCTCCTGCTCCCGATCACCCTGCCATATCGTTACAAATGGAAAGACCATGCAAAAGAAAAGCAGCAACAAGACCACCAGGTTTCTTTTCACAGCTGGCTCCTCTCGCACGATACCAGCTCATATCCCTCGCTATCAGCAACCGGCTCAGCATGAATCCTATTCTCGATCAGACTGAAAGCCGCCGGCGATAGAATGATTCTGGTATGCTTCCCATGCTTTGAGAGAGCCTCCATCTGCTCGGCAATCTGGCGGCTCAGCCCGACAACCGAAAAGTCGAGACGCCCACGGCTGCCCATGGTTCCAAGCATCACCTGGCCGCAGTCAATGCCAATGCCAATCTCGTAGGAAAACTGCCCGGCGATTTTGCGCGATTCCTGCAGCCTGGCATGCGCCAACATCATTTCCGAAGCAGCAGAAACAGCATTAAGAAGGTTCTCAGTATTCTCAGACCCGGTAAAAATGCCAACAATAGCATCACCAATGAACTTATCAATTCGGCCGTTGAATTTTTCGATCGGGCCGGACAGAGCTGCGATGTTCTGATTGAGCATGTCGACTATTTCCCGGGCCGGGTAGTTCTCGGAAAGAGTGGTGAAGCTCCTGATGTCGGTCACCAGAATTGCCCCATGCTGCCGTCGTGGTTTTATGGCACGTGCAACTTCGTTTTCCTGAAGGTTCTGATTGAGAATACCCGACACAAACTTGCCGAGATTCTTTCGTTCGTGGAGATCCTTTACCATTTCGTCAAACGCGATGGTCATGTCGCCAAGCTCATCATTGCGCTTTATATCAATTTTACAAGCAAGATCGCCGGCAGCGATTTTTTGCAGACCTTTCTCAACAAGAGCCAGAGGCTCAATCAGGTGGTTCAAGGTCAATCTGCCTATGGTAAAGAGAAACACCGCCATAACAGCAGCGAATACAAACAACAGAAACAGGCTGCGCTGTGCCTGAATAAAGATTTCTGCGAGTGAAATTCGCATGCCGACTACAAAATTCCCAGCTTTGCTGCAGGGTATGGCAAGATACAAAAAATCATCATTCTGCATACTGAAGTCGGACTTCAACTGTGCCGCCAGCTTCAGCACTCTTTTCATGATTTTACCATTACTGCCCGACCAGCTTTTTGAATCATTCTCAGGAAAAACTGGCTTAATTCCGCCCGGGCAGATCTCTGCTGCCGCGAATTCAGCCACTCCGGGAACATGCAAAGTGTCCAGACTGCTCAGCAGCTTGTTGCGCAATGCTTTTTCAGCAGAAGCTTCATAAACAAGGTAAGCAAGCACCTTTCCGCCGTCAGAAAAAGCCTGTGACAGAAAGAAGCTGGCCTGGCCACCAGTAAGGCGAAGAATCTCAGCATTTTCAAGCGTATTGAGAAAAAAGTTCCGCGACCCGAGCATTCCCGTTGATTCAGCGGCAGATTCGCAATTCTTTTGAAACTCATCAAGAGGCGGATAATCTTCTGGCAAGGCTTCTGGAGCATAGAAGCTATGGGTGACTTTGGTCAGAGGAGCAAGAAGGTCGCACTTATCCTTATTCTGACTGCCATTCACCCCGTTATGCGGATAATACCTGGCCGGTTGGCCAGGACTGAAACAATACAGTGCGGCAAGTTCAAAACCATTTCTTTTGAAATAATCAAAGGCAGCCGCTGACAAGGCAGGAAAATCAATGCTTCCTGAGGGACAATGCTTTTGTAACCAGCTACCAGAAATAGCTAGATTTCTGGCTACCTGCGAGAACTCTCTCTGTACCTGAGTTGTTTCGTTGTCAGCATTGATAAGTTTTTCAAGAGCATTTTTGCTTTCCTGCTGTACACGCAGGCTGCTTTGGATATCGAGATAATTGATTCCGGAAAACAGCAAAAGAATGAGCGGACCAGAGCCAATCATCAGGAAGAGAAAACCAAAGGCAAAACGCAGTGAAATTCGCGGGAAAAGCTGTAGAAAGAGGATCAGGAAGATAAAGGCCAGCATTGCCAATACCATCAGCAAACGACAAATGCTGCCCAGATAACTGAAAATATTTTTGCCCGATGGCACACGCGAAAAGACCCAGGCCTGTAATGGTGTGTCGTATGATAAAAATGTTTTAACTCCCCAGAAATGAGGTTGCTTTACCATCTTTCCAGGGGGAATATCAGGATTCAGTTCTGCGTGTTTCCTGCCGGCATCCCATACTGAACGCATCCCTTCAGGGATCATCGATATGTCTGGAAGAGAATTAATCGCGTCGCTGTTTCGCGGAAAAGGCACCAGGCAGGGCACAAACTTTCCGCGTGAGTGCTGTAAAAAATTGGCGAGAGCAAACTTGATCGGCAACTCCACCTCAAAAATCGACTCAGGAAAAAGAATAAAGAAGCCAATACTCTCATCAGGTCTGGTATCAAAATAATTCCAATACAAAAGATGCCGCTGATTCTCAAACGTTACTGGTGTGGAAAAACCTGTTCTGGCTGAAGTAAACAGATCAAGCATGGCATCTTCACCAAACACCCCTCTGAGAAGGCGCTGCGCCTTTTTGCGCTCTGCTGTTGAGCTAAAGCCGCTTCTGGATGAGTTGAGAAGAACATCGAAGATGTCGCTCATGAACCGGGCCTTTTTATTGCAAAGCCCCTGTCCCTGAAAAATGCTAATCTCGCCAGATTCTTTCCGGCAAAAGGCGTATACAAGCAAGTTTGCCGGGCGATGCGATTCTGGGAAACTGTTCAGAAAAGAGTTCAATATCAGTTCTGACTGATTCGTTGCACTTGCGGTGGGCCAGGCATCTTTGATCAGGCCGGTCATGTGCCAGCCCATTGCTTCAATCTGGCTATCTACAGTCAATCTGGCGCTTAAATCCTGCGCAAGTCTTTTGGCCGATTCTTCCCATTTTCTCTGAAGATTAGTATTGTCCCATGCTTCGCGCCAGTTTAAGGTCTTTTCAAATGAAAAGAGCACACTGATGATCAGAAAAAATGGTAACAATAAAAGAACAAAGCGCTTTAGCCGCAGAGCAACGAAGTGCGGAATCATGGCTGCTGGCCTATTGTAACATAAATTATGGCTGCCATTTCAGACTTTCTGTTAAATCAGCACATCTGAATCCGCAGTATTCTAACAGAATTATGTCTGACTTGCTTGAAAAACTGTACAGAATCAAGGCAACATGAGATCCCGCAGCGAATACAGGCCGCTAAACTCCATTGTCCAGGAGAGCAGGTGTTTCAGGGGTAGAACTCGTAAAGGTATTTGTTGCCGCCAGCGGCAATCTCAGAGGTTTTCGATCTTACTGGCTGCAAATCGAAGTTGCCAGCAGGGCTCTTCGGTAAAGCTTCTTTTTTGCCCTGCAAAAGCCCTTTTTCGTCGTAATTGAATTCAACCCGTGTAGTCATACCTTTAAAAGGGTTGTCGGCACGCTCGAACTGTGGCCGTGAACTCACGGTTCTTGCGATGCGTCTGCCTTCTGAGTCATATTCGTTAACAACTGTGATATAACTGCCGCCGTCGGCGGTAGAGGCCCAGGCGTCCAGTTTTTCCTCGATGATCAAACCATCTTTGCAGGTGAATTCAATACTGGTCGAATGGCCCTGGTAAGCCGGGCCACCATCGCCCATCGGCGGCGAACCATCGATATATCTGAAACTCTGCTTTTTCAGCTCGCCGCTTTCGTATTCCCAAACCCATTTTCCGATGAGTGTTCCGCGCGGACTGGTCTGTGTCTGCTCGACAAGGTTGCCCGCATCATCGTAATCATATATGTAATCGGCTATTACTTTACCTTCTCGGCTAGTCAGCTTACCGGCAGCCATTTTTCCGTCGTTGTAGTCTATTTCAAGTCTGCTGTCCCAGTGTGTTTCTACCTGGCGCAACGGCTTGCCATTCTTATCGAAGTTTTTTTCCAGCATGACACGGTCGCCAGACATCAGTTTCATGGTTTTGACCTTAGCGTTCGCCATGGTGCTTTGTTCAATGGCCCGCATTTTCGCAGTTTCCTGCGCTTCTCCCACCACCGCCAGGGTCAGCAGCAACCACAGAACAACAATCTTTCGTTTCATATTCCCTCCCATGTTGTACATACAGGCAGCATATCATATGACCTGCTTTTCCTGAATCAGATATCTGCGCTTAATCATTGCCGATCAAATTGACTTTCGAACTGTCCAACGTCACTTTCTAGTCTTAAAAAAATATTTTTGCCCCAGACAGGCAATCTTGAAACATTCATCCGCTCTCTTGAACATCTGGTGTGTAACTAAGCTAGTGTTGCGTTTGAGATTCTATTTTGCTATAAATATACTAATAGAAAAAATCACGATATTTGAGAGACTCCCTAGTTGAATTCTCTGTTATATGCTGCCTTACAGGCAACCATGTTTTCAGAGTCACCCATCTGAACAACCACAACAGCTATGTCCTGCTGAGCTTCTCAGCGCGGACAGGCTTCACTTGGCCTGCTCTGAACGCCATTTGATGCCTCTCCGTCGTCTTTGTGCGGTTTTCTGCATTCAAATCTTTTCGAGAGGTATGGAAAAGAAGTATGGGAAGAAAAATTTTGCTGGTTGATGACAACACGTATAATCGGGAATTTATCCGGGATTTGCTTGGTAAAACAGGTCTTGAAGTCATTGAGGCCAGTAACCGCCAACAGGGAGTAGAATTGGCAATCAGCCAACGCCCCGGTCTGATTCTTCTGGCTTCAGGCATGGCCGGCTTGAATGACAGCGAAGATTTTGCAGTGCTGCGACAATCTTCGACAACCAGTATGATACCAGTTATCTCCGTAACCGCTAAGGACGAGGAAGATCCAGCAGATTCTTATGCTTCATCAATGAGGTTTTTAAAACAACCGATGCCCGTGCAAACGCTGGTTGAAACAATCAGACCATATGTAAATGCTGCCAGAGCAATGGTTAACTGAACCTGCCATTAAGACAAGCGCTCTAAATCATTTATGACAAACTACTACAGAACATGACAGTTTTGTCACACTCCGCCGCCATGCTGTTGCTACAATTCTGTCATACTGAGCTTCAGCATCGTCCAGATACCTGGCATTAATTTTGCGGAAAACTGCTGTTATGAATAATCAGGGTAACAGTGATGAAATTACGCGAACGCCTGGGTATCCGGCAGCATCCCGGGTGCGAGCACGCGTCTGGCAGCACCCATTCGCTTTTGAAGAAACTTCCGATCGCAGTTTCAACATATTCTTCGAGCGCAGGCTATCGTTTTATCTGATGGCAATAATTTCGCTCTGTCTTGCCGTACCGTTGCTGATTACTACAGGCATCAGCATGCAAGCACTTATGGTTGACCCGTTCGAAGGCTTCATGCTTTTCTTCAGCATTTTTCTGAATCTGTTACGAGTACTGGCCGCTGCGACACTTTATAAATACGTGCGCGACGCCTGGCGGCAGGTTAGATTCGACGCCTTCGACCAGATGCTCACCATCGAAAATAAGCTGCCCTGGTTCGAATTGAGCCGAACCCAGGTATTTCATATTTCTGATGCCGCCGGCCTCGCAATCAGAATACTCCAAGCTGCCACCCTCGCCCCGACAGCCGCCGAGGACAACCCGGAAAACCCGGCCTGCGAGGTGCTCATGCAGCTGCACGACGGCAGCGCAGTTGTGCTGCTGCCCCGCGTTGAATCAATACAGGCCGCCCGCACTGTCGTTTACGATATATCCGGTCTGACCGGTCTGAGGCTGCTGACTGACATTCACACTCTCTATCGCCAACTTGAGCGGTCGTCTTCTGAAATCAGCGAATAAAGCGCTTATTTGACACGGACCGGTTGCCATTCCTGGGCCTTTTTCGACAACTGTTGGCGCTCTTCCCGCGACAATGATTCGCCCTGCGACTTTTTGGCGATTGCGAGGTTGTCGGGATCTTTGCCATGCTTTTCAATAACTCTGTACCAGAAATAAGCCTGCTGGCTGTTTTTACGCAATTTCATGCCGGTATCATATGATAACGCCAGCATCATCTGGGCGTCTTCAAACCCCTGCTCCGCTGCTTTCAAAAGATACTTTTCGGCCTTTTCAGGCTCATAAGAACTCGATCTTTCGTCCAGGCAGCGAATGCCCAGGGTAGCCTGCGAAAGGGCATATCCACCATCAGCGGCTTGTTCAAGCCAATGCCTCGCCTCATGTTCATTTTTTTCCACTCCCAGACCACCCTCGTACATCTCTGCGAGAAGAGCCGCTGCCTCTGCATCTCCTGATTTTGCCAGATCCAGCATCGTGCCGAAAGCGGCATCGTATTTCTTTTCTTTAATCGCCTTTTTAGCCTCTTCCTTGCTCATTTTTCCGCAGCCAACAAGCAGCATAATCGTCAGTAAAAGCGCTGTAACCGAGATGATGTATTTCTTCAATAGCTTACTCCTCGAATGTAATGAATCAACTTATCACGTAATTGTCAGATATCAGCTGTTTTTCTTAGCTTGAAAAATTTGGGGCTCACCATGTTTGTTTGTACAGAGCCCTTCTGTTAGAATGTGTTGCAAAGAAAACATGCAAAGGATTTAACTTTAAACATGAATAGAGGCTTGGTAAGAGTGACGTTACTTGTGCTACTTCTTATTGTCGGTTCTGCAACTGCAATTTTTTCTCAGGCCGGCGAGAAAATTGCTTCGCGCCCGGCCCCAACAGACAATTGCCAGCTGATCGCGATTGACCCTGGGCATCCGTCAGAAACCAGCGGCGGCTGTGTACACCATGGCCTCAAAGAAGTCGATATCTGCTGGCAGGTCGCGCTGCAGCTGGAAAAGCTTGTCGCCGCTGAACCGGGCTTGCGCTCGATCAAGACTAAGCCTCAGGTCGACCGGCTGGTAACCAACCGTGAGCGCGCCGAAATCGCCAACGCTGCCGGCGCGGCGCTGATGCTGCGCCTGCACTGCGACAGCGGCAAGGGATCAGGCTGCACCCTCTATTACCCTGACCGCGAGGGAACCGTGCAGGGCGTCACCGGCCCGTCTGAAGAAGTTATCACGCAGAGCCGCCTGGCAGCTGAAGCCATGCAGAAAGGGCTCGCCGGGGTTCTCGGTTCGCAGCTGAAGTTGAACCCGATAAAAACTGATTCGGTGACTTATGTAGGCTCGAAGCAGGGCGCGCTTACCGGATCGATTTTTGCGAAGGTTCCGGCGCTCGTCGTCGAGATGGTCTATCTCAACAACGCCAGCGACGCCGCTTTTATCAAAGAACCCGCCGGACAGGAACTGCTCGCCCGCGGCATGCTGGCCGGCATCAAAGAGTTCGTTTCAGTCAATAGATGATAAAGGGTTCAATGACGAGCCATTGCGCGGAGCATGGAAAGGATACCGCTCATCTCGTCTCAATATTCAGTATCGCATCATTTACAAAATAGAAAACGAACAATTTTTTGTAAAAGTTGTTAAGGTAACTGCTCATGACTATCGGAGGAAATGAAATGAAAGACTATATCGAGGCAAAGAAAAGAGCAGAAGTGTCTGTTGGCGAATCCGTAAGAATAATTCGTGAGCTCCAGGATTTAAGCCAGAGTGAGCTGTCTCAACTGACTGGCATACCTCAATCAACGCTTTCGGCTATTGAGCACGATAAAATCAATCTGGGTGTTGAGAGAGCCAAGGTATTAGCAAGGGCATTGAAATGTCATCCAGCTGTTCTGGTTTTCCCAGGCTGGGATGTAAGTCTGGAAATAGCGGCGTAACACCTCGATTATTTTTTCGCATTACCGGCCGGCGTCGCCTTCGCAGATGGTTTCGCCGGCTTTTTCTTCGGCTTCTCGCTCGGAGAAGGAAGACTACGGTTGTTTTATCTGCGGGTGGCCTTGAGTAATTGTTGCAGATCGATGAGATTACTTTCTTCGGCCAGTGTAAGAGGCTTTGTGCCTGAGGAATCGGGTATTTCAGGGTTAGCGCCGGATTCGACCAGTCGCCTGGCAACGTCTACCCTGGAATGGCTGACTGCCATGAACAGAGCGGTCTGGCCTTTGTCATTTTGCCGGTCGAGGTTGACCTTGGCTGAAATCAGGTATTTCAACGCTTCCATCTGCCCGCAACAGGCAGCTTTCATAAGTGGCGTCATTCCGCTCGTATCGCCTGAATCGAGATTAACCCCATTTTCCTTCAGCATCTGCAGCAGTCTGGCATTATTGTGCGCGGCCGCTTCAACCGCCACGCATTTTTCATGGTATGAATGCTCGAGCACTGCGCCATTCTTAAGCATGAAACCATACAGAGCAAATCTCGCAGGATCCTGATCTTCGGGCAAAATATTGGCCATCAAAGGGTTTATCAATCGACCATCCTGTTCATAGGGTTTGAGACTCAGACCGTATTTCAGGCATGTGCTGAGAAGCGCGATATTGCAGGCGGCGTCAGCTATATCTGTCTGAACCGGCTTATAATGCTTCTCGTTGATCAGCAGTAAAGCCAAATTGGGTAGATTGTAGCGCACGGCTATAGTCAGCGGACTCGCCTTCCCCGCAGCGCCCGAATCCTGAAAATCGCCGGCAATAGAATATAACCCTCTGGAGACAAGATAGCGCAGGGCATTCGACTTTTGCATCATGCAGCCATATTTCCAGAGATTCATGTTCTGGCATTCTGTGGGCTGGAATGAGGTCATGTTCGCGTGCTGATAATCGTCTTTCAGGACTGCTTCGATGAGCTGGTGCTGATCATCACATTTATTGCCGATCAGCAGGAGATGGTCGAGCTGTTCCAGCGCATCACCAGGTTTCTGTAGAATCTCTGGAACAGTATTCTGCAGCTCCAACTCGTAGTTTGCCAGAACCGATGCTTCTTTAATTACAGACTCATGTGGTGTGCTCCCGGTATCATCCAGGGCCAGCGGATCTGCCCCTTTTTTCAGCAATTCGACGACAAGTCGTTTGAAACCGGCCCTCGTAGCGAGGTGCAATGGCGTAATTCCGCAGATTAGATAGTCGTTTCCAGACAAATTCTTACCAGGCTTGAGAGCGGGGTCTGCTTTGTGGGTGGCAGAAGTGGCCGGCGCGCCGCGGTCGAGCAGCAGCAGCGCTATTTTTTCTGAGCCGCCGAGAATGGCATGTGTCAGTGCAGTCATCCCGATTGAATCTTCGGCAGTCACGTCGGCGCCGAGTTCGAGAAGCAATTTCAGGCTGTCGAGCGCAGCAAAAGCGCCAGCATACATCAGCGGTGTTATGTTGAACCACTGGTCATCCTTGTAACATTTTGAAGTGTAGTCATAATCGTATGGGTTTAGAATGTTACAGCCATGCATCAGATAAGGACTTATGCAATCGAGCCTTATATCAGCGCCATGTATTGTCAGAAAAGATTTGATGGCGCTCAGTCGGTTATGAGAAATCGCAAATATGAAATCTTTAATGTTCTTTTCCACTGCCGCCCCCTGGTATCAGTATTTTCAAATTTGCTCAGATACTTTATAACACAAACATGAGCAAATCACTTTTTAGTTCTACCGGCCGGCGCTGCCTTCGGAAAATCTGAGTTAATTCTGTTTATCTGCGGATGTGGGTTTAACGCGCATACGCGAGGCTACTTCGGTCAGCTGCTTTTTGACTTTCTCATCCCTGATATCCTCGATCATGGCGTCACGAATCTCAGGCCCGGCGAGCATGAAGAACATTTCTACAGCAGTTGGCATGGGAAATGGGACAGGCAAACGCTGGCTGATCGTCTGCCCGCTGTTGATAAGTTCTACAATTATTGCCGATCTTTGGCGCAGGCTTTCAAGGAACATCGCACGCGAAAAATTCTTATTATCCGATTCTTTTCTGCCGACAAAAAACGCGACTACCAGGTAATTCTGGCGTTCCGGCTTGAGTCCCGCCGCTATAAGCTGGCGCAGAAGTTTAAGGTTGTCGGTTCTGACAGCAAGAGCAAGAAGATCGTAGCTGCTTTTCCCCAACTGGCCATCTTTTTTATAATGGCTTGCAGTGAGCTCATTAAGTAGTTTTATATCTTTTGTGTCAGCCAGAATTAATGGCAACGACTTTTCTGCTCCAGCAACGATAGCCAGAGAAATCGGGTTGTAAAGCATGGCTGTTTCGCTGGCATAAAACCGATAGATGCTGTCTGTCGGCAGTTCAAAGCTGTAATCAATTGCGAACTCAGTTTTCTGACCCTTGCTGAGAAGTTGCGCCACTGTTTCAACATCATCACGAACAATGGCGTCAAGCAGCTTCTTTTGCGAAAGAACAGGATCGGGCAACGAGAAGTGCGTGAACAGCAGGTAACTGCCAATCAGCAGTGAAAAACTGATAAAAAAGGTCATGACAAAAATTTTCATGCGGCAGACTATCCCCCTGATATTCTATCAGGTTCTTTACAGGAACGCACAATAGTTATGCGCGCCGGTAAAGGAAATCTCCCCCTCGGTTTGCTCTACCAGCTGCTTCTATTTTGTTTTACCGGCCGGCGCTGTTTTTGCAGAGGTTTTCGCCGGCTTTTTCTTTGGCTTCGGTTCGGGCAGTTCCTGCGTGGTGATTCTGATAAGTTCGCACAGCCAGTCGCGATCTTCGAACTGGCCGTCGATGAGAAAATTCGGCTTCGCGCCCGGATAAGGCTGCCCTTCGACCACCTCGCCGATAAAAGCGCGCCCGCCGGCCGTTGGCTTGACGAACAGCTGGTTATCACAAACCATCGCCACCACCTTGCCGCCGCAATAAATGGCATACTCACCAAACATCTTCCTGCAGCTGACGCCCTTCACATCCCGCAGCTGATCAACGATAAATTCGACAAATTCCAAATCCGAAGCCATATTTGTTCATCCTCCACACAGGGTTGAATTGACATCTGATAAAAATGTCTACTTGAACCTTACATGGAATAATGTTATCAAATTGTTATTTGAACATACATATAAATCAAGCCTATTGTTTGAATCAAGAAATGTATTCTTATAAGATCTCCCAAGATTTTTAGACAGATATTAAATTAAGACTCCGAAAAACTTATGATTAGCACACAAATAATTCCAGTAATCGATCTGTTCGCTGGCCCTGGTGGTCTTGGAGAAGGCTTCTCTGCCATGAATGGCCAGCAAAAAGCAAGTCCGTTTAGAATAGCGTTGTCGATAGAAAAGGATTTGTGGGCCCACCAGACTCTTACACTGAGGGCATTTTTTCGACAATTTATTTTTGAGGGAAAATCAGTTCCATTAGAATATTACAAACATATACAAATCCCGCACAAGTATACAAGAGAAGAGCTTTTCAACGCTTTTGAGCTGCAGTCAGATCAAGCTAGGAAAGAAGCTCTTCTATTTGAACTAGGCATATCTAACTCAGATGAATTACGTAAGAAAATTAAAACTTCTATAAAGGGTGCAGATAATTGGATTTTGATTGGTGGGCCACCTTGTCAGGCCTATTCTCTTGCTGGCAGGTCCAGGAATGCTGGGAATTCGAACTATATTCCATTGAAGGATAAACGACACTTTCTTTACAAGGAATATCTGCAGATCATAGCGGAACATTGGCCCACAGTTTTTGTCATGGAAAATGTTAAAGGAATTCTTAGTTCAAAAATAGAAGGGCAACCGATTTTTCCTAGAATCCAAGATGATTTAATTGATCCTGGTAAAGCTGTTAAGGGACGAACTCAAAAGACTTACAGTCTTCTTGCTTTTGCTGCAGAAATATTGCCCTTTTCAGATAACTCGACGAGTTTCATTATCAGATCTGAAGAGTATGGAATTCCGCAGGCCCGACATAGAGTAATCATTCTAGGTGTAAGAAACGATGTCATCGAAAAGAAAGGCTTTCCTCACAAATTACAGAACCAAAAGCAAATTCCCATTGATTCAGTAATTGATTTGCCAAAACTGCGAAGTGCAGTCTCTAAAAGCAATAAAATACCTGACAACTTTAATAACTGGTTGTCTATGTTAAAATCTTGCCATAATGAAGAATGGTTTAAACAATGTGACTCAGGAATGCAGAATGCAGTAAAGAAAGCACTGGAAACGATAGAGTTCAACGGGAACTTAGAATTCAATTCTAACAAAAAGGCAAAAAGACCAGAAAAATATGGTAACTGGTTTTATGATAAGAATTTAAAGATTGCTTTGAATCATGAAGCAAGAGGACATAGAGATGACGATCTATGGCGATATCTCTTTGCAGCCTGTTTTGCAAAAATTAATGGTCGTTCTCCACAATTAAAAGATTTCCCGTCAGCACTTATTCCAAACCATCGCAGTGCAACGATGAATGGGGTGGAAAATGCATACTTTTCAGACCGGTTCAGAGTTCAATGCTATGGTAAGCCCTCTACAACTATTACATGTCATCTCTCTAAAGATGGCCATTATTACATACACCCTGATCCTGCTCAATGCAGAAGCCTAACAGTCAGAGAAGCAGCAAGAATTCAAACTTTTCCTGATAATTATTTTTTTTGTGGTCCTAGAACTGAACAGTTTAAACAGGTTGGCAATGCCGTACCTCCTCTCCTGGCTAAGCAACTGGCGCAAATAGTATATGAATTGTTGAGCAGATAAATTGGCCGATACGCTTTCCAAGACAAGAAGAAGCTGGAATATGTCACAAATCAGGAGTAAAAACACGACTCCTGAGAAGATAGTTCGGTCTGCCCTGCATGGTCTTGGTTTACGATTCCGCTTGGAATCCACACACTTGCCTTGTAGGCCTGACATAATTCTGGCAAAGCATAAAACTGTAATTTTTGTTCATGGCTGCTTCTGGCATCGCCACTCAGGATGTAAATATTCATATAAACCAAAGACCCGTGTTGATTTCTGGGAAGACAAATTTCGCCAGAATATTCAACGTGATCTAAAAAATGAAGCAAGCCTGAAAGAGCTTGGATGGAATGTTGTTACTATCTGGGAATGCGAGACCAAGGATGCTGATAAACTGGCAGCAATCTTAAAAAACCTAATCTCATAGCGATTTATCACATCAAGATAATGCGCGTTAAGCACCACTATTTAACAAAGAAACCTTCTCTTACAGCTCTTTCTTCTGCTTTCAGTAAGACATCCGCCTGATGTTCTGAAACCAGACTTCCTTTTTGAGCTGCGACATTCAAAATGCTCAGTTCCTTTGGTGTAAGATAGGGGTTATATTTTGCCCATTCTTTCAGCTTCTCCCAATAAGAGTACCCCTTGTTTAACACCTTTAGCTGGGAAGTGATTCCATTGGTCAAGACCTGTTCTGTCTTGGCTTCTCTCTGTTTCATTTGATAATCATTTTTACTGATTAAATAATCCGTTATACCTGGTAAAAAATCGATTTCCAGTTTCTTAATCTTCTGCCAGCAGATTTCACGTTTGCACCATTCTGTAATGTTTGTTCCTTCCGGGGGATCGCTTTGAATGGCTTCGTTCACAGCTTTAGCTATATGCAATAACTGATTCTCAAGTTTTTCATCCAACTTCTGTTTGCCCCAGATAAGTTCAAAATTAATATTATCACCAGAACTTGCAACCATATCCGCAAATTTGGCTAGAGTGTAGGTAACTATATTTGCTTTGTAGCCTTGCGAATACCATGATGCTTTCATAATCGCCTTGTCCAGACCCTTGAAAATAATGGCTTTTGCAATAATTTCTCTGAAATACAATTCATTAAAACCAGTGTCCTTCCCTTCCCATCTTGACCCAATGCTGGAAGCAAAAGCAGCAAAATTCTTTTGTGCCCCTTTACTAACAATATGAGGCAGCCCCAGAAAAGAATTTTCATATTTGGCAAGATCTGTTTTTGTAAACATCTGATTTTTAGGAAACTTAGTCAGAAACTCTTTAGTTTGCCCGGGTGTGAGACGATTTTGCGCATTACCATACTGGCCACGAGCTCTTTCATAGAACCAGTGGGTTTCCATAATGCTGCCATCTGATGAAGGGGCCCATATTTGACGCGAATGCTCCTCAATCCTTAAATGGAAGGGGTGATTTGAGAAGAAGTCTGCAGCACTAACCTTGTTTTGAGTGTTGGCATACTCAGAAATCCTAGGGATTACCGCATCGACCATACTTGAGTTAACAACTGAAAGCTTTACTTGAACGAACACCTTTTCCAGATCAGCTTTGTTTTTCCTGTTGGCCGTGAATATAGATGCTGTTGTCTGACCGCCATTTACGATCTGAAAATTTTTAACTGAATGTAGAAATGTACCATCTTCAGAGGTTTCAACTTTTTCAGCTGTTGTCGTGAGGCCATTGTTGTATGCAAAAAACATCTCAGGCTCATTTAATAAAGTGTTTCGGATACCCTTATTAACTCCGCCTCTGAACTGCAGAAAAGTTCTTACGTTCTGTTCTAACAATCTTTCGCCATATTCATCATAAAGTTGTGCAAGAATAGCAGCTGGCATTACAAAAAGGTAGGATTCACAGATATTAGACCCATTAAAGGCCGGTAAACAGCGCAAACCGCCTTCAATTATTGAAGTGAAATCGATTTCAATGTCTTCTTTAGCTTTACCAGAGGTTTCTATGCGATAAATGCGACTCAGATCCCAGACATCATAACTTATTTCAATATTCTTATAGTCTTCTTTATCAAGTGAGGTGATCTTTTTACTAAGCTGTGCATTGGTCAATAAAAGTATCTTTACTCTTTTTATTACATCTTTATTTTTGTTAATCTCCATAGCAAGCTCAAATGCTGGAGAGCTTTCTTCCAGTGAAGCGCAAAAAGTTGCCTTATTACATTCGACAAAAAAGCTCCGAGCTCGGGCTAAGTCTTTATTTAATTCTGTTTGAGTAATCGTCTGCAAATTCTTGTCAAATCTATAATCGCATACAAAAAGAGTTAAAATGCCCTCATCGTCATTATAATCCCAACCATCTACCTTTAGACCTTTCTGCGTCTTTTTAAAACTGGCTGGTGTATAATTTGATATA
The DNA here is from genome assembly GCA_002839435.1 of Candidatus Riflebacteria bacterium HGW-Riflebacteria-2. Lineage (GTDB taxonomy): Bacteria > Muiribacteriota > Ozemobacteria > Ozemobacterales > Ozemobacteraceae > Rifleibacterium. The sequence continues at coordinate 34,491 of PGYA01000019.1, read as the reverse complement.
ATGGCCTGTTCTACAAGAAAGTCGCAAACATGCTCCAGAAATATATCCTCATAAAAATTTTCTTCAGCCCCTGATTTTGCAATAATTTCCTGATTGAAGTTATTATAAAATTCTTCAATAGTCACAATTATCCTCCCACTGAATATTGGTTATTTTACTTTGACACTTTTCAAGACTTATACTGTAATTTACTTTGCCGATGCCTTCCTTCAAGCATTCAGAAGTTATTCGGGGAAATTCATTATCTATTTTGTAAAAGGCATCCTTCAAAATGAAATAACGCATGTTTTCATAGCTTTCAGAATAACAGTAGCCAAGCTGTAACAGCTTATTATTAAATTTTTCAAAAGCACTGGCGCTTATCTGATCTGATATCTCTTTAATTATTGATGGCAAAGTAATCGCATCAGCAGAATTGTCGCCTGGTGTCAGTGAAAGCACATAAAGCCACAAATCCACATTTTCCTGAGATGTTAGCTGTTCTACAGACGTTATATGTATCGTTGAATTATTGCTTCCACAGGTGCACTTTACTTCAATTGCTTTTTTGTTGAGCAAAAAGTCCTGAGGATTACCATCCGGACCCATCCAAGCATTTATTGCTGGTTCAAGGCCAAACTTCGGAGCCAGATATCTGCTAAGAAAGTATATTTCACCAATCAAACCTTTTACTTCGGACTCTGACATTAACAGGCGGCTGGTCTTTAAAAAATCTTTCCAGCGAAGAAGCCTTCTGACAACAATCGACATTCCATCAGGCACGTTTTTTACACTAGCAGTAGAGTTGACCAGATCAAGGCAAAGCGTAAGAAATATTTCCCATTCAGACTTTTCTCTCAGAACTAATATGAATCTCATATTATCGTCAAATCTTACGCGCTTGAGTTCTATACCTTTTACCCTTGGTAATTCTATATTAACTGATTCACTCGTAGTTTCCAAAATTAGAAGATTATTACCATATATATCCCTGCCCCAGAAAAAATCCAGAGGATGTGCATGATCAATTCTACGCGCACAGATATTTTCTTCTGGCACCAAAATGTCTTGCCAAGGATTACTGCTCATCTTCAAAATCCTCTTCTTCCTCGATGTAATAGCCGTAATGCTCGTTCCACCAAATTGGATTAACCATGTATTCTACAAGTTCTTCATCAAAACGCTTTCCTGGTTCAGGGAATATTATACCGTAGGCGGGTAATTCAAGATATTCTTCAGCAATCTGAATAGATGCATCCTCTTTCGGTTTAATTATGTGAATAATCAGCAATGGCTTTTTTCGCAATGAACGGTAATCCAGAACACTAAGTTTTCTATCTTTAGACTGCACGCGCAGTGTTTTCAAACTCGTTTCTTCCAAGCCTATTGCTTCATCCGAATAATCACCGACACGTCGTCTTTTTCCACTAATTGCAAGAGACTCTACTGAATCGTCCAAAGTAACAGTTCGTTCTTTGCATTTAACCACCAAGCCATCTAATCCTAATTTTGAGCTTTCCAACCCCTTATCAGTAGATGCAAGAAACACATCCCAAGAATTGATTCCATTTGCCACCATTTTTTCAATAAAATGCGTCAGCGGCCTAGAATCGGTAACTAAATTCTTTGGATGATTGCGAAAAGATAAAATAAACTCCATTATTTTCTTGTCTTCAACATCTGGCCAGAAATAACCTGGCTTTAATCTGACCTCGCAAGATTGCTTCGGTGGTGAACCAAGCTGTTCAATTAATCTTTTGCATACTTCAAAATTAGCAGATACATTTCCCGAATCTTTATAAACATTAGTGGTTTCAATTAAGCGCCCCCATAGACTAACTTGAACTGCAACCTTTTTCCCAGAACGCATTTTGTTGCGAGCAGTAATTATCAAAGTTTCTGGATGAGTGCGAACGCAAAGTCCAAAATCCTTTGGCGTCATATTTCGAAGTTTCATGTTCACAAATTCTTCCCGTAGTTCATCCAGAACTCCGGAAATATGTAAATACCAGTCCAGGCTCTGACTGGTTAGATATATTTTGCAAAGATCCTGATATCCGTCTCTATATCCAAACCATCTCCCCATCTGCATTAATGTGTCATACATAACAGAGTTTCTGAGAAAATAGCTTACGGAAAGACCTTCCAAGGTTAAGCCTCTCGACAGATTTAAGCCTCCGACAGCTATAACATGTCTTCCAGCGGGATAATTTCTTCTCGAATAATCTAGAATATCTTGACTGCGATTGTTAACTGCTAATACTTCAACTGGGTCTATTGCCTGCTTCAGAGTTTTCTGTATTAAAGGCCACTTAAATTCGCAATTTGCAAAGTTTTGACCAAATATATTGTTAATCCTTTTCATATTTGTATTCGAAAGAGCCATTTCAACCGTGCTGGAAGAATAGTTTGCAATAGAATGCTTCAGTCTTGTGACAAAAAGTTCCAGCGCGGCCTTCAAATGATTCTGGACGGCGGTAAATCGGCTTGCATTAACCAGCATTGATGAATGAAAATCTTTATGATTTCTCAATATCCTAATAGCATTGCTCAATACATATGTACAAACTGCGTCTTCCAGACTTTGTGATAAGCTTTCTACTTTGTGACTCAATTTATGATTAAGCGGCAACCAGTCATTGTAGTCCTTTATAAGCCTTACATGGTTCTTCCAAGTATCCTCACCGAAAACTTGGTCTGGCCCTACATAATTATCAGGTGGGGCGAGATTCAATATAAAATCTCTAGGAAATAAATCATCAATCTCCGCTGCAGGTTCTGGATCTATAAAAATGTTCGCGAAAGGAGTTGCCGTATAACCAACATAAGAAGACTTAGCAAAAAGACTCAACAATTCTCTGATTTTCATATTTATAGCAGTAGCTTTTTCTGGATCCTGCTGCGTATTAATAGAAGCGTGATCAGCCTCATCATCAATTAGAAGCATCGGGAAATTCTGGAGATCCCTATTATTATTTTTCAGCCAGAGAATCAGACTTTCTAATGCCCTTTTGTTCTTCTTGATTACAAATATAAAAGGGGCATTTGACGAGCCCAGTTCGAGCATTACTTGACGGGCCAATGCCGCATTAAAGTCCTTGTTACTGTTGGTTAAGGACACAGGTGTTTTTCTATTATCAAGTTCACCGACCCCGATAAATCTGCTTTCTGGAGAAATGGCTGAAATTGCAGAGTCTTTCCCGATAAAGCCTTCATCGATACGCAGCTGTGTCTGGCTGCGTAAGGAGTTTAGCAAGCCAGCAAGCACGATGATTACTTTGTAACCGGCATCAGCAGATTTATTTATCAGCTGTATGTAGTTAGCAGTTTTTCCAGACTGAACATGACCTACCACAAGCCCCTTCCGCTTCCAAGAACCATCTTTCATAGGATCTTCAATATGATCAAGTACTTTATCAGTTATTGAATTCATAGAAACAACGACATTAGGAGGAAACTTTTTTTTGTTCAGTAGAAATCGTTCGTATCTGTTAGAATAATACCAGTCAATCTCTCCTTTTTTAGCGTTTACCCAAGGCCTGTAATCTTCAGCAAAGAGTACGCCTTCACCCATTTGTATACAAAAACGTTCTTCAAGTCTTTTTGTCACATATTGAAGATCCTCTTTGGGCCAATTGGACACATTGCCTTTTAATACTACTGCTATTTGGTCAACTGCATTACTGATCTGTGAGCGACTAACTGGTTTCTTTTTATTATCCTGCGCTAGCATTGTATGTACCATATCTTCAAGTGTATTAATCATATATGCCTCAAATAATTATGTCGTGTCTTTCCTCTAGATATTTCTTAACCAGATCCGAATTCCCTGCAAAAATCTCCATGTCTTTTAACTCATTAAAATCAACTCTTCCAGATTCTTTTGCATACATTATATACCTGTCCAGTAACAGGTATAGATTATTCTCTGACAAGCCTGTTTTCTGTAATTCTTCCGGGGCACTAGCATAGTCGTGATAGATTGTGTCAACAGGAAAAGCACTTTCAATAGCATTCAAGCAGGCCTCAAATTCATTGGTTCTTTCTGGTGAAAGATGTTTGATGAAACTCTGTAGAACGGGGTGTTCTTGATTTATCTCAAAAAATATTTGTCCGTTTGCAACTCTTCTGTTCCATAGAGGAATCAAACTTGTTCGGAGTGTTTGGCCTCGTTGTCTGTATACTTTTCTGCCCGCGACTTCAATCCGGTTTATTATCTTCTTCAATTCTCTCTTAATGCTTTCTGGTGGAGTGGCTTTGGATTTTTTTACATCTATATTCCAGAGATGATCAAGTTTGTTTGATATATCAACTCTTACTCGAATCAGCTTGTTAAGCTCTTCTTTTTTTAAAAGCTTAAACCAGGTGCCCTTAATTATCAGTCGTCTGTTTCTGTAAACATAAAAACCTTGATTGTGAAGATACCCTTCCTGCCCCGCAAATCTATCCCATTCCTGTTTGGAAATCTTATTGTGATGAGGTAGGACATAAGGCTGTACTTCGACTCGTTCGCCTCCAATTAAAAAATCCTGTTTTGGCAATTCCTGTGTCGCGTTATTCCCTGTACAAAAAGGGTTGAAAGGCACCAAATCAGAGTTGTTCATACATATTTTCAGTCGATTTTTTTTGAGATTGTTTTCAAGAAATCTATGAAAAACCAGCTCTAGATGTTTTCTGACACTTGCCATGGTTTCATCGAACGCATCTTCATTGTTATCAGCGCCAGCAAGTTCAAATTTATCTAGTTTATGCCAAAAAATTAAGGTACCTTCGTTCTTGCAGGTTTGCTTTTCTGCCAATGTCCGTCTTACTGGCTCATAATGACTAATTTCTTCCAGCGTCGGCAACCTTAAATTCCAGTTGTTTGCCTGCTCAGCAATTAACCAGTCAAGATCCCATTCAGCAGCATTTGTTATCCCCTTTTGCCAACTTACAACCAGAAGTTTTCGACATTGAGAAAATGACGCTGTTTTCATGCCCAGACCAAAACGGCCAAGATCATCATCGGAACGAAAAGTATTAGGACTTTGGCTGCCAAATCTCATTGCAGAAATCAACTCTTCACGGCTCATGCCGCAACCATTATCAACAATCAGAACCCATGGTTGTCCATTATTCCATTCAAAAAAGATATCGATAAGAGTAGACTTTGCTGTAATTGAGTTATCAATTATGTCTGCTATGCTAGTCTCGGTTGAATAACCAATCGCTCTCAAAGACTCTATTAAAGCAGCTGGTGATGGTAAGAGATTATAAACATTATCTCCGCTCATTCTACTTCCCCTAGAATTTAATCTGTAGAAAAAAATAACACATGTAGAGTAATTTATTAAAGAGCTTTCTTACTAATGACACCTTCAAACATTCCAAATATTTCGTGCATTATCACGCCTGCATGATTGTTCTGACATAATTGCAAACCTTAACCTGTCATAACGTGATCAACAAATAATCTGAGTGTGGGCAATTTTTACTGCGCAGAATTATAGCACCCTGAGAACTTATCGAGTCGCCTCAAAATATTTCTTGAGTATCTTTGGCTTATCGATTACAATGTAATTAATAATTACAATAAAGGAGCGTCATGGGAAGAACTCGTTCTGCTTCAAAAAGTATCGTGATTTCTATCAGATTGCCTGAAGAGGTTATTGAAAGGCTCGATTCATATGTTGATGAACTGCGTTCAGTGACTCCAGGCATAAATATCACTAGGACCGATGCAGCAAGATCAATTCTGATAAAGCATTTACCAGAACCAACAAAAACCCAAAACTTACGAAAGAGATCTTGATTTCTACAAAGAATTTCTTTTCGAAATCGTCCAAAACATCTGGAGGAAAAGAGATGTTCCATGATGATGAACTGGAACTGGTTCTGGAAGAACTTCTGGATGAGCCTTTCATGGCAATCACCGAAGGTCAGCCGAACTGCTGTTTTGGCCAGGAGGTCGTTTGTGGCCGGGAATCAGACGAGATTATTGTCTGGCTTCAGATAGATCAAGTAAAAACAGAAATAATTGACACCTTCATAAGTGATTACATGAGTATCGGTAGAGATTTTGCCTGCTGGGCCAAATCCAGAGGTTTCATAGACTGTCAGATTCTCGGCGGCGACGATAATACACTTGTTTTTGCAGTTAACGCATTCATGAAGTAAGCCGCGACTAAATGGATGATAAGGCATCACTCTGTATCAACCAACGTGGAGGGCAACATGATAGAGAAAATCAACTGTTTGAAAGATGTCCGCGCGTTTGCAGAACAGCTGGTTCGCGAGCAGGTGATTTTTCACCCGGATGAAGATTTTAATTCATATATTAACCTGAGAACAGCATTACCTGCATATTCAGAATCTGAAGCAAGACATAGAAACACGTTGATGAGAAAGTGTTTCACTATCTGTGCTGAAAACAATGTCTGTATTTATGAATTGATGCACAAAATAGCCAATATTGAACGTAAGCGTCTTGGCTATTCTTATATCGATAACGAGATCTGCTGAATGATTAAAAAACATCGTGAGATACTGATGCTGTGCTCCATTCTGGTTGTTTTCATGACTGGGCTGGCTGTTTGCAGCCATCCTGCTGGCGCTGCCAAAGATGCTCCAGAATCTTACGAACAGAGGTTTGCTGAGGCGGAGGGGTTGATGAAGCGGGGGGTGGCGCTGGGGCGGGAGAAGAAATATGCTGAGTCGGCGGCGGAGCTTAGGAAGGCGATCGAGCTGATTCCGGATAATGGGCCGCTGTGGTATAACCTCGGGATGTCGCTTTATAATGGCGGCGAGACGGCTGTGGCGCGGCGGGCGTGGCAGAAGACGGTTGAGCTGCGGCCGGATTATGCGGATGCCTGGTATATGCTTGGTATGCTCGATGCGAAAGAAGGTCGCAGCGCTGAAGCGATCGCGGCCTATGCGAAAAGTTCAGAACTCAAACCGCAGGACGGCGAAGCACAGGCAGCGCTGGTTAGAGAGTGTCTCAAACTCGCCCGACGTAAGTACGAGCAGCTGCAGCAGAGCGACCCGGCCCGCGCGAAAAAGCTGGCCGGCGAATTTCCCGGCAATGCCTCGCCTGCCCTCGGCAGCGGCAAACACCCGCTAGCCGATACCGAAATTCCGGGGACCGGCAAAACCTTCGATGAACTGCTCGAAATTTTCAAGCACACGCCATTTCAGCGCACTCAGCCAAAAAGCCGGCATTAAAGGTAGAGTTCTTTGAGGAAGCGGTCGGCGTCGACCAGGTCAATGCTGCCGAGCGACTGCTCGCGTTTGAGGTCTTTGACGACCTGAACCCTTTTAAGGTTGTATTTTTCGCAGAACCAGACTGACAAATAGTCAAGACTATTTGTTATTGCGGTAAAAAATAGTCAAAAGACCTATTTGATGCTGTCGAGACCGGAAAAGATCGAGGAACCCATACTGATAATGATATAGCCGACAAAACCGGCGATTGGCAGGAAAAACAGGATTGGCAGCAGTTTGCTGATGACCTGAATCTTGTGGCGGGCGTCGTCTTCGAGAAAGTCGCTGGTTTTTTTCAGCATTTCCGGGACACAGCGCCGTAGAGTAAACCGAGGGGAAGGCAATTTCCTTGCCCTCGGTTTACTCTACATTTAAAAGACTTGAATCGCGAAATTGAGGCGATGTATCGTCAATGTCAGAGAATTAATCCTTTAAAGAGAAGTAATGCCGAATATTGTATTTGTGCTCGGACTGGCTGGCCTGATCGGCTTTGTCATCCTGATTTTCGGGCATCCGGAACGCTGCCCGCATTGCGCCAAATGGTTCGCTAGAATGGTGGCCGAGCGATGGTATCAGGGTGAGGAAGTGGTTGAGGAACCCATCGACGACACTCAGAATTCCCGAAAGGTATTAAAAAGACAATACCGCTACAAAGTAAAATACACGTGCAAATTCTGCCGGAAGGACTGGACACAGGAGACTGCTTCATATCACGAGCAGGAAGTCGGAGCTCTAACAATCCCCGATGTTTCCGCAGAGAAGGTATCTTCGAAGATGCCCTGGTGGAAAAAGCTGGCATGGGCGACAGGCCTGGCGTTTGCTCTTTTCGTAATCAGCTTGATCATATTTGACCCGCAAATACTCATGGATCGTCCGGATCAAATTCATGAATATGTGCGCGACTATTTCAGGGCGGTTCTGGCGCCCTTCGACGGGTCACAGTGGGTAACCCGCCAGACCCTTCTGAAGGTCGTTGATGCGAGATGGCTGCTGGAATGTGACGTGGAGGAATTCCACCAGAATGAACTGGGTGGGGCCTGGGCTCCAGCGTCTCGACCGCTTGTCGCCAGCGGTTCCTTCGAACCTCCGGTTTGGCCTGCATTGCCCCCGGAATCCGCCGAGTCGGTGGAAGGACAAGTCCGGGTAAAGGAAAAAAGATCGGTTTACACTGTAGTTTTTCACGAGGAGGGCTCAGGCAAGCTCTATTCAACTGATCACTTGTTCCAGAAAATTCCGGGTAATCCAAAAGGAATCGATCTCTTGCGCCTTGATGAGGCTCTCTTCCTGAAATTCCAAAACTCTACCGCCATCTGGGAAGGCGAAATCCGCGAGTCACCCGACGGAGACTATTTTATCTGTCTCGAACGGGAAAAACCCTGACGGGCTTTTTGGGGCAATTTACATCAATGCGTCATGCAGGAGCATAATGCTTTACAGTAGCAATATTCCATTATAAGGCTTTTGCTCATTTGCGGTTTAAGTGTAAGCGCGAAATTAAACGCCTCTTGAAAAATCAGGCGGGAATGATGCCGGCATTGATGTGACTCTGTTGCAGGTTTATTATCAGCTATCGATCGACGTTTTGCGGAATCAGATTTCTGAAATCTGCTTCTGATTTCAAGACCGCTTGCCGATACCGAAATTCCGGGGACCGGCAAAACCTTCGATGAACTGCTCGAAATCTTCAAACACACGCCTTTTCAGCGCAGTCAGCCAAAAGGAAGGAATTGAGAATTGCGCGGACAAGCAGCTAGATTTAAACGCTGCAAATCAGTCTTCACGCATTGCTCTGATGAGCATTTTTTGCCAGACTGGAAAATAGTCAAGACTATTTGTTATTGCGGTAAAAAATAGTCAAAAGACCTATTTGATGCTTTCGAGACCGGAAAAGATCGAAGTGCCCATGCTGATGATGATGTAGGCAACAAAGCCTGCGATGGGCAGGAAGAACAATATCGGCAGCAGTTTGCTGACGACCTGGATCTTGTGGCGTGCGTCGTCTTCGAGGTAGTCGCTGGTCTTTTTCAGCATTTCCGGGAGTTTGCCGCTCTGCTCACCGACGGTTATCATTTCTTTGATCGTCGAGGGCAGCGCGTTAACCGACTTGAAGCCATCAGCCAGCGAACCACCTCGACTGATCGATGCTTTCAGACTCGACAGCTCCTTTTCGAGCCAGGCATTCGAGGTGACACTGATCGAAGTTTCGAGGCACTGCCCCATTGAAACTCCGGCCTGTAACCCGACACCGAGAGTTCTGGTAAAACGGCAAAGCGACAACTTTTTGACAATAGTTCCGAAAAATGGAACCTGAACGAGAATTGAAGCGACTGCCGAAGTCGACAAAAGTCGATAAACCCCATAAAAACAGGCAAGAATGATGGCATAGATGCCGATCGACCTGGCGATGCCCCATGGAATTGAAGCAGCAGTATCAGGAGTAATGATCGATTCAAGTATTGGCAGCAGCATCAGCGCAAGAAACAGCAGAAACAGAGGATAAGCAAGCGATGAAATAATCTCGCGCTCGAGATTCATTTCTTTGTCGGCGTATTCAGCCAGCGTTCCACATACTTCCGGCAGGGTTCCGGTCTGTTCGCCGAACTTTGCAAAGCTGATCTGCATGTTGGTAAAGGGCTTGCCCGCGCGCTCCATGGCGGTCGAGAAAGCCGTTCCCTTCTCTACTTCCTTTGCCATCTTCGCCACCTTGGCCTTCATACCAAAGCCACTGACATTCTCACTCAGCAGATGCAACGTTCTGGCCAGGGTAACCCCCGACGCCAGCGAAGTTTCAAGTTGCAGAAAAAAATCGCGCAGATTACTCATATAGTGTTCCTTCGATGATCTCTTCAATCTTAATCATGTTTGTGATCCTGCCAATGCAAAGTCTGTTTTCGCGATAATTATAGCACATGCTTCACGGAGTGTTCAGGAATTAGAATAAGCCTCATTTGATTTGAATGCCATCAGTGGCAGCGGTGACTTCGTAACCGTTGCACCAGGCGAGAAAGGCGGCGACCTTTGTGTTTGGCTGATCAACTATTTTGACTGACACCCTGCCCTGCACGTTTTCGGCCAGGTCAATGTTAAGATTGCCTTTCCGGGCCAGAATAGAAAAAATTGTCCTGATGTCAGTGTTGCGGAAATCGAGGCTGATGTTATTGCCAGTTGCCACAGCCGGAACACTCAGTTCTTTTGCGCGCAAACTGCTGATAACGGCCGGTGATGTAACAAACCAGACGCCATCATTATACATGCAGTCATAACCGGCTGCCCGTGCGATGGCTTTAACTGCAACAGCTTCGCTGACATCGGTGAGACTCAGGCTGAAACTCCCAATCACAGAAGCTGCCATGATAATGCTGGAGTTTTTTCGTATGGAAACTGCCATCTGGAGCACATTAGTAAGAGCAGCGCTTTTGAAGCTCATGGAAATCTTATCTTCCGAAGCAGGAGCGCCGGAAACAGGCGCTGACAGGAGTTTGAAATCGGCAGCAGTACCGACAAATATGATGCCATCCTGCAGGCAGGTCTGGTAGCCCATACTGTCGGCGAGTGATGCCAGCGCAACCGGCCACTCTACGTCTTTCATGTTGACCTGCTCGATTTTGCCGGTGACGCTTCGGCAGGTGACAATATTGAATTTTGCCGTTCTGCCGAGAATTCTGATTATCTCGCGGGCATCCATATTTTTGAACGACATTGAAATGCTGTGGTCGCCTTCGCCGAGCTCGAGACCAGCGATTTCACTGTTTCCGGTATAGCCTGGCATCGACGTCGAAATAGCTATGCCGGCTTTGTTTTCGCGCATTTCAAGTGCCCCGCCGACCTTGATAAAGTTCTTTTCAGGTTCGGCAAACAACATCCCGATGCCAAAACAGATAAAAATTAGAGCCAGAGCAATTTTTTTCATATATATTCCTTCGCCAGCCAGGTTAAGACTTCACTACATTCTAAGACATTCACCAACTTTCTGCATCATTCATTCTGTAATCATACTTTTGTTTGTTACGCCAAAAGCTTCGGGCAACAGACGGGATGCTATTTATATAGCAGATTGCGCAGATAGTTTACGGTAATCTGCGAGAATCCTTTAATCGGCGGATAACTCTTCCAAAGAACCATTTGCCATTAATATTCTATTATTCTGTTGTGTTATAATATTTAGAAATTCAGAAGGTCTGTTAAATTACAGACGGGCGGAGACACTATGCTGAGGATTCTGATTTTTGCACTGGTCATGCTTTCGACGTCGCTTAGTGGCGAGGAAGCGGCAAAAGTAGCGAGTGGAACAGGCGATCTCGATGCCGTGGCGCTGGTTCGTGCGGTCGAGACGCAGTATCAGGGCGACCGTTCGCATGGCAAGATGCGCATGCACATCCAAACCCGCAGCTGGAACCGCACACTTGAGCTCGAAATGTGGTCGGAAGGCCGCGAAAAGCTGTTGACCCGCATACTGGCACCGGTCAAAGAACGCGGCACCTGCACGCTCAAAGTCGATGACGACATCTGGAACTATATTTCGCGCATCGACCGCATGATCAAGATTCCGTCCAGTCTGATGGGCGACAGCTGGATGGGCAGCCATCTCACCAACGACGACCTGGTAAAGGAAAACAAGATCGATAAGCTCTACCAGCTCGCAATTACCGCGCAAAAAGACAACGAAGTGACCATCACCGGCATGCCTTTTCCAGAAGCCGCTGTCGTCTGGGGCAAAATCGTCTACAAAATCGATACGGCGAGTCTGACCCCGCTTCTTGTTGAATATTACGACGAGGATAACGTAAAAGTGCGTAGCATGGTGTTTTCGGAATTCAAACAGATCGAGCAGCGCTGGTTGCCAATGATTGCGCGCATCGTGCCCGAAGACAAACCCGAAGAATTCACCGAGATGCATTATCTCGAAATTGATTTTTCGGTTGAACTGCCGCGCGACCTGTTTTCTTTGAAAAGCTTGAGAAACCGCTGATGATGATCTTTCGCATTGCCTGGCGCAACCTCTGGCGTAACCGACGGCGCACTCAACTGACCATGGGCGCCATGATCTTCGCCTGTGCCATGCTGGTTTTTTCGCTGGGCTATTATGATGGTTTTTTGTGGAGCCTGATCAACAACGCAACTGAAAAAGAAAACGGACATGTCTTTATTGCACTGCCCGGTTACTACGCCAATCCCACTCTGGAAGACGCTTGCTCCGAAGCTATATCAAGCCAGATTCCGGCGTCGCTGAAACCCGAAATCAAGGGTGTATGCCCACGCTTGCAGGCTTATGCCCTTCTCAGCTGCGGAACCGGCAATGACAACCGCACGCAACCTTCGCAGATTATCGCAGTCGATTACCAGGCTGAGCTGGCCAACAGCAAACTGGCCAATGATATGGTTACCGGCAATTTTCTGAGTGGGCAGGAGCGCGAAATTCTGCTTGGCCAGGGCCTGGCCCGCAAAATCAGAGCAACCATCGGCAGTGAGGTAATCTTCTTCAGCAGTGCCGCCGACGGCTCGATCGCTTCTGAGATCCTTCTGGTAAAAGGTATTTTTTCGTCCGGCGAAAATATGCGAGATTCCAGCCTCGCTATCATGAACCTAAAGGCAGCGCAGCAACTGCTGGCACTCGAAGACCGCGTGCACAGTCATCGACTTTTTCTGCGCAATCCGATGCAGGCCGAAGAAATCGCAAGCCAGATAAATAGCGGCCAGAAAGGGCTCGAAGCAACGCCGTGGCAGAGCATATTCCCACAGATTGCTGATATCCTGAAGATCTGGCTGGGAGTACAGCTGTTCACTGTCGCCATTTATTATGCCGCCATGGCGCTGATCACCTTCAATACCATGTATATGGCCTTTCTCGAACGCATGCATGAGTTCGCGGTAATGCAGGCGATCGGCCTGACACGCGGGCTGCTGGCAATGTTGATACTGTGCGAAAGCATTGTCATGGCAACGGCGTCAGGTCTGATCGGCACGGCAATCGGAGCCTGTGTCAATCTTGTTCTCTTTTATTATCCGATAGATCTCAGCCGCTGGATGGAAAGCATCACCTGGGGTGGGTCGTCGATTCAGCCAATTCTGTTCTGTGTACCAAGCTTATTGTCGAATCTGCTGCCGCTGCTGGCCATGATTCTGCTTGGCTTCGCGGTAGCCGCACTGCCGACCTGGCGACTCTACCGGCTTAAGCCGGTTGAAGCACTGCGGGAGGGTTGACTATGCTGTGGCTTAAACTCGCATGGCGAAACCTCTGGCGTAACCGCACGCGCACGCTCGTGCTGCTGGCAGTTATTTCGGGCAGTCTCGCCTTTGTTGCCTGGATGCAGAATGTCGCCTGCGGTTCGTATGAAAAGATGATCGAAGATGCCGCGCGCATGGGCAGCGGACATCTCAGCCTGCATCACCCCAATTACCCACAGGAACGGCTGAATGAGCTGGTCTTTTCGGGCGAACCGGCAATGTCGCTGCTGAAAAATCGCGAGGGTATCGTCAGAGTGCTGCCGCGCCTGTATATTTCGGCGCTGGCCCGCAGCAGCCGTGACAACCGGGCCGTCATGATTCTGGGAGTCGATTTTGAGCGCGAACGCGCAAGTAACCCGCTGCTGCAGGACACGAAAACCATAAGCGGTCAGATACCGGCTTCTGACACCCAGAATCTCGCTTATATCGGCAAACGGCTGGCCGAAAACCTGCGTATCGATGTCGGCAAAAAGCTGGTGGTAATGTTTCAGGATCTGTCAGGTGAAATCAATTCGAAACTATATCGGGTCGGCGGCATTTTTAAAAGCGGTGTCACTCAGCTTGACAGTGCCACCATATTTGTTAACCGCCATTCGCTGGCAACAGCACTCGGCAACAGTGACGCCCTGCACGAAATTGCCATTCTGCTGGCTGACCGCGACAAGCTGCCCGAACAGCTGGCACAACTTGCGAAAGTCTTTGCCGGGCATAAGGATATCGCGGTCTTTTCCTGGGAAGTAACCTCAAAGCAGATTGCCGATGCTATCAAAATGGACAGCGCCCAGTTCAAGTTCATGATCTTTCTGCTTTATGTGCTGGTGACAATCGGCACTGTAAACCTGCTGTTGATGAGCATACTCGAAAGAACCCGCGAATTCGGCCTGTTGCGGGCCATCGGTCTTGACCGCCGCCGTATCGGTCGTCTGATATTTTTCGAGGCGGCATTGCTGGGCATTATCGGTGCCCTGGCAGGACTGCTGTTTACAATATTGTTGAGTCTTTACAGCTGGCATTATGGCCTGGATTTTTCGAGCATGTTCGGCGAGGCAGAAGTTGCCGGCATGCTGGTCAGCATGAAAATCAACAGCACCTGGGAATGGGGCTGGATGCTCGGTCTGGCAGCGGGTATGGTCGTTGTTGTCATTCTTGCCGCCATCTACCCGGTTAAAAAGGCTCTGCGCGCGGCCCCGGCCGAAGCCATGCGCCATCATTGAGGAAATAACATGAGTATAGTATCAACTACAGATCTGAAACGTGTATATGAAAGCGGTGCAACCGAAGTTAAGGCGGTAAACGGCGTCAGCCTGAGTATCGAAGCGGGCGAATTCGCGGTTCTCGCCGGGCCCTCAGGCAGTGGCAAGACGACGCTGCTTAACCTGATCGGCGGCCTTGACCGACCGACGAATGGCAGCGTGCACCTTGACGGCGAGCTGCTCAACGATAAAAGCGACGATGAACTGACACGAGCGCGGCTTTTCAAGATAGGTTTCATTTTTCAGGCTTACAATCTGGTGCCGGTTTTGAGTGCTTACGAAAACGTGCAGTTCATTCTGCAGATTCAGGGGGTTCCTGATTCGGAGCATGCAGGGCGCATCATGCCGCTGTTTGAAGAGCTTGGTTTGAGCGATCTGGCACATCGACGCCCCGGCGAACTCAGCGGCGGCCAGCAGCAGCGGGTGGCGGTTGCGCGCGCCATTATCGGGCGACCGTCTATTATTCTCGCCGACGAACCAACCGCTAATCTTGATTCAGAGAGCGCAGTAACACTGCTCAATCTTATGCACCGCCTTAATCTCGAACAAAAGGTGACTTTTCTGTTCAGTTCGCACGACAGTAAGGTCATAAATATAGCGCAGCGGGTAATCTCGATGCGCGATGGCAAAATCAGTGATGATGTCAAAAAACAGCAGTAGTGATCTGTCACATACAAGTTATAGGGTTTACTGTCATTGCGAGGAGGTCGTCAGCCCGACGAAGCAATCCCATTGTCAGAGAGATTGCTTCGTCGCTACGCTCCTCGCAATGACAGTTTTTAAGCACACATTCGTCGCTTTGCTGCTGTGCATTGTTTTCGCCTCCACCTGCCCCGCCGCTGATGACTTTAATTTTGCGACACGGCAGATCGCCAATTTTTCTGATTACCCGCAGGCCTTCGAAAGCGCCGGACTGCTGCCCGGCAACGAATATGCCCTGCAGTCACTGACGCGCGTCATCCATCATCGTCGCAGTGACAGATACCGGCTTAAAATAGAACTTGAGCTGACTTCGCAGTATAGTACGCGCGAGCAGCAGAATGCCATTTCGGCAGGCTGGCAGGTTGCCGGCAGCAGATCTGGCTTCAAGGCCTTCAAGACCGACACGAAACATGCGTATACTGACAGATGGCAGTCTGGTTCAGAACTCGAACGCTGCGAAATCGCCTTCACCGCCGGCGAACTCGATATTCAGCTGGGCCGACAGCCGGTAAGCTTTGGCACCAGCCATTTCGTGCCGGTACTCGATGTGCTGGCACCATTTAATCCCGGATATCTCGACAGCTCTTACAAAGCGGGCATCGATGCTCTGCGCATCAGAAAAATAGCCGGAACCACCGGCGAAATGGAACTGATCGCTGCCGCCGCTCGCGCTTCTGAAGATTCTGCCGTTATCGGGCGCTACCGCGATACCTTTTCGGGTTTTGATGTCGAAGCTCTCGCCGGGCGCTTTCGCCGGCGCAATTTCGTCGGCCTCGGCTGGGAAGGTGAACGCCGCCGCATCAACATCTGGGGCGAAGCCGCCCTGTTCGAACGCAACTCATCTGATGGCACCCATCTCGGCGGGTTTTCAAATGATCTGGCTGGTTCCTGGAGCATCGGCTTCGAAAAGAGCATCGCGAAGCACTGGCGGGCCGGTATCGCCTGCCTGCATCAGGATTTTGGTGCCCGCAAAACTGGCGATCTGACACAGGCTTATGCCAGCAAGCCGTTCCGGCAGGGGTGGATGAAGCTGGCGGCTTCTGATTATCTGATTGTCAGCTCGAACCGCGATATCGGGCCGTTGAGCAGCGTCAACATCAATGCAATGATCAATCTTGTCGATAACTCAACGCTCTGGCAGCCGGTCTGGAGAATCAACACTTCAGATGAATCAGACATCAGCTTTTTCGCCTGGTTCAATACAGGTCGCAGCACTGCCTTGCGGCCGACCGGCCTCGAACTGCGCAGCGAATTCGGCGCCTTCGCATCCGGCATCGGCATGCTCTACAGCCACTTTTATTAAGCTTGATTATTGAGCATGTGAAACAGGCATTTCGTGAAAAAACAGCCTGAAGCGGTTACGAGAACGATTACGCACACGATAATGTATGAAAATGTTGTTTAGGGGTTACTGCTCAGACATGTAGTAGTCGAATTCTTTAGCGCAGACGATGCAGTATTGTGAGTCGCGTTCGGCACTGGTGAATGATTCGCCGCAGCCGGGGCAGACCTTGACCGGAAGAATCTCTTCTTTTTCGAGATTCTTGACGCGCACCCACTGCCAGCTGAAGATATTGCGACCGCAGGCCATGAATTCTTCTGTAACCAGCTTGGCCGAAGCTGCCCGGGCATCCATGTCGGTGCGGACTTCCGGGGCCCTTTTCCGCAGAAAGAATTTATGCAGCTCAGGCGTCTTTTTTGCATCGATTTTTTTGAGATCGACGTAGACCCTGACACCGCGGCCATCGGTGCGGTCATAGACAGTAAGCGCGTAACGGCCGATATTGTCATGAATGATAAGGTACTTGTTGCCGACGGTGCAGCCGGTTGTCGCCTGAATCGCGTCGGTCAGGCAGGCTTTTGCCTCTGCCACGACACCGAGTTTTTTGACCTGTCCGAGTTTATCGAGGCCGAGATTGACCATGGCGACGCCTATCGGAATGCCAGGGGCTCTGATCGGGCTTTTACTGCGCAGCTGATATGCTTTTTCTACCTGTTCGAGAAATTCACTGTCATGCATTTTTTATATCGCTCCGTGACTTTGATTGTAAATATTATTTCACTTCTCAGTAAAATATGCAATGCCCTTTAAATCGGCTTCGGTAGGATATATAATGACTGTTAGAATTTGCCATGGAGGAACCATGAAAAAAATCTCTGCCGCCGTCCTTATTCTTGTCCTGATATTCGGGCTTACCTCAATTTATGCTGCCGAGAGCCTGTATGCCGGTTTTGTCAGGCTGCAAAATGAGTTTTATGAATGCGAGGAGAGCGATCTTAGCTTCACTCTCGCTAGCAGAATGGATAAGCTGGCAAATAAGCTGATGTGGCTGGCTCTTGATAGAAATGACTGCCTCAATTTCGCCGCGAATGCGGTTTATTTCAGTCAGGATGTGACAGAAAATCTCAAAGTGCGCGGGCCTTATGCCGATGACACGTTTCATACCTGCGAGTTTCCGCATCTGAGAATACACCTGGCCGGGCTTCACACCCTGTATGTCAACTTCGCCGAAAATCGCCGGCCCGAGCATCTTGAATTCTACATATTCCCGGGCACCGGGCCAAGCAGCGGTGAGCATAAGCCGAAAAAAGTCACTTTAACCAATAAAAATGAGCTGCTTCTCGATCCATTCGCCGGGAAAAATCTGGCAACCCTGTTTGCCATCGCCAAAAATACTCAAGACAAATATTATCGCAAGTATGTCTGGATAGTTGAGTTCTAAGAACGCTGTATTTAAGCGGTGTTCACGCGTTGCTCGATGTAGTTGTTCACGCAGACGAACAACTCCTCAACCTCATCGCTGGCGGGAAGATATGAGCGAATGATGTCAAGATAGCCGCGTTCTTTGAGGCGGCGCAGGGTTGGCGCGAAATTGACGTCGAAGACCCAGCCAACCTGCAGCAGCTTGAAATCGTTTAGGTTCTTCAAATTGGCGAAAAGAACGGTTTCGCCATTCATGATACTTTCGAAAACCGCCGGCGAAATACCGGGCGTATCGGGTTGGTCGAGTTCGAGGCCAGGATTGATATTTCCGGTGGCGCGCTGGCTATAATAATCGGTAACTACCCACCAGATGTCGAGTTTATCGGCATCGCGCAGCAGACGCGAATGCAGGCACACACTTTCGTCATTCTCATCCGGCAGGATAAGTTTGTTATGGTTTGAAATGCATTTGATGATGAGTTCCTGCTCATAGATACCGAGACGGCTGAGAACATTATCTTTAAGCAGCACTCCCACCCCGAAAGCAGCATGGTTAAAGGATCGCTTGTCTGAAAAAGTGCGATGCCGGGAGAACTGCTCGAACCTGCCGATATCGTGAAACAGAGCGGCAATCTCGGCCAGGCGCAGGTCATTCTGCGAAAGATTCAGATCGTGGCCAATTTCCTGTGAGGCACGGCATACACGCAGGGTATGGTCGCGTTTGAGATCGATGTTTATTTGAATTAAAGTGTCTTCAGAGGCGAAGGTCGCAACATAGTCATTGAACCATTTCCTGAAATAAAAAAGATCTTCTTCTGTCGCCCGATATTCATGCGTCGGCTGAACCGGCAAAGAATATGCGACAGTATCGGCCGCACCAGACTGTGCTTTGTCGCGTGTTTCATTGGTATCGCTAATAAATTCAGAGTTTTCAGAGTGCATAACTATGAATTAGATTGTAAGACTTCTTCGCCCATTCTGCAAATTTTCACAGCGATACAGATCAGTCAACGAGGCGCCAGGTGTTTGCTGCTTTGTCGAATTCAACGAAAGCTTCTTCGTAGTCACCGGAAAGCACAGTTTTGTTAAATTTGATGCGGGTGTCGGATTCCCATACAGGTTTATCAGGGCCCCACTCGGTCGGCTCTTCTGACCATTCGAGCACGCCCATTCCGTCTTCGTATCTGAAAATCTGCATGCGATTTTCGTTATAACCGGCCGCGAGATCCAGGTTAGCAGTAACGAAACGTTTGCTGTCAGGACTGAAAACCGGCACGGCATCCAGTATCTGCTGCCGCCCGTCACAGCGGTTGATCAGCAGATAGTGCTCCCATTCCCAGCCAATCTGCCTGACAATGTAAAATGGCTGATCAGCCATGGCGCCGCAGAAAACGAAATGCATGTTTTCTTCGCCATATACCGGTTTATCGACCAGTTCTAACTGTTTGCCATCATCGGTAGTGAGCCAGAGTCGGTGCATTTCGCGGCGGGCTTTTCCTTCTGATGCTTTAATCAGCGCGATTTCTTTGGGGTTCGAGCCAAGCAGAGCTGCGAAAACCCAGCCTTCTTTTCCATGCCAGGAAACTTTGAACCAGCAGGCGGTGACACCTTCGGCCGTCGAATTGTTGTCGCTCCATTCGGTGCGCTTAACCTCGGTCAAATATGGAATCCGGCCAAGCTTTGCCGCTTTTGTATCGGGAGTTTCGCGCAGAGTAGCACCCGACGGCGCAGTTACGACAAGAATATCTTCATTCACTTCTGCGCACAGAAAAGTCGGAATCAGCAGAATTGTAAATAGAACGACAAATAGTAATTTTTTCATGTCAAACATTGAGGATTTTGAGGATGCCGTTCCAGATGCCTTTTAAGAAATCGGTGATGACTCTGATCAGGTCCTTGATTACTTCTTTGGCGTTCTCAGCTGCAGATGAGGCTTCAGAGGAAGAAGTCTGATCGCTATCGGATTCAGCCACCTCGTCGGAATTGCTGTCTGAATCTTCTTCATCGCTGTCTGCATCGTTTGCGTCGTCGTCTGAACCATAATCGACAGTGGGGTCGTCTTCGCCGATATCGGATTCACCTTCTTCAATGTCATCGTCTTCAGGTTCTATCACGATGTCGTTATCGTCGTCGTCAGCGTCATCTTTGTCATCATTCTTGTCTTTATCGTCGTTATTGCTTTTGTCATCCTTTTTATCTTTGTCATCTTTGCTGACTTTGTGCTTAAAGACTCTTTCGAATTTCTTCGTGTATTTTCCGGTTTTGGCATTGTAAGTTCTGACTTTGGCTCTGGCCGGGGAAAGGTCGAGCACGCGCATCCAGGAAGAATTAGGGGTAATAGCCGGCGTGTGAATCACTGTAACATTACCGACCTTATTGGCTTTGTTATGATATTCAGGTGAAGATGGGCCGATATGCAGGTGGCCAGAAACCCAGAGAAAAACCTGGGGGTGTTTTTTGAGTATGGCACTGATCCTGGCATGCGGCTGGGCGTTGGAATTGTAGAAACCGAGTTTGCGGGGTTTGACGTAACTACCGGCAAGTGGCGCATGGCAGAATACAATTGTAGGCACATCAGGGTTCTTTTTGAGCGTATCTTTTAAAAAGTTGAGTGTTGCGGTAGAGAGAGTAACCAGATGCTTGCCCTTCGGGTCGTCGTTGGGCAGAAAAACCAGTAGATGGCCGCCCATTTTGCGGGTAAAACGCAGTTTTTTAAGTTTGAGCGCTTTTCTGAAGCGTTCGAGCTTGGCCTTGCGCTCGGTCGGTGATGTGCGCAGTTTCTTGCCTTCAGCGCCAAAGTGGTCACGATAAATTATGTCATGGTTGCCGGGGGTTGCGTAAATCGGCATCTTGAAGCGGCTGACAACTTTGATCATATCTGAATACTCAGCCGGCGAACCGATTTTTTTGCAGAGATCGCCGGTTATCGCAACGGCATCGACATCAGGCAGCTTGTTAACCGCTTTTACCGCAGCGTCCAGCATTTTCTGGTTGTCGCCTCTGACATGCAGGTCGCTCAAGACCGCTACTCTGGCCGGCTTGTCCGATCCGTCAAAGAAAGCGATTCTGGCCGAAGCTGAGGCCGTCGTGCCGGCGCCACTCTGTTTGAGCTTTAACTGGTCACCTATCGCAAAGGGATTAACCGACTCGGCAAAACCAGGCAGACAGGCAACGATAAGCAGACAAACCAGAACCAGACTGATAAAACTCGACCGGCGGTTAAAAGACATAGTTTTGTCTCCTTGAATTTCTTTCTCCATATACTACCACCAACATTTAAAAAAGTTTCACTGAACAGATACGCGATTAGATGCACTCTAGTCCTCTGTCAACATTGAATCTTGGCGTTATCGTCATTGCGAGCGAAGCGAAGCAATCTCACAGACAGAAGGATTGCTTCGTCGCTACGCTCCTCGCAATGACGATTTTGAAACATAAATTCATATGTGACAGACCACTAGACATGGATTCTGCAACTTCGCTACGCTCGAGCAGAATGACAGAAGCAGCAAGACTTTGATCCTGCGCGCCCTGTTCTTCGAAGCCTTGGCGAAGAAGAAAGTCACAGGATCCAGGCATGTTTTTCACGTAGAATTGCCGAAGCACCAGATATTTTGTAGGCAAAAGCAGGGGTTAAGTGTTAAATTTGCTGCTGTAATTTTATTGGCGGGTATACATAATGCAGAATAAAAAATCTCTTACCTTGCGTATTTTAAGCGGGCTCGCTCTTGGAGTGCTTGCGGGCATAGCGATGTCTTATCTTCCTGATCATCAGGGGTCGTTATTCACCGGTCTCACCAGCCTTTTCGACCTGGTCGGTGGTTTGTTCATCAACTCGATACGCATGCTGGTCGTGCCGCTGGTTTTTGTTTCCCTGTTCTGTGGTGTCACCAACCTGGGCGACGTAGCCCGTATCGGGCGCATCGGCGGCAAAACGCTGGCCTTCTATCTGATCACAACGGCCATCGCAATCTCGCTGGCACTGCTGGTTTCTACGATAGTTCAACCGGGTCAGGGGCTCGACATGGCCGAACTGTCAAAGTTCGAGCCAACGATCGCGCAACGCCAGTCTCTGGTGCAGACGCTGCAGAATATCATTCCGATCAACCCGGTAGCTGCCATGGCCGAAGGGAACATGCTGCAGATCATTTTTTTCGCCTTATTGTCGGGTGTCAGCGCCACGCTGGTCGGTGCCCGGGCGCGGCCGGTAATTGACTTCTGTGAGTCTGCCAATGCCGTAGTCATGAAAATGGTAATGCTGCTCATGCATCTGGCGCCATACGGTGTCTTTGCGCTGATTGCAAAAACCTTTTCAACAACCGGACTCGATGCCATGCTGCCGCTGATAAAATATGTGCTGACGGTTATTGCAGCGCTGCTGCTGCACATGTGCCTTGTTTACATGGGAGCGCTCAGAGTGATCGGCAGACTGAAACCTTTGAAATTTTTTCGCAACTATCTGCTGGCAATGAGCGTTGGCTTTTCGACAGCCAGCAGTAACGGCACCCTGCCGATATCGATTGAAACCGTCGAAACCCGCTGCGGCGTCGCCAACAGCATCGCTTCTTTCACCATGCCGCTCGGAGCAACCATCAACATGGACGGCACCGCGATAATGCAGGGTGTCGCTGTGGTCTTTATCGCCCAGGTATACGGAATACCGCTTTCGCTCGAATCTTTTCTCATCGTCATTCTGACGGCAACCATGGCCTCGATCGGCACAGCCGGCGTGCCCGGCGTCGGCATGATCACCCTGTCGATGGTTCTCGAGTCAGTTAACCTGCCGGTCGAAGGCATAGCACTGATCATCGGTGTCGATCGCCTGCTCGACATGACACGCACCGTCGTAAACATAACCGGTGACGCGGTCTGCACAATACTGATCGCCAAATCCGAAGGCAAATTCAACCCCGAAGTCTACGATTCCGAGAACAGCGAAAAAATTTCCTTCGATTCTGTTGCCTGATCCGGCTTATTCTGAATCGAGAGCTGAGATGCCGGGAAGGGTCAGGCGCTCGAGAAACTCGAGGCTGGCGCCGCCACCGGTCGAAACGTGTGTCATTCTTTCGGCTACGCCGGCCATTTTGACCGCCGCCGCCGAATCACCGCCACCGATGATTACAGCTTTGCCTTCGCCGGCGATGCGCGCCAGTTCATGCGACAGCTTGATCGTGCCGTATGACCCTTCTTTGATTTCAAAGGCACCGATCGGGCCGTTCCAGAGGATGGTCTGAGCTTTATCGAGAATGCCGATTGCGTGATTGATCGATTCTTCCCCGAGGTCGAACGATTCCCAGTCTTCTTTGATGGTTTTAACGTTGCGTTCAAGGTTGCCGACGCAAAGGTTGGCAAAATCAAATTTGTCGGTAGTCACGAAGTCGCGCGGCAGAACGATTTTGTCGCCGTATTTTTCCATGAGTTTTTTTGCGGTTTCGAGCATGGATTCTTCGACCAGCGACTTCTGTACATCGAAGCCGGTAGCTTTAAGCAGAGTATAGCCAATACCCCCGCCGACAATCAACTGGTCTATTGTCTGCAGCAGTGATTCGATAATGCCGAGTTTAGTCGAAATCTTCGAGCCACCGGTAATACCGACAAAGGGACGCTTCGGTTCGCTGACAGCGCCGCCAAGGTATTTGAGTTCCTTTTCGACGAGTATCCCGGCCATTTTCATTTTGACATGACGGGTGACACCGGTTATTGAAGCGTGGCTGCGATGACAGGTGCCGAAGGCGTCATTGACGTAGATCCCGTCTGACAAGCCAGCGAGACCACGCGCGAAGAACGCGTCATTTTCTTTTTCGCCTATGGCATAGCGCAGGTTCTCGATAATGTTCAGACTGCCTTTAACGATGTCTTCTTTCTTGATCAACACCCCAGATGAAGCAACGCTCTTCTCATGAAAGACGACATTGGCGAAATGCTGGTGCAGATATTCGGCAACCGGCCGCAGACTGTATTCGTTATAGATTTCCTCGCGCGACTTGCCTTTCTTCTCCTGTTTGTCTGGTTCGCCGAGATGCGAGCAGAGAATCGGCGTGGCGCCATGTTCCAGCAGATATCTTATCGTCGGCATCGCTGCATCGATGCGGTTGGTGTCGGTTATCTTGCCCTTCGACAACGGGACATTGAAGTCGAGGCGCACCAGAACATTCTTGCCGGCAAGCACATCTTTGCCGACGCTGGTTATGATCTTCTTTTTAAAACCAGTTTCTTTTTCGAGAACGGCGATTTTCTCGTGAATTATGCGATCGACTTCGCGAGCGGCATCGCCTTGAGAAGTCAGCTTTCTGATTGATTCAAGAATGTTGTGGGTTCTGATAAAGCTATTGGAAAGCGGCACTGTTCCGCGATAGACGTAGCCGCCGTTGGCGTCTAGCGTTATCAATTCGCCTTCTTTGAGCACGATGTCGCTTTCGCCCTTGAAGGTAACTGTCTTTTGCGCAAGGTCGATGACGGCAGTCGAGCAACCAACGACGCAGGGCTTGTTAAGCGTTATCGAAGTAATGGCGGCGTGCGAAGTGCGGCCGGGATATACCGTTATAATGCCGTGTGAATTGTTCATAATATAGAAATCAGATGGCTTGGTATTCTGGGCGAAATAAATGATATTTTCGCGATGCGCCTTGATTTCTTCCAGCTTTTCGAGTGTCAACACGAGAGTTCCGCAGGCAATGCCGTGATTGATCGGAACGCCTGCTATCAGCGGCGGTTTCCATTCACGCACGCCGTCGGCCGCTCGTGGAACCGATATAAAAGCATTGGTTGCGCACATTTTTTCGATGCGGGTTTTGAATTCATCGAGACTGATAATGCCGTTTTTCATCATATCGACATCGACGACGAGTTTGGCGTAAGTGCTGATAGTAGCGCGGCGCGTCTGCAACAGGTAGAGGCGATCATCTTCGACGGTGAATTCGATGTCGAGTTCGTGTTTTAGTTCTCTTTCAAGAATATTTTTGTATTTTGCCAGTTCAGCCCTGACCTTATCAGGAACATTGGCAATATTGCGGGTTATGATGTTGCCCATAACGACATCTTCGCCCTGCGTCATTTCGCGAAATTCGCCAAACAGCTCATCTTCACCGTTAATAGGATTTCGCGTAAAAAGCACTCCGCTCATACACCTTGCATTTTTGTTGCCAAACACCATCTGCTGAATAGTTACAGCCGTGCCGTAAACCAGCTCGATCGACAGTTCCTTCAGATAATCCTTAACGTTCTGCGAGCGGCTCGAGGCAAATACCAGTTCGACACACTTCACCAGCTGTTCGAAAGGATCGTTGAGAAAGCCTTCGCCCAAACGTTCTAAGACAGTCTGTTCGGCCGACTCGACAGCAATATCCTGACTGACCGGCATTTCGAGGGCCACCAGAGTATTGATGAGAAATCGCAGATAAATATTACCGGAAAAACTTTCGCCGTACTTTGTTGCGAGACTCTGTCGGATCGCCGGCGTCAACCCGACATTGAGAATGGTACACATCGAACCGGGCAGCGAAATGGTGGTGCCGGAACGCACTGACACCAGCAGCGGATCGGAAACGTCGCCCAGCTTGCGGCCGGCTTGTTCCTCAAGCTGACTGAGGTATTTTTGAATAGCATCTCGAAAGCCTTTCTGATCGGCTTTCTTGTCATCGATTTCACGACAGATCGGCAAACCGAGAACAAAAGCAGGCGGAATATTGATCCCAAGACTCTTCATGTCGATAATGCCATTGCCCTTGCCGCCGAGGAAAGGCCGCACCAAATCAGGCGTTGGCGTCCAGGTCGTCGCAATAAAGTCGTCGTAGTTGCCATTAACCGCCGGCATTTCGCTGACGCGATATTTGCCGTAAAGGCTGTTTTCTGCGTTCTTGCTGGCAAGTTCGCGGTTGAGAAACATGATGATCTTTTCGACGAACTCGTTGACCGCGTGAAACTCAGTGGTTCTGATGAAATTGTTGAAAAAACGATCCTTGATCGGCGACAGGTTTGAGGTCGGCACCTGATAGGCCTCGAGCACGTTATTGAGCATCTGGCTCAGCCGCAGGAATATATTGGTCTTCATGAACTGCTGCAGCTCGAGCGAAATATTCTGAAACAGGCGTTTGGTCTTGAGAATCTCAACAGTTTCCATCGCGTAGATGGCGTTGAGTTCTTTGATGAACTTGTCGCTCTTGTCGGCGAGAATGCCCTTGATGCTGAGCAGAACGATCAGTTCTTTGACCAGCAGAATGCAGTTTTTAATGTTGTCAAAGGTTACAGTTTCGTAATGGCTGTTAGTCAGGTCATTGGTGAAGATAAAGACGAGGCGCCCGATGTCGAGGTCGAGGTTGAGATAATCAAACAGCTCGATGCGCTTTTCGAAATAAGACTTCTTGAGCATGGTCTTAAAACTCGCGAGGCGCTTGAGACAATCGACAAGGTTATCGGTGCTGCTGATGTGCTGCGCCGTGCTGATATTGAGGAAAGTCTGCATTTCCTTGCGCAGAAAACACTTTTCGAAGAGGTCGAGATGCTTCTCAAGGTTCTTTTTGACGGCAGTAATGTCGCCACTTTCGTAATCCCAGAGATAGGAAAGCTTTTCTTCGAGTTCTTCTGCCAGTTCGATGAACTTCGCGTCCTCGCTCTTCGCGTCAAAACGGCTGGCGACGACCATGTAACCGGCATTATGCATTGGCTCGCTGTTGCTGTGCCTTACCATCTGGAGATAAGGCCTGATGTACTTTTCGAGAATACGCGGCGAAAGCTTTCTATGCACTTCTTTGCGCAGATCGCCGGCAAACGACAGCAGCGGATCGTTACCGTTACGCCCTTCCTCAAAATATTCGGCGGCGCTTCTTATGTCGCCGATCAGATCGCTGCCACCACTTTTTATCGGCAATTTTTTCAGCAGTTCGCGGAAGTAATAGATATACTCATTCGAAGGTTCAGTCTTACTGCGGAGGGTCTTCTGGGTTTCTTCCAACACCCGCTGATAGATGGTGTCGATGTTTTCCTTGAGATCGCGGCGGTCGTAGATCTTGTCTTCCTTGTCGAGAAGCCTGATATTAACCAGCACGGCCGTTATTATCGCGAGCTGTTTTTCGGTGTCGGGCTCTTCACGAAGTGCCACGATTTTGCCGAGAATTTGATCCCATGTGTTGAGCGGAACCATGCCCTGATCGTATGTGGAAATGCCTGAAAAATCTTCAATCATACGCCCCTCCATCTATAATCTATATTATCTCAATAGCACTTTTTTGCCGCACTGTCTATTTTTGCCAGGCAACAGAGTCTGCGCCACGATAACAATTCTTCAATTACAATCGCTATCGGGTTCGGTTTCGAATGAGCGTTATTTTTATTCTGCCTTGATCACCATGTAGCGGCCGCGCAGGGCTTTGACTTCGTTGAGATACAACGGGCGGGGGCTGAATTTGAAGGCTTTGAAATCGCGCATCTGGTTCTCGGCGGCTACGCCGGTTGCGGCGTTGCCTGGCGGCGTGCAACCAAGAATCTTGATGCCGGAAGGGCTCAGTTCGACCAGCTGAATATCGCTGCCGCGGTTCATGAACGGGGTGCATGAAGCAACGCTGTTCATGGTCGGAGCGCCAACATGGTTTACAGGCGCGAATTCCATCGGTTTTACCGGAAAGTCCGGCAGTTTATCGCAGGTGCCGGCTGCTGATTTAACGGTGTTTTCGAATATTTCAGTCACAAAGTCGCGGGCGTCGCGGCCGGCGAGATAATCGTGCCAGCTTTTGCCGAACAACGCTTTTTTAAGCAGGTTAGACTGGGTCCAGGTTGAATCTGAGCCTGACATCCAGGCAAAATCGCCGAGCTTTTCGGCCAGCACTTTGCCATACAAAGCGTTGAAGAACAGGTCGAAAATGCCGGCGCCTTTGTCGTCATAATGGCCGTCTTCGTTCTGGTCGGTCAGCAGTTCGTTCCAGTCACGTACCCGGGCGAAAGCTTTTTTAGCCAGTGGTGTAAGCCGTGTTTCGTCGATCAGAGAGAGCAGCTGATCTCTGAAAAACCAGGCGCGCTGATCGGTGAATGCAATATCACGGTCGAGCTGGGCGAGATATTCGAGCGACCAGTTCTGGCGGTTTACCGCAATATGGTCGGCAAGGTAGCGGCTGCGCTGGTCAGCGGCCCAGTTGGTCTGCAGGTCCCCGTTGCGATAACCTTTGACCGGCGGGCAGTTCCAGTTGGCATAAAAGCCGGTAGACGGGTTCATCGCGGCCAGACGTCGTTCCGGGGTCACAAAAGATGTGGGCTGATTTACCGGCAGGCGGTCGTCGCCAAAACTGCGACGGCTTTTGCCGAGACCGCAATGAACAAAGGCGATATTGCCTTCGCAGTCAGCGGCCAGCCAGTTGATCGACAGTGAATTGCGGTCTGAAGCGGCAAGCCAGTCCTGCAGATTGTCACTGAAGGTCGAAGCGAACCAGGCGGCGTAGGATTCGACTACCCGGCCTTTCCAGGCACGCTGTTTAACGTAAAAGGTATCGCCTTCAACCGCCATGACCGGGCCGAGATCGGTGTCGATGACTTCGCGGACTATTGGCTTGGGCTGGTCTTTAACCTTGATTTCTTCGGTTCTCCGGCTTATTTTCAGAGCCTGGCCAGCACCGATCAGCTGGTTCAGATCATCAGGATCTGCCTTGAGACAGAGCAGGTCGACGAGGTTTCCGACGCCGGCGGTCGAGGTGAAAGCGATATTACGGTTGGTGGCAAACATCAGGGCGATGTAGCCAACCGGGGTGGTGCCAACAAGGTCGAATTCAGGCGTATGCAGACCAATGCCATATACAGCGGAAGGCTTGAAATAGCCCATCTGCGGGCCACCGTAGAGCAGAGCCTTTTTTTCGCCTCGTGGCATCAGACTGAACACGGCTCCATAACTACCCGACTTGTCGGGAACTCCAAGAGCCTTGAGCAGGCGGTTGCGCTTTTGCGTCTGCAGGGTCGGCGAATGTGTCGGGGCCGTAAATGTGCTGGCCGGGCTGGTTTTTGGCGAGAATCTGAAACCGGGCTTGAAAAACGGCATGTCGCCGAGAGTTGTGTATATTTCAGGGTCTTCATAAAATACGACATCTTCGAAAATCTCAGAGGCGGCCCGGGCGCCGTATTTGCGCACGAGGCTGTTGAGCAGATGCAGGTTGTCGAGTTCCATGGTGAAATCGTTATAGCGGGCGGCCATGGTACCAGCGAAAATGTCAACGATCTGTAGAAGTGTGAACGGCTCAGGATTGATCCCGGCTGTGGCAAAAGCTGGCTCGAGCTTGAATCTGCCGTTGCGACCGTCAGCTATCGCCCGGTTGATTCCGTTGGTAAAGGCAGTTAAGGCCTGCCTGAAATCGGCTGAAGACTGTTCGAGCCCGGTTGTGATCTCGGCAGGATCGACACGGTCGCGGCGCGCCATAAAATCGACTTCTATATAGTCGGGCCCGAAGACTTCTGAGAGGGTTCCGGCGCTTGAACGTCGCAGCACTTCGAGCTGAAACATGCGGTCGCGGCCGAGACAATAGCCGTAACCATAAAAAGCGCCATACAGGCCATCGGCAACAACGTGCGGCATGCCTGCGTCATCGTGCCAGATTCTGATGAAATCAGACCCACGCTTGAGGTTTGCGCCATTCTGGCAATCTGCTGAACCGCAACTCAGCACGACAAAAAGCAGCATAAGAATCAGTTTGTTTTTCATCACTCATCTCCAGGCCTTTGAAATAACGAAATGCTTTAATTAAGCCTCTGAAATATTGATTTTAATCATAAATGCGCTAAAATTCCATAACTTTTTGACGAACAACTTGGAGAGTCTGATTTCGCGCAACATCACAAAGACATGCTTTTCATTCAAGCTCTCGGCATATACTCAACGCAATTCTTAAACTCCTATGTGATATAGGACTAGTGCTTTGTCACATAAGAGTTCAATAATTCGATGCGTGGTATACCGCTTATGCCGGGCTCTCGGCAGGATCCCAACGCTACAACTCTCACCAGACAAGAGAATTGTTGGCTAGCTATGGCTTTGCGCCAACGCTGCCTGGCGCGGCCGAACTGCTCTATCCTGCGCAGTTCGACATAAGCACCTCCCTGTGCAAAAAGTTTACCCTTTTGGGATGCCTGCCTGCGCCCTTGGTATGATTTTTTACCAGGTGTGAATTCTTAAAAACTCTATCCTATAATTCAAATGTGACAGAGGGTTAGATTGGAGCGGTGTGGTATCAGGGCTGCTAAGTGTTTGTGAGTTTGGCTCAGTTCGTTTCAGTGAACGAACCGTACATCGCCCTGAGCTCCAGCGCTCTCGATTTGACGAAGTCCATGCGGTCATGGGCTAGAAAGACGCGGTACATCGAGCCGTCTTTGCTCGTGCAGACTTCTTCGAAATGCTTGAAAGAGGCGTCTCGATATTTGATCCAGGCGAGCTGGGCTTCTTTCAAGGTCGCTTTAAGCTTTTCGTTGTTGCTGTAGGCCTGCATGAGTTCTTTATAGGCACTGTTAAGTTCGGCATCCCAAAGTTCGTATCCCTTTGCGAGCGCTTGAATCTGGCCATTCGTGCTTTCATCGGCCTCCATCAGCCGGTTTACTTCTCGGTCAATCGGATGCAGTTCCTCTGCAAAGTTCTCGTCGAAATTTTGTGCTGAATTCTGGTCTGTTCTTTCTGTTAATTTATCTGAGGTTGTGAATACCTCTGTCTGGGCGGAAGCTGTAACAGAGAGCAGAACGCAAGCAAGAAGCACGCCAGGAAACTTCATTATCAATCCTCCAGGGTACACTCCGCTAGATTTCGCCTTATGATATCTGAGAGCGTATTGTATAGCAATCCTGACGGTATAAATAATTCTCGTAAAATCTGCTGCTACATGTTACAATGTTGCCCAAATAAATGGCACAGAAAAGTTACTGGCGCCCGGCAAACAACGGTTCACAGCGGATTCTAATCGGCCTGAGCAGTGCCGGAGCGGCGGAATTGATGTTATTTAGATTCTGAAACATACAGGAAGGTCGGCATGAAGCGTAAAGAACCAAAATTTGAACCACTGGCAATCGTAGGTATGAGCTGTCTATTTCCCAAGGCTCAGACCATTGAAGACTACTGGGCCAACATTAAGGAAAAGGTAGACGCCATAACCGAAGTGCCGCCAACGCACTGGAAAGCCTCTGATTACCTTGACGCCGACAAGAAGCGTCCTGACCACGTATACGCTGCGACCGGCGGTTTTCTCGACCCGGTCGATTTTAATCCGGCCGAATGGGGAATAGCGCCATCCGACCTAGACTCTATCGATACGTCCCAGCTGTTGAGCCTTGTTGTCGCCCAGGGCGCGCTAACTGATGCCGGTTACGGTGCCAGTCGCGATTTTAATCGCGACAACGTCAGCGTAATTCTTGGGCTGACCGGCACGCTTGAGCTGGTAATACCTCTTGGCGCCAGACTTGGACATCCGCTCTGGCGGCATGCCATGCGCCATGCCGGTATTCCAGCCGACATCACTGAAGATGTCATCAAAAGCATGAGCAAGGCATATGTCGGCTGGCAGGAAAACTCTTTCCCCGGCCTGCTGGGCAATGTCGCTGCCGGCCGTATTGCCAACCGCCTCAATCTCGGCGGCACCAACTGCGTTGTCGATGCCGCCTGCGGCAGCGCGCTCGCCGCCATCAACCATGCCGCTCTCGAACTCTGGACCGGCAAGACCGACATGGCTATCACCGGGGGCATAGATACCTTCAACGACATTTTCATGTATATGTGCTTCTGCAAGACTCCGGCGCTTTCAGCGACCGGTCAGGCCAGACCTTTCAGCATCGACAATGATGGCACCATACTTGGCGAAGGCATCGGCATGGTCGTGCTCAAGCGCCTTTCTGACGCCGAGCGCGATGGCGACCGCATATATGCCTGCATCAATGCCGTCGGCAGTTCGAGTGATGGCAAAGGCAAAGCAATTTACGCGCCCAGTGCCGAAGGCCAGAAGAAATCACTGCAGCGGGCCTACGACATGGCAGGCATCACGCCGCAGGACGTCAGCCTCATTGAAGCGCATGGAACTGGCACCGGTGCCGGCGACGAAATTGAGATTACATCACTGAAAGAGGTCTATGGTGTCTCAGAAAGTGGTCGTCCATGGTGCGCACTCGGCTCGATCAAATCGCAGATCGGTCACACCAAAGCGGCGGCCGGTTCTGCCGGTATCATCAAGGCTGCTTTTGCGCTTTACCATAAGGTTATTCCGCCAACCATAAAGGTCACCAAACCGGCAAATGCCCTGGCCGGCGACAAGACCCCGTTCTACCTGCCAGACCGCATCAGGCCCTGGATAACCGATGACGCGAAGCCGCGTATTGCGGCAATCAGCGCGCTTGGCTTTGGCGGCAGCAACTTTCACGTCGTGGTATCAGAATACCGCAGCGACAAGCTGGGCGACGACTGGAAGCGCGGAGTAGAACTTGTTACCATTTCTGGCAAAACACCGTCTGAAATAGAGAAGAAACTCGCCAAACTGAGCGACTGCAAGAATGCCGCTCAACTGCGTCGCTTTGCCGCCGAATCACGACGTGATTTCAACGCAGATGAAAACTCACGTCTTACCTTTGTAATTGAATCGGTCAGTGATATCGAAAAACTTTTGACCGACATTACCGGCAATCTAGCCAAAAAGAGTGACTCTTTCAATCTGCCAACGGGCGTGTATTTTTCCACAGGAAGCCATAAATCGCCAGTAGGCGTTATCTTTCCAGGACAAGGCGGGCAGTACCCCGGCATGGGCCTCGATCTCGTCTGCGGCAGCCAACAGGCATTCGATGCCTTTATCGAAGCTGACCGTGCCATTGGCAATCTCGACGAGCAGGGCAACCATCTGGTAGACTACGTCTTTCCACGCCCGACCTATGATGCCGAAAAAGACAAAATGAACGACGAAAAGCTGCGTGCGACTGATATCGCCCAGCCCGCCATCGGAGCTGTCGCTCTTGGTCATTATCGTACTCTCGAAGCATTTGGCCTGCGCGCTGATGGTTTTACCGGCCACTCTTACGGTGAACTGGTCGGTTTGTGTGCCGCCAATGTCTTTGACAGCAAAACTCTGGCAAAGCTGTCACGCCGGCGGGGTGAGCTTATGGCTCAGGGAAGCGGCGACCGCGGTGGCATGATTGCCGTTGCAGCCGATCGCACCTTTGTCAAAGAAGTCATTGCCGAAGAAAACCTCGACCTTGTCGTAGCCAACCACAATTCGCCGCAGCAGGTCGTGCTTTCAGGGAAAACCTCAGAAATCGAGCGCTCACGCGAAATCTTCAAAACCCGCAAACTGCGCGCTACGGTATTGAATGTCGCCGGCGCTTTTCACAGCAAGTTTGTCTCTGATGCTGCCGAACCATTTCATGCCTTTCTCGCCGATCAGAAAATCAACAAACCTTCTGCTCCGGTCTATGCCAATACCACAGCGGCACCCTACCCTGCCGAACCGGCCGAAATCAAAAAGCTGCTGGGATTCCAGCTCGCCAATCAGGTGCGCTTTGTCGAAACCATCGAAAAAATGTATGCTGACGGCATAAGAACCTTTATCGAAGCTGGCCCCGGCGGCAAGATCACCGGCCTGGTCAAAGCCATTCTGGAAGGTCGCGATTGCAACATCATCGCCGTCGATGCATCAGCCGGTAAGCGTTCTGGCTACAATGATCTCGGCCGCGTTCTGGCCCAGCTCAGCGCTCTCGGCCACAAGCTGCAGATCACTCTCTGGCAGGACGGCGAAAACTGGCTGGCACGCCAGCCGGCACCCGGCAAGGCCAAACTTACCTTTCCGGTGTGTGGCGCCAACTACAAATCAGCTGCCCATGTCAAGTATCTTGAAGAACTCACCAAACCGGCATCAGCAAAACTGTCAGTCGCGAGTTCTGCACCGGCGCAAATGCCAGCCACAGCTCAAACGGCAGCAGTCGCCAGACCAGCTGCCGCCACAACGCAGGTGCAGCCGGCAGCACCGCATCAACAGTATCAGCAGCCAGCAGCACAGCCGACAATGGCAGCTCCTGCCAGTGCCGATGCTTTGCGACTTTCGCGTGAAACCCTTTCTGCGCTTCAACAGCTGCAGCAACAGACCGCTGATCTGCATCGCCGATTCCTCGAAGGGCAGGAAACCGCCCAGCAAACTATTATGACCCTGATTTCCGGGCAGCGGCAGCCGGGTATGACAGCGCCACAGGCTCAGATGCCGGTTTATGCCCGGGCCGAAATGCCGGTGGCGGCACCCGCTCCCGTCTATGCCCAGCCGGTTGTCCAGCCAACAGCAGCAGCACGCCCGGCCGCAGTTGCAGCGCCCGTGCCAGTCGCACCGGTTAAACCGGTCGCGGCACCAACCCCGGCCAGCAGCCGAGTTCAACCGGTTCTGCTCGAAGTCGTCAGCGAAAAGACCGGCT
>PGYA01000155.1 GCA_002839435.1 Candidatus Riflebacteria bacterium HGW-Riflebacteria-2 | reverse complement strand
AATACCTGCAAAGCGGCTGCATAAAAATTAAGGGGAGAAGAAAACATGAAAAAAGGCGTACTATTTATTTGGGTAATTATGGTATTTACAGTTTTTATTTTTGGATGTAAAAAGAACAATCCTACAGCGCCGGCGGCTGAACCCACGCAGATTCCTGCGGCAGAAGACACACTTACGGCAACTGCCACAATAACAATAACGCCCGGCGATTCCGCCACAATTACCCAAACCGCGTCGCCGGTTTTATCGCCGTCGTCAACATGCACCGCTACCCGTACAGCCACCCGCAGGGCAACCCGCACAAGGACTCCGGCTGCCACTGCCACTTTCACACGCACAGCCACCCGGACAATTACAAGGACGATAACCAATACCGTAACGCTGACACATACCTCAAGCAATACACCAAATGCGACACAAACACACGTTGCCGCTGTTGCAACCCAGACCGCTGTTGCGGTGCCTGTGTACAGCTCGCAGTTTGGGGCTTCTGGCACAGGAAATGGGCAGTTTAACCTGCCCGCGGGAATTACAGTTATAGGTTCAAATGTTTATGTTTGCGACAGGAATAATAAAAGGATTCAGCAGTTTACAACTGCCGGCGGATATGTAAGGCAGTGGGGAGATTCAACCACTTTTGTTAATCCGCAGGGAATAGACGGTTATGCCGGAACCGGGGAAGACGTTGTGTTTATAACGGATTCTACAAAAATAAAAAAGTTTGGAATCGGCGGAACAACTCCTACATATTACGGAGCAAGCGCTGAAAGTTTTGGCGGCGGATCAAACGGCGCCTGGGGCGGCACAATGGCAACCGTGACATCGGATAGTTTTTATTTTGTGCCTGATACCGACAATAATTTGATTAAAAAGATGGATTTGTCCAATGTAAAGCAGAGCCAGTTTGGAACCGCGGGATCGGGCACAGGACAGTTTAATAATCCGTGCGCTATTGCGCCGGACAATAAAACAACCACGCAATATTTTTACGTGGCAGATACATTTAATAACAGGGTGCACAAATTTACAGCCGGCGGGACGCATGTTTTAACCTGGGGAAGCGCGGGTTCAACGAACGGTAAATTTAATACTCCTTATGGAATTGCGGTGGATTCAAGGGGTTTTGTGTATGTATCTGATATGACTAACAGGATACAAAAGTTTGATTCTTCAGGTAATTATCTTTCAAAGTGGGGAAGCGCCGGTACGGGAAACGGGCAGTTTGATATCCCGGGAGCCATCTACATAACCGGCAATGTTTTTTATATAGTGGATGCTTATAATAACAGGGTGCAGAAGTTCACGTATTAAAAATATAAAATTAAATCT
>PGYA01000154.1 GCA_002839435.1 Candidatus Riflebacteria bacterium HGW-Riflebacteria-2 | reverse complement strand
GGGGCTTCAACGTCCTTCACCCCATGGGCTGGGACGCGTTCGGCCTGCCGGCCGAAAACTACGCCATCAAGATGGGCGTGCACCCCCGGGTCACGACCGAGCGCAACATCGCCAACTACCACCGCCAGATGGACCTCATCGGCCTGTCGTTCGACTGGTCTCGCGAGGTCACGAGCTGCTCTCCCGATTACTACCGCTGGACGCAGTGGTTCTTCCTCTTACTGTTCGAGCGCGGCCTCGCGTACCGCGCCACGGGGCGGCAGTGGTGGTGCCCCACGGACAAGACGATCCTCGCCAACGAGCAGGTCGAGGGGGGTCGCTGCTGGCGCTGCGGCACCGAGGTGACCAAGGTCGACCTGGAGCAGTGGTACTTCCGCATCACCGACTACGCGCAGCGGCTGCTGGACGACCTGCAGACCATCGACTGGCCCGAGCAGATCAAGCTGATGCAGACCAACTGGATCGGCCGCAGCGAGGGCGCCGAGGTCGACTTCGCGCTGCCGGGTCGTGACGACGTCCTCACGGTGTTCACGACCCGGCCGGACACGCTGTTCGGTGCCACGTACATGGTGCTGGCGCCGGAGCACCCCCTGGTGGACGAGCTCACCACGTCGGACAGGGCGGACGCGGTGCGTGCCTATCAGGACAAGGCGCGGCGCGAGAGCGAGATCGAGCGTCTCTCGACGGAGAAGGAGAAGTCCGGCGTGTTCACCGGCGCCTACGCCGTGAACCCGGTGAACGACCAGCCGGTGCCCATCTGGATCAGCGACTACGTGCTCATGGGCTACGGCACAGGCGCCATCATGGCCGTGCCGGCCCACGACGAGCGCGACTTCCAGTTCGCGACCGAGTTCGGCCTGCCCATCATCGAGGTCATCGCGCCGCCGGGCGGCGCTCAGGGTGCGCTGTCCGAGGCCTACACCGGCGACGGCTTCATGGTGAACTCCGGTCGCCTCAACGGGCTGGCCGCGCCGCGCGAGGCCTTCGAGGCGGTCGTCGCCTGGCTGGGCGAGCGTGGCCTCGCCCGCAAGAAGGTCAACTTCAAGCTGAGGGACTGGCTCATCAGCCGGCAGCGCTACTGGGGCGCACCCATCCCCATCGTGCACTGCGACGCCTGCGGGTCGGTGCCGGTGCCCCTCGACCAGCTGCCCGTGCTGCTGCCCGACCTGGAGGACTTCCACCCGACCGACGACGGGCGCTCCCCGCTGGCCCGCGACGAGAGCTTCGTGCGCACCACCTGTCCGCGTTGCGGCGGTCCCGGGCGTCGCGAGACCGACACCATGGACACCTTCGCCTGCTCCAGCTGGTACCACTTCCGCTTCGCCTCGCCGC
>PGYA01000153.1 GCA_002839435.1 Candidatus Riflebacteria bacterium HGW-Riflebacteria-2 | reverse complement strand
TCAGCGCCGCTGCTGGTAATGATATGACAATATCTGCCGGAACCGGCAATATTGCTATTACCGATGCCGTAGCCGGTAATGATCTGACTGTGAATACCGGCGCCGGCAACATCACTCTTGCCCGCGGAACCGCCAGCAATGGTGATTCTTTGCTCAAGACTTCAGCTGGCACAATCGTTATCAGCGACAAGCTTAAATCCGCGCTTACCACCATCGTTGAAGCCACCCTCGGCATTACCGCCCGGAACATCGAAAGCGGCGACAAAACCAGGGTTAAGAACGTTAACGGCCTGATCGACATTGAGAACATTCTAACTACAAAAGTTGGCGCCGACATTGAAGTCACCAACACTGTTTCGGGTGGCATAGACATCACTGATGCAAATGCCGCCAGAGACCTGCTCGTATCGACACCGAATGGCAGCATTAACCTTGCTACCGGTCGCTCAGGCAGCAGCACAAATCTCAACTCTGGTCTCGGCGACGTGACCCTGACTACTCTGAACGCTGGCGCCAATGTTGATATAGCTGCAGGCAAGGGTGCTATAACCGGCGCAACTATCAATGCCGGCCAGAACATGACTATAACAGACGGTGAAGGCAACATCAGCCTGACTTCAGTGACGGCCGGCAATGACATGACCCTGACTGCTGTCAATGGTGACACTACGATAAACAATGCCGTTGCCGGGCATGATCTGACAATGACCACGACTGTCGGTAACACCACGATTAGCAGTGCAGAAGCCGGCAATAACATTGCTATGACCTCTGTTACAGGTAATCACACGATCGTCAGCGCCGCTGCTGCTAATGATATGACAATATCTGCCGGCACCGGCAATATCGCTATTGCCGATGCCGTAGCCGGTAATGATCTGACTGTAAACACCGATGCCGGCAACTTCACCCTTGCCCGAGGAACCGCCAGCAATGGTGATTCTCTTGTCAAGACTTCGGCTGGCACAATCGTCATCAGCGACAAACTGAAATCAGCGCTTACCACCATCGTTGAGGCCACCCTCGGTATTACCGCTCAGAACATCGAAAGTGGCGACAGGGCTACGGTCAGCAATGTTAACGGCCTGATCGATATCGAGAATATACTTACAACAAAAGCCGGCGCTGACATCGCAGTAACCAACACCGTTTCTGGTGACATCGATCTCACCAATGCCGAAGCCGCCAGAGACCTGCTCGTATCAACACCGAATGGCAGCATTAACCTGGTCACCGGTCGCTCTGGCAGCAGCACGAATATTAACTCTGGCCTCGGCGATGTAACAGTAACGACCTTGAATGCTGGCACTGACGTTGCTGTAACAACTGGCAAGGGCGCTATAAGCGGCGG
>PGYA01000152.1 GCA_002839435.1 Candidatus Riflebacteria bacterium HGW-Riflebacteria-2 | reverse complement strand
CTCTCTCACGAAAAAGATTACGCCATTGCTTTTGCCGTGCTGGAGGGATGATTCACAATTCGGGCAAATAGGCGGGAGCAAATGTTATGATAGATGATGAATTGATTTTTGGCGGGGATTTCTTTGATCTGGAAACCGAGCTAAGTCCCGACACCGATAAGCTACAGCTTCGGGAAGGTGAACTGCGGGAAGTAGCCATTCTTTTTGCAGATATAAAGGGCTTTAGCAGCATATCCAACCTCTTCGATTCCGAGACCATCCACAAGAAAATGGATGAGCTGATGAAGATATTCTCCCGCTGCATCAGTTACTATGGCGGCTTTGTAGATAAATACATGGGCGATGGCATCATGGCACTTTTCGGTGCAAAGCAGGCAAGTGAGCAGGATACAGAGCGTGCTATTATGGCAGCCCTCAAGATGCAGCAACAATTGAAGCTGTATAACAAGATGCTTTGTAAGCAAGCAGGCTTTGAGGCTGTGGAACTGGGTTTGCGAATCGGACTAAACACCGGCATGGTTTCAGTAGGCAAGGTTGGCGCAGACAGAGAAGGCGATTTTACCGTGTATGGACCGGAGGTAAACCTTGCTTCCCGCATGGAATCCAATGCCCCGGTGAACGGGATTATGCTCCCCCAATCCACCATGAAACAAGTTACCCGCAGCTTTAATTTTGAGCCGGTGGGTGCCAAGAGCGTAAAGGGCTTTGATGAGCCGATAGAGTGCTTCATTGTGCTATCCCCCAAGTTCGAAGGTTCCCTGCACCACCGCAATCACAGTACCCATTTTATTGGCAGAGAAGCAGAGCTTGCCAAGCTTCAGGCATTTATCACCCAATCAATCCCTCTCCAAACCCCGGTAGTGCACATAAAAGGAGAAGCAGGACTGGGCAAAACGCGCTTGGTTTACGAATTTGAGCGGGCAAATGCAGAGCTTGCAATATTCCTGCATGGCGCTTGCAGTGCGATAAGCCCTGCCCCCTTAAACCTCTTCAGTTCAATGCTGGAAGTGTATCTGCAAATTCAGTTGAATGAAGCTCCCGAGATTAAGCTTAGCAAGCTGAACACCGCTTTTGTAAAGCTTACTGCCAACCTGAATGAGCAAGACACACAGGAATTGATCGACATCAAGAACTTAATTGCCTTTCTTCTGGAGATAAAGCTGGATGACCCCCGCTTAAAGCAAAGCGGAACAGACCTGCTAAATCACCTCTTCATCGCGGTGGAAACCTTTATCCGCCACATCGCCAAACAAGCAGCACAAGCAGCTAAGCCGCTCATTATTATCCTGGACGATCTGCATTGGATGGATGAGGCTTCCGGCAG
Source organism: Candidatus Riflebacteria bacterium HGW-Riflebacteria-2 (assembly GCA_002839435.1). Taxonomy (GTDB): domain Bacteria; phylum Muiribacteriota; class Ozemobacteria; order Ozemobacterales; family Ozemobacteraceae; genus Rifleibacterium. The sequence continues at coordinate 35 of PGYA01000152.1, read as the reverse complement.
AGTGTTGGAAAACATTGTAAATAATTACTCCCATA
>PGYA01000151.1 GCA_002839435.1 Candidatus Riflebacteria bacterium HGW-Riflebacteria-2 | reverse complement strand
ACAATAGCAAATAATGTCATTCCGAATCCCGCATCGGTGGGATGAGGAATCTTAAGATCCCTCCCTACGCTCGGGACATGGATTTCTCCCTGCGTTCGAAATGACATAACCTGGTTATGATGCAGTCTGACAGGACGGCGTCCTGAAAGTTAATGATGAATAATCTGTTTAAATACTTATTTGCGGTTTTGGCTTTGGGCATTCTTCCGGCGGACAATGCTTATGCTCTGCCATCGTTTGAAGAAGTACGGACAGCGCATGTCAAGTCGGATTCGTTGCTTCTGGATCGGCATGGCGAGCTGTTGTATGAATTGCGCACCGACAAACAGGGGCGGAGACTGGACTGGACAAAGCTTGACGATATTTCCCCGTCTCTGAAAGAAGCCGTCATCTTTTCCGAGGACAAACGCTTCTATTCCCACGCCGGTGTTGACTACCAGGCGTTCGGCGCGGCGGCGCTGGGATTTTTGTCCGGCTCCGGTTTGCGCGGAGCAAGCACGATTACCATGCAGCTGGCTTCTTTTTTAAACAAGAACACTGCGATCAAAACAAAGCAGCGGACACTGCAGCAAAAAACAACGCAAATATTGATGGCCCGCGAGATCGAAAAACGCTGGTCGAAAAAAGAAATTCTGGAAGCCTATCTGAACCTGGTGACCTTCCGTGGTGAATACACGGGCATCGCCGCCGCGTCGCAGGGCTTGTTCGGAAAAAATCCTCATGGTCTGAACCAGCCGGAATCGCTGGTTCTCGCTTCCCTCATCCGTGCGCCCAATGCAAACGTCAAAGCGCTGGAAGCCAGAGTGCTTCATCTGAACCAGCGCCTGCAATGGCCCGTACCGGCGCCAATCGCACTAGGTAAAGTTCAGGAAATTTACCCGGGGATTGATCACATAAAGCCGCGTGCCAATCTGGCGCCGCATCTGGCCAGACAGCTATTGAAAAACCAGCCGGCCGGAACCCATCTGCAATGCACCCTTTCCGCCCGGCTGCAAAGATTCGCCGCGGAACAACTGGCACGCCAGGTGGACGCGCTTGCTGACCAGAACGTCAGCCAGGGCGCGCTGCTGGTTCTGGATAATAAAACGGGCGATGTCCTGGCTTATGTCAGTTACAGCAGCCAACCGTCGGCAGGAACCTTTGTTGACGGCATTCAGGCGCCAAGGCAAACCGGCTCAACCCTCAAACCGTTTCTTTACGCGACGGCGCTCGACCGGCGCATTCTCACGGCCGCGTCCGTCCTGGATGACTCCCCCCTGGATATTGCCATTCCCGGCGGCATTTATCAGCCGGGAAATTATGATTCGACTTTTCGCGGCCCGGTAAGTCTACGGCTTGCGCTGGCATCATCGCTCAACGTACCGGCCG
>PGYA01000150.1 GCA_002839435.1 Candidatus Riflebacteria bacterium HGW-Riflebacteria-2 | reverse complement strand
CAGCCCTTGCCGAGGCGGGGGCAAACGTCGTACTGTCCGCACGTAAGGTAGAACGTTGCGAAATAACCGCCGAACGGATCCGCACGGAATGCGGTGTCAAGACCATGGCTCTCCAATGCGATGTTGCCCGGGAGTCCGGTATTCAGGATATGGTCGACGCCGTTCTAAATGAATTCGGCCGAATCGATATTCTGATCAATAATGCCGGCACAAGTTGGGGCGGACCCGCAGTAGACTATCCGGTTAAAGGATGGGACAAGGTTATGGACGTCAACGTTAAAGGAACTTTTTTCAGCTGTCAGCATGCTGGCCGCGCCATGATCAAACAGGGAGGCGGCAAGATTATCAACATCGCTTCGGTTACCGGCCTGATCGGTTGCGAGCCGGAAAAGATGGATGCAGTGGCCTACCAGGCAAGTAAGGGAGCGGTCATTGCTCTGACCAGGGACCTTGCCGCCAAATGGGCAAGGCATAACATCAATGTTAACGCCATCGCGCCAGGCTGGTTTCCAACAGACATGACAGCCTGGGTAATGGAAGATCGTGGCGATCTTTTGATCAAAGGAATTCCAATGAGGCGATTTGGACGTGATGATGAATTAAAAGGCGCCGTCTTGTTTTTAGCCTCCGAAGCATCCAGTTATATCACGGGCCACACACTTTCCGTGGACGGAGGAGAAGCGATTATTTGAATTGCTTTCAATGGCAAAGGTAGTCACCGGTCTATCGATAACCTGCGGAGCCGGAAACCGATAAAAGATAAAATGGATGGTTTCGTTCTTTACGCGGGAAGAGTAAAAAAGGCGGCTACGGGTGAATTGGCAGGGAGAAACAGTTGCAGCGCGCAGGGATTACGAGAACGGTGTGTGCATTAATAAGAAGTGCCTGGACAGTCAGCCCAGGCACTTTTTTTGATCCATGGAGAACACTCCGGAGGTATTCTTAAAGCATTCTGACCCCGAGCACTCCTTCAGTCGATCCGATCTTTTTGACCAGGTCTTCGCTGATAGCGCTGTCGAGATCAATGATGTTATAGGCGACATTGCCTCTGCTTTTGTTAATCATGTCGGCTATGTTGATCTTATTGTCGGCCATGAAGTGCGTGATCTTTTCGATCATGCCCGGCGCGTTCTGATTCGAGATGGTCAGCCGCTGTTTGCCCGATCTGTCAAGAGAGCACTCGGGGAAGTTGACCGAATTTTTGATGTTCCCGTTCTCGAGGAAGTCCATGAGCTGCATGGCTGCCATGATGGCGCAGTTTTCTTCAGATTCTTCGGTGGAGGCTCCCAGATGCGGAATGGCGATGACCTTGTCCGTCTTGATGACCTCTTCATCGGGGAAATCTGTCACATAGCATCCCACGATACCGTCGGCGACAG